>NZ_JBFULG010000002.1:0-581187 GCF_056400425.1 Lysobacter sp. P5_B12
GTTGGTGATCTGGTTGGTCAAGAAGGAGACGATGCCCTTCGGCGACAATCAGTCCAAGGAGGCGCTCAATTTCCAGATCACTGTGACGATCGCGATGGGGGTGTGGGCGATCCTGATCCTCGTGGTCATCGGGTTCGTGTTGAGGGTCCTGATCGGGGTGGCGGGGTTGGTGCTGACGAGCAGCGCTGCCATCAAGGCGAATGAAGGGACGGCTTATCGTTATCCGTTCACGCTGCGGTTGATCAACTGATATTCGCTAATGGCGAACTGAAAGGGCGGCGCGGAAGCGTCGCCCTTTTTGTTTGTGTAGTAAGGCCCGCTCGAAACCGATTGGCGCGTCGCCCGAACGTTGTGAGTTCCAAATTTTTTTGGGAAAAAAATTTGAAACTCACAACGCTGGGGCATCACCTTGCGGGTCGCTTCGATCAGGGGGCTTTCGCCCGAGCGATCTTTGGGGGCTGCAAAGCGCGCTTTGCAGGAAGCTGATCGTTTTCGGCACGGCCAGAGCCTGCCTTCATGGCCGCTGTCGGATGGGGCTGGCGTAGAGCTTGTTGCGGGCGGTGGGCCCGCTATTAGTGGAGATGCCGCAATGCGTGCACGAAACCGAATGGGCGCCGTGTTGTTTTCGTGTGGGCTTGCCTTGGCGTCGGGAGTGGCGGTGGCTGCCGAGCCGATGTCGGCCGGAGACTGCTTCCTGGCGGGGATGAAGGCCAATGACGCGGACAAGGTCGCGGCCTGTTATGCCGATGACGCGGTCATCTGGTTCCCGGGCGGGCCGATGGCCAAGGGGCGCGCGGCGATCAAGGACGGATTCGCGGGTTACATGGCGGCCATGACGGTCAAGGACGCCACGCTATCCGAGATCGGGCAGGAAGCGATGGGCGATACGCGCGTGGCGTGGGGGACGTATGCGATCACGCTTGTCGACAAGAAGTCCGGTGCGGAGTCGGTGGAGCGCGGCCGGTATGTCGATGTGCAGAAGAAGATCGACGGGCGGTGGCAATACATCGTCGATCATCCGTCGGACGAGCCTGCGCCGGCGGCGCCGGTTGCCAAGTAGCGCGCGCTTTTCACGACAATGATCGGCTCCCTGCAAAGCTTGCTTTGCAGGCCCCAATGACGGCTCGGGCGAAAGCCCCTTGAACGAAGCGACTCGCAAGGTGATGCCCCAGCGTGGGGAGTTTCAAATTTTTTCCCAAAAAAATTTGGAACTTCACACGTTCGGGCGACGCGCCAATGATGGAGTAGCGCTCTTACTCGCCAGCCACCGTCATCCGCCCAACAAGAATCGACCCGCATCGAATATGCGAGCGCGGATCCACATCCGATCCCACGGCTTCAATCGCCGAGAACATCTTCTTCAGGTTCCCCGCAATCGTGATCCCGTCGACCGCGAACTTCACCTCGCCATCCTCGACCCAGAACCCCGCCGCACCGCGCGAATAATCGCCCGTCACCGCGTTCACGCCCTGCCCCATCAACTCGGTGACCAGCAGCCCGCGCTGCATTCCGCCGACCAACGCGTCGAAATCGCCCGCATTCGCGCGCACCTGCAGGTTATGCACGCCGCCGGCATTCGCCGTCGTCTGCAAACCGAGCTTCCGCGCCGAATAACTCCCGAGCACGTAGCGCTGCAGCACACCGCCGTCGACCAGGGACGAAGCGCGCGTCGCCACGCCTTCCGAATCGAAGGACGCCGAACGGAAGCCGCGCATCAGGAACGGATCTTCCGCGATGGAGAACCAATCGGGGAACAACTGCGTGCCCACCGAATCGACCAGGAAACTCGCGCGCCGATACAACGCACCGCCAGAGACCGCGCCCAACAAGTGCCCGACCAGCGAACGCGCGATTTCGGCCGCGAACAACACCGGCACCTCGCCCGTCGGCAAGGACCGCGGCGCAAGACGCGAGGCCGCGCGTTCGGCCGCACGGCGCCCGACGGATGCCGCCGATTCCAGGTCGTCGGCGGAAATCGCCGTCGTATACCAACCGTCGCGCTGCATCTGGTCGCCGCGGCCGGCGATCAACGCGCAACCGATCGTGTGTTGCGTACTGCGTTCGGCACCGACGAAGCCGTGCGAGTTGGCATACACGCCGAGCGATTCGCTGCTGCCGACCGACGCGCCGTCGCTGTTCTCGATGCGCGCATCCTGGTCGCGGCCGGCTTGCTCGCACGCCAGCGCGATGTCGAGCGCGCGGTCGGCGTCGATCTCCCAGGGATGCCAGGCATCGAATTCGCGCAGGTCCTTCGCCATCAATTCGGGATCGGCCAGGCCCGAGGCCTCGTCGTCCTCGGTGTGCCGCGCGATCGCGCAGGCCTGCTCGACCGTGGAGGCCAGGCTTTCCTCGCGCAGGTCGGCCGTGCTCGCGCTGCCCTTGCGCTTGCCGAAATACACGGTGACCGCGATCCCGCGGTCGCGCGTGGATTCGACGGTTTCCACCGCGCCCATGCGGACGTTGACGTTGAGGCCGTGCTCCTGCGAGCAGGAGACCTCGGCCTGGGAGGCGCCGGCGGCGCGGCAACGGTCGAGCAACTGGCGTGCGATGTCCGACAGCACGCCCATGCGGGCGACGCTCTCGTCGCGGGAGGAGGCCTGACCGGCCGTCGACAGGGGGGCGTTGTCCAATGGTCTATCCTTGAAAGCGAACAAAGGCAGGGATCGGGCGATGCGCGGGAAGGACGATCAAACCGGTGAGTTCTACAGCCCCAGCCGCAGCGAACAGCGCCGCGCGGCGCTGGACGTGCTGGAACTGGGCGGCAAGCTGGCGGTGCTGAGCGACGCCCAGCTGGCGAAGCTGCCGATTCCCGACAGCCTGATGCCGCACATCCTCGAGACGCGCCGCATCACCTCGCACATCGCGCACAAGCGGCAACTGCAATTCCTGGCCAAGCAAATGCGCCGGGAAGACGAAGAAACGCTGGACGCGCTGCGCGATGCGCTCGACGAAAAGGGCGAGGCGTCGCGGCGCGAAGTGGCCGAAATGCATCGCGTCGAAGCCTGGCGCGAGCGCCTGATCGACGGCGGCGACGAAGCCCTGGCCGAATTCCTCGACGCGTTTCCGCAATCCGACCGCCAGCGCCTGCGCACGCTGGTGCGCAATGCGATCGAGGAACGGAATCGCAACAAGCCGCCGCGTGCGTTCCGCGAGATCTTCCAGGTCGTACGCGAAGCGATGCAGGCCGAACCGGAAGACGACGAGGGCGCGTAAGCCGCTCACGCCTGCGTTCCACCCACCGTCAGTTGGTCGATCAACAGGCTCGGCTGCCCGACGCCGACCGGCACGCTCTGCCCGTCCTTGCCGCACACGCCCACGCCTTCGTCGAGCGCGAGGTCGTTGCCGATCATCTTCACGCGCTGCATCGTTTCCGGGCCGTTGCCGATCAGGG
The DNA here is from genome assembly GCF_056400425.1 of Lysobacter sp. P5_B12. Lineage (NCBI taxonomy): Bacteria > Pseudomonadati > Pseudomonadota > Gammaproteobacteria > Lysobacterales > Lysobacteraceae > Lysobacter > Lysobacter sp. P5_B12. The sequence continues at coordinate 3,392 of NZ_JBFULG010000002.1, forward strand.
TGGCGCCCTTCACCGGCGCGGTGATCTTGCCGTCTTCGATCAGATAGGCCTCGGTCGCGGAGAACACGTACTTGCCGCTGGTGATGTCGACCTGCCCGCCGCCGAAGTTCACCGCGTACAGGCCCTTCTTCACCGAGCGGATCATTTCCTCGGGGTCGTGGTCGCCGGCGAGCATGTAGGTGTTGGTCATGCGCGGCATGGGCAGGTGCGCGAAGGATTCGCGGCGGCCGTTGCCGGTGGGCTGCATGCCCATCAGGCGCGCGTTGTGCGTGTCCTGCATGTAGCCGACGAGTACGCCGTCTTCGATCAGCGTCGTGCAGGCCGTCGGCGTGCCTTCGTCGTCGACGTTGAGCGAACCGCGGCGATTGGGCAGCGTGCCGTCGTCGACGATGGTGACGCCCGGCGAAGCGACGCGCTGGCCCATGCGGCCCGCGTAAGTGGACGTGCCCTTGCGGTTGAAGTCGCCCTCCAGCCCGTGGCCGACGGCTTCGTGCAACAGCACGCCGGGCCATCCGTTGCCGAGCACGACGGGCATCAGGCCCGCGGGCGCATCGATCGCTTCGAGATTGACGAGTGCCTGGCGCAGGGCTTCGCGCGCGAAATGTTGCGGCTTCCCGTCCGCCAGCAGTTCGGCGTAGGAATAGCGCCCGCCACCGCCCGCGTAACCACTTTCGCGGCGGCCGTTGTGTTCGACGATCACTTGCACGTTGAGGCGCACGAGCGGACGCACGTCGGCGGCGAGCACGCCGTCGCTGCGCGCGACGAGCACCGTGTCGACGCCACCGGCCAGCGACACCATCACCTGCTTCACGCGCGGATCGGCGGCGCGCAGGAAACGATCGATCTCGCGCAGGGCTTCGACTTTTTCTCCGTTGGCCATGCCGTCGATCGGATCGTCGGACGAATACAGGCTGCGACCGGTGCCGGGCACCAGCGCGCGCGGCGAGGCGGACGAGCCATCACGTGCGATCGCACGCGCGGATTTCGCCGCTTCGATCAGCGCAGGCGTGTCGATCTCGTCGGAATACGCGAAGCCGGTTTTCTCGCCGGAGATCGCGCGAACGCCGACGCCTTGTTCGATGGCATGCGCGCCGTCCTTGACGATGCCGTCTTCCATCGTCCAACTCTCGCGACGCGCGTGCTGGAAATACAGGTCGCCGAAGTCGATACCGGGCCCGAGCAACGCGCCGAAAGCCGTATCGAGCGCCCCGGTGGCGAGGCCGGCGGGGACGAGCAGGCGGTTTTCGGCGATCTTCAGCGGCAGGGTCATGGGCGATCCAGAATAAGTGCGTCGGTGACGCAGACTCAGATGGTGATGCAACACGCGTGACGCAACCGCCTGCGGCGGCTCATCCGTTCGGGGAATCGTCGGCCGATGCGCTCGACCGCCCCTGCGGTGCGGATTTCTTGGTGACTTCGACCTTCGGATCTTTCCAGGGGCCGGTCACGTGGTAGGTCTTGGCGGTCAATTGGCCGATGGGCTTCTTCAGCACCGCATTGGCCGCCGCGCCGATGGCCGCGCCCACCGGGCCGCCGACGACGGCACCGGCAACGGTCAACAGGTTGCCCGCGCGCGGCACGACCTCGACGGTCTGGTCGAAGGTCTGCGCCTGCAGGTCGGCGGCGCCGCGGATCTCGATCTGCGCGGCGGGGCTGTCGATGGTGAGGTCGTCGGTGCGCGCCTTGCCCTGCGACAGGCGCACGTGGCCGTCGATGCGATCGAACGCCAGGCCCTTGGAATAGAAATCGCGGAAGTCCAGCAGCAGTCGCCGCGGAAGTTGCGCCAGGCTCAGCAGGCCGAGCACGCGGCCCGCGCCCGGTTCGATTTCTAGCAGCGTGCCTTCCTTCACGTCCAGCGCCAGCGTGCCGTCGACGCCGCGCGCGCCGAACTCGCGCGGCGCTCCGGGCCAGGTCGCATCGAACTTCGCCGTGCCCTGCCCGCTCGCCAACTGGCCCGCCATGCCGAAGCCATCCATCAACTTGCCGAAGTCTTCGCTCTGGATCTGCAGGCCCACGCGCGTGCGCGCCGCCGCGCCCATGCCGCTCCAATCGCCGGTCACCGCGATCTTGTGCTGGTCGGACTGCGCCTGCATCGTGTCGAAGCGCATGCCGGTCGCGGTCGGCCGCGTGCGGATGACTGCCGTGCCGAGCGACATCGCGTTGATGCGCAGGTCGGCGACGTCGAAGGAAAGCGCGGGAATGGACGCCGGATCGATCGGATGCGCATCGGGCACCGGCGGTGTGGCGGGTGCATTCGCGGGTTTCGCCGGCGAATGCCAATACGCGCGGTCCATGCGGCCGGTGATCGCCGCGCCCTGCGCATCGGGCACGGTCGCGGTGCCCGCAAGCGCGGGGCCGCTGACCACGACGCTGCTCGCGTTGTTGTTGGCGGGTGTCACCTGCACGCGCGCATCGGGAAACACGCCGCCGAGCAACATCAGTTTGTCGGTGCGCACGTCGATGCGACGCAGCGGCAATCCGCCGCCGCCCTTCCCGTCGCCACCGCCCTTGCCGCTTTCGGCCAGGCCGATCCAATCGATGAGGTCCAGCGACGGCGCATGTCCCGTTGCGACCAGGCCCGAGGCCGGCGGCGCTTCGTCGACGCGATCGCTGCCGACCACCACGCGCAATCCGGTCTGATCGCCACGCGTGCGCGCGCGCAGCGCCAGGATGTTCGCGAATCCGACGCGCACTTCGCCTTCGCCGAGCGGAAGATCGGCTTCGATCGTCGCGGGCAATGCGGTATTCGTCGCCTTGTGCAGCGGCGCCGGCAGGTCGAGCGTGGTGCCGACGAGCGTGGAGCGCAGCGTGAGTTTCGTCGGCGATGCGCTCGAACCACTCGCCTTCGGCAACGCGAGCGACACCGTCCACGGCGAGCGCCCCTCCAGGTAGGAGCGCAACCAGCCCAGGTTGCCCGCGCGATCGATGAGTGCCTTCGCCTCCATCGTCACCTGCATGTCGGCTTCGAAGGCCTGCGCCTTGTCGCGCACGAACGCCGTGCCCGCGCGCAGGCCGAGCGTGCCTGGCTGTCCTTCGTGGAGCACCGTCAAGGCGTTGGCAGCGAAACCGCCATCGCCGTAATCGGCCTTGCCGCGCACGTCTTCGAATGCGAGATCCCAGCGCTTTTCGCGCAGGCGCGCGCCCTTGAGTTCGACCGTCCCCTTCGTGCGGCCCACCGCGTGCGGCGAATGCAGCGGCAGGAGCATGTCGAAGGTGACGTCCGCGGGGCCGCTGGCTTCGATGTTGGAGAGCGTTTCGCCGTTTTCCTTGTTGAGCGGGCTGTGCTGCAACAGGCTCACGAGCTTCGATGCATCGCTCGAACCTTGCGCCTGCACGTACAACTCGGACTTGCTGAAATCCGGGATGCCCGCGCGGATGTGCGGGATGTCCACGCCCGCGAGCGTCGCCTTGCCTTCGACCGAGAAGCCGTTGCCGACGAAGCTGATCGGACCGTACATGTGTTCGGTCGCGGGCCAGTCGGGCGAGAATTTCACGGTCGCGTCGTCGAGCTCGGCATCGGCACGGAACAGGCCGTTGTTGTGCAGGAAGGGCCAGTCGTCGAGATCGCCGGAGACGATCGCATGGCCGTTCTTCAACGAACCGCCGACGAGCGCAGCGTCGAGCCAATGCTCCGTCGCATCGGGCATCAGGTGGCGCACGAGGAATCCCTTGCCCGTCGGCAGCAGGGTCGGATCGAGATCCACGGCGAAGTCGATCCAAGGCCGCGTGCCATCGTTCTGGAACCACATGCCGCCGCGCGCATGCACGCCGAAATCGCGGCCGCGCACGCGGAAGCCATCGGTGCCCACGCGCCAGCCCGCGCCTTCGCGCCACAGCGCGATGCGGCCGGCGAGCGTCACCGGATGCACGACGCCGAAGCCGGCCGGCCAGTCGAAGTCGACGGTGGATTTCGGGTCGGCGGTGAACACCAAGCCGTCGGCATCGCCGATCACTTCGCCCGCCAGTTGGCGCAGGCCCGGTGAATTGCCAACGGGCGCGAAGCCCACGCCGGAGAGCGTGCCGTGCGCTTGCAACGCACCGTCGTGCATGCCGACGACTTCCACCTGTTGCAGCAACGCTTGCGGTTTCGCGAGCAGGATCCAGCGACGCAAACCTGCGTCCATGCGATCGCTGAGCGCGGCGGCCGCGAGCAAGGGGCCGGCGTCGACGCGTTCGGCGCGCATGCCGAAGCGCGTGCCACCGACCAGCAGCAGCCCGTCGAGTTTCTGTTGGCTGTTGTCGGTGTGGATCAGCAACTTCGGCGCATCGAAGCGCCATTCGCCGCCGTTGTGTTTCAGGCGCGCACGCAATTCCACGTGGCCGAACCGCGCCTGCGGCACGCGCACGCCGCTCGCATCGCGCAAGGGGGCGCCGCGCAGCGCGACATCGTCGAGCTTGGCGTCGGCGATGATCGAAGCCACGCGATGCCCGCGCAATTGCGCCCAGGCCTGCGCGCGCCCGTGGCCCGACTGCGCTTCCACGCCGAGCACGTGCAGCAGCGGCGCCCACGCGCCGAGGTCGGCCTTCACCGCGCCGGCGTAGGCCTGGCCGTCGCCGAGCTTGCGGTCGAAATCCAGCGCGGCATCGAGCGGCGAGACGTTCGGCTGCATCCATGCACGCATGCCGCTGCGGATGCGGTTGCCTTCCACGCGCAGGCGCAGGTCGATGCGCGGCACGGTCGCATCGATGCCGAGCGTCGGTGCGACGACATGCAAACGCCCGCCGATGATCTGCAACTCGCCCAGGCGTTCGAGCGCCGCGAAGGGATCGCCGCCTTCGGTCTGCTGCCCGGGCAAACCGCGCACCGACCAGAAGCCATCGGCCGCGCGTTCCACCGTGAGATCCAGGCCGCGCAGGCGCAACTCGGAGAACGTCCCGCCCGGCAACAGCCCGCCGTAGAGCGAGACCAGCATTTCGGTATCGCCGATGAGGATCGATTGCGCGCCGTCGCCCAGGCGCAGGTCGTCGAGCCGCAACAACGGTCCACGCCGCGTCCATTGCGTTTCGACTTTCGCGAAATGCACCGGACGTCCGGCGCGTTCGCTCAGCCATGCGGCGATGCGGTCGGGATGTCGTTCGGCGAGCGGCAACAGCTGCTTCGCAAGGCCGACCAGCAAGGCGACGAAGATGACGGCCACCAGCGCGCCATAGCCGACGAAGCGCCGTGCGTGCCGCATCCTGCGTCGAAAAGGCGTCGGCATCTAGCGCGATCCGGTGTCGTCAGAGCAGCACGACATCGAACTGCTCCTGCAGATACTGCTCGTCCGCCTGGAACCGGATCGACTTGCCGAGGAACTCTTCCAACTCCGCCACCGCCGCGCTTTCTTCGTCGGTGATGCGCGCGACGACTTTCGGCGAGGCGATCACCAGCAGGCGCGCCGCTTCGAACTGGCGCACCGCGCGCGTGATCTCGCGGAAGATTTCGTAGGTCACCGTCTCGGAGGTCTTGAGCGTGCCGCGGCCGCCGCATTCGTGGCAGGGCTCGCACAACTGGCGCTCGAGCGATTCGACGGTGCGCTTGCGCGTCATCTCCACCAGGCCCAGCGGGGAGAAGTCGTACACCGTGGTCTTGGCGTGGTCCTTGGTCAGCGACTTCTCGAGCGTGCGCAGCACCTGGCGGCGATGCTCGGCGTCGGTCATGTCGATGAAGTCGATGATGATGATGCCGCCGAGGTTGCGCAGGCGCAGTTGGCGGGCCACCGCCTGCGCTGCTTCGAGGTTGGTGCGGTAAACGGTTTCCTCGAGATTGCGTTGACCGAGGAAGGAACCGGTGTTCACGTCCACGGTGGTCATCGCTTCGGTCTGGTCGATGACCAGGTAACCGCCGGACTTCAGCGGCACCTCTTTTTCCAGCGCGCGCTGGATCTCGTCTTCGACGCCGTACAGGTCGAAGATGGGGCGCGCGCCGCTGTAGGGTTCGATCTTTTCGGCCAGGCCCGGCATGTATTGCGCGGCGAAGGTCTGCAGGCGTTCGCAGGTTTCGCGCGAATCGACCTTCACCTTTTCCACGTCGCGGCGGATCAGGTCGCGCACCGCGCGCAGCGGCAGGTTGAGGTCTTCGTAGATGCAGGCGCCGACCTTCGTCGTGCCCTGCTGGTCTTCCACCAGGGCCCACACGCGGCTGAGATAGGCGATGTCTTCGGCGAGCGCTTCGGCCGGCTGGCCTTCGGCGTTGGTGCGCACGATGTAGCCCTGCTCGCTGCCGCCGGCGAATTCGGCGACGAGGCTTTTCAGCCGTGCGCGTTCGGTTTCGTCTTCGATGCGCGAGGACACGCCGACCACCCGCGACTGCGGCAGCAGCACGAGATAGCGCGAAGGAATCGAAAGCTGCGTCGTCAGGCGCGCACCCTTGCTGCCGATCGGGTCCTTGACCACCTGGACGACGACGTCCTGGCCTTCGCGCAACAGCTCCAGGATCGGGCGCGTCTGCGCGGGCGGCAGCGGGGCGTCTTCGCCGGCGACCGCGGGCAGCGTCGAGGCGCGCACGATGTCGTTGGCATGCAGGAATGCGGCGCGGTCCAGGCCGATGTCGACGAAGGCCGCCTGCATCCCGGGCATCACGCGCTGCACGCGGCCCTTGTAGATGTTGCCGACCACGCCGCGCCGCCAGCCGCGTTCGATGTGCAGCTCCTGCAGCATGCCGTTCTCGACCACCGCCACGCGGGTTTCGCGCGGGGTGACGTTGACCAGGATTTCCTCGCTCATGCGCGTGCCCCCCCGGTCGACGGCGCGATCCCGAATTCGCGCAACAGGCGCGCGGTTTCGTACATGGGCAGGCCCATCACGCCGGAGAAGCTGCCGGCCAGGTGCGCGATCAACACCTGCGCGCGCCCCTGGATGCCGTAGGCACCGGCCTTGCCGTCCCATTCGTGACTGGCAAGGTAGGCCGCGATGTCCTCGTCCGACAACGTGGCAAAGGTCACCTGCGATTCGGAGACCACCTGCGCTTCGCGTCCGGCGCTGACCACGCTGACGGCGGAAATCACCTGGTGGGTGCGGCCGGAGAGGCGGCGGAGCATCGCGGCGGCATCGTCGGCATCGCGCGGCTTGCCGAAGACTTCATCGCCGAGCACCACTTCGGTGTCGGCGCCGAGCACGACCGCGCCGGGCGTTGCCATCACCTGCAACAGGCCCGCGCCGGCCTTTTCGCGGGCGACGCGGCGCACATAGTCGCCCGCACCTTCGGAAGGCCCGCGGTGTTCGGGGATGTCGAGCTCGAGGGTGCCGAACGTGTATCCCAGGCGGGACAGCAGTTCGGAGCGTCGAGGGGAACGCGAGGCGAGATGCAGCATCGTCCGGAGTCTAACCCGCGGCTGTACGGAGACATTCGCGCGCTTTCGGCTTGACCCCGCCAAGGCTCACAGTTCGTTCACTCCGCCGCACGTCAGTGCCGCGATACGGAAAGCACACCCTCACCAATGGAGCCTCGAATGACCCTTCGTCCCCTCACGCTGTCTGCTGCGCTCGGCCTTGCCCTCGCCTTCGGAACCGCCATGCCCGTCCACGCCCAGAGCACCCAGACCGCCCCCATTCCCGCCGACGGCACGCTGCTCTCGGTGTCGGCCCAGGCCGAGTCCCGTCGCGTGCCCGACGTGGCGACGATCTCCGCCGGCGTCGTCACGCAGGCCGCCGACGCCAATGCCGCGATGCGCGACAACGCCACGCAGATGGACGCGGTGATGAAAGCCGTGCGCGCCGCGGGCATCGCCGAGCGCGACATCCAGACCGCCGGCATCTCGGTGCAGCCGCAATACAAGTACGCGGAGAACACGCCGCCGACGATCACCGGCTACCAGGCCAGCAACACGGTGAACATCAAGGCGCGCGACATCGGCAAGCTCGGCAAGGTGCTCGATGCGCTGGTGGCCAGCGGCGCCAACCAGGTCAACGGCCCGTCCTTCGAAATCGACAAGCCCGAACCGGCATACGACGAAGCGCGCCTGGCCGCGCTCGACAAGGCCAAGGCCCGCGCCCAGACCTACGCCAAGGCGATGGGCCTGCGCGTGCGCCGCGTGGTGAGCATCGCCGAAGGGGGTGCGTCGCGCCCGCCGATGCCCTACATGATGCGTGCGCAGGCCAGCGACATGGCGATGGCCAAGGAAACCTCGGTCGCGCCGGGCGAAACCACGCTGTCGGTGAGCCTTGACGTGGTTTTCGAACTGGGCCAGTAACACTGCGGCCATCGCGCATCGCGCGCATCAGCGAGACCAGCGCCATGGCCGACAAGCAACGCGACACCCCGCCCGCGGCAGATCCGCGGGCGGGTCGTAATCCGGGGTACGCCGAGAACCAGCCGCGCGACAAGGGCGATGCGCAGGCGAAGGGGCCGAAGCCGGGCAACCAGCCCGACGAGCCTGGCATCGATCGGGATACGGACGAACAGGCCGATCCGGCGAAGGATGCGTCGAACCACTGAGGCGACGCGGTTCGCGCGCGACACCGCAACCCCGTTGTGCAACCCCGTGCGTTGAAGCGATCACGCAACCACGGAGGCCACGCCATGTCGCACACGATCGCGCCGTCCCTGCCCCGCCGCCCGATGCAAATCGGGCATCTGCTCGAACGCCCGAGTCCTGCGCGCATCACCGCGATCGCAGGTGTGATCGCGCTGCATGGCGCGGCGCTGATGTTGCTGATGATGCCGATGGCGCCGCCGCAGGCGTTGATGGAAGAAGACGTGGTCATTCCGATTTTCGATTTTCCCAGGCACGTCGAACCGCCGCCGCCTCCGCCGCCCCCGCCGACGATCCGCCATTTCGAAACGCGGCCCAACGTTGCGCCGACGCCAATTCCCGTCGAACAACCGCCCGTCGTCGATCCCGTCGGCGCGGACGTCGCGCCACCCTATGACCCGAACCCCGACACCGCGATCGCGATCGAAACCACGCCGCCCGTCGTCGGCCCGATCCGCGCCGACAGCCTCGAATACGCCAGCGCACCGCCGCCGGCCTATCCGCGCGACGCGATGGCGCGCCGCATCGAAGGCACGGTGATCCTGGAAGTGTTGGTCGGCGTCGATGGCGTGCCGCTCGACGTGCGCGTGCAGACGAGCAGCGGCAACCGCTCGCTCGACGAAGCGGCGCGCAAGCACATCCTGAAGAAGTGGAAGTTCAAGCCGGCGACACAGGATGGACACGCAGTGCAGGCGGTGGGCCTGGTGCCGGTGAAGTTCGTGCTGCGGTGATCTACGCGCGGTGGTAGGGGTGATTCGCCAACATCGCATTCGCCCGATACAACTGCTCCGCCAACACCAGGCGAACCAGCATGTGCGGCAAGGTCAGCGGGCCGAGCGACCACGTGTCGTCGGCCCGCGCGATCACTTCACTCGCATGGCCTTCCGGCCCGCCGATCAGGAAACACAAATCGCGCCCCGCGCCACGCCAGGTTTCCATGCGTTGCGCGAGTTGCTCGGAACTCCACGTGCGCCCGCGTCCATCGAGGGCCACGACGAATGCGCCTTTCGGAATCGCGGCCAGCACGCGCTGGCCTTCCTCGAACGTCGCGCGCGCAGCGTCGCGACCCTTGCCGCGCACGCCCGGTTCGATTTCGACAAGATCCAGCGGCAGCCAGTGCGACAGCCGTTTTCGATATTCGGCGAATCCGTCGGCGACCCACGCAGGGGCGCGTTCGCCGACGGCGATGAGTCTTGCCTTCATCGCCGCGACGTGCGCAATCGCACGCCTTGCTTACTCGGCGCGGCCGGCGGCCAGCGCGTCTTCCTCTTCCGGCGGCTGGTCGCCGACGGTCCACAGCCGCTCGAGCGCATAGAACTCGCGCACGCGCGGCAACATCACGTGGACCACCACATCACCCAGGTCGACGAGGACCCATTCGGCCTCGCGCTCGCCTTCCACGCCGAGCGGCATGCAGTCGAGCTTCTTGGCGTGCCGGACGACTTCGTCGGCGATCGACTTGACGTGGCGGGTGGAGGTACCGGAGGCGATGACCAGGTGGTCGGTGACGCTGGTCTTGCCGCGAACATCGATTTCGACGACGTCCTTTGCCTTGAGCTCCTCGACGGCGTTGCGCACGTGTTGGAGGAGGACGTCTGCCGGCGGCGGCGGATTGGGAAGGCGGGTCTTGATGACTTGCGCGGCAGTGGTCAAGGGCAGCTGGGCTCGGTGGAGACGGTGGGATTATACGAGGCGCTCGCGGCCGGCAGGCGTGAAACTGTCGGCATCACGAGTGCAAGCGTCCGTAAAGCCCCGACTGGCGGATGAATGCGGCCACCCGCGCCGGCACCCAGTCCTGCCAGCGCGGATCTTCGGCGGCGATGCGGCGACGCAGTTCGGTGGACGACTCCGGCCGCTCCGCGCCGAGGCGGAATTCGGCGAAGCCACCGGCCGGCAGCGCATGTAATTGCGCGGGCAGGCACCAGCGCGGCGCGAGTTCGGCGTGGACCGTGGGTGCACGCGTGGCCAGGGCGGCCTGGTCGATGGGGGCGCCGGGGCGGTCGATCGCGAGCACGTGGCCCAGTTCGAACAATTCGCGCCAGCGGTGCCAGGTGTCCAATTCGAACACCGAATCCCCGCCCACCATCCACACCAGCGGTGCATGCGGCCCGTATTCGGCGCGCAACTCGCGCAGCGTGTCGACCGTGTACGACGGACCCGCACGACGCAATTCGCGGCGATCCACGATCAGGCCCGCTTCCCCGTCGATCGCCAGGTCGAGCATGTGCGCGCGTTGCGCCGCATCGGCGTGCGTCGGTCCCTTGTGCGGCGGATCGGCGGCGGGCAGCAGGTGCACGTCGGCATGCAGCGCATCGCGCACCGCGCGTGCAATGAACAGATGACCGGTGTGGACGGGATCGAAGGTGCCGCCGTAGCAGAGGACGAGCGGCGTCACGCGTCAGCCCAGCAGGCGCAACGCGCGCGGATCGGCGACCGCGAGCAGCACGCGTTCGAGCGCGAGCCACGCATCGTGCGGATCGCGCCCCCATTGCGGGCGGCCTTTCGCGATGCGATCCACGCGCCCGGCTTCCGCGGCGAAACGCTCCCAGCGGGCGGCGTCATGGCGTTTCAATGCACGCGTATACGCGGCCTGTTTCGAATCCCAGATGCGCTGCGCCTTGAATTCGGCCTGCAGGTTTCCGCCGCGCGCCGCGACGCGCGCCAGCGCCGCCGCGCGCTGCAATTCCATCGCGACCATGCCGAGCAACGCGGGCACCGCTTCGCCTTCGCCGCGCAAGCCGTGCAGCATGCGCGAGACTTGCGCGGGCTGGCCGTTCATCGCCGCGTCGACCAGGCGGAACACGTCGTAGCGCGACGAATCCGACACCAGCGATTCCATCGTCGCCACATCGAGCATGCGCCCTTCGGCGAGCAGCGACAGTTTGTCGATTTCCTGCGCGGCCGCCAGCAGGTTGCCTTCGACGCGATCGGCCAGTGCCTGCACCGCGTCGCGATCGGCACGCAATCCGCGCGCACGCATGCGCGCGTCGATCCATCCGTTGAGCTCGTGCGGTTTCACTTGCCAGGCGATCAGTTGATGGCCGATGCGCGCGAGCGCTTCGCTCCACTTGCCGCCGTGTTGTTTGCTCCAATCGCCGGCGGTGACGAGCAGCACGACATCGGGCGGCGGATCGCTTGCGAATTTCGCCAGGATCTCCGCGCCATCCTTGCCCGGCTTGCCGCCGGGCATGCGGATTTCGACCACGCGCCGCGCGGCGAACAGGCCCGGTGCCTGGAAAGCGGCGGCCACGCTGTCCCAATCCGGGTCTCGGCCTTCGATGTCGTAGACCTCGCGATCGCCGATGCCCTGCTCGCGCGCGGCGGCGCGCACGGCGTCGGCGGCTTCCAGCACGACCAGCGTTTCGGGCCCCGCGATCAGGTACGCAGGCCGCATGGGCTCGGAGGCGAGTTGCGCCGCGAGCCGATCGGGCCTCAGGTCGGCCATCGCGTCAGGGTTGCGGCGTGGACGTCGTGGACGCCGAAGCCGGGAGCGTGGGCGTCGTGGACGGAGAAGCAGGCGGGGTCGTGCGCACGCCGTTGTGGATTTCGGGGCGCGTGACGTTCAACGCGGCGCCGACGCGACGCAGGATGGCCGTCGACATTTCGCGGCGCAGTTCCTTCGCGAGCAGTTCGCGCTCGGAGGTCGCGCCGACGGCATCGGCCGGCGGTGCCACGTAGTCGCGCGAGAGTTCGACGGCCTGTTGCGGCACCACGACGTTCCCGGCCTGGTCCAGCAGGGCGAAGATCACCGCGTAGCGCAGGCTGAATTCCTGGGCGCGGCCGCGTTCGTCGATGCTGATCGGGGTATCGCCCCAGCGTTCGGAAACGATCTGCAGGGTGGTCGAGGGTTGCGCGGGGTCGGTCGCGGGGACCGCGCCGGCGCGGGTCATCTGGTCGGCCAGCGATTCGGCCAGGGGGCTGTAGGGGTCGGGCGACACCACGCGCACGGGGTTGAGTTCGACCGGCAGCGTGAGTGCGTTGCGCAGGTGGAATCCGCAGGCGCTGCTCAGGGCGACGAGCGCCAGCAGCATCGTGGTTCGGACAAGCGTGGGGGGCATTCGCATGTAGGCCAGTCTGGACGAGGGAGGCTGCGGTGGGCAAGGCCACCGCAGGGAACGTCAGGCGGAAGCCACGATGTTGACGATCTTGCCCGGCACCACGATGACCTTGCGCACTTCCTGGCCTTCGAGGAAGCGCGCGACTGCGGGTTCGGCGAGTGCCGCGGCCTCGACGAAGTCCTTGGATGCATCGGGTGCGACTTCGATGGTGCCGCGCAGTTTGCCGTTGACCTGGACGGCGAGCGTCAGGGCATCGCGCTTCAGCGCATCGGGGTCGGCCTTCGGGAACGGGATGTCTTCCAGCAAGGTTTCCGGGTGGCCCAAGGCCTGCCACAGCGCGTGGCTGACGTGCGGCGTCACGGGGTTGAGCAGCAGCACCATCGCCTGCAGGGCTTCGTGGCGCACGGCGCGGCCCTGGTCGCTCATGTCGGTGAATTTCGACACGTGGTTGAGCAGTTCCATCAACGCGGCGATCGCGGTGTTGAAGCTGTGGCGGCGGCCGTAGTCGTCGCCGACTTTCTGGATCGTTTCGTGCACCTGGCGACGCAGGGTTTTCTGCGCGGCGTCGAGCGACGCGGGTGCGACTTCCGGATGATCCGGTTGCGCGACGTGCGTCGTCACTTCGCGCCAGAAGCGGCGCAGGAAACGCGCCATGCCTTCGACGCCCGCTTCGTTCCACTCCAGCGATTGCTCGGGCGGTGCGGCGAACATCGAGAACAGGCGCACGGTGTCGGCGCCGAAGCGGTCGACCATCGCCTGCGGGTCGACGCCGTTGTTCTTCGACTTCGACATCTTTTCGACGCCGCCGATGTGCACCGGCTTGCCGTCGGCTTTCAGGTGCGCCCCGGTGATGCGGCCGCGTTCGTCGCGTTCGGCGTCGACGTCGGCGGGATTGATCCACTCCTTCGAGCCATCGGCGTTGTCGCGGTAATACGTCTCGGCGATCACCATGCCCTGGCAGAGCAGGTTCGTCGCCGGCTCGTCGCTGTGCACCATGCCCGCGTCGCGCAAAAGCTTGTGGTAGAAGCGGAAGTACAGCAGGTGCAGGATCGCGTGTTCGATGCCGCCGATGTACTGGTCGACCGGCGTCCAGTAATTGGCGCGCGCATCGACCATGTCGGCCGCGCCCGGCGAGGTGTAGCGCGCGTAGTACCAGCTCGACTCCATGAAGGTGTCGAAGGTGTCGGTCTCGCGTTCGGCCGGGCCGCCGCAATCCGGGCACGTCGTCTTGCGCCACTCCGGATCGGCCTTGATCGGCGATTGCACGCCGGAGAACGCCACGTCCTCGGGCAGCACGACCGGCAACTGGTCTTCCGGCACCGGCACCGCGCCGCACTTGGCGCAATAGATGACCGGGATCGGGCAACCCCAGTAACGCTGGCGGCTCACGCCCCAGTCGCGCAGGCGGAAGTTCACGCGGCGCGTGCCGTGGCCTTCGGCCTGGAAGCGCGACGCGATCGCTTCGAACGCCTCGTCGTAATCCATGCCGTCGAATTCGCCGGAATTCACCAGCAGGCCGCGTTCGGTGTACGCGCTCTCTTCCTGGATCTTGCGCTCGAATTCCTGGATGACTTCGACGGCGGCGCGCGTTTCGTACAGGTCGGCGCTGCCGCCATGCAACGCGGCGTCCATCGGATCGTGCTGCATCGGCACACCCGACGCGATTTCCGCGACGGCATCGCGCACCTGCGGCGGCACGATCACCATGCGGATCGGCAGGCCGTAATGGCGCGCCATTTCCCAGTCGCGCTGGTCGTGGCCCGGCACCGCCATCACCGCGCCCGTGCCGTAACCCATGAGCACGAAATTGGCGACGTAGATCGGCAGCGCTTCGCCGGTGATCGGATGCAACGCGCGCATTCCGATGTCGCGGCCGCGCTTGGCTTGCGTCTCCAGTTCGGCTTCCGACACGCCGCCGTGGCGGATGTCTTCGATGAACTGCGCCAGCGAGGGATCGTTCGCGGCGGCCTGCTTCGCGAGCGGATGCTCGGCGGCGATGCTGATGAAGGTCACGCCCATCAGCGTGTCGGGGCGCGTGGTGAACACGTGCAGTTCTTCGTCGCTACCGTCGACCTTGAACGCGAATTCCAGGCCTTCGCTGCGGCCGATCCAGTTGCGCTGCATCGTGCGCACGGCGTCGGGCCAGCCCGGCAATGCGTCGAGGCCGTCGAGCAATTCCTGCGCGTAGTCGGTGATGCGCAGGAACCACTGCGGGATCTCGCGCTTCTCCACGACCGCACCCGAGCGCCAGCCGCGACCGTCGATCACCTGCTCGTTGGCAAGCACCGTCTGGTCCACCGGATCCCAGTTGACCACCGAATTCTTGCGATACGCCATCCCTTTCTTCAGCAAGCGCACGAACATGCGCTGCTCGTGCACGTAGTAATCGGGGCGGCAGGTGGCGAATTCGCGCGACCAGTCGATCGCGTAGCCCATCGTGCGCAGTTGGTCGCGCATGTGGTCGATGTTGGCGTAGGTCCACTTCGCCGGCGCGGTGCGGTTCTTGATCGCCGCGTTCTCGGCGGGCAGGCCGAAGGCGTCCCAACCCATCGGTTGCAGCACGTTGCGGCCGTTCATGCGCTGGAAGCGGCTGATGACGTCGCCGATCGTGTAATTGCGCACGTGGCCCATGTGCAGCGCGCCCGAGGGGTACGGCAGCATCGAGAGGCAGAAGAACTTCGGCCGGGGGTCGTTTTCCGTCACTTCGAACGCGCGGCGGTCGGACCAGAAGCGCTGGGCGGCGGCTTCGAGGGTGCGGGGGTCGTAGGCAGGCGCGTCGGGGGCGGCGGACATCGGTCGTTTGCACGGACAATAGTGGGCCGGAGAGCCTATCAGACCGGCGATACTGCCGGCATGGACCTCGACCTCACCTGGACCGGCTACGTGGCCGCCACGCTCACCACCCTGTGCTTCGTGCCGCAGGCGGTGAAAATCCTCCGCACGCGCGATACCCGCAGCATTTCGCTGCACATGTACGTGGTGTTCACCATCGGCGTGGGGTTCTGGCTGGCCTACGGGATCGCGCTGCATTCCTGGCCGATGATCGTGTCGAACACGATCACGCTGGGGCTGTCGGCGGCGATTTTGGGGATGAAGTTGCGCTGGGGATGAGGTTTCAGGGTTTCCTGACATTGCAATGCGGGGTTCACCGACTGCGATGAAAGCGGCCGAACCGGAGGATGTGGACACACCCAACAAGGAGTGTTCCATGCGCCACACCGATTCCCGCACCTTCGCCATCGTCCCGGCCCTGCTCGTCGCCGGTTGCCTGGCTTCGCCCACCGCCGCCGCCACCTCCGGCACGATCTCCTTCGACGGCCAGATCACCGACGCCACCTGCGATGTCAGCGGCGGCACCACGGGGACGCCGTCGTTCGCCGTCCGCTTGCCCGTCATCAGCACAAACCAGCTGGGCCCGGGCGACGTGGCCGGCCGCACCAACTTCCGCATGGCCCTGTCCAATTGCCAGGTCGTCGCCAACGGCGTGCGGGTGTTCTTCGAGGGCGGTCCCACCGTCGATCCCGCCTCGGGCACGCTCACCACCAGCCTGCCCGACGTCAACCTCGCGCTGTTCAACGGCGACGGTACGCAGATCGCGGTCGGCAGCGAAACGCAGCGCGACGACAACACGCTCTACCAGACCTTCGACACCATGGATTACCAGGTCGCCTACCAGAACGTCGGCGCGGCAGGGGCCATGGCCGGCGTGGTGACGACGAGCGTCGTGTATTCGCTGCACTATCCGTGAGCATCGTCGTTCGCATCGCGTCCTGCGGGATCGCGCTGCTGGCGTTCGCGTTCGCGTCCATCGCGCACGCGGGCGTCGTGCTCGACAACACGCGCGTCGTCTTTCCCGGCGACGCGCGTGATGTCACGGTGCGACTGAGCAACCGCCATGCGCATCCGGTGCTGGTGGAAGCGTGGGTGGAATCGCCGGTCGCCGCGACGCAAATCCCCTTCGCGCCCGATCCACCGCTGTTCCGCATCGACCCGGGCAAAGGGCAAACCTTGCGCCTGCATCGTTTGCCCGGCGCGCTCGCGACGGATCGCGAGACATTGTTCTGGCTCAACGTGCTCGACGTGCCACCGGATCCACCGGCGGAAGCCGACGCCTCGGCAATGAAGATCGCTTTGCGCACGCGCGTGAAACTGCTGCATCGGCCAAGCGGCCTGCCCGGTTCCCCGGGTCGGGCGCCGGCCGCATTGCAGTGGCGCGTGCTCGACGATGCGCGGCTGGAAATCGACAACCCCACGCCCTACCACGTCACCATCGCGCGCATCGCCGACGGCGAGGCCTGGGATGTGCTCGGTGAAATGGTCGCACCATTCGCCAGTACCACCGTGCGGCCGAAGTCGGCGCGTCGCGGCGGACGCATCACCTTCGAAGCGATCAACGACCTGGGCGGGCGCGATCGGTTCGAAAGTGCGTTGTCGGAAGCGCAGGCCCGGTGATGCGCGGCAAGCCGGTCTTCGTGCTCGCGTTCGCTTGCGCGGCCTTGCGCGCGGGCGAACCGGCCTCGCCGCACGTGCGTTTCGACGCCACGATGTTGCGCAATGCGCGCGACGTGGATGTCTCTGCGTTCGAAGCGGGCCAACCCGTGCGAGCGGGCGTGCATGACGTCGAAGTGTGGCGGAACGGCGCACCGCTGGGGCGGCGCAGCGTGCGCTTCGCCGGCGCCGATGCACAGCCCTGCTTCGATACCGGCTTCATGCGGTGGCTCGGCGTGGATACCACGCGGCTTGCGCTCGCCAGTCGCGACGCGTTTGCGCAGACCCCGTGCCCGCAGATCGATGCCCTCCATCCAGCCGCAAGCGCACGTTACGCACCAGGCGATTTCGCGTTGCACGTATCGATCCCGCAAGCCTTGCTGGCGGTCAGGAACACGACGGTCGACGCTGCTCCGCCCGATGCCGGAATCACCGCCTTCCGCCTCGCGTACGGCGCAACCTTGTTGCGATCCGAAATGGCGAACATGCCAGCCTTCGACCGGGCCAGCCTGCGGCTCGACGCGGGGTTGAACGCGGGAGCCTGGCGCGTGCGCCACCGCAGCACACACCTGTGGCGACCAGCGCATGGTCGCGAAAGCGACACCCTTTCCGCGCACCTGGAGCGCGACGTTCCGCGCTTCGACGCACGCCTCACCCTCGGCGACTTCCACGCCAACGGCCTGCTGTTCGATCCCGTTTCGCTGCGCGGTATCCGCTTCCAATCCGACGACCGCATGGTGCCGGCGGCGCAGCAGCGCAACGTTCCCGTCATCCGCGGCGTCGCGGACACCAATGCACGCGTGCAGGTGCGGCAGGCAGGGCGGTTGTTGTTCGACACGACGGTGCCGCCGGGGCCGTTCGCGCTCGCAGACGTCCAACCGCTCGGGCGCGGTGGCGATCTCGACGTGCGCCTCGTGGAAGCCGACGGTCGCGTGCAGACCTTCGCGGTTCCCTACGCCACGATGCCGGGGTTGCTGCGCGCCGGGCGGATGCGATTCGGCCTGGCCGCGGGTTGGTTATCCGACATCGACAGATGGGATGCGCCCGTCGTCGTGGGTGCGCTGGAATCGGGCCTGCAGGATCGCGTCACGCTGCGTGCCGCGGCGCAGGCCACCACGGGTCACGCGCAGGCCTTGGCGGGCGTCGCGTTCGCGTCGCTCGCGGGCGCCTTGTCGATCGATCGCCTGCACGCGCGCACCGCGCGCGACGCGGGCCTCGCGCGCGGCGGCGCCACGCGCGCGGCCTTCACGACCGACATACCGGCAGCGCGCACGACCTTGCAACTCAGCGCAACCTCGACCCCTGCCGCGTACCATGCGCTGCGCGAAGCGCTCCACGCGCCCGACGCGCGCCGCGAACGCCAGCGCTTCGATGCCACGCTCCAGAAATCCTTTTGCGACCGGCGGCACGGGCTGCACCTTTCCCTCGTGGATCGTCGCTTCCACGCCATCGAGGGCCCGCAACGCAGCGCGCGCTTCGGCTTGTCGATCCCCACCGCGCGCAGCGGCGCGGTGTTGAATGCCTCCATCGAGCACACGCGCCGGATCGCGCATCGCGCGACCAACGACGCCGTGTTGTCGCTCACCCTGCCCCTGGGTTTCGGCGATGCCGGGAACGCGGCGTTCGCCCATGCGCACGTGCGCGCGGGCCCGCAGCGGCTCGACCTGCAATCGGGGATCGGCGGCGTGCTGCGCGATCGCAACGCCTGGAACCTCGGTGTCTCGCGGACCGCCGACGCGCGCGGCGGCGCGACGACGAAAAGTGCGTCGCTCGGGCACGCCGGGCGCGCGGGACGCATCGACGCGGGCCTGAGCCTCTCGCCGGCGGTGCGCCAGGCCTCGGTGACGGCCGAAGGCGGCGTGCTCGTGCATCCGCATGGCGTCACGCTCGGTCCGACGCTCGGCGACACCATCGCACTCGTGCGCGCCGATCACGGTGCCGGCGCGCACGTGCTGCAGGCACCCAACGTGCGTCTCGACCGGCGCGGCCATGCACTCGTGCCGCAGTTGTCGCCCTATCGGCGCAATCGCGTGGGCATCGAGGTGGGCGGCGCTTCGCCCGACGTGGCGTTCGACTGGACGGAGCGCATCGTGGTGCCGCGCGCGGGCGCCATCATCGATGTCCCGCTCGCCAGCAGCTTTCGCCCGATGCACTTCGTGCGCATCGACATCGGCGATGGCCGTGCGCCACCCCTGGGCGCGCGCGTGGTCGATGCATCGGGGACGACGCATGCGCTCGTGGGCCGCGATGGCCTCGCGCGCGTTCCACTGGCGGATTCGGCGTGGTTCGTCGAAGGCCACGCACAGCCCTGCAGCGTCGGGCCTGCATCGGCCGACGGCATTCCCGTCGCAACCTGCCCCGCCTCACCCGGCTGATGCGCGCCTTGCGTCGAACACGCCCCAAGCCACGCACGCGAGCCACCCCAACCACGCGACGATCCCGATCCGCTGCCCCATCGCCGGCGCACCGGGCACGGAGACGAACATCGCAAATGCAAGCACCAACGCCGCGACGAACGCAGTCGCGAACCGCAAGGCCACCTGCCCGCGCCATGCCACCGCCAGCAACACGCAGCCCGCGACCAACGCAATCCACCACACGGTCCATGCGGCCGTGTTGATCTTGCCCACGCCGTAGCCCAACCCCCGCGTCGCATCGACCGGCAGCACGCCCTGCGCCGCGAAGGCGAGCGCCGCGAAGGCGCACAGCGTCCAACCCACGCCGAGCACGCGGCTGTCCGCATCGCGTGCGCGATCGGCGATCGACAGGCGCACCGTCGCCGCCCACGCGAGCAGCCCCGGCAGCAGGAAACCGAACAAATCGAAGGCCCACCAGCGCGGCACGCCGCGCGCGCCGAGCAGCGCGACCGGTTGTATCGCATGGGAAAACCCATGCAGCGCCGCGCCGAACCCCAGCAATGAAACGACGAAGCCCAACAGCGCGAGGGCCGTGAGCAGGCGGACGGAGGGCAGGCGTGCAGGCGAAGTGGAAGGTGTGCGCATCCGCCCATGCTAGCGTGCGGGCTTGCCGCGCCGCAGGGGCGTCCCCATCTGTGGCGCATCCACTCTTCGACGATCGCCATGGCCACCACCGCTTCCCCGCACGTTTTCGACGCCACCGCCGAAACCTTCGAAACCGACGTGCTCCAGGCGTCGCTGCAAACGCCCGTCCTCGTCGACTTCTGGGCGGAGTGGTGCGGCCCGTGCAAATCGCTCGGCCCGATCCTCGAAAAGCTCGCGGCCGAATACAACGGCGCCTTCCGCCTGGCGAAGGTCGATGTCGACAAGGAGCAGCAGCTCGCCGCCGCTTTCCAGGTGCGCTCGATCCCGACCGTCTACCTGGTGAAGGACGGCCAGCTCGTCGACGGGTTCCCCGGCGCCTTGCCCGAAGGCCAGCTGCGCGAATTCCTCACCCACCACGGCATCGCGCCGGGTGCGCCGCAGGATGAGGCCGCGCAAGACGTCGCTCCGGAACCGCCGGCCGATCCGCATGCCGAAGTGATGCGCCTGCGCAAGCTGGTCGAAACCGAAGCCGACAAGCCCGAACATCGCCTCGACCTCGCGCTCGCCCTGCTGCAAACCGGCAATGCGCACGAAGCCGAACAACTGCTCGATGCCCTCCCCGCCAACCTCGCGCACGATGATCGCGCGGTGCGTGCACGCGCACGCCTGGGCTTCGCTGCGTTGTTGAAGGACGCGCCCGCACCGCAAGTCCTGGAAGCCGCAATCTCCAGCGATCCGAAGGACCTGCGCGCGCGCCATCTGCTCGGCGTGCATCGCATCGTCGCCGGGGATGCGGAAGCCGGCCTCGAACAATTCCTCGAGATGCTGCGGCTGGATCGCAGCTTCGACGATGGCCTGCCGCGCAAGGCGCTGATCGATGCCTTCCAGGTGGTCGACGATGCCGAACTCGTCGGCCGCATGCGGCGTCGCATGGCCTCGCTACTGCTGGTGTGACGCATGCACGGGTGACGCGCATCACCCAACGACCCTGTGCGTCACGCTGCGACGCAACACGTCGCGTGAAGAGGCCCTTCACGCGCCCCGGTGCATGAACCCATCAGGAATGCGGCCGCCAACGGTCTCCCCGCCGCTGGCTGGTCGTGTTGCGCCAGCGTATTCTTCCGCCACGGAACAGGGGACCGTCAACAATGAGCGTGGATACGTCGTCGCCATCCGACGCCGCCAGTGCGCTGCCGCGCATCGCAGGCTTTCGCCTGTTGCGCGAGATCGGCCAGGGCGGCATGTCGACGGTGTACCTCGCCGAGCAGATTTCGCTGGGCCGCAAGGTCGCGCTCAAAGTGATGCTGCCCGAGGCGTTGACCGATGAAGTCAGCCGGCGCCGCTTCGAGAACGAAGCGCGCACCATCGCCCGCCTCGACCACCCCAACATCGTCGGCATCTACGAAGTCGGCCGCACCGCCGACGACCTGCCCTACTACGCGATGCCTTACCTCGCGCGTGGCCACCTCGGCCAGCGCATCTCGCGACAGGACGGCCGCACCAAGGATCAATCGCGCGTCATCGCCACGCTGCGCTCCCTGCTCGAAGCCCTCGACTACGCGCACGTGCGCGGCGTGGTGCATCGCGACGTCAAGGCCGAGAACGTGTTGTTCGACGACGCCGAGCGCCCGCTGCTCGCCGACTTCGGCATCGCGCTGCGCAAGGGCATCAACCCGCGCCTGACGATGACGGGCCTGGCCGTGGGCAGCACCGCCTACATGCCGCCGGAACAGGCGCGCGGCGAAGAAGTCGACAGCCGCGCCGACCTGTACAGCATCGGCGTGCTCGCCTGGGAAATGCTCACCGGCATGCTGCCGTACAACGCCGCCGACGCGCTGTCGATGGCGGTGATGCACGCCAAGGATCCGATCCCCCGCCTGCCCGCCGAGTTGATGCACTGGCAGCGCTTCATCGACAAGTCGCTGTCGAAGTCGCCGGCCACGCGTTTCCGCAGCGCGCAACAGATGCTCGAAGCGCTGGATCGCATCGAACGCGGCGGCTTCTCCTTCGCGGCGGTGTTCGCCAACTTCGCGCAACTGTGGCGTCGCACGCGCCTGATGCCCAAGCCCCTGTTGATCGGTGGTGGCCTGCTGTGCGCGGCGATGATCGGCGTGGCCTCGCAGCACGACGCCGGCAGCGACGACTTCTTCCGCGTCGAAACCCTGCCCGAAATCCGCAAGCCCGTCGTGCCCGAAGTGGTCGAACGCATGTTGCAGCCGCCGCCGGAATCGCCGGCGCAGCAATGGGTCACCTCGGCCGAACAACAACTCGCCGCGCGCAAGCTCACCGCGCCGCAGGGCGACAACGCCTACGACAGCGTGCTCGCCGCGTGGGATGCCGATCCCGCGCACGCGGGCCTGCCGCCGCTGGTGGTGGGCGTGCTCGGCTCGCTCGGCGACGAGATGGCGATGCGTTTGCGTCGCGGCGACGCCGATCGCGCGCGCGATTACCTGCAGCGCGCGACGCAATTCGCCGATCGCACCGCGCCGCTCGGCGCCGAAGCCTTGCACGGCATCCACGAAAAGGCCGCCGACGCACTGCGTAAGCGCATGGAGGCCGACGAGAAGGACCGCAATCGCAAGGACGCACTCGCCACCGCCGCGCTCGCCAACGAGTTCGCGGGCGACCAGGCGCTCGGCGATACGCTGCGCGCGCGCGCCGAGAAGATCTCGGTCGCGAGCGCCGCCACGCCGGAAGCCGAGATCACCGCAGGCACCACGGGCGCGGCCGTGCAACCGACGCTGCGCACCCTGACGCGCGCCGAATACGCACGCTTCGTCGCCGCCACCGGCCGCGAATCGGCGCTGTGCCGCGAACGCATGTCGCTGTTCCGCATCGTCAAGCCGCGCACTTGGCGCGAACCGGGCTTCGAACAGTCCGACACGCAACCGGTGGTCTGCATCTCCTACGAAGACGCGCAGGCCTACGCGCATTGGGCCAGCCGCAACGGGACCAAGGTGCGCCTGCCGACCAGCAGTGAAGTCGGCGCCACGCCCTCGCAGACCGGCGCACGCAACTACGCCACCTGGCTGCGCGACGGGTCGGTCGCGGGCACGGGCTGGCGCGGGCCGAAGCCGCGCGCGATCGAACGCGAGCGCGGTTACGACGACGTCGCCGTGAAGCTCGTTCACGACTGACGGCGTCGCGCCCCATAATGGGCGCCATGCGCAAACCCTCCCCGCGTCCCAGCCTCCGCCGGCTTTTCATCACCGGCGTCCTCACCCTGTTGCCGATCTGGCTGACATGGGTCGTCGTCAAGTTCGTCTTCGTCATGTTGTCCGACATCAGCCGGCCCCTCATCGGGCCGCTGCTGGCCGGCATCGCCGGCGGGAATCCGTCGCTGGGTTGGCTGGCGGCGCCCTGGGTGCAGACGGCGTTCGCGCTGCTGGCGACGCTCGCGGTGATCCTGATGTCCGGCGTGATGGCGCGCGTCGTCGTCGGGCAGACGCTGCTGCGGTGGTTCGAACGCCTGGTGCAACGCATTCCGCTGGCGAACACGATCTACGGCAGCGCGCGGCAGTTGCTCAACATCCTGCAGACCAAACCCGACGGCACGCAGCGCGTGGTGCTGATCGACTTCCCGCACAACGAGATGAAGAGCATCGGCTTCGTCACGCGCGTGATGCGCGAAGAAGGTACCGGGCGCGAACTGGCGGCGGTGTACGTGCCCACCACGCCGAACCCGACCGGCGGCTATCTCGAAATCGTGCCGGTGGAAAAGATGACGCCGACCGACTGGACCGTCGACCAGGCCATGAGCTTCATCATCTCCGGTGGTGCGGTGTCGCCGGATTCGATTCCTTTCGCCCCACCGCCGCGCGCGCCTGCCGACGCCTGATGCATCCCAATCCCCTTGCCGACCGGGCCACGCGCCTTTTCATCGCGCTGTCCGCGTTCTTCTGCGTCAACGCGGTGCTCGCCGAGTTCATCGGCGTCAAGATCTTCGCGCTCGAAGACACGCTGGGCATCACGCCCTTCCAGTGGAACCTGTTCGGGCAGACCGGCTCACTGAGTTTCACCGCGGGCACCTTGTTGTGGCCGATGGTCTTCATCTTCACCGACGTCATCAACGAGTTCTTCGGCAAGCGCGGCGTGCGCATGATTTCGTGGATCGCCGTGGTGTTGATCATCTATGGCTTCGCCTTCGCCTTCGCCGCGATCTCGCTCGCGCCGGCGAGTTGGTGGGTGGCCGCGGCGCAATCGCAGGGCGTGCCGGATTACCAGAAGGCCTTCGCCGCGGTGTTCGGGCAGGGCCTGTGGACGATCGGCGGTTCGGTGATCGCCTTCCTGATCGGCCAGTTGATCGACGTCTCGGTGTTCCATCGCATCCGCCAGCGCACGGGCGAGAAGCACATCTGGTTCCGCGCGACCGCGTCGACCGCCGTGTCCCAGCTCGTCGACAGTTTCGTCGTGCTCTACATCGCCTTCGTGATCGGGCCGCAGCACTGGTCGATGTCGTTGTTCCTGGCGGTCAGCACCGTCAACTACGTCTACAAGATGCTGGCGGCCATCGTGTTGATTCCCTTGATCTATGTGCTCCGGCAGGCCATCACGTCCTACCTGGGTGAATCGCGGGCACATGAATTGCGGGAAGCCGCCGCGGCCTGACCCGGCCCGTGACCTTCGACACCCCTGCCCGGCCCCCGGCACCCGGTAGAGTCGCCTGTCGCCCCACGCGTGGGCGCCCCGCCTCGACCATTCCCGGAGTGTCCCGTGAGCCGTAAACCGCAGGTATTGCTGTTGTCCCTGTCCATCGTCGCCGCCCTCGCGGCGTGCAAGCCTGCCGAGAAGCCCGCCGGCAACGTCGCCGCCCCCGGCGAAGGCGCCGCGCCGAAGCTGACCCTCGACGAAAGCAAGCTGCCGGGCGTCAACCACTTCATGGCGAGCGACCTGGACACCTCGAAGAACGCGTGCACCGACTTCAACGGTTACGTCAACAGCAAGTGGCTCGCCGCCAATCCGATCCCGGGCGACCGCACCTCGTGGGGCGCGTTCGAAATGCTCGACGAGCGTTCCACCGCCGTGCAGCGCCAGCTCGCCGAACAGGCGGCCGCCGATGCCAACGCCAAGGGCGTTGAAAAGATCGTCGGCGACCTGTGGGCCACCGGCATGGACGAGGCGAAGATCGAAGCGCAGGGCATCAAGCCGCTCGAATCGCGCCTGGCCGCGATCGACAAGCTGACCGACGCCGATTCGATCTCCGCCTACATGCGCGACACCGCGGCGAAGGGCGAAGCGGCGATCTTCGGCTTCGGCCCCGAAGCCGACTTCAAGAACTCGTCGATGAACACCGCCTACGCCACGCAGAGCGGCCTGGGCCTGCCGGATCGCAACTACTACTTCGACGCCGACAAGCAGTCCAACCGCGACGACTACGTCAAGCACATCGCCAAGGTGCTCGAGCTGGGCGGCACGCCCGCCGCCGATGCGGCGACGCAGGCCAAGGACATCCTCGCGTTCGAAACGCGCCTGGCCAAGGCGTCGAAGTCGAGCGAAGACCTGCAGCGCGACATCTCGCTGTACTACAACCCCGTTTCGCCGGCCGACGCCGACAAGCTGACGCCCGGCTTCTCGTGGGAAGAATTCTTCAAGTCGCAGGGTGTCGACACGCCGAAGCTGTTCTCCTTCGCGATGCCCGCCTTCCACGCCGAGTGGAACAAGATGCGCAGCGACACGCCGGTCGAGCAGTGGAAGCACTACTTCCGCTTCCACGTGATCGACGAGGCCTCGCCGTACCTGGGCAACGCCTTCGTGCAGGAGAACTTCAACTTCTACGGCGCGGCGATGCGCGGCCAGAAGGAAATCAAGCCGCGCTGGAAGCGCGTGCTGTCCACCACCAACAACCAGGCCGGCGAAGCGCTGGGCCAGATGTACGTGCAGGTCGCTTTCCCCGCCGAGTCGAAGGCGCGCATGGAAATGCTCGTGCAGAACCTGCGCGACGCGCTCAAGGTGCGCCTGGAAAACCTGGCGTGGATGAGCCCGGAGACCAAGAAGAAGGCGATGGAGAAGTGGGCCGCGTTCAAGCCCAAGATCGGTTACCCCGACAAGTGGCGCCCCTGGGATGGTCTTGAGACCTCGCGCGACAGCTACATCGGCAACGTGCTCGCCGCCAACGCGTTCAACTACAAGTACGAGATGTCGAAGATCGGCAAGCCGGTGGACAAGACCGAATGGGGCATGACGCCGCAGACGATCAACGCCTCCTACAACCCGCTCGCCAACGAGATCACCTTCCCCGCCGCGATCCTGCAGCCGCCGTTCTTCGACCCGAAGGCCGACGATGCGACCAACTACGGCGGCATCGGTGCAGTCATCGGCCATGAAATGATCCATGGCTACGACGACCAGGGCAGCCGCTTCGGGCCGACCGGCAACTTCGAGAACTGGTGGACGCCGGCCGACGCCAAGGGCTTCAAGGGCCTGACCACGATGCTCGTCGACCAGTTCAACGGTTACGAAGCCGCGCCGGGCAAGAAGCTCAACGGCAACCTGACGCTGGGCGAGAACATCGCCGACCTCGGCGGCCTCAACGTCGCCTACCAGGCGATGAAGAAGGCCACCAACGGCGCGCCGGATCCCAAGACCGACGGTTTCACCAACGACCAGCGCTTCTTCCTCAACTTCGGCACCGTGTGGCGCCGCAGCATGACCGAGAAGGAAATCGACCGCCGCATCGCGACCGACGAGCACGCGCTCGCCAGCTTCCGCGCGATCGGCGCGCCGTCGAACATGCCCGAGTTCGCCACCGCGTTCTCGTGCAAAGCCACCGACCCGATGGTGCGCGGCGAAGGCAAGCGCATCCTGATCTGGTAACGGCATCGCGTTTCGAAGTCGATAAGGAAAGGCCCGGGAAACCGGGCCTTTTCCTTTTGTGATCCGCTGCCGCTTCCGTTCATCCTGCGGGCGGCGAAGTGCTTGCTACACTCGACCGGTCTTTCATCGGGTTGCACGCAATGACGCCGAACGTGCTTTTTCACAGCCGCGCCCCCCTCGCCCTTGCCCTGAGCCTCGTGCTGGTCGCGGGCCTTGCCTCTCCCGACGCGATCGCGGCCAAGAAAAAGAAATCGGCCAAGCCCAAGGAACCGGCTGCACCGACGGCGTGCACGGACTTCTACAGCGTCGCATCCGCCGACTGGGCCAAGGCCCATCCGGTGCCGGCGACGGGCAGCGTGTCGGCCATGGGCGAACTCGCCGAGCGTTCGCTGCAACAGCAACGCGACCTGCTCGATGCGGCGATGCAAAGCCCGCAAGGCAACGTGCAGAAACTGCTCGGCGATTTCTGGGCGAGCGGCCTGGACGAAGCCGCGGTCGAACGCGACGGCGCCAATCCCGTCGCGCCCCTGCTCTCGCGCATCGATGGCATCCGCAAGGCCAAGGACGTCGCGCCGGCCATCGCCGCGCTGCACCAGGTCGGCATCCCGGTGGCCTTCAACTTCGGCGCCGACATCGACCTGCACGATCTCTCGCGCCACATCGGTTACTTCAGCCAGGGCGGCCTTGGCTTGCCCGATCCTGCCTTCTACACGCGCGGCGATGCCGACACCAAGGCGGTGATGTCGCGCTACGAAGATTACGTCAAGAAGATCCTCACCTTGTCGGGCACGCCCGCCGATCGCCTCGCCGCCGATGCGAAGGCGGTGATCGACCTGGAAACGCGCATCGCGCAGGCGAGCAAGCCGATCGTTTCCCTGCGCGACGTGCAGGGCAACTACGCACCGGTGGCGGTGAAGGACATCGCCAAGACCTACAAGCGTTTGCAGCTGGCCGAGTTCCTCAAGGCGCAGGGCGTCACCGACGACACGGTGTCGATCGCCAACCCGCAGTTGTTCGCGCAACTCGAAACCCTGGCCGGCGGCTTGCCGCCCTCGCAGTGGCAGGCCTACCTGCGCTTCCATGTCGGCAATGCGATGGCGCCCTACCTCGCCAAGGCCTGGCGCGACGCCGAATTCGAATTCCGCGGCCGCGTGCTGCGCAGCCAGGCGACGCCGCCGGAACGCTGGCGCGTGGTGCTGGACGCGATCAACACCGCGGCCGGCCCGATGCTCGGCCACGAATACGCCGCGCGTTACGTGCCGACGGCGACGAAGACGCGCGCCGAGCAGATCGCGACCGACGTGCGCGCCGCACTGGGCCGCGCGGTGGATCGTTCGCCGTGGATGGGCGCGGCTGCGAAGACCGAGGCGAAGGCGAAGCTCGACGCACTCAAGATCGAAATCGGCACGCCCCGTCGCGACCTGGATTACAGCGTGCAGCCGATGGGCCGCGGCAGTTTCGGCGGCAACATGCTGATCGCGTCGACCTGGCGCCATCGCGAAGAGATGAAGCGCATCGGCCGCGGCAACGCCGACCGCCGTTGGGACGTGCTGCCGCAGCAACCGACGCTGGCCTACGACATCGCACAGAACCGCCTGATCGTCACCGCCGCGATGTTGCAGGCGCCGGTGCTCGACATGAGCGCCGACCCGGCCGCGCAGTACGGCGCCTTCGGCGGACTCGTGGGCCTGGAACTCGGGCACGCGGTCGACAACAAGGGGCGCTTCGTCGATGCGAAGGACACCGTGCGCGATTGGTGGACGCCGGCGGAAAACGACGCATGGAATGCGATCGGCCAGAAGGTGACTACGCAGTACGGCCAGTTCGAGGATCCGGCGTTGCCGGGCATCAAGCTCAACGCGGCGCAATCGCTCAACGCGAATGTCGCCGATCAGTCGGGCGTGGAGTTGGCGTGGGATGCGTGGCGCAACGGCAATGCAGCCGCCGATGCGACAGCGCAGAAGGCCTTCTTCCAGGGCTGGGCGAATCTGTGGGCGCAGCAGACGAGTGCGCAGGAAGCGACGGCGCGTGCGGCGACCGGCGTGCACGCACCGGGCAAGTGGCGCGTCAATGGGCCGCTGATGAATCTGCCTGCGTTCGGCGAGGCTTATACGTGCAAGGCTGGTAGCGCGATGGTGTCGAAGGATCCGATTCGCGTTTGGCCGTAAGAGCGGTTTCGCAGATGACAACGCGGGCCGGCTAGGTTCAACCCCACCAGTGCGGCGCAGCGGTGCGCCGCATTGGAGGCCACATTGCTCCGCAAGAGCTCACGCTCCGCAATGTGGCCTCCAACACGACGACCGCTGCGCTGGCGGCTGATGGTCTCGCGACAGCACTTGATGAGTGTGTCCGTCGCGGGTGATCGATGCGCGCCGACTGCCAGCACACCAGACGGACGGAACGTCGCCCACCTCGGCGCTCGAGTCTTCGCACATGGTCGCCTCTGGCAGGCGACGTTCCTCGCAGCGATCTGATCGAAAAGCGGGAGTCGACGCATGATCTCGCAGCGTCCCTGCTTCACCCATCCGGTCGCCGCGAAGGCGCCGATGCCCGAGAGAGGACATCGCGGTTGCGAGGACCAGCACCCACGCGACTCGCGATGTCCTCGACGGGCAAGGCGCCGGCCAGTCTGGTGTGCTGGCTGTAGGCGCGCATGCCGCAGTGCACGGCGCGCCCATTCCCCACAGTGGTGTCGCGCAACCCAACGCCAGGTGCGCGGTGGTCGTCGCGTTGGAGGGCCTCATTGCGGAGCGTGAGCTCTTGCGGAGCAATGAGGCCCTCCAATGCGGCGGCTCGCCGCGCAAATCTGGAGTCGCAGAATCCCGAGCGTCAGCGAACGATCCGCGGCCTCGGCGGCGGCTTCCGCCCAAACGGCGGCTGCCCGCGCCAGTAGCGAATCAACAACCACCCGAACAACATCCCGCCCAGATGCGCGAAATGCGCGACCCCAGGTTGCGCGCCGGAAACACCGAGCAGCAATTCGATGACGCCGTAACCGATGACGAGCGTGCGCGCCTTCATCGGAATCGGCGGGAAGAGCAACATCACGCGTTGGTTCGGAAACAACATCCCGTACGCGAGCAACAACCCGAAGATACCGCCGGATGCACCGAGCGTCGGGCCCACTTCATGGCCGGACTGCATCGACCACCACGCCACGCCAAGCTGGCAAAGCGCCGCGCCGACCACGCAGGCGAAGTAATACGTCGCAAAACGCTTGCTGCGCCACGTGTATTCCAGCGGCGCGCCGAACATCGCCAACGCGAGCATGTTGAACAACAGATGGAACGAAATCGGATTGGACGCGTCGTGCAGGAACGCATACGTCACGATCTGCCACGGCATGAAAGGCGAGGCGTACGGCGAATACTGGTCCAGGCCGATCGGCCAGAGCTCGAAAATCTGGAGCGCGTCGCCTGCGATCAACTGCAATACGAACGCGACACCGTTGGCGATCAGCAGCGCCTTGGTGACGGGCGGCAGGCGGGGGAACATGCGGGAAGGGCTCTCTTCGACGGGGGATTCGGGGGGAGCGCGGCTATCATAACGGCATGATCGCGCTTGCCGCCGTGCACGACGTCGCGGACATCGCCGACGCCCTGCGCACCCATGGCGCATGCCGGCTCCCCGACTTTCCCGACGCCGCCACGTCCCTGGCCTTGCGTGAAGACCTGCGCCGCCTGCAGGCCGCGGGCGCCCTGTCCGCGGCGGCCGTCGGCCATGGCGCCTCGCTCGGGCAGCACGCGCAGATCCGCGGCGATGCGACGCTCTGGCTCGACGACGCGCGCGCCGGCCCAGCGGCCGCTACGTTCCTCGCTGCGCTCGACGCATTGCGCGTCGAACTCAACCGCCGCCTGTTCCTCGGCGCCGACCAGGTCGAAGCGCACTACGCCGCCTATCCCGCCGGCGCGCGGTATGCGCGGCATCGCGATCGATTCCGGGACGACGATGCGCGCGTGATTTCCTTCGTGACCTATCTCAATCCGGATTGGCGCGACGAAGACGGCGGTGCGTTGCGGCTGTCGCTGCCCGATGGCGACAACGACATCGTGCCGCGCACGGGCAGCCTGTGCTTCCTCAGCGAACTCGAACACGAAGTGCTGCCCGCCACGCGCGAACGCTGGAGCATCGCGGCGTGGATGCGCCGCCGCCCACGTTGATTCAGCGCGGCCGCCAAAGGGCGGCGTCGAGGTTGCCGTCCAGGTCCTTCACCGATTCTGCGATGCGCACGCGGCCGGAACGCACGTCGACGCCTTCGGCGCGCAAGCGTTGCGTCTGTTCGCGATAGCCCTTGGAATTGGGCGGGAATGCGATCTTGCCGTCGCTGCGCAGCACGCGATGCCAGGGCAGGTCCGGCGCGCTGTGTTCGCGCAGTACGCGCGCCACCATGCGTGCGCGGCCCGGCAGCCCGGCGCGGCGTGCCACGTGGCCGTAACCGGCGACCTGGCCCGGGGGAATGGCACGGATGGCGGCAATGATCCGCTCGGCGGGAGACAGGTCGGCCATGAGGGTCTAGCATAGCGATTCCGCGCCCCCCGGACCCCGCAATGCAGAACTTCGAGCAGATCCGTACGCACCTTGGCCAAGGCGGCTTCCGCATCACGATGCAGGAGCCTTACGTCATGTGCGTCGAACTCTCGCTCGAACAGGGCACGCGGCACCAGGCCATCTTCCTGTCGGAAATGGTCGACGACGACGGCCGCAATTACCTGCGCGTCAGCACGGCGGTCGCGCCGACGACGGGCCTGGATGCGCGCCGTGCGCTCGCGTTCAACTGGGAAAGCCGCGTGGGCTATCTCGCCATTGGCGAGCTCGACGGCGTGCCCTACCTCACCCTGTGCGAGAACCGCCCCTACGATTGCGTCTCGCCGTCGGAAGTCGACCGCCTGATCCTGGAGATCGGCGGCATGGGCGACCGCATGGAGCGCGCGCTCTCCGCCGGCGGCGACCTGCTCTAGGGCGTCAACTCCACCCCATCGCCTCGACCACGCGGAACAACGCGTAGGAAATACCGCCGGCCGCGGGGATCGTCAGGATCCACGCCCACACGATGCGCTCGATCACGGTGATCTTCAGCGCGCGCGGGTTCTTCGCGAAGCCCACGCCCATGATCGCGGTGGAGATCGAATGCGTGGTCGACACCGGCATGCCGAAGTGCGCGGCGGTGACGAGGATGGTCGCGCTCGCCGTTTCCGCGGCGAAACCATCGATCGGATGCAGCTTCACCATCTTGTGGCCGAGCGTCTTGATGATGCGCCAGCCGCCGGCCGCGGTGCCCGCCGCCATGACCAGGGCGCAGGTCGCGACGATCCAGCTGTCGATCGCGTCCTTGCCGCCGTCCGGATGCAGGAACGACAGCCAGTCCGGCAAGCCGTTCAACGCACCTTCGGTCTGCGCGGCGAAGATCGCCAGCGCGATGATGCCCATCGTCTTCTGCGCATCGTTGCTGCCGTGCGCGAAGCCCATGTAAGCCGCGGACCCCAGCTGCGCCTTGCCGAAGAATGCGTTGACCCACCGCGGGCGCGACAGGCGGCGCAACGGCCCGCCGGCGCGATACAGGCCGGCGATGATCGCGTACAGCAAGCCCAGGATCAGCACGCCGAGCAGGAAGCCGAAGAACGGCGAGCTGATCATCGGCAGGAACACTTTCCAGAGCAGGCCCTTGTTGGTCGCCCAGCCCGCGTCGCCGAGCTTGGACCAGATCAGCGCATGCCAGTTGTTGTGCGCGGCCGACAATGCGGCGCCGCACAGGCCGCCGATCAGCGCGTGCGAGGACGACGACGGCAAACCGCGCCACCAGGTGATGAGGTTCCAGGCGATCGCGCCGAGCAGCGCGCAGATCAGCACCTGCGAGGAGACGGCGACCACGTCGGTATCGACGATGCCCGAGGCGATGGTCTTGGCCACCGCGGTGCCGTAGAACGCACCGATCAGGTTCATGCCGGCGGCGAGGATCACCGCCTGGCCGGGCGACAACACCTTGGTCGCGACGACCGTCGCGATCGAATTGGCGGTGTCGTGGAAACCGTTGATGAACTCGAAGATCAGCGCGAAGGCCACCACGAGCAGCACGAGGGTGAGCATGCAGGCGCCCTTGCGTCAGCTGTTCTTGAGCGCGATCGAATAGGCGACGACGCCTGCCTCGCGGCAGCGGTCGATCGCCTTCTCCAGGATCTCGAAGAATTCCTTGAGCAGGAACATCTCCGCGGCGTCCAGGCGACCGGAATAGATGTCGCGGTGCAACTCGAGGATCAGGCGGTCGGCCTCGGCTTCGATCACGCGCAGGCGATCGTTGAGCTGCTTCATCGGTTCCAGGCGCAGCTCGTGCAGCTCGGCGACCATCTTCACCACGACCTGCGCGGCCTGCTCGAGCATCGCCGCGCGCGGCGCGAAGTCGATGCCGTCCAGGCGATGGCGCGCGAGCGCGTAACGGTCGGCGAAGCGCTCGACCTGCTTGGGGATCTTGTACAGCGCCGAAGCGAGCGACTCGATGTCTTCGCGTTCGATCGGCGTGATGAAGCTGTCCACCAGCGCCTGGCTGATCTTGTCGGAGGCCACGCGCTCACGCTGGCGGGCGAGCTTGAAGGCTTCCAGCGCGGGGGTGCGCTCGGGCGACTTCAGCATTTCGTGGAGGGCCACCGTGCTGTCGTGGGCGGCGACCGCGGCGTCGTTGAGCAGGCTGTAGAACTGCTTGCCCTGTCCGAAGATCGTCTGCAGGGAGAACATGCGGGGTGGCTCCGTTTCACGGTGTTGACGGGATGAAGGCGCAATTATGACAGGCCGTCATATGACAAGCGTATGACAGTGCCCCTCCGGGACGGCTGCTATGATGCCGCCGCGCCCCCGCGCACGCCCATGGACGACGCCCCGACCGCCCCCGCCGGACACCCCAAGGCCTTCCCCTGGATGGACCCGCCCGCGTGCTCGAGCTGCTGATCGTCGCCTTCCTGATCGTCCTCAACGCCTTCTTCGCGATGTCGGAGATGGCGCTGATGACTTCGCGCAAGTTCAAGCTCAAGCAGATGGGCGAGGACAGCCGCGGCGCACGCACGGCCCTGGCCCTGGCCGAGCATCCGGACAACCTGCTCTCGACCGTGCAGGTGGGCATCACCGCCATCACGGTGCTCACCGGCTTCTACGGCGGCGAATCGCTCGGCACCGCGATCACCGCGAACATGCCGACCCTGCCGTGGGTCGATGCCTACGCGGACAAGATCGCGACCGTCGTCGCCGTCGTCGTCATCACCGCCGCCTCGGTGATCTTCGGCGAGCTGATCCCCAAGCGCCTTGCGCTCACCAATCCCGAACGCATCGCCAGCGCGGTCGCCATCCCGATCGACTGGGTGCAGCGCGGCGCGCGTCCGCTCGTCGCCACGCTCGCCGCGATCAACCG
The DNA here is from genome assembly GCF_056400425.1 of Lysobacter sp. P5_B12. Taxonomy (NCBI): domain Bacteria; kingdom Pseudomonadati; phylum Pseudomonadota; class Gammaproteobacteria; order Lysobacterales; family Lysobacteraceae; genus Lysobacter; species Lysobacter sp. P5_B12. Next base: position 37,599 of record NZ_JBFULG010000002.1, read on the forward strand.
CCTCGTGCTGCGCATCCTCGGCATCAAGGACGACGCGCGCGGTGCGATCACCGAAGAAGAAATCCAGCTGCTGGTGAGCGAAGGCCACGAGCAGGGCGTGATCGACGCCGACGAACGCAACATGATGACGCGCGTATTGCGCCTGGGCGACCGCACGGCCGAAAGCCTGATGACGCCGCGCATGCGCATCGCGTGGCTCGACGCCGCCGCCGATCGCGAGGACAACCTGGAAACCATGCGCGAGACGCCCTACTCGCGCTATCCGGTGTATCGCGGCTCCGATGCCGACGTGATCGGCGTGCTCGAAGTGAAGACGCTGCTCGACGAACTGGCCAAGACCGAGCCGGAATTGTTCCGCGACATCCGCCCCGCCGTGTTCGTCTCCGAATCCACGCACGCGCTGAAGCTGCTGGAAATCTTCCGCGAGGAACAGCAATCCATCGCGCTGGTCGTCGACGAATACGGCGAGATCCAGGGCATGGTCACCGTCACCGACGTGATGGGCGCGATCCTCGGCCGCCTGCAGTCGATGCAGACCGACGAAACCGATGCGATGGTCGCGCGTCGCGAGGATGGTTCGCTGCTCGTCGATGGCGCGCTGCCGATCGAGGACGTGCGCGAGTTGCTCGGCGGCATCGCCTTGCCGGACATCGAAGAGTTCGACTATCACACCGCCGCGGGCATGGCGATCGCGCACTTCGGGCGCATCCCCAACGTCGGCGAGTATTTCGATTGGGAAGGCTGGCGCATCGAAGTGGTCGACCTCGATGGCCCGCGCGTGGACAAGCTGCTGTTGCAGCGCCTGGATCGGGAAACCAACGATGCATGAGGGCGAGGACGCAGCGCCGCACGCCGAATACGGGACGCGCGCCATCCTCGACGCGCTCGCCGAAGGCAATCCCGACGATCTGTTGACCCTGCGCGATCTTCTTTCGGGCCTGGGCCGCCGCGCATTCGGCATGCTGGCCTTCGTGTGCGTGCTGCCGGCCTTCATCCCGATCCCGATCGGCGGTGCGATCAGCGGGCCGCTGCTGATGTTCATCGGCATCCAGTTGTGCATCGGCCTGCGCAAGCCGTGGCTGCCCGATTTCATCGGCAAACGCGGCGTGCATCGCCACGCGATCGCGACCTTCGACAGACGCCTGGCACCGGTGCTGTCCCGCCTGGAAAAACTCGTGCGCCCGCGCTTGCCGTGGATGCTGGACAGCCGGATCGCCGGCGTCGTGACGGGGCTGCTGCTGTTGTTGCTCGGCTTCCTGCTGTCGCTGCCGATTCCGCTGACCAACTATCTGTTCGGCGGCACCCTGCTCGCCTTCGCGCTGGCCCTGCTGGAACGCGATGGCGTGCTGATGCTCGTCGCATGGGCCGTGGGTTTGGTCGCGGCTGCGCTGAGCTGGAACCTGACGCTCCAGGCTGCGCACGGGATCGATCTTCTGATCTGACGCCGAGCCGCTCGCTCAGGCCAGCAACTGCCCGAAGTCGTGGGCGTTCATCGGATAACCCAGCCAATAACCTTGCGCGAGATCGCAACCGCGTTCGCGCAGGATGTCGAACTGGCCTTCCTTCTCCACGCCCTCGGCGACCACGGTGATGCCCAGCGAGTGCGCCATCGCAATGATCGCGGTGGTGAGCGCGAGATCGTCGGGATCGCGCAACACGTCGGCGATGAAGCTGCGGTCGATCTTCACGCCATCGACCGGCACGCGGCGCAGGTGGCTCAGGCCGGAGAAGCCCGTGCCGAAATCGTCGAGCCAGATCTTCACGCCCGACGCGCGCAGGCGCGACAGCAAACCGCTGGCGTGGATTTCGTCGCCGATGACCGCGGTCTCGGTGAGTTCCAGGTGCAGGCGTTCGGCTTCCAGGCCCGTGTCCTTCAACGTGGACGCGACCACGCGCGGCAGATCGCCGCTGCGCAACTGGCGCGGGGACACGTTGACGGAGACGAACAACTTGTCGGCCTTCGGATGCGCCTGTTGCCAACGCACCGTGTCTTCGCACGCCGCGCGCAACACCTGCGGGCCGATGGTTTCGATCAGGCCGCTCTGCTCGGCGACATCGATGAACACCGACGGCGCGATCGCACCGTGCTCCGGATGCTGCCAGCGCAGCAAGGCTTCGGCGCCGCGCAACTGGTTGTCGGCCAGGCTGTAGACGGGCTGGTAGGCCAGGCTCAGTTCGCCGCGATCCCACGCGCCGCGCAGATCCTGCTCCATGCGCACGCGGCGTTCGACCGCCTGGTCCATCGCGCGCGAATAGAAGCGATGGCAGTTCTTGCCGGCGACCTTCGCCTGGTACATCGCGATGTCGCCGTTCTTCATCAGCATCGTCGAACCCGATGCGTCTTCCGGGAACAACGTGATACCGATGGACGTGCCCAGGAACACCTGGCGTTCCTGCACGACGATCGGACGACTGAGTTCGGCGACCAGCGCTTCGGCCAACCGGCTCGCGGCGGTGCGCACGTCGCCGTGGTTGCCCGTCGGCGACAGCACGCTTTCGATGAGGATGACGAATTCGTCGCCGCCGAAACGCGCGAGCATCGCGCCCTCGCCGCCCATGCGCTCGACGGTCTCGCGGATGCGGTTGGCGAACTGGACCAGCACTTCGTCGCCGGCATCGTGGCCGAGCGTGTCGTTGACGCGCTTGAAGTCGTCGATGTCGGCGAACAGCAACGCCAGCTGCCGGCCCGCGCCGCGCAACTGCAGCAGGCGGCGGTCGAGCGATTCGCGGAAGGCCAGGCGATTGGCCAGGCCCGTCAGCGCATCGCTGTAGGCCATGCGGCGGATGTCGCGATCATGGCGCGCCACCGAGCTGCTCATGCGGCCGAAGGCGCGCACGAGATCGCCGACTTCATCGCCGCGGCTGGTCACCGGCGCGTCGGTTTCGAAATTGCCGGCCTCGATTTCCTGCGCCACATCCGCCAGCTGGCGGATCGGCCGGACGAGCGTCTTCTGCACGAGCGCGACCACCAGCGCACCGAGCGCGAGCAGGCCCGCGCCGATCATCGCGATCCACGCCACGTGCTTGCGGCCGATGGCTTCCAGGCGCGCGTGCATCGCGCCGTTGGCGCTGTCCTCGTCGCGCTTGATCGCCGAAAGCGAATAGCCCAGGCGCACGCCACCCAGGCGCTGGTCGCCGATCATGATCGGCGCGGAGATGTCGACGATGTGATCGGAACTCTGCACGTGCGTCGTGCGCGCGGTGACGACCTCGAAGGCGAAGGGATCGTTCATCGGCTGGCCGAAGGCCGGGATGTCGCCCGAGCCGTCGTGCACGATGCGGCCCTGCGGATCGAACACGAGCACGTAGGCGACGTCGGGCTGGCGCATCGCCGCGCGCGCGAGCGTGCCGATGGCGTCCAGGTCCGAGTAGTACATCGGGTTGGTGAGCGATTCGGCGAGTTGCTGCACGCCGGCTTCGCCGCGGCGCTTGAGGCGCTCGCCCACCAGCTCGCGCATGGTCTGGCGGCCGACGTCGAACACCTGGTCCTGCATCGCTTCCTGGCGCTGCCACATCACCACCATCAGCGCGAGCACGCCGAGCAGGACCAGGGCCATGCCGGCGAGGAACTTCGCCTGCAACCCGAAGCGCAAGGTCATTCGACCTCCGCGCGGATGCGCTGCACGCCGCCGCCGATGCGCTGCAGCGCCTGCTGCGCGCCCGCGTCGATGGGCATGAAGCGCGTGGTCTTGAAGAAGCGCAGCAGCGCTTCGCGCGCGTCGGGATCGCGCGAGGCTTCGATGAGCACTTCGCGCAGGCGTGCGGCGACCTTCGGATCCATCGTGCCGCGCACCATTTCCAGCGCGCGCGGATACGGCGCGGTTTCGTGCACGATCGCAAGGTCGGCGCGAAAGGCCGCGGGCACGCGTTGCGGGTTCTGCCAGTCCAGGTTGCTCATCACGCCGACATCGACCATGCGCTTGTGGACCCACGTGGAGATGTTCAACTCGGTGCGCGCGAACAAATAGCCGACGCTGCCGGGTTCGGCACGATCCATCGGGGAGAGCAGGATTTCGAGCTTGAGGCTGTGGTCGAGCAGCTCGGAGGCCGGGACGTAGTAGGCGCTGGTCGAATTCGGGTTCTGGAAGGCGACGCGGCGCCCGCGCATGTCGGCCAGGCTGCGGATGCCGCTGTCCTTGCGCACGAAGAACACGGTCGTGTATTCGCTGACGCCGTCGCGTTCGGTGAGCAGCAGCGGCTGCGCGCCCGACCCCTGTTTCAGCAGCATGCCGGTGCCGGCGGTTTCGGTGACCCAGTCGACCCGGCCGCGGCGCAGATAGCTGTTCATCTGCTGCACGTCGTGGGCCATCAGGATGCGGCCTTCGCGGATGCCGACGTCGGCCATGCGCGGCACGACATAGTCGAGCAGCGGCTTGAGTTGTTCGTAGTGTTCCTTGGGGTCGTCGCTGATGCGGCCCAGGACGAGCACGTGCGCATCGTCGACGCCCGTTGCGTCCGCTGCACGGGCATCACGATGGATCAGGGGGGATGTGAGCGCCGCGGCGATGCACAACAGCCCCGCGGCAATGCGACGGAACGCAACCAAAGCGAAAGCCCTGCTGACTCCCCCAAGTGCGTGAAGCCTAGCCCATTTATCTGGCCCGAGACAGCGATTGTTCGCCGTTACAAAGCAGTTTCATCAGTCGTCGGCCGGCGGATTCGTGCGCCCTGCGAGCATCGCCATCCGCTGGGTATCGGCCAGCACCCCGCGCAGCAGGCGGACCTCGGCGCTCCCCAGGCCCGCGCGCAGGTACAGGCGGCGCAGCTTGCGCATCGCCGAATCCGGCGTCCGGCCCTTGTGGAAGTCGATGGCGTCCAGCGTTTCGGCCAACTGGGCGAACAGGCCTTCGAGTTCGGCATGGGGCGCGGGGCCTTCTTCCGATGCGAGGGCCGGGGGCGCGGCGACGGGCCGTGCGACACCCTGCCCGCCCAGCACTGCGCGACGGACTTCGTAGCTCAGCACCTGCACGGCGGCGGCGAGGTTGAGCGAACTGAAGGCCGGATCGGACGGAATGTGGATCGCCGCATGGCAGAGCTGGAGCTCGTTGTTGTCCAGGCCCGTGCGTTCGCGGCCGAAGACGAGCGCGACCGGGCCCTGCGCGGCGAAGGACAGCGCGCGGGCGGCGCCCTCGTCGGGGGCGAGCTGTTCCAGCTGCACGCGCCGGCTGCGCGCGGTGCAGCCGAGCACGAGGGCGCAATCGGCGACGGCATCGGCCAGCGATGCGAAGACCGGCGCCTGGTCGACGAGGTCCTCGGCGCCGGCGGCCATCGCGACGGTGTCGCGGTCGGGCGTCTTCTCGGGCGCGACCAGCACCAGGCGGGCCAGCCCCATCGTCTTCATCGCGCGGGCGGCCGCCCCGATGTTGCCGGGGTGCTGGGTGCCGACGAGCACGATGCGGACGCGATCGCGCGCGAGGGTTTCGAGGCGGGAGGCGGAAGGAATCGGTTCGCTCATGGCGCGAATGTTAAACTCCGCGCCCCTCGCGATCGGCCCCGTCCATGCAGAAACCCGCCGTCACCGTCATGGTCAAGGCCGCCCGCGCCGCGGGCAACGTGCTCTTGCGCCACATGAACCGCCTCGACGCGCTCAACGTCGTCGAAAAAGAGCGCATGGACTATGCGAGCGAGGTCGACGGCCTGGCCGAAGCCGAGATCGTGAAGGAACTCAAGCGCGCGATGCCGGACTGCTCGATCCTCGGTGAGGAAACGGGCGCCAGCGGCCGCGGCCGTTCGACCTTCGTCATCGATCCGCTCGACGGCACCAGCAATTACCTCCACGGCATCCCGCACTGGTGCGTGTCGATCGCGCTGGTCGAAGGCGGCGAGCCGCAGCACGCGGTGATCTTCGATCCGCTGCGCAACGAGTTGTTCACGGCCAGCAAGGGCGGCGGCGCGGTGCTCAACGACCGCAAGTTGCGCGTGACCGAGCGCAAGGACCTCACCGGCGCGATGCTCATCACCGGTTTCCCGCCGCGCGAGCGCGAGCGCCTTGCGCCGCACCTGGCCTGCGTCGGCGAGTTGCTGCGCGATGCCGAAGACATCCGCCGCACCGGTTCGGCCGCGCTCGACCTGGCCTACGTGGCCTGCGGTCGCGTCGACGGTTATTTCGAAGCGGGCGTGAAGCCGTGGGACATCGCCGCGGGCGTGCTGCTCGTGCGCGAGGCCGGCGGCCGCGTCACCGATTTCCGCGGCGCCGCGACGGGGCCGATGGATCAGCGCGGCATCCTCGGCCGCCAGTTGGTGGCGGGCAATCTCAAGCTCAGCGAGCAGTTGCAGAAGGCGATCGTGGGTTCTGGGTACGCTGCGGCGTTTTGAATTTTTGAAGCGCGACGCTTCGTGCTGACGACTCGCCGCGCGAATCGATGTGGTGCCCCTGCCGCTCCTGGAACGGGAGCGGCAGGGGAACCACACCACGTCACGTGGCGCGCCGTCCTTCCGAAGAGGCGCTTTCAATCCGCGACCAAAAGAGAAAGGCCGCGCACAAAGCGCGGCCTTTTTTGTTTTGCCGAACCCCGAAGGGCGCCGCGATTCCGTCAGGGACGACGCGCCAGCGCCGCTTCGTCGCGCGCCTTCGGCATCAGGTCCTGCTTGCTCGCGCCGAACCACATCAGCAACGGACAGGCCACGAAGATCGACGACAGCGTACCGATCACGATGCCGATCATCTGCGACTCGGCCATGCCGCGCAGCGAACCGCCGCCGTACACGTACAGCGCCAACACCGTCAGGAAGGCCACGAACGACGTGATCACCGTACGCGAGAGCGTCTGGTTGACCGACTTGTTCAACACCTCGTACGGCGGCGCGCGCATGCCGCGGAAGTTTTCGCGCACGCGGTCGAACACCACGATCGTGTCGTTGATCGAATACCCCATCACCGACAACACGCCGGCGAGCACCGTCAGGTCGAACTCGTGCCCGCTGACCGCGAACCAGCCGGCGACGACGATGACGTCGTGCAGCGTGGTCACGATCGCCGCGGCGGCGAACTTCCATTCGAAACGGGCCGAGATGTAGACGCCGAAGCCGAACAGCACGAACAACAGCGCGTACAGGCCGTTCTGCGCCAGCTCCTTGCCCACCTGCGGCGAGATCTGCGCGCTGCTGCGTACCTCGGCCTGGTTGTCGGGCGAGGAGGCGAGCGTGCGGACTTCCTGCGCGATGCTGGAAGACGTGCCGCCCGCCTGCGAGGCGGCGTGCGGACGATCCTGCAGGCGCACGAGCACGTCGCTGCCGGTGCCGAAGGTCTGCACCACCGCGTTGGCGTAGCCGGCCTTTTCCAGGCGCGAGCGGATGCCGTCGACGTCCGCGGGCTTCTGGAAGCGCAATTCCACGCCCACGCCGCCGGTGAAGTCCAGGGCGAAGTTGAAGCCCTTGTCGACCATCGCGAAGATGCCGACGAACATGATGAGCGCCGCGATCGTCAGCGACACCCAGCGCAAGCGCATGAAGTTGATGTTGCTGTCGTACGGGAAGACGTTGAACGGTTTCATTTGCTTGGCTTCCCGATCAGACCGCGATGGACTTGAGCTTGCGGCGGTGGCCGTAGATCAGCGTGGCGACGCCGCGCGAGACCGACACCGCGGTGTACATGGACGTCAGGATGCCGACGATCAGCGAGACGGCGAAGCCCTTCACCGCGCCGGTGCCGAAGGCGAACAGCGCGACGCCCGCGAGGATGGCCGTGATGTTGGCGTCGGCGATGGTGCCCGCCGCGCGTTCGTAGCCTTCCTTGATCGCACCCAGGGGTGGCATGCCGAGTCGTAGCTCTTCGCGGATGCGTTCGTTGATCAGCACGTTGGCGTCCACCGACATGCCCACGGTCAGCGCGATGCCCGCCAGGCCCGGCAGGGTCAGCGTGGCGCCGAGGATCGACATCACCGCGATCACCATCAGCAGGTTGATGAGCAGCGCCACCGACGTGATGATGCCGAACATGCGGTAGTAGACGAGGAAGAAGACGAGCGCGAAGCCGAAGGAGTACAGCACCGCGGTCATGCCGCGATCGACGTTCTCCGCGCCCAGGCTCGGGCCCACGGTGCGTTCGTCGACGAATTCCATGGGCGCTGCGAGCGCACCGGCGCGCAGCAGCAGCGCCAGGTCCGAGGCGTCCTTCGGGCTGTCCAGGCCGGAGGTCTGGAAGTTCTTGCCCAGCGGCTCGCGGATGTTGGCGACCGAGATCACCTCTTCCTTCACCTTGGTGCTGCGCACTTCCTTGCCGTCGACAACATTCACTTCCGGGATGCGTTCGATGTACACGACCGCCAGGCCCTTGCCGACGTTCTCGCTGGAGTAGTCGAACATGCGCTGGCCGCCCGGGCCGTTGAGCGTGATCGACACCGCCGGGGAACCGTCGTCGGGCGAACGCGTGGCCTGCGCGCCGACGAGCTGTTCGCCCGAAACGATGACGCGCTTCTTCAGCAGCACCGGATAGCTGGGGCCACCGTTGCGGCCGCGCGCGGTGAACAAGCGCGCGTCCGGCGGGACGTTGCCCTTCATCGCATCATCGATGCTGCCTTCGTGCACGCCGCGGAATTCCAGGGTAGCGGTGGCGCCGAGGATGCGCTTGGCTTCGGCGGTGTCCTGCACGCCCGGCAACTGCACGACGACGCGGTCGGTGCCCTGGCGCTGGATGATCGGCTCGGCCACGCCGAGCTCGTTGATGCGGTTGCGCAGCGTGCTGACGTTCTGCTCGATGGCGTCGGTGGCCACCTTGTCCAGTTCCGCCTGCGGGATGCGCACGACGACCTGGTTCGGCAGCGGGCTGTCGAGTTGCTGCAGCGTCGGCAACTGCTTGGCGAGCAGGCCGCGCGCCTTCGCCGGATCGGCGTTGGAAGCGAGCGTGGCGATGATGCTGTTGTCGGGGCGGCGTTCGACCGAGGTGTAGGCCACGCCGCCTTCGCGCAGCGCCACGCGCACGTCTTCGGCGGTGGCTTCGAAGCGCTTGGCCAGCGCGGCCTGCTGGTCGACCTGCATCAGGAAGTGCACGCCGCCCTGGAGGTCCAGGCCGAGCAGCATCGGATGCGCACCGATCTTCTGCAGCCACTCCGGCACCGTCGAGGCGAGGTTGAGCGCCACGACGTAGTCGCTGCCCATCGCCTCGCGGACCGCGTCGGCCGCCTTGATCTGCACGTTCGGATCGCGCAGGCGAACCAGCAGGTTGCCGTCCTTGGTGAGCTCCACCGTCTTCGGGGCCACGCCGATCTTCTTCAGCGTGCCCTCGACGCGGGCCTTGGTGGTCGCATCCACGGTCGAACCGCGGTTGGCGGTGACCTGCACCGAGGGATCCTGCGGATAGATGTTGGGCAGCGCGTACAGCGTGCTCAGCACCAGGACCAGCAGGATGACGACGTATTTCCAGCGCGCGTATTCGAGCATCGGGCGACCCCGCGGCGACCTTCATGGCCGCCGCAACTGCGTTTCGTGAAAAGTCTTCGGAAGAACTAAAGGATCAAGCGGACTTCAGCGTGCCCTTGGGAAGCACGTTGGCGATGGCGCCGCGCTGCACGCGCAATTGCACGCCGTTGGCCACTTCGACGGTGACGAAGTTGTCGCCCAGCTCGGTGACCGTGCCGGCGATGCCGCCGCTGGTGATCACCTCGTCGCCGCGATTGAGCTTGTCGAGCATCCCGCGGTGTTCCTTCTGGCGCTTCATCTGCGGGCGGATCATCAGGAAGTACATCAGGCCGATGAAGACGACCGGCAGCAAAAGCGTCTGCCACATGCTCCCGCCGGCGGCCGGCGTGGCGGCCTGGGCGTGGGCGGGGGCGATCAACAAGTCGAGCAGGTCCATTGAGCTGGGTCCGGCAATGTGAAAAGGCGGGCGATTATGCCACGTGGGTGGGCTGCGCCCCGGGCTGGTCGGCGCGGGCGGCGTGGAAAGACTCCCTGAATGCCGCGAAGGTTCCCCGTTCGATGGCCGAACGCATGTCGGCCATCAGCTTTTCGTAGTACCAGAGGTTGTGGAGGGTCCCGAGCATGGGCGCCAGCATCTCGTTGCAGCGGTCCAGGTGGCGCAGGTAGGCCCGCGTATAGCCGCCCGAACAGGTCGGGCATCCGCAGCCCTCCTCGATCGGCCGGGTGTCCTTCTCGTATTTCGCGTTGCGGATGCGCACGGTCCCGGTGCTGGTGAAGTAGTGGCCGTTGCGGGCGTTCCGCGTGGGCATCACGCAGTCGAACATGTCCACCCCGCGCGCCACCGCTTCGACCAGGTCCTCGGGCCGCCCCACGCCCATGAGATACCGCGGGCGATCTTCGGGCAGCTGCGGGCAGGTGTGGTCGAGCATCGCGTTGCGTTCGTGCTCGGGTTCGCCGACGGCCAAGCCGCCGATCGCGTAACCGTCGAAGCCGATGTCCCGCAGGCCCGCGGCCGATGCGCTGCGCAGGTCGTGGTGCACCCCGCCCTGCACGATGCCGAACAGCGCCGCGTCGTTGCCTTCGTGCGCGCGCTTTGAACGCTCGGCCCAGCGCAGGCTCAGTTGCATCGAGGCCTGCGCCACCTCATGCGTCGCCGGATACGGCGTGCACTCGTCGAAGATCATCACGATGTCCGAATCGAGCACGCGCTGGATGCGCATGCTTTCCTCCGGACCGAGGAACACGGTCGAACCGTCGGTCGGCGCGGCGAAGGTCACGCCCTTTTCGGTGATCTTGCGGCGATGCGCGAGCGAGAAGACCTGGAAGCCGCCGGAGTCTGTGAGGATCGGCCCGTCCCAGCGCGCGAAGCCATGCAGGCCGCCGTGCGCTTCGATCACTTCCAGCCCGGGGCGCAGGTACAGATGGAAGGTGTTGCCGAGGATGATTTCGGCACCCAACGCGCGGACGTCTTCGGGAAACACGCCCTTGACCGAGCCGTACGTGCCCACCGGCATGAACGCCGGCGTTTCCACCGTGCCGCGCGGGAAATGCAGGCGGCCGCGGCGTGCGCCGCCGTTTTCGCCCAGGAATTCGAAACGCATGCGGCTCATGCGCCGGCCTCGCTGGAAGGCCACAGCAGCATCGCGTCGCCGTAGGAAAAGAAGCGGTAGCCCTGCGCGATCGCATGCGCATAGGCCTCGAAGATGCGCGCCTTGCCGGCGAACGCGGACACCAGCATGAGCAGGGTGCTCTCCGGCAGATGGAAGTTGGTGAGCAACGCATCGACGCTGCGGATGCGATAGCCCGGCAGGATGAAGATCGAGGTTTCGCCGGAGAACGGCTGCAACGCGCCATCGACCAGCGCCGATTCGAGCGCGCGCACGACGGTCGTGCCGACCGCGATCACGCGGCCACCGTTCGCCCGCGTGGCGCGGACTTGTTCGACCAGCTGCGCGCCGACGTTGAGCCACTCCGAATGCATGCGATGGTCGGCAAGATCGTCGACGCGCACCGGCTGGAACGTGCCCGCGCCGACATGCAGGGTGACGTGGCCGAACGCGATGCCCTTCGCGCGCAACGCATCCAACAATGCGTTATCGAAATGCAGGCCCGCGGTGGGCGCGGCGACGGCGCCGGTTTCCTTCGCAAAGACGGTCTGGTAACGCGCGTCGTCTTCGGCATCGGCGTCGCGCTGGATGTACGGCGGCAACGGCAGGCGGCCGGCGTGCTGCAACCAATCCTCGAAGGGACCATCGACATGGAAGCGCAGGCGATAGAACTCGCCTTCGCGGCCCAGGACTTCGGCTTCACCGCCGGCGTCGAGTGCGATGCGCGAGGCGGCCTTCGGCGATTTGCTGGCGCCGACCTGGGCGCGGGCCTCGTTGCCCGGCAGCAGGCGTTCGATGAGGATTTCCACGCGCCCGCCGCTGGCCTTCTGGCCGAACAGGCGCGCGGGGATCACGCGGGTGTCGTTGAAGACCAGCAGGTCGCCGGCGCGCAGCAGGTCCGGCAGGTCGCGAACGCCCCGGTCCTGCAGAGGTGCGGGCTCGGGCTCGACGACCAGCAGGCGGCTGGCGGAGCGTTCGGGCAGCGGCGCCTGGGCGATCAGCGCCTGCGGCAGGTCGTAATGGAAGTCGGAGCGCTTCAAGGCAGGTGGCCACGGGGCCGTCGAACAAGGCCGCCTAGTGTAGCGGCCGGCGGGGGTTATATCGGGGTCGGGGCGGTGGTAGACTCGCGCAAGCTTTTGAAATCCCTCGGAAACACGCACTGCGCGGCCCCCGCCGCGTTTTTGTTTTGGAGGGTTCCCACCGTCAAGATTTTCCCGAGGTTCGTGCCATGAACGCCAACGCTTTGCTCGCTCCCCTCGCCCCCCTGCGCGCCCACGGCGGCAAGCGTCGGACGCAAGGTCTCGACGACGCCACGCTGCTGCGCCTGTCCGCGAACCACCCCGAACTCGCGCAGGCCATCGCCGCCGCAGCCGCCGAATACGCGCGCGTGCGCGCCGAGTTCGCCGACCTGCTGGACCTGGACGAAGACGCGCAGATCCGCGCCGTGCAGGCCGGCTACGTCAATTTCTATTCGATGGACGCGGTGAACCCCTACGTCGCGCTCGCCGCGCGCGGCCCGTGGGTGGTCACGCTCAAGGGCGCGGTGCTCCACGACTCGGGCGGCTACGGCATGCTCGGCCTGGGCCACACGCCGGACGCTGTGATCGAAGCGATGGCCCGCCCGCAGGCGATGGCCAACATCATGACGCCGAATCTTTCGCAGCTGCGCTTCGACCGCGCGATGCGCAAGGAAATCGGCCACACGCGCGGCGGCAGCCCGTACACCAAGTTCCTGTGCCTGAACTCCGGTTCGGAAAGCGTGTCGCTCGCCGCGCGCATCGCCGACGTCAACACCAAGCTGATGACCGATCCGGGTGCGAAGTACGCCGGCCGCGCCATCAAGCGCATCGTGGTGAAGGGTAGCTTCCACGGCCGCACCGAGCGCCCGGCGCTGTATTCGGATTCCTCGCGCAAGACCTACCTGCAGCACCTGGCCAGCTTCCGTGGCGAAGACACGCTGCTGACGGTCGAGCCCTACGACATCGACCAGCTCAAGCAGCTCTTCGCCGACGCCGATGCCAACAACTGGTTCATCGAGGCGATGTTCCTCGAGCCGGTGATGGGCGAAGGCGACCCGGGCCGCAGCGTGCCGCCGGCGTTCTACGCCGCCGCGCGCGAGCTCACCAAGTCGCACGGTTCGCTGTTCCTGGTCGACTCCATCCAGGCCGGCCTGCGCGCGAACGGCGTGCTGTCGATCGTCGACTACCCGGGCTTCGAAGGCCTGGAAGCGCCGGACATGGAAACCTATTCCAAGGCGCTCAACGCCGCGCAGTACCCGCTGTCGGTGCTCGCCGTGACCGAGCGCGCCGAGAAGCTGTATCGCGCCGGCACCTACGGCAACACGATGACCACCAACCCGCGCGCGCTCGACGTGGCGGTCGCGGTGCTCGAGCAGTTCACGCCGGCGATCCGCACCAACATCCGCGAACGCGGCAAGGAAGCCATCGCCAAGCTCGAAGCGCTGAAGGCCGAGCTCGGCGGCCTGATCACCAAGGTCCAGGGCACGGGCCTGCTGTTCTCGTGCGAACTCGCCCCGCAGTTCAAGGGCTACGGCGTGGGCTCGACCGAAGAATGGCTGCGCGAACACGGCATGGGCGTGATCCATGGCGGCGCGAACTCGCTGCGCTTCACCCCGCACTTCATGGTCGACAGCGAAGAGATCGATCTGCTGGTGTCGATGGTGAAGCGTGCGTTGGTGGAAGGTCCGCGGCAGGCGCAGGCGGCGGCGGCCTGATCAGCGCATCGTGACCCACAGCGCGGCAACCGCCGCGCTGCCCAGCACCACCATCGTCAGCACCATGCCGAGGAATCGGCCCATCGACGTGCCCGCGTGGCGGCCCAGGCCCCACGCGTGCAGCACGCGGCCGAGCAGCAACAGCGCGCCGCCGGTGAAGATCCACTGGCGGCCGACGCCCGCGATTTCGAGCAGCGCGAGCAGCAACAGCGCCAGCGGCACGTATTCGATGAAGTTGCCATGCACGCGGACCCAGCGGCGCAATTCGTCGCTCTGTCCGGCACCGATGCCGACCTGCGCCTTCCCGCGCCAACGCGACACCTGCGCGGTCAGCCCCATCAACATCAGCGCATGCAGCGCGGCGAACAACAGCGTCGTCGTCGGCAACGGCATCGTCGCCGCGGTCGGCGCCAGTTGCGGCAAGGGCGGATCGTTGCGCGCATCGAGCGGATCGCCGGCGATCGGGAACCACGTGCCGCGTTCGAGCGACACGCGTCCCTTCAGCGGCGGCAAGGTCAATTCGCGCCAACCGATGCGCAGGTCGCCGATCTGCGGATCCAGCGGATTCTCCGCGCTGCCCAGGCCATCGCCTTCGGGTTGGAAGGTCGCGGCGAGATTCCCCGGCAACGCCGAGAAATTCGGGCGGAACAAGCGCCACTGACCGTATTGTTCGATCACGCTGCGGTCGACCGGCTTGTCGTCGAGCGTCACCTGTTGCGCGGTCCAGCGTCGTCCGCGCATCGGGAAATCCGGGTTCTCGTGGCCCGGTGCATAACCGCTCGAATCGATCGGCGTTTCGCTCCAGACGCGTTCGTAACCGCCGTCCTTCGCGCGCCATTGGTACATCTCGACGCGACGTTCCAGGCCGAAGTGCCGCGCGCTGACACCGAACTCGCGGTCGCGCACCACTTCATCGGACACCGGATCGCCTTCCTGCGCGTGCACGAAACCCGCCGCCAGCAACATCAGCAGCGCCAGGATCCCCCGCAGCGCGGGGCTCATGCGGCCAGGGCCCGCGCGTGCAGTTCGGCCACTTCGTGCGTCGTGCCGAAGCGGCCCGTGGCGTCGCGCACGACCTGCGCGAGCGCGCACTCCGGATCGTGGGTGAAGAACAGATGCACGTTGCGCGCGAGCTTGTCTTCCAGAAATTCGCGCTTCTCGTCGATCAGCAACTCGGCGTTGCGGTCGTAGCCCATCGTGATCGGCACGTGCACCCACGGCCGTCCGGGAATGAGGTCGGCGCAGAACACGACACCGCCGTGCGCTTCACCGTTGCTCGCATCCGGGCCGATGATTTCCGACAGCATCAAACCGGGCGTGTGCCCGTCGCTGTAATGGAAACGCACGCTCTTGCCGAGCGCCGGCGTGTGCGCGCCCGCGACCAGTTCCAGGCGTCCGCTTCTTTCCAGCAGCCCCTGCAACTCGGGAATGAAGGAAGCGCGGTCGCGCGCGTGCGGATGGTTCGCGCGTTCCCAACATTCCTTGCTGACGACGTAGGTCGCATTGGGGAACAACAGTTCCGGCGCGCGGCCCTCGGCCCAGGGCGCGAGCAGGCCGCCGGCGTGGTCGAAATGCAGGTGCGAGAGCACGACGACATCGACGTCCTCGTGTTCGAAGCCCGCCGCATGCAGGGACTCGAGCAACACGTGGCGCTCTTCGACGACGCCGTAGCGCTCGCGCATCTTCGGATCGAAGAACGCACCGATGCCGGTTTCGAACAACACCGTCTTGCCGTTGAGCGGGCTGGCGAGCAGCGCGCGGCAGGCCAATGCGATGCGATTGGCTTCGTCGGGCGACGACCAGCGCGACCACAACGCGCGCGGCGCGTTGCCGAACATCGCGCCGCCATCGAGCTTCTGCGAGTTGCCGAGGATCGACCAGAGCTTCATGCGGCCGATTGTAAGCGCAGGCGTGGTTAACGAACCGCTAGCGCACCGGATCGGCGGACAAATGGAAGACGAACGCGCCGCCTTGCGGTTCGCTCGCCGCCACTTCGATCGCGCCGATCGCGCCGCCGGCCGACAGGCGGCCCTCGCCCATCGCATCCGGCGCCCTTCCCAGGCCGAACAGGCGCCCGCGCCAGCCCTTGATGACGATGCGCGCACCGGGGCGGCCTTCCAGCCGCAGCACGCCCGAGGCGTCCTTCGGCACCGCGACGTTGCGGCCGCCGGTGTCGTCCAGGTCGTCCTGCTGGAAGGCGAACAACGCATCGTCGTCCGCTTCCACCGTGAAGCGCCAATCGGTGGTGCCCGGCGAGCCATCGTGTTCGACGGCGATGCGGTCGACCGCGACCGTGTAGCGATCGACGGGCTTCGGTGTTTCGCGCGCCGGGGTTGCTTGCGCTTCGGCACGCGGCGTCGCGGACGCGACGGCGGCCGCGGGCGCTTGCGGCGGATTGCGATCGCCGCGCACGTTGACGTACACCGCGGTCAGCGACGCGATCAGCGCCGCCGCGCCCGTGAGGATCGCGGGCACGTGGTGCAGCGTCGGCTTCTTCGGCGGTTGTTCGCTCATTTGCCCTTCGTGCCGCTCAGCTGCACCTCGGCCTTGCCGACGGGATTGCGCGGGTCGCTTCCGCCCGACAACGTATTCGTGCGGCGATCCCACTGCACCGTCTGCAGGTTGCCCCAGGTCGGTTCGGCGGCGTTGACGGTATGGCCCATCGCTTCGAGTGCCTTCACCGCTTCCGGCGACAACGCACCCTTCTCCGCGGAGATCACGTCCGGCATCCACTGGTGGTGGAAGCGCGGAAGCGCGGCGACTTGTTGCGGCGAGAGGGCCGCGTCGTAACCGAGGATGCCGAGCAGCACTTCGGTGATGATGCGGCTGCCGCCGGGTGCGCCGATGGCGATGGCCTTGTCGCCGTTGTCCAGGAACGTCGGCGTCATCGAGCTGAGCATGCGCTTGCCGGCCTTCGGCGCGTTGGCTTCGAAGCCCATCACGCCGAATGCGTTCGGCGTGCCCGGGCGCAGCGCGAAATCGTCCATTTCGTCGTTGAGCAACACGCCCGTGCCCGGCGCGATCATGCCCGAGCCGTACAACAGGTTGACGGTCTGCGTCGTGCTCACGCGGTTGCCTTCGGCGTCGATGATCGCGAAGTGCGTGGTCTCGTCGTCTTCCAGCGGTGCCGGCTGTCCGGAGATCAACGCGCTCGGCGTCGCCTTGTCCGGATGGATCGAGGCCCGCAGGCCCGCGGCATAGTTGCGATCCATCAGGCGCGCCATCGGCACGGTCACGAAATCGGGATCGCCCAGGTAGATCGTGCGATCGCGGAATGCGCGGCGCATCGCTTCGACGGTGACGTGGACGCGATGCGCTTCATCGAGCTTGGCCAGGTCCCAGCCTTCGAGGATCTGCAGCATCTGCGCAAGCGCGACGCCACCCGACGACGGCGGCGGTGCGGTGACGACATCCCAACCGCGATACTTGAACCGCAGCGGCTCGCGTTCGCGCACGTGGTAGCTCGCAAGTTCCGCGGCGGTCCACTTGCCGCCTTCTTCGGCGACGCCCTTCAACAATTTTTCGGCGACTTCGCCTTTGTAGAAACCGTCGCGGCCTTTTTCGGCGAGCAATTCGAGCGTGTGCGCCAGGTCGGGCTGCTTGAGGATTTCCCCCGCCTTGGGTGGCGTACCGTCGGCGAGGAACACCGCGCGCGTGCCGGCGTAACGCTCCATCACTTCGCGRCGGCTGCCGTAACCGCGTTCGAGGCGCGGATAGACCTCGAACCCTTCGCGCGCCAGGCGGATCGCCGGCGCGAGCGTGGTGCGCAGGGGAAGCCGGCCGTACTTCGACGCGATATGCACCAGCGCCGCGGGCAAACCCGGGATGCCGGCCGACCACGGGCCGTTCTCGGCGCGGTCGACGTCGAGCTCGCCCTGCTTGTCGAGGTAGGCCTCGGGCGTCGCCGATTCGGGCGCGGTTTCGCGCGCATCGACGAACACATCGCGATTGGTCTTCGCATCGTGCAGCAGGAAGAACCCGCCGCCGCCGATGCCGGAGGAAATCGGTTCGACCACCGAAAGCACGGCGGACGTGGCGACCGCGGCGTCGAAGGCGTTGCCGCCGTTGCGGATCGCTTCGAGGCCCGCGTCGGTGGCGAGCGCCTGTGCGCTGGCGACGACGGCGCCGGGCGGATGTTGCGGGCGCGCGGCGCCTGCCTCGGCGGCCGCGGCGGTGAAGGTCGCGCACAACAAGAGCGTCGCGCAGAAGGTGAAGGCGTGCCGGATGACCGGGCGCAACGCTGGTGTCATGCAGGAGGCTCCGTGGTGCCGTCTTCCTGCTGCAGGCGCAGGAGCTTGGCGAGCAGTTGCTCGTTGGATTCGGGATGCGCGGCATCCGGATCGATGCATTCCACCGGACAGACGACCACGCATTGCGGTTCGTCGTAGTGGCCGACGCATTCGGTGCAGCGCGCCGGATCGATCACGTAGATCGTTTCGCCCTGGGAGATCGCCTTGTTGGGGCAGACCGGCTCGCAGACGTCGCAGTTGACGCAGAGCTCGTTGATCTTGAGGGACATGGGTTGGGACCGGTGCGCGTGGCCGACGTGCGGCCACGCGCCGGAAATACCTTATTTCGCTTCGACGAACACGTACTTGGCGCCCGACTTGGTCACCACCGGCTGCACGCGGGCGTTGTCGGCGGACTGGCCGATGAAGAGCACCTTGACGCCCTTCATCGAATCGGCCGGCACGTCGGTGAACGCCGCGATGACCAGGTCGCCCATCTTCGCCGAGGCCGGCGAGACGAAGGCGAGCATGTTGCCTTCCAGGATGCCGCGGGTGAGATCGCTCTTCACCTTGTCCATCTGCGCGTCGTACTGCGCCTGGAAGTCCGGATCGGTTTCCTGCGGCAGGAAGTAGACGAAGGGCGCGCTGGTGACGCCGTCCATGTTCTTCTTGACCACGTCGCTGGCGTAGGCCTGCCAGGCGTTCGGATCGCCGTTGGTGGGCACGGCCACCGCGGCGGCCACGGCCTTCGGGGCTTCTTCCTTCTTGCACGCCGCCAGGGCGACGACAGCGAGCAGCGCGAGCAGCGCGGTGCGGGACATCGTGAGCAGCTTGTGTTGCATGGTGGAACCCCCCGGAACTAAACAGTCGATCAGACGGAAGTGCGCTGCCATTCGGCTTGCAGCGCGGCGGCGACCGCCGCCGGCACGAACCCCGAGACATCGCCGCCGAGGCGGGAGATCTCGCGTACCAGCGACGAAGAAATGAAACCGTATTGCTCGGCGGGCGTGAGGAAGAGCGTTTCGACACCCGGGATCAGGTGCCGGTTCATGCTCGCCAACTGGAACTCGTATTCGAAATCCGACACCGCGCGCAGGCCGCGCAGCAGCACGCCGGCGCCCAGTTCGGTGACGAAGTGCGCGAGCAGGCCGGAAAAGCCGCGCACCTCCACGTTCGGGTGGCGCGACAGCGCCTGCCTGGCCAGGTCCACGCGCAGGTCCAGCGGCAACGCCGGACCCTTGCCCGGGCTGTGCGCGACGCCGACGATCAGGCGCTCGAACAGCGGCGCTGCGCGGTCGACGAGGTCCACGTGCCCGTTCGTGATCGGATCGAACGTGCCGGGATAAACCGCGATGCGGGAGGCCACGGGCATTGCGTGCGCGGTTTCGGCTCAGGAGTCGCCGGCGAGTGTAACCCGCCGGTAGAGCGCATAGCGCACCTCGCGCGTCCGGCCCTCGCGGTGCAGGCGCCAGCCCTCCGGCGGCGGCGCGTCGTCGGCCGCGGGGGCCTCCACGTACAACCAGCCGCCGGCGCGCAAGCGCGGGACCAGCACCGGCAGCACGCCGCCCCACAGGTTCGCGTCGAAGGGCGGGTCCACGAAGGCCAGGTCGAAACAGCCTTCGGGCTGCGCATGCAGCCAGGCCATCGCATCGGCCTGCACGATTTCCGCCGCGTCGCCGCCCTGCAAACGCGCGGCCGCCTCGCGCAGGCACGCCGCCGCCTCGCGATCGTGTTCGACCAGGACCGCGCTTGCCGCACCGCGCGAGAGCGCTTCGAATCCGAGCGCGCCGGTGCCGGCGAACAGATCGAGCACCTGCGCACCCGGCAAGATCGGCATCAACCAGTTGAACAGCGTTTCGCGCACGCGATCCGAACTCGGGCGCAGGCCCGGGCGATCGGGCACGCGCAGTTTCGTGCCGCGCCAGCGGCCGCCGATGATGCGGACCTGGCCGGCGGAAGGGTCACGGCGCGTCATCGGGGCGTTCCGGGGGTGGGTGCTACCATGCCGGCCATTGTCCAACATCGAATGCCGCGGCCGCATGCGCTGGTTCCGACGCAAGAAATCCGACGACGGCGCGCCGCCTTCGACCGACCTTCCGACCGACGCACCGCGCCCCGACGCGCCGTCCGAGGTCGCGCCGGCCGCCGGCGAGCCCGACGTTGCGCCCGTGGAAATCGACCGCAACTTCGAACCGGTCGTCGAGCCGCCCTTCGTCGATCGCGCCCCGGCCGCCTCCGCCGGCAAGCCCGGTTGGCGCGAACGCCTGCGCGGCAGCGGGTTCGCGAAGAGCCTCGGCGGCCTGTTCTCGCGCAATCCCAAGCTCGACGACGACCTGCTCGACGAGATCGAAACCGCCTTGCTCACCGCCGACGTCGGCGTGGCGGCGACGACGCAACTGCTCGAAGGTTTGCGCCAGCGCATGAAGCGCCGCGAATTCGCCGATGCCCGGGCCTTGCTGCATTCGCTGCGCATGGAGTTGATCGCGATGCTCGCGCCCGTCGCGCAGCCGCTGGTGATCGATCCGCGCGCCAAGCCCTTCGTGCTGCTCACCGTCGGCGTCAACGGCGTGGGCAAGACCACGACGATCGGCAAGCTCGCGCGTCGCTTCAAGGATGAAGGCCGCAGCCTGATGCTCGCCGCGGGCGACACGTTCCGCGCCGCCGCCGTCGCGCAATTGCAGGCCTGGGGCGATCGCAACGACGTGCCCGTCGTCTCGCAGGGGCAGAATGCGGATGCGGCCTCGGTCGCGTTCGATGCCTTGAATGCGGCGAAGGCGCGCGGGGTCGATGTCCTCATCGCCGATACCGCCGGCCGCCTGCACACGCAGCAAGGCCTGATGGCCGAACTGGGCAAGATCCGCCGCGTGATCGCGAAGGTCGATGCGTCCGCGCCGCATGAAGTGCTGATGGTGATCGACGGCACGACGGGCCAGAACGCGCTCTCGCAACTGCGCCAGTTCAACCAGGCGGTGACCGTCACCGGTCTGGTCGTGACCAAGCTCGATGGCACCGCGAAGGGCGGCGTGGTGTTCGCGCTCGCGCGCGAGTTCGGCATTCCGATCCGCTACGCGGGCATCGGCGAGCGTCCGGAGGATCTGCGCGTGTTCGATGCGGAAGCCTTCGTCGACGCCCTGCTCCCGGAATCGCTCGGCACCTGATGACGCGCGCGCGCCGCTGGCTGCTGGCCTGCGCGGCGGTGGCGCTGCTGCTCGCGCTCGTCGCGTGGTGGGCTTCGCGGCCGCAACGCGTTGCGTCCTTCGTCGTTTCGCAATTGAGCGCGACGCTGGGGCTCGAAATCACGGCGCGCGGCACCTCCGAATATCGGTTGGCCGGTGGTCCGCGCCTGGTGTTGCGCGATGTGCAGGCGCGCGCGCCCGGTGCGCCGCGTCCGTTGTTGCGCGCCGCGCGCATCGACGTGTCCGTGCCGTGGTCGACCGTGCGCTCGCGCGGCGCGGACCTGGCGATCAAACGCGTCGAACTCGACGCCCCCGTGCTCGACCTGCCGATGCTGCAGGCGTGGCTCGCCTCGCGCCCGCCGAGCGAACAGCAGACGCCGACCTTGTCCGATGGCCTGCGCGTGCGCGATGGGCGCGTGCTGGGTGCGGGATGGTCGGTCGATGCGATCGCGCTCGACGTGCCGCGCGTGATGCCGGATACGCCGGTCGACGCCGATGTGTCGGGCCGATACGTCGCCGCGCAGACGCGCGTGCCGTTCGCGCTCGCGCTTTCGTTGCGCAAGCCCGCGAACGACGCCGGCCTCGGTGCGCACGGCACGCTCACGCTGGAGCAACCCGGCCGCCGCATGCCTGCGACCTTGCGCGTGTCGGGCCCGTTGCATGTGGACGACCACGGCGTTCGCATCGCACCGCTGCGTGCGTCCATCGTCGCGCGCTACACGCAGAAGGACCTCGACCTGCCGTTTGCGTTCGCGCTCAACGGGCCGCTGCGCATCGGAGGCGGCGCGGTTTCGCTGTCGCCGGCGGGTATCGCGTTACGCGGCAAGGGCGTCGTTCCGAATCTCGATGGACGCGTGGCCTTTGCGTACACCGACAAGGCGATGCTGCATCTGGGCGGCAAGTTGGCGACGTGGCCGGACGCATGGCCCGCATTGCCGCCGCCGATCGGACAATCGAATGCACCCTTGCCGGTCGTGCTCGATTACGCGGGGCCTTTCGATTTCTCGTCGATCGCACGCCTGCAACTGGCGCGCGACGAAACGCGCTTCGATGCACGCTTTGCCTTGCCCGCCGTCCTCGACTGGATCGATGCAGCGCCGGGTTCGCCGCTGCCACCGTTGAGCGGCCGCCTCACCACGCCGACGCTCGATATCGGCGGCGCAATCCTGGAAGGCGTCGACATGCGCATGCACGATCCCGCGCTCGACACCGTGGCGCCATGATCCAGGCCGAATCCTTCGCCGACCGACTGCTTGCGTGGTTCGATGTTTCCGGTCGACACGACCTGCCCTGGCAGCATCCGCGAACGCCGTATCGGGTGTGGTTGTCGGAAGTGATGCTGCAGCAGACGCAGGTGCGCGTCGTGATTCCGTACTTCGAGCGTTTCATCGCGGCCTTGCCTGATGTGCCCGCACTCGCGGCGGCGCCGCTCGACGAGGTCATCGCCCTGTGGGCAGGCCTGGGCTACTACGCACGCGCGCGCAACCTGCATGCGGCCGCACAAGCCTGCGTCGATCGACATGAAGGCGATCTGCCGCGCGATCTCGACGCACTGATCGCCCTGCCCGGCATCGGTCGCAGCACCGCTGGCGCGATCCTGTCGCAAGCGTGGGGCGATCGCTTTCCGATTCTCGACGGCAACGTCAAACGCGTGTTGTCGCGCGTGCACGGCATCGAAGGCTATCCCGGCCTGCCCGCAGTCGAAAAACAATTGTGGGCGATCGCCGAAGCGCAATTGCCCGACGCGCGCATGGCCGACTACACGCAGGCGCAAATGGACCTCGGCGCCACACTCTGCACGCGCGCGGATCCGGCATGCGTGCTATGCCCGATGCAAAGTACCTGCGTGGCCTTGCGCGAAGGCCGCACGGCCGAGCTGCCCACGCCGAAACCCGGCAAGCCGCTGCCCGAACGCAGCGCGCTGATGTTGTGGATCGAAGATGCGCAAGGCCGCGTGCTGCTGCAGCGCCGCCCTGCCACCGGCATCTGGGGCTCGCTGTGGTCTTTCCCCGAATACGCCGATCGCGATGCCGCGCGCGCCTGGTTCGCCGACCACATCGCCGCCGAGTTCGAAACCTCCGAAACCCTGGCGCCCGTCGCGCATGGCTTCACGCATTACCGCCTGCACATCCAGCCGCTGCGGTGGCGGGACACGCAGCCCCTGCGCGCGGCGAGCGATAATGGCGACCTGCGCTGGATCCCGCGCGCGTCGCTGGGCACGCTCGGCCTGCCCGCGCCGGTCCGCAAACTACTGGAAACCTGAAATGCCACGCACCGTGTTCTGCGTCGTCGACCAGATCGAAACCGACGGCCTCGATTTCATTCCCTGGCCCGGCCCGGTGGGCAAGCGCGTGTTCGAACACGTGGGCAAGCCGGCATGGCAACGCTGGCTCGCGCACCAGACCATGCTGATCAACGAGAACCGCCTGTCCCCGCTCGACCCCAAGCATCGCGCGATGCTCGAGGTCGAAATGCAGAAGTTCCTCTTCGGCGAGGGCGCCGAGAAACCCGCGGGCTACGTCGCGCCCGACGCCTGATCCCTCAGATCGCCATCGCCTTGCGCTGCGCCTGCACCCCTTCGATGTTGAGCGGACGAATCTCTTCGATGCGGCAATGCATGGGAGAACCGCTGAACGCCACGCGATCGAACTTCGCCTGCACCCACGAACCGGTTTGCGTGGTGATGACCATCGCCCCGGCACCGTTGTCGTAATCCAGGCACGGGCCGCTGAGGGTCATGAGGTAGGTTTCCTTCGGGCGCATGGTCACGACGATGTGGTTGCCGTCGACTTCCTCCCAACCCTGCGGCGAGAAGTAATTGATCTTCGCCACCGGCTCGCCGGCATTGTCCTGGTAGAGGGACAGACGTTCGGCGCGCGTCATGCCCGACGAACACGCGGCGAGCGCCAAGGTCGCGGAGACCGCCGCGATCGCGGAAAGCACCTGGCCTTTCATCTTCGAACCTCCGGTATCGCGGCCCCATTGCAGGGTCGCCCGATCCATCTTGCTCCCGACGAACCTGCGCGGTTCAACCCCGCCCGCACGCTATTCAGCGGCCATCCGGCTTGCCCTGCCCCCGCCCTTTCCGTAACATGCGCGGCTCGCTGGCCGGGTAGCTCAGTTGGTAGAGCAGGGGATTGAAAATCCCCGTGTCGGGGGTTCGATTCCCTCCCCGGCCACCAGCGATTTCAAGGTTTTACGCAGCCCGCACTCGTTGCGGGCTTTTCGTTTGTGCCAAAAACGTGTCATCGATCCGGCACGCGGCGCCGCGCAGGTGATCCGCCGCCAGGTGCGCGTACCGCAGGACCATCTCGTAGCTAGCCCAACTGCCTAGCTCCATCAGTTCCTGCAACGGCGTTCCGCTTTGGACATGCCACGACGCCCAGGTGTGGCGCAAATCGTGCCAGCGAAACGTCCGTTCGATCCCGGCCCGTGCCAGCGCCGCTTTCCACGCTTTGGTCGAACATCGCGCCACGGGCTTCCCTTCATAGGTGAAGACGTGCGCGTTGTCCTGCCCGAGTCGCCGCCGCAGAACCTCGACGGCGGACTCGTTGAGTGGGACGCCAATGGCCCGTCCGGCCTTGGCTTCGTCTGGATGGATCCATGCAACACGGCGGGCCATGTCCACCTGCTCCCACCGCAGGAAGGACACGTTGCGCTGTCTCAGGCCCGTTGCGAGTGCGAACTGCGCCATGTCCCGAAGGTGGGCCGGCAACTCCGCAAGGAGCCGCTGTGCCTCCTCCGGGGACAAGAAGCGAATGCGCCCCTTCGGTTCCCGGTACAGCCGGACTTTCGGAATGGTGTCCAACCAATTCCATTCGTCCCGTGCGCGCCTCAGGATCGCCCGGATGAGTGCCAGGTAGCGGTTCGCATTGCTCGGACTCGACTCGCGCGTCTTTCGCTCCGCGATTGCATCGACCACATCCCGAGTCACTTGCGACAATTGCAAGTGACCCAAGAAGCGATGCAAATACCGCAACTTCGCCACATCCTTTCCATGCGTTCGCTTGTCGCGTGTTTCCTTCACCCATCGCACGGCCGCGTCCTGCCAACTTCGCTCGGGTTTGACTCCTAGCCTTTGCTCTTCCCACAACCGGACCTTGAGCCGGTCGTGGTACTCCTGCGCGTGGGCTTCGTTGTCAGTCCCAGTAGAACTGCGTACTCGCGTGCCGTCTGGTGCGGTGATTCGGACCCACCAGACATCACCGCGTCTGTATAGCCCCATGAGGATTTCTCCCGGTTGGAGCCACTTAGCGGCGCTTGCCTGCGGCCAGCGTAAAGCTGGCCGAGATACGCGGCAAGGTCGTCTTCGAGGAATACCCAGCGCTTGCCCGGCTTGGCCGCTTTAAGTCGGCCTTGGCGGGCATGCTGGCGCAGGACGGCGGGCGACATGCGGAGGAAGCGCGCGGCTTCCTCCAGGTCGAATGAGCGCATGGCACACCCCCGCTCATCGGTCGTCCAAGCGCACGTTGTAACGACGCGCCTTGGCCTTCGTTTTGCGGCGGATGTAGTCCTGCAATCCTTCCGGGAATTGGCGCTGCGGGTCGCTCCAGTACGCCTCCATCGCGTGCAGGAACTCCCCGAATCCATGATCGAAGTCGGTGATGCCTTCGCGCGCCATGTAGCCCGACAGGCCCGAAATTCCGTGTCGAAAAAGGCGGTCATCAGAAGGGAGACGGCGCTTGGGTACCCGAGTCATCGGCGGCGCTTCCGGGTCGATATCCCACAAGCGAGTCAAGTCTTCCCACACCGGATGGGTCTGCCACCGGCTGCGGGTGTCGTCTGATTCCGAAGGAATCGCAAGCCTTAACCACTCCGCGCAAAGATAGCCCCACAAATTGCCGCACATGGCCAGCGCTTCACTGGCTGGTCCCAGCATCGGCTCCGGTAAGCCTTCGCGGCGAATCTGGAACTCCATGCGCCAGACATCCTCCTGCCCGTTCCAACCCTCCATTGCCCACAACGGTCGCATGTAGTCCTTTCCGGACTTCTGAATCTCGCGCGTTTTATTGTAAAGACGTGCACTGACTTCATTGCCGGGGCCAAACGTTACGCCGGTTCGCGCATCGCCTTCTTCGTGGATCGCCCGCGTCTTGCAGCGCTTCACCCAGTGGTGCCCGGGAAGTGATGCCAGGTCATAGTCAGCACAGAAGTCCGCGAAGAGATCGATGCGGCTGATCTTCGGCGGACCGCTCAACTGCCCCATCTTTTCAACCAGCGCTGTAATTGCGCGCACTGCTTCTTCGGGTCCAACGGCGGTCAAATACTCACTTCGGATTTGCACCAACGCCAACGGCAAGACTCCCGCTGATGCATTGGACAGTTGGATAGAGAACCAGTTGTCTTCCAGCACGAAGGCGAACCTCCCCCGGCCGCGCGGCATCACCAAGAACTGGTGATCTTGAAGGCTAATCCCGGCAAGTGAAGCGACATGCTCGTTTGCCGATTGAGCGCGGTCCTTGCACTGCTGTAACCAGACTGCAAGCTCTGGGTCGACTGATCCGGGAAAGGACAGATACAAGCTGTCCACCCCATGCCGGAGCGGTCTGATGCAGTTTGCGGGTGCTGTGATACTGGGTGGCGCACCCGCTGCGGCTCCGGCCAAGGCCGCTCCCGCGGCCTTCTGGCCGTCGTCCGCCGCATGGCGGCACTCGAATTCCCCGTTCATCGCATTCTTCCTAGTCGCTCCGGAATTGGAGCAACATGGAAGCTATGCCTTGGTTTTCCTGGGCCAAACCACACGGAATAGCAAAACTATGTGGTTGCGCTTTCTTCCCATCGCTCAAATGCAGTAAAGAGTCCCTTGAACGGGTCGGCGCCACGCGAGTCGTAAAGTCTTAGGCGCTCAGTGACCAAGCGGAATACTGCGTCCCGTCCGTACGATTCGACCGTCCCGCCTTCTCTAAAAACGCGCTCCATGTAGCGCAACTGCCAGCTTGGCTGCAGTTGCTTACTCGGACCTTTTACCGCAGCACGCAAGACCAACGCCAATGCTCTCCTATCTCCTCCGAGTTGGAGTTTGGCCAGGTGTGACGCAACGGACGGCATTGTTATTACGCTTGGATCAACTGAGGCTGCGTGCCGAAGCGCAACCGCATCACCATCCAATCCCTTGCTCACAAGCTCTGGAATTGACAGGGAATAGAGGCCGATGGATCGACAAGAGTAAGAGAGCGCAATCAGCAGCGCGACTACAACAACGACCTTTCGCCGTTTGCATCGCAAGTTGCTTTCGTCTGCCTCTATGCTATCCAAGCCGTTTAGCAGGTCTTCGTATCTGTTCTCGCCCGCAGCCTTTACCAGCAGTTCCGCAGAATCGGTTAGTTGCGAAAGAAAATAGACAAGCTCGGGGACGCTAAGCTCGTGCGCCCAGGACCAGCTAATGGGTAGCCCGCTTCGCCTGAGATACTTTGGAATCCATCGCTCGCTGAAGAGACCATGGATCGATCGCTCAAGTCGCGCAAACTCGGCAACTCTCGAATTGATCCTGGCAGCCTGATCGGGAGTCAGAGCTATTTTTCGCCCCGCGACATTCACTCGAACGCGTTTTTTGGCCACGACTTAGCCCCGCTGCCTCAGGAAAAAGTTCCGTCGCTATCGGTCCCCTTCGCGGGAGGAAAGATGATTGGGACCGAGAACTTCACCCGAGAATGCGTCGAAGACTCCCCATGAGAAGCGCCCTGCGAGCCCAGACCCACGGCGCCCAAGTAGACGCCGATGCCACCTTTCGTGTCAGTGGCCGTTCCGTCGGCCAAGACGATGTCGAACTCAACGTGGGCGACAGGGCGCCCTCGGCTGTCGGTGATTCTCCCCACTAAGTCGGTCCGCCCATAAAACTTGAACGACCCCAAGCTCGCCCCGCTCTCGTGCGCGGCTTCACTTGCGTCAGCCACGCCGTTGACGATCTCGACCAACGCTCGTTTCAGGAAATCCTGCAGGTTCATACGCGTTCCTTCACTGGTATCGAATAGGCCAACCTGCGCCCAATCGCAGATTGCCTGCATCGTATCAGCGGGGATCGGAATGTCCGTTTGGGTCAATAGTGGTCACTACGTGACCGGCTGTAGCCCCGGGCGGGCCAGGTGGCCGAATGTCCGCTTTCGACCCAAAGCGGACATTGGGGCGCGCGGCCCGCAGTTCGACCACCGCGGCTGGCGTCGTGTCGGATAATCTCGTCGGATGGAAACTGACCGCGTCTATCGCGCCGACTTCGGAAGCTACGCGCTTTGGCTAACGCTGCTCGGCATTCCGCTCGTGCCGGCTGCCGCTGTGCTCGCGAAGTTCGGTTGGGTGGAGTTTCAGGCCAAAGGCATGGTGATGCCCGTTGTGTTTTGCCTCGCGGCCATGGCAACAGCGTTTCTTTGGCTTTCTCGCTATCGGCTGACCTTCTCGTCGTCCGGCATCGCGTATCGCTCGTGGCGCCGGGCCTGGGGCGTGCCGTATAGCGACATCGGCGCGATTTTCCCGTCGCGTGTGGCGCCCATTTCAGGAATTCCAATTGGCGTCTACGTGCAGATCAAAGGCGGGCGCAGAGAGCTTGTGTACACCAAGGCATTCTCGATGGCCGCAATCAATGAGCTGCTTGCTCTCGCCGCAGCCGGTAACGAATGACCGCTTATGGCCGAAAGCGGACATGCGGGCACCGCTCATCCACCGGGAACCATGCATGTGTCTTGAAAATCAACTTCCACTTCGCTGCCCATGTTGCGCCTACAAGACGCTGCGTGAGCGCGGAACATTCCAAGTCTGCGCTGTCTGCTACTGGGAGGACGACGGCCAAGACGATTTCGACGCCGACGTCATGCGGGGTGGCCCCAATGGCGACCTCAGCCTCACCCAGGGTCGCGCCAACTACATGGCGTTCGGAGCTTCTCGGGAAGAAGACCTTCCGCACGTTCGTCCACCGCTTCCGGAAGAACTACGGGATAAGCCCTGACCTCGAATGACCGCTTTCGACCCATAGCGGACATTTGGTCCGGTCTATCATCTCGGCCTCAGGAATCGGGGGCCCCACCGTCCAATGCACGTTGAACGCACCTTACGTTCGCCGATCGATAGATCAGTTCGCTTCGGCGGCATGGTGTTGGCGCACGCCGCGTTGATTGCGTCCGATCTGGGCGAAGGTGAACTTGTCTGCCCGTTCGCGATTGTCACGAAGGACGACAATCGGGAACTGGTCCCCTTTGAGGCCGAGTCGCAAGCAGAGGCTATCGAAAACGGTAAAGCCAGCCTTGCGGAGTTCAAAGAACACATCGACGACTGGGGCTTCGGTCGCGAGGGTTTGTGGTCCGAGCCTGGCGGCACCATAAACGCGGACGTGCTTATCGTTTCCGCCTGGACTCACGGCATGGACGAGCCGATTGTTTTGATGCAGCGTTTCCGCCCGGCAACAGCAGGGCAGTTCATGCTTTTCGGGCCAGTCGACATCGTGATCGACGGGCGCGTTCTTGCCTCGGAGGAAGCAGCTCCGTTGCGAGCGCTCGTTCTTGATGGCATCGCGCTTCACCCCAGCGATGTGCCGTGGGCGAGCTGGTTGGAACACTGATGGCGAGTGAGACCCGGGAAGCCAATGTCCGCTTTTGGCCGAAAGCGGACATCGAGCTTGGGTGACCGCTTTCGACCCAAAGCGGACATTCGATCCTTATTCGAGGTGCAGGCATTCGAAGGGCTTGTTGGCCGGACCGCGTCCGCATACCGTGACGCCGTATCAARGGGGGCGCGATGAAACGGTTGATGGACATGGCGTTGCTTGGACTCGCGAGCGTTCTCGGTTCGCTGTTTACTGGCTGCGCAAGCTCGCCTACGTCGAACACGGAAAATGCGTTGGTTCATACGAGCGTATGCCAGCTGGTGGCAAACCCGGAAAAGTTCGCAGGCAGTCGAGTTCACCTAAAATCCATGGTTAGGCCTTCTGCCCATTCGGTTATCTTGCTTTATGACGACAATTGCAAAGACGCGGTTGTCGTACTGGACGTGCCAAGCAACCTAGAGGGCGCGCCCGAGATAGAGAAGATGATGAACCTCGTTTGGGAAGGCTATCCAGGGCCAAGAGCGAGCAACGTCACCATAGATCTGTACGGGGTCTATCGGTGGAGAAAGAATGAAGTCCCGTCGCGGTATATCGTTGCTGAAAGCGTTATCGATACCGCAGTGCGGTAGGGGCTGACCGCAGCCAACTGGTGCGAACACCAATGAAGGCGTGCAGCTCGACCCTGCCGAATAGACGGGATGTCCGCTTCTGGCCGATAGCGGACATCCGTGGCCTCGCTCAACTGCCCTAGAGGACGACTCAACTACGGCTTGAATAGGTGGCAAGCGCCGCAAGTGGCTGATTGAATTAAGAACTCGCCAACTTTGACTGTGCCTTGAAAAGTTCCGCGCCGGACTTCTGAAAGCCGCGCTGTGCCTACGTTCTGAGGCGACGCAGGGACAGATGTGTCAAAGGTGTGCCTAGGTGTCCGCTTTCGGCCAGCGGTCATTCGGTGCCGTTCCGGGTCGGGCAGGCAGGCCGAGACAAGCTGCCAATCCAGGCCGAAAAAAAAATTTGTAGTTGCCACAAATGCGACGCGACCCGCGTCCCATTGCTGGGCGTGAAGGGTCGTTAAGCTTAATGATGATCCCATAATAGGATCGATTAAGAGGCCCGCGGTTGTGGAAATGAATTCTGATCGTGACAGTCAATTCTTGCTTCTTCTCGATGCGCTCGAAAGCGGTGTAACGCCTAGCGATAGGGCGGCGGTTGAACTTCAAGAAATGGGGTTTATCGAGCCTGGTCCGAACGGCGAATGGGTGATGACGATAACCGCCCGCGTGAAACTGCAGAACCTGCGTTCCATTAAACGACTAGCCTCAAGCGTTGAGTTGTTTAGCGGCGACGTTTCAGACTGGTCCACCTGAGTACCGCCGCAGAGCCACGCCAATCTATGATTGCGCAAACTCCGCAAGTGGCATAGCTCGGGGTGGGAAGCTCCTGTCGCAGGCGAGTTCAGACGCAAGGCTCGGGGTCAAGCCGTCGGATGTCCACTCGTCGTAACCCTTCGAGAAGGGCCCCTGTTGGAGCGCATCGTTTTTAAGAGGCGTCGTGGCCGCGACTGAGCCAGGCGATCGCGGCAGCGCGATCTTTGAATCGGCGCACCTTGAATCCAATGATGGTGGCAATTCCCTCGGTGGGCGCGGCGTGGAAATCCGGCGGATTAACTAGCGCGATCTTCAACCCGCGCATGCTTGATTCACTTCGCATCCGCGCTTCCAGTTGCTCGAAAGCCTCCACCGAAGGGGAGTCCACCCACGCCTGCGTGTAATCAATCAGAACGCGGGTGATCGCGCCCTCAATTACCAGCGGGGCGAGCACGTCGAACGTGCCGATCCTGTCGCGAAAGGTGACCGGCCCCTGATAGCTCACCTCGATCCGGTGGGCTTCCTGATGGACCTCGATCCGTCGCTGCATCATTTTCGTAGGGATTGGGGGAGTTGCCATTTTAAGGCGCGGGCCATGCTGGTAGACGATTTAGGGCCGCCGCTAGGCGGAACGTCGCAGCGCGGGTATCGCTTGTGTTGCGCCCGGTCGCTAGACTCGGCTCATCCGGGGGACCAATGAGCCAAGAGGCAGTCGTTCTCGTCCAGTTCGTTGGTGGCCCGATCCATGCGGAATGCCGCTGGATGAAGGAGGTGCAGGAGCTGTTCGAGCATCACCTACCGACCGGACACGTCGCGGTGTACGGGCTGCGCCCGGCCCCAATGGGAGTTGATTGGGGCGCGCGCCTTTACGCGCCAGTGGGAATATCAGAGAGCGTGTACCTCGACCAATTCGCGACCCTGCCGCGCCCGGTCTCAAACGGATCGCTCGACTGACTTTGATCATGCATCGGCCTGTCCCACCAGGTCATCGATAGATGACAACGGCGCGAGATGACAACGGCGCGGGCAAGCCAAAACCAAGATGCGGTCGTTGCAAATCCGAATGTCCGCTTTGGGTCGAAAGCGGACATCCGAGCGCCGGTCTTTCACCCGGTGACCAACAGTCACTCCCAATGACCGCTTTCGGCCAGAAGCGGACATTCGCTTACGAAATAGACCGAGCGCGCTGGGAGCTCTACGCCGACCAACAGTAGAGCGGACTGCCGAACACGCCAGGCGCGCCAAGGTTGCTCTGATCAGTGCCCCAGAAGCAAAGGAATCGTTCTCGCTGCGGCTGATACACGAGCCAGTAGCCAGCATGGTGAGCAACACAGTGCCCGGAAATGCTGCTGCCTTCGGCGGCATCGGGAAAGCCGGGAGAAGTAACCGTGGCGCTAAGCGGAAACGGGGAGCATGTGTGCGACCGTATATCGGAGGCCAGATCGACGAAGTAGCGTTCTTGGTCGRCGCCCTTAT
Organism: Lysobacter sp. P5_B12; assembly: GCF_056400425.1. NCBI lineage: Bacteria > Pseudomonadati > Pseudomonadota > Gammaproteobacteria > Lysobacterales > Lysobacteraceae > Lysobacter > Lysobacter sp. P5_B12. Next base: position 70,075 of record NZ_JBFULG010000002.1, read on the forward strand.
TGACGTAAACACCAGCCGTGTCCGCTAGTGCATTTTCCAGAATTACGAGTAGCGGATCGCTCACAAGCACAACTGACACCTGGATCGAGCCGCGAAGCGGCGTTGGCTTGATGAGGCTACCGGACAGCGCGATTCGGCGCGAGCGGTCAGGCGAATGTCCGCTTTGGGTCGAAAGCGGTCACTCGGCCTCCTCCGCAGAAGGCAGGGTCAGACACCAATTCTCCGCGCCCCAGCTACCCGCGAAACGCGTCTTTCCACCGCGGGAATACCCGTCGATAGGAGGCGACCATCTTCTTGCCGTCGACTTCAATCGCACCCTTGTCCTTCCGGGTCGCGAGGAATTCAATCAACTTCTCCTCCTGCTTGCCTGGCAGAAAGACGGAATAGGAGTCGTCTCCGCGCTTCAGCGTGGTCGGATCATGTAAGCCCGGCCAGTCGGAGGGCCACTGGATCGAAGCTTCCGGCGCGTAGCCGTAGTCCCAGAGCATCACCTCGAGTTGTTCGGGGACCCATGGCTTGGCATTCGCAACGCGAAACTCGGATAGGTATTGAATCAAGCCTTCGACCTGTGCGGGCAGCGGGTCGGCGTTGGCCGGCTTGCGCAATGTTCCGTCAAGTTCCTCGACCGGCCCCAGTCGGCCGCTGATGTAGGTGATCAGTTTGTGTCCGTCGACATCGAGGGCGATGTTGGTTTCTGGTTGATCGGTCCTACCAGGTCGCAGGTTGATTTGTGTCGAAACAGGATCGGTAGTGAACGCGAGGAGCTTGGCCTTGACGCTAGCCAGCTCGGACGGCGTCAGACGAGCCGCCATGTGCACGTACTCGTCCTCGGATGTCTGTTCCGCGTAGATGACGTACCCGTCGTCGTAGAGCGCAACCCTTGGTGTGTCCGATCCAATGACCATCAGCCACGGATCGGTGGAGACCAAGACGGCGATGGCGCGTGGATTCACCGGAGGTTGCACCGCTTCGCTCGGAGCGCAGCCGAACAGGGCAACAAGAGCGAGAAATGCGGAAGCGATGCGGAGCATGCGGGTGGTCAGGAGCGCCGAAGGTTGGCCGCATGATTGCATGCCTCCATCGATCGGCGCACAGCCGGCGAGTGTCCGCAATGGGTCGTAAGCGGACATCCTGTGGCCCGACTCAAGTGCGTTGACCAATACGTCAACTACGGTTTGAACAAGGGACAAGCGCCGTAAGTGGCTGATTGATTTAGAAACTCGCCGACTTGGACTGTGCCTTGAAAATCCCCGTGTCGGGGGTTCGATTCCCTCCCCGGCCACCATGCGATTCAAGGTGTTAAGCAAAAGCCCGCACATGTTGCGGGCTTTTTGTTGTTCCGACGAAGCCGCCGAAGGCATCAGCCCGGCGAGACGACCGCGGCCGCCGCGAAGCCGTCGATCAATTGTTTCACCCGCTCGTGGATCGCCTGCCATTCGCCAAGGCGCGCGCGCTTGAACGTGTAGTCGACGGGGATGCCGCGGTAAATGAAGTGGCCGACGCACGAGGCGGACGTGTTTTCCACCACGCCGCGGCAATCGAACGCCTGCGGCCCATTGGGCATCGGCGTGGGCGGGAAATACCAGAATACGTAGGAGCATCTTCCGGCTGCGGCGCCCCTGGGAATCGCGTGCGGGGGGTCCGCAATCATGCAAGCCGAAGATTTCTGGACCAGCGAAGGGACGTCCGACGCCACTTCCTGCAGTGGGTCGGAGGGGTGTCGGAGGGTGGGGCGGGCAAGACTGATTTCGAGGCGATCGGCCGTCCACTCGGATGGGTCGGCAGCCTTTCGGACGGAGTCGGCTCGGCAAGTGCTGTAGAGCGTGCCCCTGGGCATCGCGCGCATGGCGGGATACTCGACGTTGAACGTCAAGGACGCCTGGTTTCCTCCCTCCCACTCGTTGGCACGCCCGAAGAAGTTGGCGGGCGCGCGGAGCGAAAGGGTGTGTCCCTCCGAAATCAAGCGGACATCGACGAGCTTCGTTGCATCGGTGCAGGCAAGCGAACCGAGAGGCGCCACCGGTTCCTTGCGACAACCCGACGCGGAAAACCCGGCGACGAGCACTGTGATCGAAGCGAGCAGCATCAGATTGCGAGTCATTGGCGCCTCCCCGGACAGCCGCTTCCAACCCGTCGTATCCGATGCGCGGAGATGTTTGTCAACTCTTCGCCCCCCCGCACCGTAAATTCGTATCCTTGCGCCATGGGGATCCAATACCGCCCGGAAATCGATGGGCTTCGCGCCATCGCCGTGCTCGCCGTCGTCGCGTTCCATGCCGGCATCGGCGGGGCGGGGTACGTCGGCGTGGACGTGTTCTTCGTGATCTCGGGTTACCTGATCACGTCGCTGCTGTTGCAGGAGCACGCGTCGACGGGGTCGATCGACCTGCTTGCCTTCTACGCGCGACGGGTGCGCCGCATCTTTCCGGCCGCCGCCGTGGTCGTGGTGGCAACGTTGTGCGCGTCGTGGGTGTTGCTCGACCCGCTGGCCCAGGCGCAGGCCGCGAAGAGCGCGGGGGCTGCGCTGGTCTTCGGGGCCAACGTCTTCTTCCAACTCACCACGGGCGGTTATTGGGACGGCGCATCCGAGGAGATGCCGCTGCTGCATCTGTGGTCGCTGAGCGTCGAAGAGCAGTTCTATCTCCTTTGGCCGGCGCTTTTGATCTTCACCCGTTCGCGCCGCACGATGCTCGCGCTGACGCTGCTGTCCTTCGGACTGGCCGAGTTCTGGATCGCGCGCGGATCCGATGCCGCGTTCTTCCAGATGCCGGCGCGTTTCTGGGAGCTTGCGATCGGTGGCCTGATCGCTGCCAGCCCTGCCCGCGCCCTGCCCCGCCTGCTTGGTCCCGTCGGCGTCGTGGTGACGCTGGCCGCCTGTGTGTTTCCGGTCGGCCACTTTCCTGGCTACGGCGCACTGCCTGCGGTGCTGGGCGCGTGTGCCGTCATCGCAGCGGTGCATGGCGGCGCACGCATTGCGTTGCTGGCCTCACGCCCGATGGTGGGCGTCGGATTGGTCTCCTACAGTCTTTATTTGTGGCATTGGCCGCTGCTGGCGCTATACCGGGCAAAGGGCGGCGACGATCTGGCGATCCGCATCGGGCTTTGCGTGGTCGCAGTCCCAATGGCGCTCTTGTCGTATCGCTTCATCGAGCAGCCCTTACGCCGCATGCGCTTCCCGAGCGGGCAGACGGTCGCCACGGGCGCGGCGCTGTCCGGCCTGCTGGCGTTGAGCGCGTGTGCGATCGGGCTGCGGGACGTGCCCCCGCCGGCCATCATGGATCACTCCCGGGAAGCACTGGCGTACCGCGTCGAACATGACCGGATCTCGATTGCTTGCGAATACAACCCCAGCGACAAGCTGCCGAAGTGCCCCGATCCGGTCGGGGCGAAGGTGGCGATCTGGGGGGATTCGATGGCGCTGGCTTGGCGCGCCGGGTTACCCACGGACACACTGCAATACACCATGCATGGATGCCCGCCGGTCGTTGGCTTCGAAACGAAGCAAGGCGGGTGTGCGGCGTTCAATGCTTCCGTCCCGGCACGCATTCTCGGCGTCGACACGGTTTATCTGGCTGCGAACTGGCGCGAGTACCAGGCCGCCGACATGACCCGCACTTTCGCAGTCTTGCGCGACGTGCCGCGCGTCGTGGTCATCGGGCCGTCGCCGAAGCTGCGCTACGCAGTGGGACGATGCTTGCGAAACGCCCTGCCCTGCAGCATCCCGCGGGCGCGGTTCGATGCCGAGTCGCGCCCGATCCTTGCGCGCTTACGCGAACAGGCGAAGACCTTTCCGAACGTCGAAGTGCAGGACGTGTCTGCCCAGTTCTGCACGTCAGCCGAGTGTCCCGCGTTCCGCGGCGACGTGGCGCTCTACTGGGACACGCACCATATCTCGATGACGCAGGCGCGGCGGGTCATGACACAAACGGACACGCGCACGTCGCTCCGCTCCGCACTCACACCCGCGGCGGATCGGTCTCCCGCTGCCAATGTCTCCGACCCCCGACCTCGATGAAGGAACGGATCGCCGCGCGCGCATCCTTCGCGATGATCAAGCCGGGATCCGGATCGCCATCGGGCAATTGACTCGGAATACCCGCAGTCTCCAGCAGCGCCTCACCATCGCCGAACACCAGCAGCGTCTTGCAATGGCGGTACTGTTCCTTGAGGTAATCGAGCGTGCGCGCATCCGAGCGCAGTTCGCCCATGCGGTCCGCGCCATCGGGAACGATCATGCCGTCGAACAGGACGCCGGGTTCGTTCTCGAGCGAGACATCGGCATCGAGCATTCCGCCCGCGTTGGTCTTGCATGGGCCGATGCGCACGCCCATCAGGCGCGGCACCGCACCGGCATCGAGCAAAGCGCGTTGCACGGTTTCGACGGTCTTGCCGTCCACGCCGTCGGCGACGAGGATCGCGAACTTGCGCGAGCGCACACCGGGTTCGCCGGGGCGCGCCATCATCGAAAGCGCAGGCGAGGTTTTCACTTCGGCCTTCGGGACGCGTGCGATGGCGCGCGGCAATGCATCCGGTAGCGCCATGCCAAGCCCGTCGGCGACTTTCGCGGCGAGATCGCGCGAGACGTTCACCAATCCGGCGAGCATGCGCGCCCGCACCGCCGGCACCGTCACCTTGCTCAGTTCGAAGCGGAAGGCGCCTGCGATGTGCGCCTGCTCTTCCGGCGTCTGGCTGTTGAAGAACAGCGTCGCCTGGTTGTAGTGCTCGGCGAATTTTTCCGGATGCCCACGCAACTCGTCCTGCTTCACCGGTTCGGGAAAGGACACGAAACCCGCTGCACCGGCCTGGAACGGGCAACCGCCGCCGAGGCTGTTGGGCTCATACGAGACGCGACCCCGATGGATCGCCTGGCGATGCATGCCGTCGCGCTGGTTGTTGTGCACCGGCGCGATCGGCGCGTTGATCGGGAGCTCGTGGAAGTTCGGGCCACCCAGGCGCGTGATCTGCGTGTCGACGTAGGAATGGATGCGGCCGGCGAGCAGCGGATCGTTCGTGAAGTCGATGCCCGGCACGACATGCGCCGTGCAAAACGCAACCTGCTCGGTCTCGGCGAAGAAGTTGTCGGGATTGCGGTTGAGCACCATGCGGCCGATCGGCTGCACCGGCACCAGCTCTTCGGGCACGAGCTTGGTCGCATCGAGGATGTCGAACGAATAACGCGCCGCATCTTCTTCGGTGAAGATTTGCACGCCCAGTTCGTACTCCGGGTATGCGCCGGCTTCGATCGCTTCCCATAGATCGCGACGATGGAAGTCGGGATCCGCGCCGGAAATCTTGACGGCCTCTTCCCACGCCATCGCATGCGTGCCGAGCTTCGGCGTCCAGTGGAACTTGCACAGGACCGCTTCGCCCTGCGCATTGACCAGGCGGAAGGTGTGCACGCCGAAGCCCTGCATCATGCGATACGAACGCGGGATGCCGCGATCGGACATCACCCACATCAGCATGTGCGTGCTCTCGGGCATGAGCGACACGAAATCCCAGAACGTATCGTGCGCCGAGGCCGCCTGCGGCATCGCGTTGTGCGGCTCGGGCTTCACTGCATGCACCAGGTCGGGGAACTTCATCGCGTCCTGGATGAAGAACACCGGGATGTTGTTGCCCACCAGGTCCCAATTGCCTTCGTCGGTGTAGAACTTCACGGCGAAGCCGCGCACGTCGCGCGCGGTGTCTTTCGAACCACGCTCGCCCGCCACGGTGGAGAAACGCACGAAGACAGGCGTGATCTTTCCTTTCGCCTGGAACGGCGCCGCGCGCGTGATGTCGGTCAACGGCGCATAGCATTCGAAGAAGCCATGCGCGCCGCTGCCGCGTGCATGCACGATGCGTTCGGGGATGCGTTCGTGGTCGAAGTGCGTGATCTTCTCGCGAAGGATGAAGTCCTTCAGCAGCGCCGGGCCGCGCAATCCCGCCTTGAGCGAATGCTGGTTGTCGGAAACCGGAACGCCGTGGTTGGTCGTCATGCGTTGCGCGGTGGCGTCGGTGCGCACCGGATCCAGCGGACCGACGGCAACGGGTTCACCACTGGCCGCGCGCGTGCCGAGCTTGTCGGAGTGATTGACCTCGCTCAGCGTGCTTGCGCCGACGTCGTCGCTCGGCGGCTCCACGCCCTCGCCTTCCTGCGGCGCGTGCGCGTTGTCGTAACCGTATTCGAACGGTTTGTTCGCATTGAACGGCATCGCTTCGGCTGTCGCGTCGACATCGACCGCGCGTTCGGCGATGCGATCGCCGGAGCCTTTGGGGACGCCACCGGCGCCCGCGCTGTCGGTGTTGCGTGCGGCGGCGCGACCGGCCGTGGCGGTCGTGGGTGTCCTGGGCTTCTTGCTGCTTGCCATGCGTCGTGACTCTTGAAAATTTCAGTGCGTTGAAAGTGCACTGCTCGCCGTGACATGCGAATGATGCGATGGATCATGAACATGTTCACGAAGGCGCACGGATGAGCCTCGTTGGTCTCGTTCACATGCGAATGGCCGGTCAATGACTGACCGGCCCTGGTGAACACAGCGACGGTTTGACGCTTTTGCGTTCAGGCCATCTGCGCTCTCTGACGCGGGGCTATCGAATCCTTCGCAGCCTTGGCCTTCTCGGCGATCACGAGCTTCTCCGCATCCGGCGATGCCTTCCAGGACGCATAGTCCTCGTCCATTTGCGCGAGCTCCGTGGCGTCGAACATCTCGCGCGCCATCTTGAACATCGTCTTCTCTTCTTCGGTGGCGTGATGGTCGACGAACTCGCCGAAGACCTTCGTGCGGCCTGCGAATTCCGGCGTGCCCGGTTCGGCCTGGTGCACTTCGGGGATCACCGAGTTCTCGACCGCGTGATGCTCTGCGAGCGCTTCGGAATGTGTCTGCAATCCCTCGCGGTCGGCCCGTTCCTTGAACGCGGGATAGAACACCAGCTCTTCCCACTTGGCGTGGGGAATCAGGCTGGACTCGATCTTGTCGAGCAATTCGACCCGCTTCTTCGCAGCACGGTCGGTGGTTCCCTTCATCTCTTCGAAGAGGGCGCGGAGGACATCGTGCTCATCCTTGAGCGTCTTGAGGATATTGCGAGCCATTGTGGATTCTCGAAAGCATCGGGGGAGTTGGGCATCGTTCGCTCATCGCAGTCGCGGAACCGTGATACCGGCGCGTGTCCTTGGGACAACGCGGCTGAACGAGTCAGCTTTCTCAAGCGACACACCCCCGCAGGAGAAGGTTGAGCAGTACGGTCAACACGATCGAGGCGATCACGCTGATCAAGCAACCACTCGTTCGAATCCTGCTTCGCATTTTCTGGACGACTCCGGATGGGCGCCCATCGTTTCAGGGAGCGCGTGACTTCGGCGGGATGCCGGGGCCATCGATTTGCGCCGGCGCCACGCGAAATGGCCCGTGAGGCGTTCTTCGCGCGTCCCACGTGAACGCGCTGAACGAAGGCCGCTGTTTCGCGAGATTGATCGCACGCGTTGCATTGTCGAAGTCGACATCACCGGAGTCGACAAATGAAAGCCCTGACTTGGCAAGGAACGCATGACGTGCGCGTGGAAACCGTCCCCGACCCCACCATTCGCGGGCCTACAAGATCTTCGACAAAGCGGAGGACGATTGCCGCAAGGTGGTATTGCGCCCCCACTGATTCATGCATCTACGGTCGGCTTCGACCGTCCCGCAAGCGACGCCGCGTACGCTGCCCGAAATTCCATTAGCGCGGGCGCCACACACAGCATCACGGCCGGGAACAGTACGGCGATCCAAACCCCGTTCGGCATGGCAGACACCCGAAGTGCGATTTGCCAGTCGCCGGCCACGCTCGGCCAAGACCTTGCCAGGACCCACCCCAACGCAACAATGGGCGCCATGTCCAGCACGCTATGAATGTGTTGCTCGATCGGAAGCAGCACGCGTCGGCGGCGGAAAGCGATGCGGGTATCCCAATAGCCGATGCCGGCGTGCGCGGCTACCAGCGCGCACATCGCCAGCGCGATCGCCGCGCTCATGTCAAAAGCAAGTCCGATCATTATCGCGCCGCCGAGCGTCGTCAGTTGTAACAGATGCGTCCATGACTCGGCGACGCCAGAGGTGTGCGGAAGGTCGGTCCGCCGGTGGCAAATGAAGTCACCCAATCCAGCCAATAACCAGATCAGGTATCCACAATACGCAAGCCACGATTCTGTATGCATCGAGATTTATGAAACAGCAACAGGTTTGGCGAACGCTACACCCGGGCGTCGCCTAGAGAACATGAACCCTGGAGACCCGAACGAGAATTGACTCTTGGTGGAACGAAAGCTCGATCCGCTTCTTGAAAGCGTCCCACCAGTCGCGGTCGAGTTTCTCGATCATGACTTCGAAAAGGATCACATCGTCTCGGCAAACCGCCCCGTCGCCGTCCTCCCATGCGCCTACTGCTGGAGACCGAACGTACGCAGTAACACCGCCGAATTGCTCGACCAGTTCTGACCGCACCGCGTCGAATTTCGCCTTTCCGAACGGATTACCGTCGTTGCCTTTGAGCGGAAGGAGCAATTGAACGAGGTGACTGGAGTTAGGCAGTACGTCGGCCACGCTGGCGCCATTCCTTACGCGGCCAAATGACGACGCTCACGATCGACCCGGGCATATTCCAGAGCCTCGTCCAGCTTTTCGTAGAGGAACGCGCCGTAGCGAAACTTCATTCCGTCCCTTGAGACGTCGAGCAATTGCATGGCTGCCGAATCCATCGTCGGGCTCGCGGAGGCTCCCACCCGACCAGGCTCTTCGCTCTCCAGTGCCCTGCGCACGCATCGATAGAGATCCACTGCGTTCGCCGCCTCCAGCCTCGCGCTCGTTCCGCTGGGGTGCGTTGTGCGCGCGATCAGGGCAGCAGTGAGCAAGGCCGCCACATGGGCGTCCGACTCACGTGCGCGCTCGATCCCAATTGTCCAGTCGTTTCCCATCTCGATCCTCTCCGATGCCTGTCGATAGCAAGTACGGTGCGCCGTTGGTGGTGAGTCGGTCGTGACCCAACTGTCCGCCCCGGACATCACGACCCTGTCATCGCGATGCGCCCATGCTGCGCAGGCACCTGGAAACAAGGATGTCTTCCGGCGGCACTCACCGACTTGCCTCCTCGCCTTTGAGCCCCATGCCTGCTCCGCAGGCAAATTTTGGCGATGGCCAACAATGATCCCAATCGGATCCTTCCAAGGTGAGACCTATGAACAATTCGAACAGCACCGATACCAACAAGACCGCCAGCCCGCAGACGCCGCCGGTCACGAAGGTCGAGAACCCGAGCGACGGCAAGACGGCGAAGGTCGAAGACCCCAAGCCGAGCCCGGAAACGGACACGGACCGCAAGGCTTCCGGCGACCAGAAGCAGACGACGGATGATTCGGCGGGCAAGTCCCTCCGTTAATTCCGGCGATCAGCTTTGAACGAAAAGCCCGCACGCGTTGCGGGCTTTTTGTTTGCGCGGTGCAGTCAGGGGCTGGCGAGGTTTGCCGCAGACGCCTGCGCGCGCAGGTTTTCGAGCTTGACCCGCGCCTGGACCGTCATCCGCGGGCCGTTCGCGCCCGGTTCCAGGAGCCCCATTTCGATCAGTTCCCGGGCGGCTTCGTCGCCGGGGACGATCCCCTGTTCCAATGCCTCCAGGATGAGGAGGAACTCTGCCCGGAGATAGGGAGATTCGGTCATTTGCGCGTACCAGGTGCAAGCCATCCGATGACGATTGCACCAAGGAAATGATGAACGGACCTTCACGCCGGCGGCCCCCGCGCCCCATGGTTTAAGATCCCGCCCGCGCCCGCCGCGCCTTGCAGCAGGTGGGCGTGGAAGACGTTCCAAATCCAAAAATCCAGGGGGATTCAATGAAGCAGCTTCATTTGCTGGCAGCCGCCGTGCTGCTGGGCAGCCCGGCCGTGGCCTTCGCGCAGGATTGCACCGAAATCACCGCGGTGCCGGCGACGATCGGCGCACCGGGCAAGTACTGCCTCGCGCAGGACTTCACCATGAATTCGACGACGGCCAAGGCGATCACGATCAACGCCAACGACGTCACGCTCGATTGCCAGGGCCACATGTTGAAGAACACGGCGACGTCCAACGCCGGCACGTCGGCGGGGATCTTCCTCAACGGCCACAACAACGTGAACATCCAGCACTGCCGCGTGATCGGCGGGTTCCAGAACGGCATCGACGTGTTCCAGAACCTGACGGTCGCCAACAAGAACTACTACATCCAGGTCCAGGACAACTACGTCGCCGGGCCCTTCTGGACCGGCATCCGTGCGTACGGCAGCGGCGTGGAAGTCACCGGCAACAAGGTCTACGACATCGGCGGGCAGTTGAACCAGTACGCGATCGGCATCCGCGTGGGCGGTTCGAACGTGCCCAACGGCTTCAAGCTGCAGATCGTGCGCGACAACATCGTCGTCGGCACGAACTCGCCGTACTCGGCGGCCTACGGCATCTTCAGCGATGGCTCGCTGTCCAGCACGTTCCTCGACAACGGCGTCGCCGGCACGACGGCAGCGCCGGGCAAGGTCGCGTACGGCCTGTACGTGATCGGCCAGTACAGCCGTATCAGTGACAACCACGTCACGGGCACGGGCGCGCCGGGCGAAGCCGGCATCTTCACCACCGACAACACGACCAGCTGCTTCGACAACTATCTGCGCTCCACGAACCGCACGCTGAACTGCGACGCCACCTACGGCAACTACTGAGGTCCTGGCGGCTGCGCATCGCGCAGCCGCTTTTTCCATGCGCTTCCGTCTGTTTCTCATCGCAATCGTCGTCCTGCCGGGCGCGGCCGCGATCGGCTGGCTGACTTGGCCGAAAGCCCGTGCTCCCGCGGCACCCGTGGCCACGAACCCGGTTCCGGATACCACACCGCATCTCCGGCGCCTGGTGGCCACGCGCCTGCACCAGCCGCGCGATCTGCGGTTCGAAGGCGTGCGCATGGTGGAAACGCAGAAGTTCGGCGCCCTCACCTGCGGCCGCGTGGCATGGAGCGAGGTCGACGGCGGTGCGCGCGACTTCAAGCGTTTCGTCGCGACCCGGCGCAACCTGATCCTCGAGGGACAACCGAATTTCGAGGCAGCGTGGGCGCCGTGCGCATCCACGACACAGTGAAGCCGCGTCGACGGTCCGCTGGTTAACCTTGGCGATTCCAGACACCGCTCCCACGCCATGAATCCGCGCGATCTGAACCGCGTCCTCGAACACCTCCCCGGCAACGTGGCGCTCCTCAGGGCGGTCCCGGGGTTTCCCGTGGTCGCGATGAACGCGACCCTGCGGTCGCTGCTGGCCGACCCCGACAATGCGCTGGGCCGCGGGGTGTTCGAATTGTTTCCCGACGCACCCGATTCGCCGGGGAGCGTCGCGGCCCTGACCGCCTCGTTCGAACGCGTGATCCGCACGCGCAAGGCCGAACGCCACGAGCAACGTTTCGACGTCGCCGATCCCTCGAACGGGCAGTTCCGGGAACGCCATTGGGCCGCGACCAACAGCCCGGTCCTCGACGACGCGGGCGAAGTGGAATTCATCCTGCACCAGTCCGAGGAGGCCTCGACGGAGCGGCTGGACTCGGAGCGGCAGCGCCGGATCTACGAAGCGGCGCTCAACAACACGCCGGACTTCGTTTACATCTTCGGCACGGACCATCGCGCGATCTATGCGAACGAAGCCCTGCTCAAGGTGTGGGGCGTGGAAGACGTTCGCGGCCTGACGTGGATGGACCTGGGCTACGAGCAATGGCACGCGGACATGCACGATCGCGAGATCGCCACGGTGATCCGGACACGTGCGCCCATTCGCGGGGAAATCCCGTTCACCGGCACGAACGGACGCCGCATCTACGACTACATCTTCGCGCCGGTCTTCGATGCCGCGGGCAGCGTGGTTGCCGTTGCAGGCACCACGCGCGACGTCACCGACCGCCAGGCCGCCGAGCAGGTCATGCGCGAACACGCGCAACGCCTCGCCGAGGCCGACCGCGCGAAGGACGAATTCCTCGCCACGCTCTCGCACGAACTGCGCAACCCGCTCGCTCCGCTCCGCAACGGCCTGGAGATCCTGCGACGCACGCCCCCGGGCGACGGCGCGCAGGTTCGCATCCATTCGATGATGGAGCGGCAGGTCGATCATCTCGTGCGCCTGGTCGACGACTTGATGGAGGTCTCGCGCATCACGCGCGGCAACGTGTCGCTGCAGATGGAATCGGTGGACCTGCGCTCGGTGGTGGAGAGCGCGGTCGAAGCAGCCCGCCCGGCGATCGATGCAGGCGGCCATCGCCTTTCGATCGACTTGCCGCACTCGCGCGTGACGCTGCTCGGCGACGCCGTGCGGCTGGCGCAGGTGCTGGTCAACCTGTTGAACAACGCGGCCCGGTATTCCGAGCCCGGCGGCGACATCGCACTGCGCGCGGTGGCGTCGGCGGAGATGCTGTCGCTGTCGGTCAGCGACACGGGGATGGGCATGGATCCCGCGGAAATTCCGCACCTGTTCGAAATGTTCACTCGCGGCGACCGGGTGCGTTCGTCGCACCAGGGCGGCCTCGGCATCGGCCTTGCGCTCGCGCGTCGACTGGCCACGCTGCACGGCGGTTCGCTCGATGCGCACAGTGAAGGGCTCGGCAAGGGAAGTGTGTTCAACCTCCGATTGCCGCTGCAAACCGACGCCCCCGGCGATGCCGCCAGGGCGGGCGGGACCGATGCGATCAAGCTGTCCCTGCGCGTGCTGCTCGCCGACGACAACCAGGATGTCGGAAACAGCCTTGCCGAAGCCCTGCGCCTGTTCGGTGCGCACGTGCATGTCGTCGACAATGGCATTGACGCGATCGCCGCCTTCGATCGCGTCGCGCCGTCGGTCGTGATCCTCGACATCGGCATGCCGCGCGTGACCGGATACGACGTCGCGCGTGCGCTGCGCTCGCGGGGCGTCGAAGTCCCGCTCATCGCGCTGACCGGCTGGGGCCAGCCGGCCGAACGCAAGCGCGCCCTCGCCGCCGGGTTCGACCATCACCTCGTCAAACCGATCTCCCTGCCCGTGCTGCTGAAGTTGCTGGCTTCGCTGGAAACCGCGGACAGCACGTGATGTTCAGCGCGCGTCGGCTGCCGCCGGTGGCAATTGGTACGCGTGCCCGTCGAAACGCGCGCGCACCGTTTCGGTCTGCGGTGGCTCGCACGAAACCGGCGCGTCCTCGCCATTGGCGGAGGTGTTGATCGTCGTGCGCAACGACAAGTCTGCCAGTCCGTGCTGCATTCCCGGGCCCACATCGATTTCCGTCGCCGATTCGGTGATCGCGTCCGGGCAAGCCGGCGTCTCCGCGTTCCGGGTTTCACCCACGCGCACCTGAAGGAGCGGTTGGATCCGCTTGCCTTCGCGCAAGTACAAAGCAAGGTCCGAATCGCCGTACGCGCATTGATAGCAATGCGCGCTGTGGCTGGTGCGAACACCGAAGGCCCGTTTGCCCGGCGCCAATACATATCGACCGGTGTCGATGCTCAAACCCTCGAACCGGATCGCGTCCGACGGGATCGCGCCTGCTTCGTGGCGATGCGCGAGGACGGCATCGTGGGCGAGATCCAGCACGACGATGTCCAGGTCCCGTAGATAATCGGTGTCGGTGTCGTCGCGTGCTTCGCCGGTTTGTTCTTCGCCCGGGTGGTACGTCAGCGCAACGATCGCGTGGCCGGCGTTCGATGGATCGAGACGACAGGCCGCGTTCCACTCGCTCCAGAAATCCGCGCCGGCGCCGAAGCCGAGCGCGTCGGCTGCGCGCGCAATCGTGCCGTCCTCGCAAGCCAGCGGATCCACTGGAGGTTGCGACGCCCGTTCTGCGGCGATGCGTTGCCGTTCGATTGCCGCGCGCTCAGCGTCGCGCGCCTTGACGCTCGCGCACAATTGCCATGGGTCGCGCGTGGTCGCGTGCCGCTGCGTCGCGCAGGTCTCCTTCATGGCATCCAATGCCCGATCATGCAGCGGGCCCGGCTGCATCAACGTGGCGGCGATCGATTGAAAGAGATCCATCGACGCGTGGGATTTGGTGGCGGCCTGATACTCGTGCGCCAGCCGAAGATCGTCGAAACGCTCGCAGTCGCCGTGGCCAAGGCGAATGTTTTCCAGCGCATAACCCTGCCAGAAGAACGGAATTCCCTCGTCGGCCGGGAGCGTGCCCAGTGCACACGCGTCCTTGCGCGCGGCGTCGACACCGAGTCGGCGTTGGGTGTCGGCAAGCGACGCATCCTGCGTCGCATCGACCCACTGCCATGGACTACTGTAATAACGATCGAACATCTGGTGCCGCGCCGTATTGCGTTGCTCGAGGCGCGCGAACAGCACCGTCAATTCGGTTGCCTGGACGAAGGTCCGCTCGCGCTCGCCGACCGGCCACGCGCCCGGATAGCGCAGCAACACGGGCAACTTGAGCGTCAGGAACACCATCCTGCGCAAGACTTCGGTTTCGGCTGCGTCAAGCGCTTCGGAAGTTGCAGGAAGCCCGATGGCTTGATCGAGATGGAACGAGGGCGCCATGCCCTTGAGCACGCGCGGCAATTCCGGGTCGCTCTGGTCGAGCGAAAACAGCGCCTGGAACAACAACAGGCAACTGTCGGGCCCGGGTCGGCTGCATCGGTCTTCGATGAGCTCCGCACGGAACTTCGTCCGCAGCAACTCCAGCAGCGCTTGCGTACCTGCCTTGTCGGGGCGGGTGTCGTCGAAGAATGCACCCTGCGGCACGCAGCGACGGAAGCCGTCCCAACCCGCGTCGTTGCGCCATTGCCATGCGTCGGGATTGCGCAACGCGAAGACGGCAGGATCTTCGGCGCCCGACCACGCCACGCCCGGGAAGCACGCGAAGATCGTCGACATCGCGCGCGCGGTCGTCGACCACGTGGGGTCGGGCAAATAGCCGATCCCGTCGCTCCCGTTGGGCGCCTTCTTCGGATCGGCACCGGCCGCGCGCGGCCACAGGCGTTCCCACAGCACCGCTGCATCGGACGGTCGGCGAAACTCCAGCAGATCCCAGGTCGCGGCCTGGTCCAGCAACACGCCACGCGTGGATTCGGGAATCTCCACGAACGCCGGCATGCGCATCATCGCAACGAGCTTGCCCGCATCGAGCGTCTTCCAGTGCGCAGGCAAGGGAACGACGGATGTCGAACGCGGTGCCTGCGCGACCGATTGCGCCTCGGCCACGATCGCATCGAATTCGGATGTGCCCAGGGCATCGGCGCGCATCGGCGTGTCGCCACTGAATTTCTCGATCTGCGCATCGGCCCACGCCGACGGCGACGTCGACAGAAGCAGGACGATCGCGAGCCATGGAATGCGCACACGCCCTTGCCTGCGACCTGGACGGCCGCCTCCCACAATCGTGCCGTGCATGTGCTTGATCCCCCTGATCGCCGGGCAAGACTAACGGATCTCGTCGCGATGCCGGCGATCGAGCTACTCTTGGCCCGATCGGGAACCGGGGGCGGTCGTGGGGACAAGCAGCGCATCGACGTACCGCCCCGAGATCGACGGCCTGCGCGCCATCGCGGTGCTGGCCGTCGTGCTGTATCACGCAGGGGTCGTGGTCGCCGGTTACGCGGGTGTCGACGTGTTTTTCGTCATCAGCGGCTACCTGATCACCTCGATCCTGTTGTCCGCGCCGCGCATCGACGTGCTGGCGTTCTATGCGCGCCGCGTGCGCCGCATCCTGCCGGCGGCGGCGGTCGTGGTCCTGGCGGTGATGTCCTTCTCGTGGCTGCTGCCCGGGGCGGATGCATCGCAGGAGACCGCGCGCAGCGCGGGGGCTGCCCTGCTGTTCCTCGCCAACGCGTTCTTCGAGTTCACCACGGGCGGCTATTGGGACAACGCCTCCGAGCAGATGCCGCTGCTGCATCTGTGGTCGCTGTCGGTCGAAGAGCAGTTCTACTTCCTATGGCCTGCGCTGTTGATTTTCACGCGCTCGCGGAAAGTGATCGCCGCCCTGGCGCTGGCGTCGTTCGTGTTGGCCGAATACTGGATGGCCACCAACCCCGAGGCGGCGTTCTTCCGCATGCCTGCGCGCTTCTGGGAACTGGCGGCCGGCGGTTTGATCGCCACGGCGCCGCGCTGGCGCATGCCATGGTGGGTCGGCTTGTTCGGCATCGCGCTGACGATCGGTGCGTGCCTGTTCAAGACACCGGTCTTTCCGGGTGCCGGCGCGCTCCCGGTGGTCGCTGGCGCATCGCTGGTGATCGCGTTCGTGCACGGCGGCGGGACCAATCGGTTCCTCGCGAGCAAACCGATGGTCGCCGTGGGCCTGGTGTCGTATTCGCTGTATCTGTGGCACTGGCCGCTGCTCGCGTTCTATCGCGCCAACGGGGGCGATTCGCAGACCGTCGCGCTCGCGTTGTGTGCGGCTGCGTTGGTGATGGCCGCCTTGTCCTGGCGCTTCGTCGAACAACCCTTCCGACGCATGCGCTTCCGGCCGCGTCGCACCGTGGTCGCAGGCGCCAGCGCTTCGGTCCTGCTGGCGCTGGGTGCGTGCGCGGTGAGCCTGCACGAACCTGCGCCACCGGCCGCCGGCACGAAGGAAGCCTTCGCCGAGCAGGCGCACAACGATCATCTCTCGCGGAAGTGCGAATACCACGAAGGCGACACGGTTCCCAAATGCCTCCCGCCGTTCGCTGCCGACGCCACGTTCTGGGGAGATTCGATGGCGCTCTCGTGGAGCGCCGGGTTGCCGCGCGGCGTCGTCTACAGCTTCCCCGGATGCGCGCCCATCCCCGGCCGCAAGGGGCGTCGCGGCTGCCGCGAGTTCAACGACGATGTGGTGCAACACCTCACCGGCGACACGCTGTACATCGCGGCGCGTTGGGCGGTGTATCACGAGGTCGACATCACGCCGACCTTGCAGGCCGCGCGTGGTTTCAAGCGCGTCGTGGTCATCGGCCCGACCCCGATCATGCAGGCGCCGGCCGCGCGATGCATCCGGGGCGAAGTGCACTGCGGGGTGTCGCGCGCGGCCTTCGAAGCGGAGAACGGGCGGATCATCGCGCAACTCCGCGAACGCGCCAGGCCCTTCCCGAATGTCGAAGTTTGGGATGTATCGAACGACTTCTGCGCCAGCGACTGCCCCGTCGTGCTCGACGGCGTCGCCCTGTACCACGACGAAGACCACCCCAGTGTCACGCAGGCCAAACGCGTGTTCGCTCGCCGGCAGCCAATCGCCGCGCGTGGCTACTCTTCGTCGACGCCGTAACGCAACCAACGATCGGCGACGCCCGCATCGGAAAACGCGCGCGCATCGATCCCCGCCTCGCGGGCGAAGATCTCGCAGTATTCGAGATGATCCATGCCGCTGGGTTTGACGTGCGCGATGCGCAGGCCTTCCAGGCCGCGGCCCTTCATGTCCTGGACCAGCTTGCGCCAGTCGGCGATCGCCAACTCGTGGCCGACCAGCCGATCGCAGACGAACAGCCACGCGGGGCGCTGGGCTGCGATTTCCTCGACGATGCGCTTCCAGTAAGCGATGGTGTTCGCAAGCGTGCGCTCGCCGGTGACGGTGGCCATCAAGCCGTCCCGGGGGCGCGAAAACACGACGCTGTAGTCTGGGGTGGTCACACCGACAGTATCGCCGGTCCGCGGCCCGGCGTCAGGCAGTCGAGCGCTCGGCCCTGGCGCGATGCATCAGGTTCGCGCGCGTGGCTTCCAGCAGCGCGGACAGGCGCGTGACATCGGCGGGTTTGCGGAAGTGGTCCGAGAACCCCGCTGCGTAGGCCTGCGCCTTGTCCTGCGGTCCGGCCCAACCGGTGATGGCGATCAACACCGCAGCTGCGTGGCGCGGGTCAGCGCGCAGGCGACGGGCGAGCTCGTAACCGTTCATGCCGGGCAGGCCGATGTCGAGCAGGCACACGTGCGGTTCGAAGTCCGCGGCCAGGGCCAATGCCCGCACGCCGTCGGAGGCGATGCGGAAATCCATGCCGAGCAATTCCAGCAACATCGCGAGCGTGCGTGCCGCGTCTTCGTTGTCGTCCACGACGAGCACGCGCATGGCATCGCGTCCCAGGGGCCTGGGCGCGACGGAGAGCGTCTTCTCCTGCGCCTCGAGCGCACCGGCGGAATCGGCGACGCACGGCAGATGCACGATCACGCGCGTGCCTGCGTCGGCGCCTTCGCTGTCCACTTCGACGCGGCCCTCGTGCATTTCCACCAACTGCTTCACCAACGCCAGGCCGATGCCGAGCCCGTCCTGCAGGCGATTGCGATCGCGGCGCCCCTGGGTGAAGAGTTCGAAGACGTGCGGAAGGACGGTCGAATCGATGCCGATCCCGTCATCCCGGATTTCGACGATGGCGCAATCCCCGTCGGCACGGGCGCTGACCCAGATGCAGCCGCCGGGATGGCCGTACTTGGCCGCGTTGTTGAGCAGGTTGCCGAAGACCTGGGTCAGGCGCACCGAATCGGCGTCGACGACCAGGGGGTGATCGGACATCTCCACGTGCAAGGTGATGCAGCCGGCTTCGACCAGCGGCGCGCTCAATTCCAGCGCGCTGCGCAAGGCGTGGCGCAGGTCGATCGCGCGGCGGCGCAGTTCGATGCGTCCGCGCGACACGCGCGAGGCCTCCATCAAGTCGTCCATCAGGCGGACCATGTGGTCGACCTGGCGGCTCATCGTCGCGTGCAGGGCCTTGCGGCGCGTCGCGTCGGCCTCTTCCATCGCCAGCACGTGCAATGCGTTGCGGATCGGCGCGAGCGGATTGCGCAATTCGTGCGCGAGCATCGCGAGGAATTCGTTCTTGCGGCGCACCGCGTCGGCCTCGGCGTCGCGCGCGCGTTCGAGTGCATCGAGATGGTCGCGAATCTCGTACTGGCGCGCGCGTGCGCGCAACGATGTCCGCAACGCACTGAGCAGCGCCGACACGCGCAGTGGGCGCTCGAGCAAGGTCACGTTGCCGAGCGCGGCCACCGCGTCGCCGACCGCGAGCGAATCCGCGCCGCGCCCGGTCAGGATCAGCACGGGCAGGTCGGACCACGCGCCCTGGTCTTCGAGCACCTGGGCGATCGCGGCGTGGACGCCGTCGTTCTTCAACAGTTCCTCGCCCACCAGCACTGCGCCCGCACCCAACGCCAACTCGTCGCTCAGTTCGCTGGCGCTGCGGCAGACATGGCATTCCAACCCATTGTCTTCGAGGATGCCGCAGGTGAGATCGGCGTCGCGCGCGGTCGGCAGCAACAGCAGCACGCGCAGGCTCGCGCCTGGTGCTTGTGCGTTCATTCCGCGTCGCCGATGGGGGTGGGTTCGCTCACGGTCAGGTCGTTCGGCGGCTCTTCCTGCGGCACGCCCGTCAGCACGCCGCGGAAGTGCCGCAGCGGTTCGCCGATCTGCAGGCCCTGCGAGGTGATGCGCATTTCGCGGATGGTGCGTTCGTGCGGACCGGTGCGCTTTTTCAGCACAGAGATCGCCTGCTTCACCTCGCCGCGGCTTTCGAAGTAGCGCAGCAGCACCACCGTGTCCGCCAGGTAGCTGACATCCAGCGTGGTCTGCATCTGCCCGATCAGGCCCAACTGCGAGGCGATCAGGATCGTGGTGACATCCAGCTGCGCGAGGTAGGACAACAATTCGTGCAACTGGTTGAGCACGTGGTGCTCTTCGACCATCGCGTTGAGGAAGCCGTTGAGGCTGTCGATCACGATCAACTTCGCGTTGTCGACTTCCACCGCGGTCCGGATGCGTTCGATGAATTCCCCCGCCGAAAGCTCCGCCGGGTCGATCGATTGCAGGTCGACGGTCCCTTCGTCGATGCAACGCTCGACGTCGAAGCCGATTCCCTTGGACCGGGTGACCATCGCGCGCTGGCTTTCGTCGAACAGGAAGAGCGCCGAACGTTCGCCGCGCGCGGCCGCCGAGCGAACGAAATGCGAAGCCAGCGACGATTTGCCCGCGCCGGCCGCGCCGATCAGCAGCGTGCTGGTGCCGCGGTCCAGGCCGCCGCCGAGCAGCAGGTCGAGTTCGGCCAGGTCGCTGGCGACCGGGACGTTCTCGCCGTGGCGTCGATATTCGGCGGCGATCAGGCGCGGGTACGCGCGCACGCCGCCGGTCTCGATCTTGTAGTCGTGGTAGCCCGAGCGGAACGCGCGTCCGCGCATCTTGCTGATGCGCAGGCGGCGCCGGTCTCCGCCGAAATCGAGTGTCTGGTGGTCGAGCTGGATCGCGCCATGCACGATGGTGTGTACGTGCAAGCCCTGATCGGAGACCTGGCTTTCATCGAGCATCAGGACCGTCGTGCCCTTCCCCGCGAAGTACTGCTTCAACGCGAGCACCTGGCGGCGGAAGCGCAGCATCGAACCGGCCAGAAGGCGCAGCTCGGCGAGCGAATCGAACACGACGCGATCGGGCTGCTGGCGTTCGACTTCATCGAGCACGCGGCGCGTGGTCTCGACCAGTTCGATCTCCGATGGGTGGAACATCGTGTACTGCGACTCCGGATCGAGCTGGTCGCCGACCGGGAACAACTCGTGGATCGCGATGCCGTCGAGCGACCAACCGTGCGCATGCGCCACTTCGCGCAACTCGCGCTCGGTTTCCGACAAGGTCACGTACAAGACCCGCTCGCCGGCGGCGACGCCGGCCATGAGGAATTGCATCGCCATGGTCGTCTTGCCCGAGCCGGGCACGCCCTCGAGCAGGTACAACCGATGCGGCGTGAGGCCGCCGGCCAGGATGATGTCGAGACCGGCCACCCCCGTCCGGATGGGAGGGGGCAGCGATAGAGATGGGGAGGACATGAAGCCACCGGATGAATGCTGGCGGGATTTTCGACGAGCGGCTCGTCAACATCGTGTGCAGGCGGCGTCAATTCGGCGCGGGCGCAACCGCACTTCACGATCCTTGACGGCCAAGCGGCTATGATGCCTTCGCACTCGACCGCGGGTTCTCCGCGTCGTGACCCGAGCCTCCGTGCAGCTCCGCCCCGCCAGGAGCACTGCATGACCGCTTCGCAAAACGCGATGCCCAGGACGTTCGACCGCAAGACCACCAAGGGATCGATCACCCACGAACAGCTGGCCGCCGACCTGGCGAGCTTCCGCGAGCGTGGCGGTATGATCGAGAAGCTCGGCACGACCCATGTGCTGCAGAAGCTGCAAACGGCCTCAACCCCAACCACGGCGGCCCGCCCGGCGCACCCACAGGGCCGATCTACCGAGAGTCGAAAATGAAAGGCATGGACCGTAAGAAAGAAGCGAAGAAAAAGCCGGAAAAGACCAAGAAGGAAAAGCGCGACGCCAAGAACGAGAAGAAGGCCACGCGCGGTTTCGCTCCGACCTGAGCTTTTTGCGCACGCAAGACCTTCGCATTGAACCAATCCCGTTCTCCCCGGCAATACCGAGAACGGGAGAACGGCCGGGTCCGGCCGCTCCCCACCGCCAACGGGGTGCGCCATGCGAGTCAAGTCCAACGCAGTTGCCGATGCCTTACTGCTGAGCATCACCTGCCCCGCTGCGGTCCTGGGCTTGTCCCTGGCCGCGCCGGCGTTCGCCACCGACCATGTCGTGACGGCGAGCGGCATGACCTTCACACCGAGCACGCTCACCATCGCCGCCGGCGACACGGTGACCTTCCGCAACGCAGGCGGCTTCCACAACGCCATGTCCGATCCGGGGTCGGTGACGATGTTCCGCTGCGCCAACGGCTGCGACGGCGCCGGCGGCAACGGCGGGATCAGCCCGGCGGCATGGTCCGCGACGGTGACTTTCCCCTCGGCCGGCACCATCAATTTCTTCTGCCAGGAACACGGCGGCGCCGGTGGCCTGGGCATGTCGGGCCGGATCACGGTGACCGCGCCTGTCACCCCCGTCGCGCATCGCAGCGATTTCAACGGCGATGGCGGTTCGGACCTCCTGTGGCGCAACAGAGTTTCGGGCGGCAACGTGATCTGGCGTTCGGCCAACTCGGCCACGCAGCAGGCGACGAACACGGTCGCCCTGTCGTGGCAAGCCGTCGGCGTTGGCGATTACAACGGCGACGACCACTCCGACATCCTGTGGCGCAACACCAGCGGCGCCAACGTGATCTGGCGTTCGGGCAGCGCCGCCACGCCGCAGGGGGTATCGGCGCTGATCAGCCCGGCCTGGCATGTCGTCGGATCGGGCGATTACAACGGTGATGGCCGCGCCGACATCCTGTGGCGCAACACCACCAGCGGCGCGAACGTCATCTGGCGTTCGGCGAATGCGGCGACCGCGGTGGCATTGAAGGCCGTCGCGACGTCGTGGAGCGTCGTGGGCTCGGGCGATTACAACGGCGACGGCAGCGCCGACATCCTGTGGCGGAATACGGCGACGGGCGGCGACGTGATCTGGCGTTCGGGCAATGCCGCCACGCCGCAAGCCGTGAAAGCCGTTGCCGCACAGGCATGGCACGTGGTCGGATCCGGCGATTACGACGGCGATGGTCGTGCCGACATCCTGTGGCGCAATCTGGCCAACGGCGCGAACGTGATCTGGCGTTCGGCGAATGCGGCCACGCCCATGGCGGTGAAGACCGTGGCGATCGCGTGGATCGTCGCCGGCTCGGGCGATTACAACAACGACGGGAAAGCCGACATCCTGTGGCGCAACACCGCCAACGGCGCGAACGTCATCTGGCGTTCGGCGAACTCGGCGACCGCGCAGGCCGTGAACAGCGTTCCCAGCCAGACCTGGAGCGTCGTCGACTTCACCGAGTGATGCGCGCCTCAGAGCGTCCCCGGAATCGGCGCCACCAGCGCCGATTCCGCTTCGCACTTCGCAGGATCGACGGAAGCGGCGCCCGCGACTTCCGCCCTCGCCGCTTGCACGTCGGCGGCGAAGGTCGCGTCGGATTGCAATCGCGCGAACGTCGCGGCCGCGACCGTACGCCCGGCGAGGATGTCGCTCTGCCAGTGCGCGTTGCACACCAGGCGGCTTTCGCCGAACGCACGCGCACGCGCCAGCACGGCATCGGTGCGATCGGGTGCGACCTCCACGAGGATCAGGCCCCACGTCCAGCCGATCGCCGTGTGACCCGAGGGATAGGACCCATCCTTGCGTAACGCGGCTTCGTCGGCGGGCGCGCAAGTCGACTCGTTGTAATGCACGAACGGGCGCTCGTGGTTGTAGTGGTCCTTCGCGCGATACGTCGCCAGACCGGCATCGACCAGCGTGCGTTGCAGGATCTTGTAAAGGCGCGGCGTGTTTTCGGGCGTGATCGATTTGCCCAACGCGCAGTCGAATGCAGTGGGCGCATGCGGGAAATGCAAGTCGGCATCGGACGTCGCCATCGTTCCGCGCGGGCCGTTGCGCAAGGCCTGCGCTGCCGCGTGGATGGCCTGGTCCTGCGCGAACGCGCGCGAATCGGCCGTCGGTGGCGGTGGAACCAGCGCGAGGCTGTCGGGCAGTGCGCGCCCCAGGTATCCGGCGGGCACGCCGGGTTTCAGTTCCGGCACCTTTGCGACGGCCGGCGCCGGCGGCGTGCTTTCGACGGCGCTGCCCGCGCATGCCGCCAACAGGCCCGCAAGCGCGATCGCAAGGCCCGTCTGCGTCGGCGTCATCGCGGCCTCCATGCGATACGGTGCATGGCCTCACTCCTTCATGGTCTCAATAGGAGACCAGTTCGATCCCCAGGGCGCGTCGCTCCGAGTATTCCTCGCGCACGCTGCGGCAGTACGGCCCACCCATCACGAAGCGCCGGCAGACTTCGGGGCGCGACTCGTAGATCGAGCAGCACATGCGCGCAGAATCCAGCGCCACGCACCAGCCTTCTTCATCGTGCGCCATGACCGTGAGGCCGTTGCGCGTATCGAGCAGGTGGGAGGGAACGCGATCTTCGGGCATGACCACGACGGTCAGCCGGCAGCAAACCGCGTCGCATCGACTGCAATGGGGTTGGTCGCACGCAGAAGCGACGGAACCCTCGCTGGACGAGGGCACCGCATCGGGGTTGGGAGTCTCCATGAAACGACAGGGTACGCTGCCGCGGGGAAAGCGCGCTTAACCATCGGATTCACGCAGATGAATCGCGCCATTCAGCGACGTGATTGGCGCCTTCACCCCGATTGTAGACTGCCTGCATGACCAATCTTTCGAACCCGAACGCGATCGACGACGACGTCGCGAAAATCGCACGCTGCACGTCCGTCCCGACGATCCTCGATGCAGTCGTCGAACTGACCGGGCTGCGCTTCGCCGCCGTCGCGCGCGTGACCGAAACCCGATGGACCGCGTGCGCCGTGCGCGACGACCTCGGCTTCGGCCTCGCACCGGGCGGCGACTTGGTCATCGAGACCACGATCTGCAACGAGATCCGGCAGCACCACCAGCCGGTGATCTTCGGCCATGCCAGCGCGCATCCGGTCTACAGCACGCACCACACGCCCTTGAAGTACGGCCTGGAAAGTTACGTCTCGGTGCCGATCTTCCGCCGCGACGGCGATTTTTTCGGCACCCTGTGCGCGATCGACAGCGCACCCAGCGACGTCGACGTCGATCCGGTGAAGCTCAAGTCGATCACCCTGTTCGCCCAATTGATCGGACACCAACTCGACATCGCCGACGAGCTGAGCGCGAGCCTCTCGCAGTTGCAGACGATCCGGAGCGACAACGCTTCGCGCGAAGAATTGGTCACCGCGACCGAGCGCGAGATCCGCGACCTGCTGCAACCGGTCGTCACCGGCTTGTACCTATTGCGCTCCAGCGACGCGCTCGCCGAACCCGATCGCGTCGTGCTCGCGGACATGGAAGCCAGTTGCGCGCGCATCGGCGTGATGCTGGGCGAACGGCTCAACCTGGCCTACAACCCATTCAAGCGCGTCGACGAGGCTTGAATCACGGCGCCGGCGCGGCCGCCGGCAACGGGTATTCCACCACCGCGGGCACGCTCAGCAACACCTTCGAGCGATACATGCCGTTGAAGACATCCTCTTCCTTCAACACCACGCGGCGCGCCTTGTCGATC
Organism: Lysobacter sp. P5_B12; assembly: GCF_056400425.1. Lineage (NCBI taxonomy): Bacteria > Pseudomonadati > Pseudomonadota > Gammaproteobacteria > Lysobacterales > Lysobacteraceae > Lysobacter > Lysobacter sp. P5_B12. The sequence goes on from NZ_JBFULG010000002.1 coordinate 95,002, forward strand.
CAGAAGCGCTGGTAGTTCCCTTTCCCGGGTTGGCCGCTTTCGGTTTCGACGAGCCAGCAATCGCGTTGCGTGCCGTCGCCGCCCAGCAATTTGCGTTCGCCAACGACGATGTAGTCCACGTCCATCGGCGCCTCCATGCCGACGTCGAACAAATGCACGCGCAAGGTGCCGCCCTTTTCCCATGGCAACAAGGGCAGCAGGCTCAGGTCGGAATGCCAGTTCATCCACCAACCGTTTTTCATCGACGGAAAGCCGGCTTCCATCTTCTGGCGCGCGGCATCGGGAAGCGTGCCTTCGATCGTGCCGCTGCCCTTCTTCGGATCGACGGTGGTCGTGTATTGCGCGGTGGGGCGCTTCCACATCGTGGTTTGCGCCAGCGTTGCCAGGTCGCGCGCGGCATGCACGGTGCGCGCGGAGTGCACCACGCCGGTCTCGTCTTCCCAGTGTTGCGTGACGACCCAGGCATCGGCGCCGTCGACGCGTTCGCGTGCGACTTGCGTCGTCGCGAGCATCGTACGCTTGAAGCCGGTGTCCGGTGCGCCGTGGAAGTACACGACGTAGGTTTGCGTCGTCGGGCGCAGGGCTTCGAGGTGGAAGTCGTCCGGCGCGACTTGCACCGCATCGGCGGCGCGGGCGAAGCCGAACGGCGCGGCGAGCGCCAGCGCAACGAAAAGGGACAGGCGCGCGAAGGGCATGTGGTCGGACCGGATCGGGGGGAGGCGCCATTCAAGTCTGCGCGCCCGCGCGCGGGGAGTGCCGTCCGGCAGGGTGACTTTGCGGGTGTACCATTTCCCCCGCAACGACCCCAGGCGAATCGGATGGCCACGCGCCCCCTGCCCTACGCACCGATCAATTGCGAGTTCCATGATCTGCTGGAATCGCTCGCGACCCTGCGCAAGCGCACGCAGATCGTGTTCCGCAACGACGAGGGCGCCACCGAACAGCGCGATGCAACCATCGTCGACATCCGCGTCCGTGAAGGCGCGGAGTTCGTCGAACTGGATTCGGGAGATTCGCTGCGGCTCGACCATTTGATCGAGGTCGACGGCAGGAAGCTCGCGGACTACTGAGCCCGCATGCCTTCGCCGCCGCCTGCTCCCTGGTCGTGCCCCACGTGCGGCACGACGGTGAGCACGCCGTACTGTTCGCAATGCGGTGAGCGCAGGCTCGACGCGAGCGACCTCACCCTGCGCGGACTGGTCAAACGCATCGCGCACGCACTGACGAATGTCGACAAGCGCGTGATGCGCACCGCGTGGACGCTGTTGCGCCACCCCGGCGCACTGACCGTCGCCTACATCGCCGGACGTCGCAAGCCCTACATCGGTCCGCTGCAGATCTTCCTGTTGGCCAACGTCGTGTTCTTCGCGGTGCAGACCATCTCGCCGATCAACGTCTTCGGTGCGTCGCTGGCCTCGCACATGCAAGTGCAGGACTGGCGCGAATGGGCGACGCAACTGGTGAACGCGCGCCTGGCGAACACGTCGATGACACTCGCGCAATACGCGCCGAAGTTCGACCGCATCGCCGAAGCCAATGCCAAGTCGCTGATCATCGTGATGGCCGGTGCGTTCGCGTTCATCGCATGGCTGCTGTTCCATCGACGGGATCGGCCGTTCCTGCTGCATGCGGCGTTCGCGCTGCATGCGTGGGCCTTCCTGCTGGTGGTGTTTTCGATCGCGCTGCTGCTGGGCGTGGCCGACCGCATGCTCGGTGGTGCGGGGCTTGCGTCCGCACGCGTCGACCACGCGCTCACGGCGCTGCATCTGGCGGCGTGCGCGATCTTCGTGTTCCTCGCCATCGGGCGGGTGTATGGCGCTACCGGGTTGCGTCGAGCCGCGCAGACTGCGGCGCTCACGTTCTCCGTCCTGGCCATCGTGCTCGGCTATCGCCTGCTGTTGTTCGTCGTGACGCTCTATTCGACGACTTGAGCCAGGTCGCAGTCGAACAGCGCGCGTCCTGTTACAGTCCGCCCCGCCGGCGACCAGGGGACGGTACGTGGAGAGCGATCGATGCCCAGCACGATCAAGGTGATTCCGAACACGGACATCATCGAACTGCGTTACGCCGGCGAGATCGACCACGCTGCGCGCATGTCCGCGCTCGATGATCTCGAGGATCGCTACCGGCGCGGCGGCTTCAAGCGCCTGCTCGTCAACTACACCTCCGCGTGGCCGGCGGACGAGCCGCCGGCGATGGCTGTCCATTTCCTCGACAAGTTGACCGCGCTGTCGTTTCCGCGCGGTGCGCGCATCGCCTTCCTCAACCAACCCGACGCGCTCATGACGGCGTCGGAGCCGGTGGCGGCGGGTTTCGGATACCGCATGCGCAAGTTCCGCGAGCGGCCCGACGCGATTGCCTGGTTGCTCGCCGAGGGCCCCTGACGCACTCGCACGGGGCGAGGCAGCCACATAAGATGCGCGGGTCCGCGAAGCTGCGGCGGGGGGAAGCACCTATGTGGAAGACATTCTGCGCGGTCGCGTCGATCGCGCTGGCCTGCGGGGCCGCGGCTGCGGCCGAGCCGATCATCGACACCATCGCCGGTGGCGGCACGCCGGCCAGCGGCAACGGAGACGGTGGACAGGCCCGCCAGGCGACGCTGGAAGACATCCGCGACATCGCCTTCGACAAGGCCGGCAACCTCTACGTCGCCGAAGTGTGCAGGATCCGCAAGATCACGCCCGCCGGGGTCATCACCACCATCGGCGGCAACGGTTGGGGCGGAGATCTCCCCGCCAATGGCGCGTCGGCCAAGAGCGGTGCGATCTGCTCCAAAACCGTCGCCGTCGATGGGTTCGGCAACGTGTGGGTGTACTACAACCTTCGCCTCGGCAAGATCGACCCCGCCGGTAATTTCATTTACGTCGCGGGCACCGGCGCAGGGGGCTTCACCGGCGACGGCGGGCCCGCGACGTCGGCGAGTATCTACGACGCCCAGGACATCACGTTCGACGCTGTCGGCAATGCGTACTTCAGCGATAGCGGGCGCGTGCGCAAGATTTCCACCAATGGAATCATCACCACCATCGCAGGCATCGGCGACGTCTCATCCGGCGGAAGCGAGGGCGATGGCGGGCCGGCGACGCTGGCTCGCGTGGATCCCCTCGATCTGGCCTTCGACAGGTCCGGCAACCTCTACTTTGTCGATCATTACTTTTCCGGCATCCGCAAGATCGACACGAGCGGCAGGGTGACCCGCATCTCGGGCGCATTCCCACGCTACCGCAGCGACCCGGTCGCGCTGTATACGGACCCTTGGTTCCCATCCGGCCTGGCGTTCGACGCCAACGGCAACCTCTTCGTCGCCAATCTTCGCAATTACGTCTCGATCATCAGCCCGGCGAACACGATCACCTACGCCGCCGTGGGCGTGTTCAACGACACGACGTGGGATGACGGCCCGAACAGCACCGGTTTCGAGGGCGACGGCGGCCCCGTTTCGCTGGCGAAGATGCGCGACCCCGTTGCGATCGCGTTCGATCCCAAGGGCAACCTGCATATCGCCGACGCGGGCAATGCACGCATCCGGAAGGTGACGGGCACGTTCGATCCGCCACCGCCCGTGGCTGCCGGCACGGGGATGTTCCAACATGCGATGACGCAACGCCTGGAATCGCAGGACCAGTACACGGTCGGCATCGTCAAGGGCCATTCCAACGCGGACAACCTGGACGACCTGTTCGTGCTCGCTGGCGCTTGGTCGCAATTCGAGCCCTACCCCGGCGACTACCGGCTGTACGCCTATCGGCAGAAACCGGACGGCACCATGGCCGCACCGCTGGCCACGCCCGTGCCGACGATGGAACTGACGGACGTGATCGCGATCGACCTCAACCACGACGCCTACACCGACATCGTGTTCAGCGGCTACCACTTCAGCGGCGACGGCACGCAATGCATCTACGTGATGCTCGGCAGCCCGGCGGGCATGCGGTTGCCCGTCGCCTACACCGGCATCAGTGGTGCCAACGGCGCATTTCGACTCGACCAGGCGGACATGAACGGCGACGGCCACATGGACGTCCTCGCGCGTTTGAGCACCGGCGGCGACGGCGTCGGTACGTTCACCAAATGGGCGATCTATTACGGCAATGGCACGGGCTTGCTCGTGCGCAAGAAGCTCACGTCGCTCGAGGACGGCGGGCTCGTGCACGATATGAATGGCGACGGCCGCCCGGACATGCTCGCGGGCGTGGCGGTTGCCTATCACGATGGCGTCGACAGTTTCCTGCCCTACACGAATTACGCGGGCCCGGGCGATACCGACAATCGCGGGGGATGGCCGACCGTGGGCGACTTCGACAACGACGGCCATCTCGATATCGTGATGTCGTCGGGCCAGAACGCACCCTGGGCGAAACTCATGCAGTGGTCGCAGAAGGCGGATGGCAGCCTCGCGTTCGTCCGCGAATGGCCGACATACGACATTCCGCAGACCCTGCTCACCGCCGACATGAACGGCGACGGGCTGGACGACTTGCTCGTGAAGCACGTCGGGTGGTCGGCCATCGGTTACCAGGAGCAGAAGCGGCTCGGCGGGAACACATTCGGCCTGGATCGCGAGGTGAAGTCGCACATGAGCGTCGGCAACCAATCGCAACCGCATTCGATGGTGGTCGGCGACTTCAACAACGACCATTGCCTGGACATCGCGGGTTCCGGCACCAACAGCGGCCTGCAGATCATCTACAGCACGCGTTGTCGACGCGTCATGCCCGGTGCGAAGCCTCCGCTGCCGCCGAAGCGACCGGTCACCACACTGACGGCGGCGCCGACGACTCCGCCGGTCTCCGCTTCCCCGACGCCCCTCCATGATGTCTGGGCGGCATCGCAGAAGTACGCGCGTGCAACGTGGACCTCGAGCGTCGGCGCGTGGAGCGGAACCATGCGCTGGATCGGTGCGGGTTTCGCGCTGCTGTTTGTCGGCTGGTGGGTCCTGGCGCCGTCGGCATTCGGACGCCGACGTTCCTGACCGACGCGCCAATGCGCGCTCCGCACGACAGCGATGTCGACATCCCCGGCGGCCGCGTGTTCGTGCGGCGATGGCCGGGCGATTCCGACCGTGCTCCGATCGTGTTGCTGCACGATTCGCTGGGTTCGGTCGAGCAATGGCGTGACTTTCCGCGAGCGCTCGCAAGTGCGACGCAGCGGGACGTCATCGCCTACGACCGGTTGGGGTTCGGGCGCTCCAGCGCGCGGGATGCGCGGCCCTCTCGCGATTTCATCGACGCCGAAGCGACGGTGTTTTTCCCCGCGCTCGCCGATGCGCTCGGGCTGACGCGCTTCGTATTGTTCGGCCATAGCGTCGGCGGCGCGATGGCGCTCGCGATCGCGGCCTCGCAAGGCGCGCGCTGCGAAGCGGTCATCACCGAATCGGCGCAAGCCTTCGTCGAAGCACGCACGCTCGATGGCATCCGCGCGGCGAAAGCGGCGTTCGAGGATCCCGCGCAATTCGCGCGCCTCGCCAAATGGCATGGCGACAAGACGCGTTGGGTGCTCGATGCGTGGACCGAAGTCTGGCTGTCGCCGGAATTCGCGGCGTGGTCGATCGACGACGCGCTGCCGCGCATCACCTGCCCCGTGCTCGCCATCCACGGCGAGCGCGATGAATTCGGCTCGGTCGCATTTCCGCAGCGCATCGCGCAGGGCGTGCGCGATGGCCGCATGATCGTGCATCCCTGCGGGCATGTGCCGCATCGGGAATGCGCGGATGACGTGTTGCGCTGGGCGGCGGCGTTCCTGGAGCGCGCGCCTTAGGTCCGTTCCCGCCGCGACCGGGTTGATGTTCGCGGATTGATGCGTGGGCGATTCTCCATGAATCGCCAGCATTTCGCTGGCCTTCTCTCCGAAATGGCCCCCATCCATTCCAGATCGAACATCTGGAGAGCGCTTCGTTGGTCGCGCAAACATCAACCCTTGGAAAACGCGAACAAAAGGGGTTCATGGAATGATCGATTCGATCCGCAAGCTGTCATCCAGACGCTTCCAGGCTTGCATGCTGCTTTCGACGCTGGTTCTCGCAACCTCCCCGGCCGCGGCACAGACGCAAGTCATGCACTATCGCGCCGACCAGACATCGCCGACGGTTGCGTTCGAGCACGGGCTCGACTCCCCGGTTTTTGCGAATTATCAGCACTTTTTTCCTGAGACGATCGTCAGTCAACATGTCGTGAACCCGAAGCGACACAGGGCGACGTTCGTTTCGACGACCGACCATGAAGACGTTGCGATCAACTGGCGCGCGACACTCATGGACACCGCGTCGTCCTGGGTCTATGTCATACGTCCGGACCAGACCTTCTACAACGTGTCGATTTCGCTCGGCGCGGAAATCGAGCGCGTGCAGAGCCTCGTCGACATGCCAGCCGAGCGGGCGGCCTACATCGAAGGCAGGTTGAACCTGATCCTGCAGAGCTTTGCGAATCAAAGGGAATGGGTGAAGTACGGAGGCATCCCGGCTCGAAACATCAAGGAAGCCCGCACGAATTACCGCATGGAGGGCGGTTTTCTGAAATACGACTCGATCGTCAATCCCGACTACGACGCGACGCCGAGTACCCCAAACGCGGGGCCGTACCCCAGTCACGACTTCCTGCGCGACGACCGCGCCGATCTCGTCGGCATTCCCAGCTCCGATCCGAAGTGGGTCTGGAGTGCATCGTTCCTGCCGACGAACTGCCGGGCCCTTGGTGAGGGACCAGCGTGCGGAACACCGAAGGTGTTGCACGCCGCGACCCCTGCGGACTTCATGCTCAGGTTCAGTCACGACCAGATGACCGCATTGCCGGAAGGCCAGGATCGCTGGTGGGTGGACGTGGATCACGACGGTCAAACCGACTACTGCTACGCCAGCAACAACACCAAGATGACGTGCGCCTACAACCACGGTTTGACATTCGACACCGTGCAGGCCTCGACAAGCGGCCGCGACCTGGGTTGGGGAGACGGCCGGGCATGGGTGCCCGTCAGCAACTCCAATACGCCCGACTACTGTCGGATCGTGTTCACCTATACCGAGATCCGCTGCTCTCCGGTGTTGGCTCCGGGCGTCGCGGGTGGGTTGTTCCGGAGTACCGACATTGTCTCCGGCTATATCGATGCCGGATACGCCAGCGACAGGATGTGGGGCGATGTCGGGAGCATGGCCGGGCCGGCGGACGGGAGGGCGGACTTCTGCAGGGTGATGTGGGGCGATGGCACCTACCTGCTCGGTTGCCAGGTGGCGAACGCCAGATCCGAAGGCAATTTCAGCAATGCGTGGAAGGGGGATTTCACGACGCCGCTGGCGGACCACATGGTGGGTTCCGACTTGTACAAGTCGATGGTGGATATCAACGGCGACCTGAAGGCCGACTATTGCGTGACGAAACCGGATCTCACGTTCATCGAGTGCTTGCTCGCCAACACCGATGGCACCGGCTTCGCCGGGCGCGTGAGCGTTCACCCCCACGCGCGCAGCTACATCGCGTCGACTGGGCAATGGATCGACTACGACAAGGATGGCAGGCAGGACTTCTGCGCCATCTACAACGAAGACATCGGCAAGGAAATGATCTGCTACACCTGGGACCCCGACAACCGAACGACGTTCCGCGTGCTCTCGCGCAACTTTCCGGCTGACATCGGCTACTCGGGGTACGCGCAGCTTTCGGATGTCGGGGGCCGTGGATTCGCCAACTTCTGCACCATCGTCGGTACCGACAAGAAGATCCAGTGCTCGCTTCCGACGTCCGACCTCAGCCACGCGTACTTCTCGACATCGGATGTGATCGATGCAGGGTGGCCGGACGTCTGGAATCGCAGAGTGGTCTACCTGCAGCGCGGCAGGGGCGGGTTCGGTGCGTACTGCCGTTCGATGGACATGGGCTTCAATGGCCAGATCGTTTGCAAGAAGATCTGGTGATGCCTTCAGGGTCGCGCGAGCTTGTACATCGCCTGCGCGATCTGCGCGCGCAAGGCATTGCGGTCCTCGCCGATCGTGTACACGTCGCCGTGGGTGCGGCCTTCGATGAAGTGGAACTCCGACTTCGCACCGAGCCCATCGAGCGTTTCCTGCAACCGGTGCGCGGGGCCGTCGAGGAAGAACGTATCGGCGGTGCCGACCCAGACGTGGATCTTGCCGTCGAGATCGTGCTTCAACGCGGGCCATTGCGTGCGCAGGCGGTGCGCGAGGTCGTAATGGTCGCGCCAATACGCCGCGACGATGGGGTCGATCGCGCCGGTATCGCGATCGAACAGCGGCATCGGTCTGCCGTCGCCACCGTGCGGCGAGAAGACCGCTTCGAACGAGGCCATCTGCCCGCCGTAGTCGCCGAACACGCGTTCGGTCTTCGCCATGTCTTCGGCGAACGACAGGTCCTTGCCGCCGTCGCGCATCGCCGGCCACGGGGTGCCGTCGGGCTTGCGATAGAGGTTCGCGCCGGGCGCGTAGAGGTCGGGGCCCATGAAGTCGCGGAAGTCGGTGGGATCGGGCGAGGTCGCGAACGCGCCGCCGAACATCTTCGGATACAGGATCTGCATCGACAGCGCGGCCCACCCGCCGGAGGAATGGCCGAAGGTGAAACGCCCGCTCGCGCGTGCGTCCATGGGGAAGCGACGTTCGAGGTCCGGGATCAATTCGCGCACCAGCGCTTCACCCCAGGGCCCGTTGTTCACCGAATCGGTGAACTCGTGCGCGCCGGTCGCGATGTCCATCCCGAGCATCACCCAGATCATCTTCGGCGCGCGGCCATCCAGCATCTCGGCGTAGAGGCCGGCGAGGGTCGCCTGTGACGAATCGACGCTGCCGGTCCAGCCGAGCGTCATGTACACAGTCGGGTAATGCGCCTTCCCTGCCTCGTATCCCGGCGGCGTGAGCACCCAGCCGGGGATCTTCATGGGGCGGCCGTAGAAGCGCGAAACCACCGCGCTTTCGAAATCGATGTGCGTCGCATGCTGGCGCGCTTCCGGGCCGGCTTCGCGCGTGGCCTTCGCGATGAAGGGATGCGACAGATCCCACGGGTCGTGCGTGTCCGCGACTTTCGACAAGGTCAGCGTCGGAAGCGAAGCGCCCTTGCCGATCGTCGCCGGCACGACGGCGCTCGCCCAGTCGCCGTTCTCGCGCCCGCTGTAGTTGTAGTCGTGGTCGACGTCGAGCACGGCCTGCAGGAAATAGCGGCCCGCGGGGAGCGTCGAATACGCCGCGGGGAAGGCGAGCGTGTCGAGGTCGGCGACGACCGATTCGCGCGGCGCGATGCGCGGCACTTCCTGCGCGGCGATCGTCACCTTCTGCGGTGCGAAGCCGTCGACATCGATGCGCTCGACCGTGCCCTCCTTGTTCCTGTCGGCCTTGGCTTCGGGAACGGCGAAGACGATCAGGCGGCCGCCGGTCGCGGTGGTGGCCGCAGGGTCGAGCCGGACGGTGATCGTGGAGCGTTCGGTGGCGTGGGCCGCGAGGGGAAGCAGGAGACTCAGGGCGGCGAGCGTGCGGAGGGTCGACATGGAGGGCCTTGGGTCGGGCGTGTCGCGGTTGGATGCAGGGGATGCGCGTTCGGTTGAACGCCACGCCGGGCAGTGTAGGCTTCGCGCCATGCGCATGCCCTCGCCTGCCGCCGTCGTGTTCGCCGCCGATGTCGCGCGCGTCGCGGCGTTCTATCGCACGGTATTCCGCATGCGCCACCTGGAAGGCGATGCGACCTATGTCGTGCTCGAGCGCGACGGGTTCCAGCTCACCGTCCATGGCCTGCGTGGCGAATCCGCGGCCAGCGGGGCCACGCGTGAAGACACCTACGTGAAGCTGTGCTTCCCCGTCGACAGCATCGACTACGTGCGGCGCGAAGCCACGGCGCTCGGCGGTGAAGTCTGGCCGGCCGAGCGCGAATGGGAGTCCGAAACCCGCGGCTTCCGCGCCTGCGACGGCCGCGACCCGGAAGGCAACGTGTTTCAGGCGCGCGAGCCGCTGGCCGGCTGACCCTGGGGCGCCGTGATATTCCGCGCCCTCGTGCGTATCACCCCGGCATGACCGCCGCCCTGCCCCCCGATTTCCAGACACTGCTCGCCGCCCATCGCGGCATCGTGCTGAAGGTCGCCGCCACGTATGCGCGCGCGCCGGAAGATCGCGCGGACTTGGCGCAGGACATCGCGATGCACCTGTGGCAGGCGTGGCCCGCGTACGACGCCACGCGTATGTTCTCGACGTGGCTGTATCGCGTGGCATTGAACGTCGCGATTTCCTGGCAACGCCGCGAACGGCATCGCCGCCATGAATCGCTCGAGGAGGACGACGACGCGCAACTTGCCGGCGCGCTCGACGTCGATGTCGAAACACGCCAGCAACTCGACCTCGTGCAACGCGCGATGTCCACGCTCGGTCATCTCGACCGTGCGCTGCTGCTGTTGCACCTGGAAGGTTGCAGCCATCGCGAAAGCGCGGAGGTCCTCGGCACGACCGAAGGCAACGTCGCCACGCGGTTGAACCGCATCAAGACCCACCTGCGGCGCGAAGTCGCCGATGCATGACGGAGACGCACATGGAACTGCACGAACTTCAATCGGCGTGGAAGACCCTGGATGCGCGCGTCGCGCGGCAGGCGGAGGAACTCGCGCAATTGCGAACCCGGAACCTCGCACTGCGCACGAGGGGCACGCTCGCGCGCGTCTCGTTCGGCCAGTGGGGGCAGATCGCCATCGGCTTGCTGTTCGCCGTGTGGGGCGGCGGCTATTGGTTCGACCATCTGGGCACGCCGCATCTGGTTGCCTACGGGCTGGCGGTGCATGCGTACGGCATCGCGTTGCTGGCGACGGCGATCGTGCTGCTGGTGCGCCTGGCGAATGTCGATTACGCGCTGCCCGTCGCCGATGTGCAGCAGCGGTTGCTGCACTTGCGCCGCACGCGCATCCACTGCGAACGCGTGCTCTGGATCGCCGGCGCGGTGATGTGGGTGCCGATCATGATGATGGGATTGCGCGCGATCCGCTTCGACGCGTGGCTCGTCAATCCGTGGTTCGTGCTCGGCAACCTCGGTGTGGGCCTCGTGCTCGCGGCGGGTGCGGCGCTGGTGATGTGGCGCAAGCCGGCGTGGTTCGCGAAGCTCGCGATGGAAGGGCCGCTTGCGGACGTGGAGCGGCAACTCGCGGATCTGGAGTCGCTGCGCGCGTGATGCGCTTCAGCGCGCGGCGGACATCCTGCGTTGCAGCAGGCCGCCGGCGAGCATCGCCGGAATGAACACCCAGGCCGTCCACATGCCCCCGCCCGCACCCACGAGCACGGGCCCGGGGCAATAACCCGACAGGCCCCAGCCGATCCCGAACAACACCGCGCCGATTACGAGCCTGGCATCGACGATGGTCTTGGTCGGCAGATGGAAGTCGGCGTCGAGCAGCGGACGACCGCGGCGCAGCACGAAACGGAACAGCAAGGCCGTCGTGCCGGTCGCGCCCAGCATCACGAACAACAGCGAGGGATCGAAATTCCCCGCGACATCCAGGAACCCGAGCACGACATTCGGATCGCTCATGCGCCCGACGACGAGCCCGATGCCGAACACCGCGCCGGCGAGGAAGGCCGAGAGGATGCGCGTCATGTCGATGCCCCGAGCAGATGGCGCACGACGAACACCGTGACCATCGCAGTGGCGACGAACAAGAGCACCGAGACGAACGATCGCTTCGACATCCGCCCCAGGCCGCAAACGCCGTGGCCACTCGTGCATCCGCCGCCGAGCGTCGTGCCGTAACCCACGAACAAACCCGCGAGGATCAAGATCGGCCACCGCGACGGCGACAAGGCGTGTTGGCCTTGCACGTGCATCGCGATGCCACCGGCGAGCATCAGGCCGGCAACGAAGGCCGCGCGCCATCCCCATTCTGCGAACGGGGAACGTTTCGTCAGGTTGTCGACGATGCCGCTGACCCCGGCGATGCGCCCGTTCGCCCAAAGCAGCCACGTGGCGGCGAGCCCGATGAGCACGCCGCCCAGGAGCGATGACAACCACGGATGCATCGCGCCCTACTTCTTGGCGGTCGTTTTCTCGAGCGAGAGCACGACCGATTCGGCGGCGGTGATCACGACGGTATCGCCGACGTGCGGTTTCGCCAGCAACGCAGGATCCTGCACCTTCACCGTCATCTGGTTGCCCTCCGGCCCCTTGAGCGTGACGGTCTGGTTGGTCTTGTCGATCGCCTCGATGGTGGCCACGACGCGGAACATGCGCGCGGCGCCGGCGGCGGGCGCCTTGTCGCCCGGTGCCTTGCCTGCGCCTTCGACGGCGACGAGCGGGTCGGCCTTTTCTTCCTCGGTCGGCGCGCGCAACTCGCTGGTGATGCCGACGGTGTACTTCGCGCGCACGGTATCGCCGACGGCGACTTCGTCGAAGCGTTTGACTTCCGGGTCGACCACGATGGTCTGCGACTCACCATCTTCGGACTTGAGCGTCACTTCACGCTTGGCCTTGTCGATGGCGGTGACGGTGGCGGTCTTCTCGATGGTCTGCTCCATCGAGCGCGGGGCATCGGTGGTCTGCTGCGCCTGCGCGAAGGCCGGCAAGGCGAGCACGGCGGCCAGGCAGGTCGCGACAAGCGTGGGACGGAGCGCGGTGTGACGGTCCATGCGAACTCTCCGGGTGGGGACACGCGGAGTCTGGCCGCTTGGTCGCGGGCACGGTATTGCCCTTTCGGGAGGCTATGGCCTCAGCGCGGGAAGCGCCCGTTGGTCAACAGCAGGATGGCCTTCTCGATGGGCATGAACACGAACAGCGCGTGGTCCACCCCATCCAGGATGTGGCCCCAATCCCCCGGGCCCGAGTCGGGCACTTCCACCGTGCCGCACAGACGCGACTCCGGCATCTGGGTATACATCTCCCGAGGCGGGAGACAACAGGCAGGCAGGAACGCGACCGTTCCACCCTGCTCGTACACGGACAGCTTCATCGACCTCTTCTCCCCCCGGCGACGCCTCTCCTCGCGTCGCCGGTCCGACTTGTTGGACACCCGAATGGCAGAGCCTGGCCCTGTGTGGAATTGAACGCGCCGGACACGACAGACCGGCTACGCAACCTCGCCGTTCGTCGGGAAAACAGGCCCATTTCGCGGCCGGCCCCGAAAAAGAACGGCGCGATCACCCGAACGTGGTGCCCGGGAACGGTTCCAGCCGGTCCGTGTATGCTCGCCCGCACTTCAAATGCGCGAGGCAGTCATGCGGTCGAAGGGGTTGAAGGTGTGGTGCGCGGTGGCCGTGATGGCCCTGCTGTCGGCCTGCGGCGGCAACGGCCTGGTCAAGCGCGTGTCGGAGCCCGCGGTCGGCATCCAGCAACTGACGGTGCAAGCCGACGGCTCCTGGTCGGTCGACGTGCGCATCGACAACTACAGCAACGTGCCGATGACCTTCGACACCGTCTCGCTCGCGATCAAGATCGGCGATGAAACCGCCGGCACGCTGAGCGCTTCGCCCGCCCTGCCCGTCGGCCCCGAATCGGCGGACATCGCCACGATCAAGCTCACGCCCACCTCCGGCGCGCGCATCGCGATGGCCGACGCGTTGGCCTCGGGCCAGGGGATCTCCTATTCGCTCGACGGCACCGTCAACGCATCGGCCGACGGCAAGCCGCGCACGTTCCAGCTCGAGCGCCGCAACCAGCTCAACCCCGTGCCCGGCTTGCCGGGCGTGCTGCGCTGAGGGCCGGTCGGATGGGTAGCAGTTACCGCGCACCGCTCGAAGACATGCGCTTCGCCCTGTACGACGTGTTGGGCGCCGAACCCCTGTTCCAGAAACTCGGCTTCGACGACGCCACGCGCGACGTGCTCGACGCGATCCTCCAGGAAGGCGCGCGTTTCACCGAAACCGTGCTCGCCCCGCTCAACGAAATCGGCGATCGCGTCGGTTGCACCTACGACAAGGCGACCGGCGAGGTCCGCACGCCGCCGGGGTTCCGCGAGGCGTACGAGAAATTCGTCGAGGGCGGTTGGAGCGGCCTGGTTTCGCCCGTCGAATTCGGCGGCCAGGGCATGCCGCACCTCGCCGGCCTCCCGCTGAAGGAAATGATCGACGCGGCGAACCTGGCGTGGGGCAACTTCCCGCTGTTGTCGCACGGCGCCACCGAAGCGCTGATGCACCACGGCGAAGCCTGGCAGCAGGAAGTCTTCCTCAAGCCCATCGTCGAAGGCCGCTGGACCGGCACGATGTGCCTGACCGAAGCGCATTGCGGCACGGACCTGGGCCTGTTGAAGACGCGCGCGCAGCCGCTGGACGACGGCAGCTTCGCCATCACCGGCACCAAGATCTTCATCACCGCCGGCGAGCACGACTTCACCGAGAACATCGTGCACCTGGTGCTTGCGCGCCTTCCCGATGCACCCGCGGGCGTCAAGGGCATCTCGCTGTTCATCGTGCCGAAGATGCGGGTGGGCCGCGACGGCGCGATGGGCGAGCGCAACGCCGTGCGTTGCGGCGCGCTCGAACACAAGATGGGCATCCATGGGTCGGCGACGTGCGTCATCAACTTCGATGGCGCGCAGGGCTATCTGATCGGCGCGCCGCACAAAGGCCTGCTGGCGATGTTTACGATGATGAACACCGCGCGCCTGGCCGTCGGCCTGCAGGGCCTCGGTGTTTCGGATCGCGCATACCAGAACGCCCTGCGTTACGCGCGCGACCGTTTGCAGATGCGTTCGCTCTCGGGTGCGAAGTTCCCCGACAAACCGGCCGACCCGATCATCGTGCACCCCGACGTGCGCCGCATGTTGCTCACGTGCAAGGCGCTGATCGAAGGCGGCCGCGTGCTCGGGTATCACGCCGCGTCGCTGGTCGACGCGACCAACCACGGGAAGGACGAAGGCGAGCGCAGGCAATCCGATGCGCTGCTCGGCTTCCTCACGCCGATCGTCAAGGCGTGCCTCACCGAATGGGGCGTGGAATGCACGTACCACGCGCTGCAATGTTTCGGCGGGCACGGCTACATCGCCGAGCACGGCATGGAACAACTCGCGCGCGACGCACGCATCACGACCCTCTACGAAGGCACCACCGGCATCCAGGCGCTCGACCTGATGGGCCGCAAGGTGATGCAGCAGCAAGCAGCAGGTTTGCAGGTCTTCCTCGGCATGATCGAAAGCTTCTGCGACGCGCACGCCGCGGATGCGTCGCTCGCCGAGTTCATCGAACCGCTGCGCGCGAAGGCCGCCGAATGGCAGGCGCTCACGATGCAGGTCGGACAGCGCGCGGTCGGCGATGCCGATGAGGTTGGCGCTGCGGCGTACGACTACCTCTTCTACTCGGGATATGTCGCACTCGCGTATTGGTGGGCACGCAGCGTCGCCGCGGCCGATGCGTCGTCGCAATCGGCCGCATTCAAGGCGAGCAAGCGCGAAACCGCACGCTTCTATTTCGCCCGCCTGCTGCCGCGCACGAGCGCGCATGCACTGGCGATCGCGAGCGGCGCGGCGCCCCTGATGGCCATGCCGTCGGAGCGATTCGGAGACTGAGTGCGCGCTTCGGGCGGGAAAATGGCTGAGTTGGGTATTCTTCTGGTCATTGAAGGGGTATAAGCTCGACTCTCGATGGAGACCGATAGAGCGCCACTTCGCCTCGTCCTTCCGCCTGTAGCGGAACTTGCAGCCATCGACGACCGCAAGGTTGTCGACATGCAGCAGGCCCGCATCCATGCGGTGCGGCTGCTCTCGCTCGACGCCCATGGGCGCGTGCTCGACTGGATGAGCTGGCAGGATGCGGCGTGTCTCTACGCACGCGGCGCCGTCGCCTGGACCCTCGGCGACCCCTGCATCACCGTACACGGCGGCATCTGTCGCGCGACCGGCGCGCAAAGCGTGCTCGACCTGCATCCCATCGTCGCCGCCAAGGGCCATGCGCGCCCGCAGGCGCTCGACCCCACGCCCGCGCTGACCAACGCCGCACTGTTCGCGCGCGACCAGCACCTGTGCCTGTACTGCGGCCACGAGTTCCCGCGCCCGCATCTCACGCGCGACCACGTCATGCCCCTGTCGAAGGGCGGGCGCGATACGTGGGAGAACGTCGTCTCGGCCTGCTTCCACTGCAATTCGCGCAAGGGCGGCCGCACCCCGCAGCAAGCGGGCATGCCCTTACTGGCCGTTCCGTTCCGCCCGAGCTGGATCGAACACCTGATCCTCTCCAATCGCCACATCCTGGCCGACCAGATGGCGTTCCTGAAATCGCACCTGCCCAAGCGAGCGCGTTCAATCGCGTGAACCGCCGCTGTACACTCCGGACTTTCCTGTCCCGGATTCGCGAAAGATGGCTTTGACGCTCGGCACCACCGGCATGGATTCCGCCACGGAGGCGGAACTGCGCGCCGCCTTCCTGCAGGCCAACGCAACCCAGGGCGGCCGCTGGAAGCTCGTTCCGGAAGCCGAGGCCGACTACGTCGTCGTCGACATGGACAGCATGTACGGCCCCATGAGCTGGCTGCGCCTGCATGCAGCCGGCAAGCAGGTCGTCGGCCTGACCTCGGCGCCGCGCACGCAGACCGATTGGCGCCTGGAGCGTCCGATCAACACGCAGACCGTAGCCGCGATGCTCGACCAGATCGCCGGCGGCGGCAGCGTGAGCGCACCGTCCGAACCCGTCGCGCAGGCCGTGCCCTCCGGCATGAGCCCCTCGCCGGTGCCGAACGACCAACTTCCCGAAGAAATGCCGGTCAAGCCGCGCGAAGACCTGCGCGCGCCGGCGCCCGCGCCGAAGCTGCCCGACTCCGTGCAGGCCGGTTCGCTCAAGCCCACCACGATCGAACCTGCCGCCGCGCCGGTGAATGTCGCCACCGTCGCTCCGCCGCGCGAACGCCGGCTCGGCGACTGGTTCGCCCCCGGCGAACTCCAGGGCAAGCTGCGTTACCAGCTCGGCAACGGCCCGGCGGTGCTGATCGACGCCGACGCGCGCCAATACCACGGCCCCGCCGCGCTCAAGCCCTTGGCCAGCTACTTCGAAGGCCCGGTCAAGCGCGATCATTTCGGTTCGATCGACGATGCCACCTTCGCCCGCGAAGCCACCGCGCTCGGCGCCGCGCAACCGCTCGCGCGCCTGCAGTGGTACGGCGGCCTCCTCGCCGGCCAGGGCCAGTTGCTGCCGGGCTTCGACCCCGCCGCGCAATACCGGCTCACCAAGTGGCCGCAGACCGAACGCGAATTCCCCAAGCACTTCCGCATCGCCACCGCGATGATGAAAGGCCCGGCCTCGCTGGACGAGGTGGCCACCGCCAGCGGCGTGCCCTTCGAGGACGTCGTGGATTTCGTGAACGCCAACCTCGCCACCGGCTTCGCCGAAGTCGTTTCCGACGAGCCCGAACCCGTGGAACCGCAGAAGGGCGGCTTGTTCGGGCGTTTGCGGGGCAAATGACGGCCGGCGGCTTACAATTGCCGCCTTGTTGTCGCAGCCCCCCAAAATGATCGACTCCACGCGCTACCCGCGCCTGTCCCGGATTTCCACGCCGGCCGACCTTCGCACCTTCGGCGAAGATCAGCTGCCGGCGATCGCCGAGGAACTGCGCGCCTACCTGATCGAATCGGTCGGCCGCAGCGGCGGCCACTTCGGCGCCGGCCTGGGCGTCATCGAACTCACCGTCGCCCTCCACTGGCTGTATGAGACGCCCGACGACCGCCTGGTCTGGGACGTCGGCCACCAGTGCTACCCGCACAAGATCCTCACCGGCCGCCGCGACGACATCCACACGGTGAAGCAGAAGGACGGCGTCGCGCCGTTCCCGAAGCGCGAAGAAAGCGAATACGACACCTTCGGCGTCGGCCATTCCTCGACCTCGATCTCCGCCGCCCTCGGCATGGCGATCGCCAACGCGCGCGCCGGCAACACGCGCCGCGTGGTGGCCGTCATCGGCGACGGCGCGATGACCGCGGGCATGGCCTACGAAGCGTTGAACCACGCCGGCGGCATGGACCCCGAGCCGAACCTGCTCGTGATCCTCAACGACAACCGGATGTCGATTTCCGAAAACGTCGGCGGCCTGACCAAGATGCTCGGCCGCATGACGGGCAGCAAGACGCTCAACGCCTTGCGCGAGGGCGGCAAGAAACTGCTCGGCGACAAGAACAACCCGACCGCGAAATTCGTGCGCCGCTGGGAAGAACACTGGAAAGGCATGTTCGTCCCGTCCACGTTGTTCGAAGAGATGGGCTTCCACTACACCGGTCCGATCGACGGCCACGATGTGGACGCGCTCGTCGCGACGCTGAAGACGCTCAAGACCCTCAAGGGTCCGCAGCTGCTGCACATCATCACGACCAAGGGCAAAGGCTACGAACTCGCCGAAGGCGACCAGATCGGCTATCACGCCGTCGGCCCCTTCGATCCCGCGCAAGGCCTGGTCAGCAAGCCCGGCGCGAAGAAGCCGACCTACACCGACGTCTTCGGCGACTGGCTGTGCGACATGGCCGCCGCCGACGAAACGCTGCTCGCCATCACCCCGGCGATGCGCGAAGGCTCGGGCCTGGTGCGTTTCAGCAAGGAATATCCGGAGCGTTACTTCGACGTCGCCATCGCCGAACAACACGCGGTGACGCTCGCCGCGGGCATGGCGTGCGAAGGCGCGAAACCGGTGGTCGCGATCTATTCGACCTTCCTGCAACGCGGCTACGACCAGCTCGTGCACGACGTGGCGATCCAGGACCTCGACGTGCTGTTCGCGATCGACCGCGGCGGCGTGGTCGGCCCCGATGGCGCGACGCATGCGGGGAACCTGGATTTGAGCTTCCTGCGTTGCGTGCCGAACATGGTGGTGATGGCGCCGGCCGACGAAAACGAATGCCGGCAGATGCTCACCACCGGTTTCAAGCACGTCGGCCCGACGGCCGTGCGTTATCCGCGCGGTACCGGTCCCGGTGTGACTGTGCAGGACACGCTCGACACGCTGCCGATCGGCAAGGCCGACGTGCGCCGCAAGGGCGCGCGCATCGCGCTGCTGGCTTTCGGTGCGATCGTGCCGGCGGCGCAGCAGGTCGGCGAACAACTCGGCCTCACCGTCGTCAACATGCGCTTCGTGAAGCCGCTGGATCGCGCGCTGCTGCTCGAGCTGGCGAAGACGCACGAAGGCTTCGTCACGCTGGAAGACAACGTCGTCGCCGGCGGTGCGGGTTCCGGCGTGGCCGAACTGCTCGCCGCCGAAGGGCTCGCGCATCCGGTCCTGCACCTGGGCCTGCCCGACGCGTTCCAGCACCACGCCAGCCGCGAGCAGTTGCTCGCCGAAGCGGGCCTGGATGTCGCGGGCATCCACGCCTCGGTGCTTGCGCGTTGGCCCACGCTCCAGTCGACCGCGGTGAAGACGGCCGCCGGCTAAGCCCGCGGCCGGGGCAACAATCGGGCCACTGCCGGTCGTCGGGCGTTTGCACCATCGCCTTGTCCCGGCCGTCGGCGCGGGTGCAGGATGCGTTTTCGCAGTTTTGAAAGGCTGCGCGAGCGCTTATGCAGGACGAACGCTTCTCCACGATGCGCCGGTTGTTCCCCGACCAAGGGACGCTCGTGCGCGTGCTGGGCGCGTTCGGCGCGGCGACGCGCGAGGACCTGCGCCTGCTCGGGCAGGCGCGCGAACGCCTGGACCTGCGCGGCATCGCCGAAGTCGCGCACAAGTTGAAGTCCGCGTGCGCGCAGGTCGACGACATGGCGACCTCCGACCTGTTGGACACCCTCGAAGACGCAGCGTCGATCGGCTCATCGCCCGCGCTCGTCACTGCACTCGTCGACGACGCCACCGTCCGCGTCGCCGATCTTGTCGAAGCCGTCGAAGCCTTCGTTGCAGCGCATGGAAGTAGTGCTCGCTAGCGCGCTCGCCGTAATCGCCCTGATTGCGCTCGCAGTCGCGGCATGGCTCGCGCGGCG
Organism: Lysobacter sp. P5_B12; assembly: GCF_056400425.1. NCBI lineage: Bacteria > Pseudomonadati > Pseudomonadota > Gammaproteobacteria > Lysobacterales > Lysobacteraceae > Lysobacter > Lysobacter sp. P5_B12. The sequence goes on from NZ_JBFULG010000002.1 coordinate 114,833, forward strand.
CACGCAGGCCTTGCGCGCGGAACTGGCGGAATCCGAAGCACGTCGCAAGCGCCTGGACGAAGTCGCCAACAGCGTGCCCGGCGCGATCATCGAATACCTGGTGCGATTCGACGGCACCACTTCGCTGATGTTCGCGAGCGCGCCGGCCTCGACGCTGTCGGGCCTGCCGGTCGAACACATCATGGCCGACTACGGCAACTTCGAAAAACTGATGGACCCCGACGACGTGATGCCCGTGCGCATGCAGGTCGGCGCCGCGGCCATGTCGCTCACGCCCGTGCGCGTGGAATACCCGATCACCCACGCGGTGACCGGCGAACGGCGTTGGCTCACCGCGTTCGGCATCCCGACCGCGGTTCCCGAAGGTGTGCTGTTCCGCGGCCACGTCCTGGACATCACCGAACAGCACGCCACCGAGGTCAAACTCGCCGAAGCGCTGCAGGAACTGGAACGCGCGCGCCGCACGGCGGAAGACGCCAATGCGGCGAAGTCGACGTTCCTCGCCAACATGAGCCATGAAATCCGCACGCCGATGAACGCGATCATCGGCATGTCGCACCTGTTGCTGAAATCCGAACTCGCCCCGCGGCAACGTAGCTTCGCCGATCGTATTCACCAGGCCGGCGGGTTCCTGCTGCGCGTGATCAACGACGTGCTGGACGTTTCGAAGATCGACGCCGGCATGTTGCAGATCGAACACGTGGCGTTCGATGTCCGCGAATCACTGCGCAACGTGCTCGTGATGGCGATGGAACGCGCCGCGGCGAAGGGCCTGGAAATCACGCTCCACGTGGCCGACGACGTGCCGCAGTGGTTGCTCGGCGATGCATTCCGCATCGAACAGATCCTCGTCAACTACGTCAGCAATGCGATCAAGTTCACCGATGCCGGCGAAGTGGCGATCGCCGCGCGCGTGCTGGAAATGGACGGCGACCGCGTGCGCTTGCGATTCCACGTCCGCGATACCGGCGTCGGCATTCCGGATGCGGTGCAGGCGCAACTGTTCAAATCCTTCCACCAAGCCGATGCCTCGACCACGCGCCGCTATGGCGGCACGGGGCTGGGCCTGTCGATTTCCCGCAAGCTCGCCGAAGCGATGGACGGCGACGTCGGCGTGCAGAGCATTCCCGGACGCGGCGCGACGTTCTGGCTTTCCCTTCCCTTCGAAATCACCCAGGCACCGGCGGACACACACGAGGCGATCGCAGAAGTCGACCTCTCGCAACTGCGCGGACGTCGCATCCTGCTGGCCGAAGACAACCTGTTCAACCAGGAAGTCGCGCGCGCACAGCTGGAGGATCTGGGCGTCGAAGTGGATGTCGTGGACGATGGCGCACAAGCGATCGAACGCGCACGCGCCAACGATTACGCGCTGATCCTGATGGACATGCAGATGCCCGTGCTCGATGGCCTGCAGGCCACGCGCACTTTGCGCGCCGATGCGCGCCTGCGCGAACTGCCGATCATCGCGATGACCGCCAACGTGCTCGAACACGACCGCCAGCGTTGCCGCGAGGCGGGCATGGACGACTTCATCGGCAAACCCTTCGAGCCCGATGCGTTGCGGACGGTGTTGCTCAAGTGGCTGGCGCCGGCGGAGCAGATGGTGCGCTGAAGCGCGTCAGATCCCGCGCGCGCCCATCAGGCCAACCTTGAACCCCGCGGCCCTGAGTGCGCGCGTGGCGCGGTTGCTCAGGATCAGCATCGCGATGAGGTTGAAGAGCGGAATGATCATGAAGATCGCGACGAACACGCACGTTACGACGCGCGCGCCGAGCCCGCGCAGCAGGCGCACGGCGCCGATGATCGCGAAGATGAGGCATGCAAGCCACAGCAGAAAGAGGACGCCGGTGCCCAACATCGAGTCTTCGACCGCACGCATCGAGCCGTTGGTCAAGAATGTCCCCAACACTGCCCAAACCATCATGCGCTGCCCGGAAGCCACGCGCTGCAAGCGCTGTTGCTCTCCATGCGAAACCACCTCACCCACCACGGCGCCCGGCGCCGCGTACGGATTGCTGCTCATTCCCCTGGTCCCCTGCGTGGCCTGGCTGTAGGCGTCAACCCGTACTTTAGCCGACCGCGCACACTGCCGCGCGGCCCCGTAGCGGCGGGGCCGCGGGCGCAATCACACGGGGCGCGTGCCCCGCGCGTGCGCTATTGCATCGGCTTCCAGGTCAACGAGCCCGTCGCAGAACGCATGACGATGATCTTCGGCACCTTCTGCGAGCAGGCCTCGGCGGCCGCGGCCATCAACTTGTCGCGCAGCGGTTTGGACTGCGTCGGGTCGTTGATCTGCAGCACTGCTTCCACTTCCTTGAGCGTGGGCTGCGCCGGATCGCTGCACGCGATGGTGATCGTGCGTTCCGAGTCTTCTGCCTTGACCTCGATGGAACCGAGCGCTTCCTGCGCCAGCGCGGCACCGCTGGCGAACAACACGACGGAAAGCGCGACAACAGGGGCGTAACGCATGCGCGTCTCCTTCCGATTCGGCGGACGACGGCCTGTCGTCCTCTGTCCGAGCCACGATCATTGACATGAGTGAGGTTCGAAACAAATGACAAAGGTTGGTGAACCGACGGATACGCCGACGAACGGATGACTCATCCATTCGCAATGACCGCGATGCGGCGGCGAATGCGTTGTTGCGGCGCGGGATGAAGATGCATCCGCTTGCTGTCGAGGCGCACGCCGATTGCCCGGGCGCAGCGCAGGCAATAAAAAACCCCGGACCCTTCACTCACGTGCCGCGTGTGAGGAGAGGAGCTAGCCGGGGTATGCGGCACGAATGCTAGAGGAAGACAGAACGATGTTCAACAGTCCTGCGTGGGCAACGCGGATCGACGGGCAGCTCGCCCGTGGAGTGGCCAAGGCCGTCTCACGTCCCAGGTTGGCGTCCTACACGCGCGCAGCCAACGATATCGAAGCCGTCGCGATGCATGGCCGAAATATCTTGTTGAGTGAAGCCATGTATCCGGTGCTGCATATGCTCGAAGTCGTGATGCGCAACAGCCTGCATGATGCATTGCGAGAGCACCTTCAGGCCGACGACTGGTACGACCAAGGCTGGCTGAATCCTGGACATGCCGCGCTCGTCCGCGACGCGAAAGCGGGATTGCTCGACAGGGGAAGGCCTTCCACGCCTGACCGCGTCATTGCCGAACTCCGGTTCGGGTTCTGGTGCGGCATGTTCAACGGTGCCTACGAAACCGCCGGTGGCCCATGGCCGAGGCTGCTGCCCGTTGTGTTCCCCCGCATACCGAAGACATGGCGCACGCGACCGAAAGTGCGACGCCGTATCGAGGAAGCTCGGCTCGTCCGGAATCGCATCTTCCACCATGAGCCGATTGCGCATCTGTCCGACCTCGCGGACCGGCACCGTCGATTCACCGAACTACTCGGATGGCTGTCGCCCGATGCACGCCGCCACATCGAACACATTTGTCGCTTCGAACCGGTGTATCGCGATGGGTTGTCGCTGGTTCGCTAGTTCCCCAGCGACGCCGCCTCGTGGCGGTGCCCACGCCACTCGTAGCCGATCACCGTCACTACCGGCGCGAGCATCAACAGGCACAGGCACACCGTCATGTCGACGCCGGCCACCGCGGCGCAGATCGCGCCCACCATGACCGCGACCGTCGCGGCCAACAGCCACAGGTGGAAGGGATCCACGCGGCGCACGAGGTAGGTATACAAAGCGTAGATCGCCAGGATGTACACACCGACCGGAATCGCCGTCGCCAGCAAGGTCGCCAGCGCGCTGATATGCGCCTGGTGTTGCAGGTAATAGCCCGCGACGTGGAGTCCCGCACCGGTGGCAACGATGCAGGTGACGATCAGTAGCTGCGTATACGCCCATTTGAATTCGCGCCGGCGATGGACGTGCAGCACGTAACCCGAGGGCAGGATGTAATACATCCACCACATGCCGAACGTGAGCCCCACGCCGGCGATGCACACCAGTGCGACATCCAACGACCAGCCTTCGACATCGACCACCGCGGACAATGACGCCACCGTCCCCACGATCCCCTCGCCCATCGCGATGATCGCGAACAGGCTGTAACGCTCGGCGATATGGTGCGCGTGCCACGGGGTGCCACCGTGCAGGCGTTCGGCGAGCCATGGCAGCGCGAGTTCCATGCCGATGAGCGCGACGATCGCTACGCCCGTCAGCACCGGCGGAAAGTGGGCGAAGATCATCGCGAACCACCCCGCCTGCGCCACCGAGATCGCGAGCGCATACATCAGGCAGGTCTGGCGATGCACCGGATCCTGCCGCGCTGCTCGCAACCACTGGAACACCATCGCCAGGCGCATGATCACGTAGCCCAGCACCATGATCCCGATGTCGATGCGTCCGTCGTCGACTTCCAGCGACGCGAACATCCGCGGCAACCCGAGCGCGAACACGAGCACGCCGCTCATCTGCGCCATCGTGGCGAGGCGGAACAACCAGTCGTCCGTGTCGAACGCAGACGCGAACCACGTGAAGTTGCTCCACGCCCAGCAAATCGCGAACGACGCAAACCCGAAACCCAGCAACGCATTGGCGTAGTGCGCTTCAGCGAGCGCATGCGCGAACTGCGCTGCGGCCGTGCCGAAGGCAATGACGAAGGTCAGGTCGAAGAGCAGTTCGAGCGGCGTGGCAACGCGATGCGGCTCGTTCGGGTCGCGCCCGCGCATGGGGCGGAAGTGGTGGTGGAGCGTTTCGGCGGTGGGGGCTTGGGTCATGGATGCGTGCGCCTGGACCCGTCGATGATGCCAGCCCGCGCGCCGAACGCCACCCTCCACGCCGGCTGTCTGACCTCCCGCCGCGCCCCACTCCCCGGCAACCCGCCCCGCTTCTCCATCCATCGCTCGATCCATCGCATCCCCTGCGCCTGCGATCCACAGCGCGCCTGCAGCACCGCCATGCGCCACTGGATCTGCGTATGCCAGCGTCCGTTGCGATCGCGCATCACCATCGCGATGCAGCCGGCGTTCCACAGCAGGTGCGCGGAGCCTTCCTGCAGCAGCCAGCGGCAAGCGGGCGGCAGCGGGCGCGTGGGGGCGATGTAGCGGAAGGCCATGCGCTGCGAGCGTACGCGCGGGCGTCGCGCGGGATGCGAACGCAAAAAAAGCGGAGCGCACGTGGCGCTCCGCTTCTTCGACAAACAAGAGCAGCGATCAGTGAACGCCTTGCGCCGCCTGTTCGATGATCTTCGCGACCGCCGCGGGCTGCGAGACATAGATCGCATGGCTGCCGGCGACTTCGGTCACTTTCGCGCCCGCACGCTTGGCCATCATCTGCTGCGCGGGCGGTGGGATCATGTGGTCGTCGGTGGCGACCAGATACCAGCTCTTCTTCGACTTCCACGCCGGTTCGGTCACGGCGCCAGCGAGCGCCTGCACACCCCACGGCACCTGGGAGGCGGCCATGAACTCGGCTTCGTCCTTCGGCACGTCGCCCGCGAACGATGCGGCGAACTTGTCGCGATCGAGGAACAGGAACCCATCCTGCGGCGGCAGGATCGGCGGCACCGACGCACCCGGCGGCGGATTGGCGATCAGCGTCTGCACCGACTCGCCCTTGTCGGGCGCGAAGGCGGCGATGTACACGAGGCGCTCGACCTTGGGGTCGGTGCCCGCTTCGGAAATCACCACGCCACCGTAGGAATGGCCGACCAGCACCACCGGGCCATCCTGCGCGGCGATGGCGCGCTTGGTCGCCGCGACGTCGTCGGCGAGCGAAGTGGTGGGGTTCTGCACGATGGTGACGTTGTAGCCGTCGTTCTTCAGGACGTTGTAGACCTTCTGCCAACCCGAGCCGTCGACGAAGCCGCCATGGACGAGCACGACGTTCTTCGCGGGGGTGGGATTGGCGGCACCAGCAGTAGACGAGAGGGCCATGGCAGCAACCGTAGTGGCGAGGAGGGATTTGAATTTCATGGAGAATCTCCGAGGTTAGGATGGGGTCAGCAGTGCGGGACATACCCCGCCCGGGGGAGGGTCGAATGACCGGCGACCGGCCACGGAGCAAAGGTTGCCCGCGCCCGCTTGCGCGCAACATCGGTCGAATGACCGATCCCCCGCGCGGCGACGCATCGACAGACTGTCCGGCCCCCGAAGGAGACGCACCGACGTGCACGCTTCCGATGTCGCCCTGCTGGATGTGATCCGCGCCCTCGCCTTCGTCGGCGACCTGGCCATGGGTCAACCCATCGACCACTCCCCGCGCGCGGCCTGGATCGCAGGGCAACTGGCGCGCGAAACCGGCGGCGACGCGCCACAGTGCACGGAAGCGATGACCGTCTCGTTGCTGCGCTGGTCGGGCTGCACCGCCAACGCTCCGGAGTTCGCGCAGTTGTTCGGCGACGATGTCGGCGGGCGCAAGGCCTTGCTGTCGATGCAAACCTCGGGCAGCAGCTTTCGTGCCGCGACGACGCGCAGTGCGTCGGCGTTTCTCTCGCTGTCGCGCATCCATTGCGAAGTCTCCGGCGACATCGCCGCGCAACTCGGTCTTGCGCCGTCGACACAGCACGCGCTGCGCCACCTGTTCGAAAACTTCGATGGCAGCGGTGCACCGGACAGCTTGCGCGGCGACGAAGTGCCTACCGCCGTCTACCTGGCCTCACTGGCAGGCGACCTCGACATCTTCCATCGACTGTATGGGATCGACCAGGCGTGCACCCTGATCGGCCAACGCGCGGGCACGTTGTATCCGCGTCCGCTCGCCGCGGCGCTGCTGTCGAATGCTTCGCGATGGCTGGAAGCGCTGGACAGCGATCCGGCGATGTCGGGGGCGTGTTCGCTCGATGCGGCGTTTGAGGATCGCACGACGTCGCTGGAAATCCTGGCGGATGTCATCGATCTCAAACTGCCGTGGATGACCGGTCATTCGCGGCGCGTCGCGGAGTCCGCGCGCAACGCCGCGCAAGCACTCGGCCTCGATGACCACGCACAACGCACCGTTTATCGCGCGGCGCTGATCCATGGCATGGGCCGGGCGTCGGTGCCCAACATGATCTGGAATACGGAAGGCAAACTACCGCCGGCGTCCTGGGAACGCGTGCGGCTGGCGCCTTACTGGACCGGGCGCGCCGCGCGGCAGATCGGCTCGCTCGCGCGCGAGGCGGACGTCGCGTCGTATACCTACGAGCGTATCGATGGATCCGGTTACTTCCGTGAGTCGAAGGCCGACTACATCTCGATCGAAGGTCGCATCCTCGCGGTAGCGGCGGCGTATGGCGCGTTGGTTGCCGATCGCCCATGGCGGCTCGCACACGCCCCGGCGCCGGCCGTGACGCTGTTGCAGGAGGAAGCGCGTGCGGGACGCTACGACACCAGTGTCGTCGATGCGCTCTTGAGCAAACCGCGCACGCCGCGTCGCGCGCCCGTTGCGAACGGATCCACCGGCCTATTGACCGAACGCGAGAAAGAAGTCCTGCGCCTGGTAAGCCTGGGCGCGAGCAACAAGCGCGTGGCGCAACAACTGGGGATCAGCCCGAGCACCGTTCGCACGCATATCGAGAGCGTGTTCCGGAAGTTGGAAAGTTCGACGCGGGCGGCGGCGACGTTGAAGGCGACGCACCTGGGCTTGCTTTAAGCCTGCGAAGGCACGTTCGCAATCGTCGCCTGCATCATCGCGATGGTCTTCGTTTCGCCATCGCGCGTGCCGATCACTTCCGCCGTGCACACCGTCAAGGTGCGGCCGGCCTTGGCGACTTTGCCGATGGCGAGGAACTCATCGGCGAGCGCGGGGCGCAAGAGATTCACCTTGAATTCGACCGTGAGCACGTTGCAGCCTTCGGGCGCGACGGTCATCGCCGCGTAGCCGCAGGCGCTGTCGAGGATGGTCGTCAGCGCGCCGGCGTGGACGAAGCCGTTCTGTTGCGTGAGCGCGGGCGATGGCGTCAGCGCGATGCGGACCTCTCCGGGATCGACGGAGACCAGGCGCGTGCCCAAGGTGTGCATCAGGCCTTGGGCGTTGAAGCAGTCGGTGACGAGCTGGTGGATGTCGCGCATGGGGGGATCGTAGCGCGCGACCTCAGCGCCCGTCTCGTCGGTAATACATCAGGATCGGATCGCGCTGCAGCCGCCAGATCGTCCATCCACCGATCGCCGCCAGCCCTGCGCCCGCGATGACGGGTAGTAATGCCAGATAACGCAAGATCACCGCAACGGAAGCCGCCATTGGCGCAACAGGTTCCAGCAAAGAGGCGATGCAGAAATACGTCGCCGTCGTCGCCACGACCAACAGCACACCACCCCACAACTGCCTGTCCGCGCGCCGCATCGTGCGGCGCTGCCATGCATGGAAATTGCGCATGTTCCGCTCTCCGTTGGAATGGCGGCACGATGCGAATCGGGTGTCTCAAGGGCTGCGATCTGACCGCTCGACCGTGATCACCTCCGCGATGCGCGGCATCTCGATGAGGCGGGCATTGGGGATCGCTCGGCCGACGTCGCCCACTGCCGATGCGATCGCATCGAGCAGTGTCGGCCCTTCTCGACTGAAGTCCAACGCGATGCGCCCGATGCGACCCACGCCGACGACGGCGTCGGTGCAGCCCTGCGCTGCGAGCGCATCCAGGTGGCGCGAAGGATCCTCGCCGTCGCCCAGTTGGAACCGCAGGGAGAACTTGAATTCAGGCATGTTGGCGTCGCTCGGGTTTGCGGGATCTGGATTTGCGCAGCGCTTTCGGCGCCAGCGCCTTCGCAAGTGCATCCGACCAATACGTCGCTTCCACGATCGCCGAGATGTCCCGCGCCAGGCGCTGGAACCACCACGCCAACGCATCCGGCCGCAGCCTTGCGTCGTGGGCGCTGGCGACGGTGCCGACATCGGTGAGTTGCACCATCAGGCGCAGGTGTTCGCGCAGCTGGACCAGTTCGACGTGCGCGTGTTCGGGAAGGGCGTAAACAGCGGGCGCGCGCTCGCGTGGCGCACCGGGGGCGTGTCGCATGGCAACCTCCATCGTCCGGAAAGAACCTTGCGCCGCGGATCGGCGCAAGGGGTGTCGGGAGGTTGAAAGGCCGCTACAAGACGGTGGACGCTATTTCCCCTTGCGGGGTGTTGTATTGATGTCCCCTCCCGACGCAGGGGATACGCCTTTGGCGCTTTCCGTGGCGCCGACTTGTAGCGGAGCTTTCAAACTCCGAAACGAAGAATGCCGAGGTGAACCCAAGCGGGGCTATCAGGCAAAGCCGCGATGTGGTTTCGGATTTGTCCTACCCGAAGCGCGGTTCTGGGGCATGGGAAATCTCCGCTGAAGGAGATCAGAGTGTTCCCCAGCTCTGACGCGAAAGGCATTGTGCCTTGGGGCAAAACGGGTCGAAGTCTGATGAGGGGTTTTCGCGCGGCCACGGCGGGAACGATCACCGACGTGAGTGGATTCCCGAGACACCAGCTTCCAACGACGAAACGCCGACCGCAGTCGGCATTGGAACGACGTCAATCCAGAACTTCACCGACGCAATCGGCAAAGGCGCGCGCCCTGCCCCATCAGGTCGACGACTTCTCCACCCGCTCCATTTCCTTCTTCCGACGCACCAGGCGATCCAGCGGCCGTTCGAAGTCTTCCCCGCCCCGCTCGTACGGATCCACGATGATCGTCGGCGGATCGGCGGCCGCACGCTGCGCTTCGCATTCGGCGGCGAAGTCCACCAGCATCTTGCCGACGTTGTACGTGGCGTAGATCTCCGCGTCGGGCCCGAACTCCCTGGCCGCGTTGACGATCGCACCGGCCACGCCCCCGAAGATCCCGATGAAATGCCGCGCGCCCGTGCTGTTGGCCAGCAGGTGCGGCATCGACTCGCGGAGGTCACGCAGGTTGAGGTCGAGGAAATCCTTGCTCTTCATCCATGGTGTCCGTTTGCGATCGCCCTTGGGCGAGGGTACTGCGGGGTGGCTGCCGGTGGCGGGGCCACCGGCATTCACCTGTGTGTGGTCGCGTGAATCGTTAATGGAAGCGGCGATTGCTGAAAAAGGCCGCTTCCATTGGGGGCTAACGCGAATGGGGGATGGAACCGGACCCTACTTCCAGCTCCACGGCGCGACCCACGTGGACGCCGGCGCAGGCGCCTGCGCGGCACCCTCCGTCGTATCAGCAGTCGTCGCCGCGGCCGGAACAGTCTCCGCACCCGCCACCGTCGGTTGATCTTTGCGCCAGGCATGCGCCCGCATCGTGTGCCCGTCCCCCGAGCACTCCAGCAGATACTCCCCGCCCGCCTCCGCATCGACAAACATGTCGAACGACCCGATGAACATGCCACTGCACACCACGCGCGCCAGATACCTGCCTGGCTTCACGCGCACGGCCCCGTACTTCTTGACGTTCGCCGCCCCCGGGATGTCGTAGCCCCGCGAGATGACAAGGAACTGGGTAAAGGAATCCTGGACGAAGATGCGCTTCCACTTCGAGGATTTGAATTGCTTTTCGGAGGGCAACGCCGCGCGGATGATGGCGGTTTCGTTGGGCGGCGTGGTGGCGTCGACTTCGTAGTTGAGGGTGCCTTGGGGTTTGCCCCAGGCGGTTGCGAACAGCAACGCCGCCAGAGCGGCTAGTTTGGTGGTGCGGTGCATTGGTGAGTCCCCCTGATGGACGGGGGGATTTTAGCGAACGCGCATCAGAGATCACCACCGCGATTCAAAGTGCAGGTCTTGCGAAGATTTGCGTTCGCCCCTGATCGTCGATCAGCTCCAGCCGCCCTGTCGACACCGAGTGGACCCGATACGCCTCGTCGAACAGGCTGGACGTGCGATTGCCGATCGACTCGCCGGTCAAGACCAATTTGCCGTTGTCGAGTCGCCAGCGCCGGTAGAGCAACGTGGCCATGTTGATCGAGCTTGCGGTGCCATCCTCATGCAGTGAGAAGCCCTGCACTTCGCCTTCCAGACCAGGCGCTGGCTCGACCCAGTCGCCGACCAACGCCTCGCGCGTCACCGCTGCTCCGGCAGGCCCGCCATCCATCGCGACGCGACCGCATGAGACGCCGGCCAATGCGATCGATATGACGACAACTGTGGCACCGAACCCAGCCCGAACTCGCTTGACCATCGAAATGCCTCGCTGACGCATCGAACCGACAGGAATCGTCCGTGACAAGAAATCCTCTTACAGCTGCGCCGTCCACAAGCGCATAGCATCCGCGCGCGAATCGTTCGTTCGGTGGTGACCTTCCGCAACGATTGCGTACGTCAGAGCGCCGGGCGAGTGTGAATTCGCAGTTGACTTGCCGGCGCCACGCGTCGGCCAGGAGAACACCATGCGCATCGATTTCATTCGAAAGTCCCTCAGCCTGACGGCTCTATTGCTCGTCGCCGTGGCGGGGCCCGCCTATGCCACCGACTGCACCGTCAACGGCGCCCCCGGTCTCGTGGGAACGTCGGGCAACGACATCATTTCGTGCGGAACCATCGACAGCGGGGACACCGTGTATGGCGGGGGCGGCAATGACACCATTGCTGTCCTGGAAGTCGCAGTTTACGGCGCCGTCGATGGAGGAGATGGCGCTGACACGATCTTTGTTCTCGGCGTCAACGACGGGTGGGTCGTTGGTGGCAGTGGCAATGATTACATCACGATGTATGCGAACGCGGATGTCGTCAACGGGGGAAAGCGGAACCGACACCTGTGCTTTGGGAGCGAACATCGGTTACAGCTACTCTTGCGAGATAAACCTATAGCCGGCATGCAAAGCATGGTTGCACGCGAGCGTTGCGTGCACGCTCGAAACCCGCGATCGCTCGCGGGTTTCGTGGCTGCTTTCGGCGACGAAGATATTCTTTAACGCCGACGACTTGAATTGCTTCTCGGGGCGCAATGCCCGGCAGAAGATCGCGGGGTTCTTTGGGCGCCGTGGTGGCGTCGACTTCGTAGTGGAAGGTGCCTGGGGCTTGCCTGCCCCAGGCGGTGGCAAAGAGCACGGCCGCGGTGCGGCTAGTTGGTGGTGCGGAGCATTGGTGGTCCCCCTGATGGACGGGAGGATTTTGGCGGAAGGGGGGCGATGGAGCCGAGAGGGGTGCTCGAAATACGAGCCCGACCAGGCGTCGCGGTTGGCGGATGAAATCGGACTGGGTCCACGCTGATTTGAAGCACCGCTAATTTCGGATCCGAAGGACAGCTTGCGCATCGACTGGGGATTGCAAGCTGTTGTTCTCAACCGCGACCCCATTAGAATTCGGTTGGGGATAATCCGTAATGAGATCCGCAGATCAGGGGAAAATATGACGAAGCTCAGTCGATTCGGCGCGCCAGCGCTTCTCGTGTTGCTTGCTGCCTGTCAGCCACAGGCCTCGCATCATGTCGCGTCCTCATCACCGGCACAGCCCGCTTCAAGCGAGGAAAGCGTCGCCGCACGATCAAATGTGCCGAAGCCTGTCGAGATATTCGAAGGCATGTGCTACCGAATGGATGCACGCTTCTCCAAGATCGTCGAAGCCGCCAAGGCACTCGACTATCCCGAGGTACCCAAGTCAATGATGTCGATCCTGGGGCCGATGACAGGCAGCGGCAAAGGGTTCGTGGTAGTCAACAACAAGAAGAAGCAAAAAGTCATCCTTCTTGGGGCATCCGATCAGAATGCCTGTTCGATCTACGCGAACGGCTACGACGCGGAAGAGATTAAGCGAAGCGTCGCAGCCAACTATCACCTGTTGAGGATCCATCGAGACGACACCGGCCTGCAGGTCAACGAGATGTACATACCCAACGGGAAAAAAGGAACGCAGAGCGAAGGCCGCGAGAATGGCTTGGTCGGTTTGACTTACGCCAAAAATCCAAGCGACGATGCGATCACTTTGAGCTTTGTCTCGCCGGAAACCGCAAAGAGAATCCTGCGATGACCATGCGCATCGCGGCACTCGTCGTCTTGCTATTGGCGGCCCTGGCACTCGCCCCCTCGATGCCGTATGGATTCTATCCGGTCATGCGGTGGCCCTTGTGCGTTGCGGCGTGTTCCCTCGCCTTCTACGCCCACCAGCAGCGGTCAACGACATGGACTTGGCTTTGGGTAGCCGTGGCAGGCATCTACAACCCCATAGTCCCCGTGCATTCAACACGCGCTATCTGGTCGATCGTCAATATTGCGACGATCGTCGTTGCACTGGTGCAGCTCGCCACACCACGTAAGCAAACGCAAACGCCATAGGGAGCGTGATGGGGGGCGCGGAGTGCTGCCGAAGCGGCGGCGCGGGCTTCGCTCTTGGCACGGCGGACGACCTGCATCCTCAGGCCGCTTCAAGCGCCCATGTGTCAGCCAGCAACTCTGCCTGCGCCATCAGCTTCTCCGTTGCGGCTGGCTGCTTGTCGGGCGGGTATTTGTACTTTGCGAGCAAGACTTTGACCATCGCCATCATTTTTGCTCTTGACGAGACGCGGTTCTGCCAGTTGATGGTCGCCGACCGGCGGAGTTTATCGGTCAGCTCCTGGGCAAGCTTGCGCAGCTCTTCATCCCCCATCTCGCGCACCGCAGACTCATTCGTCGCCAGCGCTTGGTAGAACGCAAATTCTTCCTCGCTAAGCCCATGCGGCGGTCGCGCGGAGTTGATCTCCTTCGCGATTCGGATCAACTCTTCGATGACCTCGGCAGTGGTAATAGCGCGGCTCTGATAGCGCGCGATCGCGTCCTCAAGGCGATCGGTGAACTCCTTACCTTGCATCGCATTGCGCATACCGCGCGCGCGAACCTGATCTGCGACGAGACGCTCCAGTAATTCTGCCGCCAGGTTTCGGGTCGGCATATCACGAATCTGCGCGAGGAAGGCTTCGTCCAGCAAGGAGATATCTGGCTTGCCTAACCCCAGCGTGCCGAAGATGTCGTTCACCCCTTCCACAAGCACGCCCTTGGCGACCAGTTGGCGTAGCGCTGCCTCCTTTTCCAGACGCGACCGAGTTTCGCCTGCTCGCGTGAGCTTAATCAGGCAGACACGCACGGCTTGGTAGAAGGCAATCTCTTCACGCAACGCCATTGCTTCGGCGCGCGTGCCCGCCAGCGCCTGCGCCTTGGTCATTTTCGCGACCTGGTCGAGATAGCGGCGGACGCCACGGTTGCGCCCGCGATCATCAGGCTCTGGATCAACCTGCAACAAATGCTCCATCGCCGGCCCTAGCAGGCCCAGCGCTACCTTGGGATCTTCTACGCCGGTGCGATCAAACCCATGGAAGAACTCGCGCCGGATGACATCGAGCGTGTCGAGTAGAATGGCGAGGGCTTGGCCCGATGTGTCGACCGGCTCCCGCTCGTTTCCGGAGGCCTTGGTGTACTGCTTGATAGCCTTCTTCAGCTCTTCGCCGATGCCGATGTAGTCGACGATCAGGCCACCTGGTTTGCCCTTCCAGATGCGGTTGGTTCTGGCGATGGCCTGCATCAGGCCGTGGCCCTGCATCGGCTTGTCGACGTAGAGCGTGTGCACCGGCGGTGCGTCGAAGCCGGTGAGCCACATGTCGCGCACGATCACGATCTCGAGTGGATCGCTCGCGTCCTTGAAGCGCTTCTCCAACAACTTCCGCTGCGCCTTGTCGGTGCGGTGCGGCTGGTAATGCAGCGGGTCCGCCGAACTGCCCGTCATGACGATTTTGATCCGGCCCTTGTTGACGTCGGGGTCATGCCAGTCCGGTCGCCGCGCGACAATCTCGTCGTACAGATGGATGGCGGCCTCGCGCGAGATGGAGACGAGCATTGCCTTGCCGGCCAATGACTGCGTGCGCGCTTCCCAATGCGCGACGAGATCATCCGCGAGTGTGGCGAGCCTGCCATCCGCCATCGCCAACGCTTCCAGGCGCGTGTGCCGGCTCGCAGTGCGGCTCTGCTGGGTATCATCCTCGTCGTCGGTGACGTCGAGGAACTCGTCCATGAGCGCCTGCTTCTCTGCTTCGTTGAACCTCAGTTCGATAATGCGGGACTCGTAACTCACCGGGACGACCGCCTCATCTTCCTGCGCGGCGATCATTTCGTACACGTCGACGTATGTGCCAAACACGGCCTCGGTATCGCGGTCGTCCAAGCTGACTGGCGTGCCGGTCATGCCGAGGTAGATGGCGTTCGGTAGCGCGTCGCGCATGTATTTCGCGAGGCCGTACTTCGTGGTCCCGCGCTTCGCGTCCAATTCGGCTGTGAAGCCGTACTGTGTACGATGCGCCTCGTCCGCGATAACCACCACGTTACTGCGGTCGCACAGCACGGGAACGCGCTGCTCGCCGGGCATGGGGGCGAATTTGTTGATGGTTGTAAAGAAGATACCGCCGGCCTGTAGCTGGAAAAGCTGCTCACGAAGATCTTCACGGCTATCCGCTTGTTTCGGCGTCGCGCGCAATGACCAGGCCGAGTCGGCAAAGGTCTCAAACAACTGCCCATCGAGATCGTTGCGGTCCGTTACCAGCACAACGGTGGGGTTACCGAATTCGGAGCGATCACGCAATGCCATCACATAGAAAAGCGCCAGCAGCGATTTTCCCGAGCCCTGTGTGAACCAGATGACCCCGCCCTTTCCGTCTTTTCGATGCACGAGCGCGTCGACTGCGCGCTCCACCGCGCGCTTCACGCCGTGGTACTGATGCCACTGCGCGATGATCTTGAAGCTGGCGCCGCCGTCGGCGCCGCCGTAGGCAACGAAGCCGCGGAAGAAGTCGAGGAGTGTGCGTGGCTCCAGTAAGCCTCGCATAAGTACCTCCAACTCCAGTTGCCCCTTGCCCACCTTCTTGCCTTCCAGCAGCCGCCACCGCGAGTGTCGCGACAGGTCCGCGCTCAGCGACCCGTAGCGCGCGACAGTGCCATCAGAGATCACGTTGAGCAGGTTGAACCAGAACAACTGCGGCACATCGGCCTTGTAGGTCTGGATCTGGTTGAAAGCGGATTCGAAGTCGGCGTTGATGTCGGCCGGGTTCTTCAGCTCGATCACTACCAACGGTAGGCCGTTGACGAACAGGATGATGTCGGGCCGACGTAGCTTATTACCTCCCTGGACGGTGAACTGCTGCGCGGCCAGGAGATCGTTGCGCCCTGCCTCGAAGTCGATAACCCGCACTCGCATCACGGAGCGGTGCCCGTCGCGATCAGCATGTTCGATCGGCACGCCGTTGCGCAGCCAGTCGTACATTTCGCGATTGCCATCCACTAAGGATTGCGCGCCGTAGCCCGACACGTGCGCAACTGCAGCGTCGACTTCACTTGAAGCGAGGCTAGGATTCAGACGGACGATGGCGTCGCGCAATCGCGGCGCAAGCACCACGTCCGACCAGCGTTCACGCGCTGAATCAGCGCCACCGGGCGCGAGCGTCTCGCCCAGTGCGCGCGTCCAGCCAAGCGCTGACAGCCAATCAAGGCACACGTCCTCCAAATCGTTTTCCTTCATCTTCGCCGCCTCACCACGTCGCGTGCGGTTGCACTCCAAGGGAATTGGCCACGGCAAGTGCGCTGGAAAACCGGGATAGGGTGTCGGCAATTCGCATACAGCATTTTGCGGAGCGCATTGACGGAAGCCTTCATACGAGCGCTTCTTCGATTTCGCGGTGCGCATGGGCAACGCGGAGCTTGCCGGAAATCAGGCGAGGGAGAACTGCGTCGCGGAGCTCAGCCAGTCGCCGCGCCTGCGATACCTGCGTCCTCTCAACCATTACCCCGACCACCTTTTTGAACTCCTCCAAGACGTCGTCTGATGGCACTACGACAAGCTCGTTCGCCAAAAAGCGCTTCGTCTGGAAGTTCGCGATGCCAGTGCTTTGGTTTTGGTATCCCCACGTCCGACCAGCCGCATAGATGAAATCCATATGCTGCGCCAGAAGCAGCCCGAGGTGGGGCGACACAGGCGAAAACTTTCGGCAAAAACTGGCGGGTACTACAGGACAATCGAAGAGGCCAAGCAATTGAGGCGTCACGTAGAGTGAGCGACCGGTAGGTTGCTCCTTACTTCCCCCCGACACTTCCACCACGAGGTCACCAGCAGACAGCGCCCGACCAGAAACTTTACGCGTTGACGTAAAGCGATCGGGAACGCGAAATGCGGATTGGGAACGAAGATCTGGAATGTCAGTACCCCGAATAATCGAGATACGTTCATTGTTGTCGCCTTCTGGAGTCTCGCTTCCCCAATCTCCACCAATTGAGTGTCTTAGCAGCATCCCAAACGGCCTTGCGCGCCAACCCTTTGGAATGAGACCGAGCTGAGAATTCTCGAACTCGGCTGGAAATAGGGCTGCTGTAGCGGCGTCCATGTTCCGCGGTTCGCGACCTTCGGACTTGGCTCGCACGGGATCGAAGTCCACAAACCAAGACTTGAACACGGCTTGCGCCATCGCATCCAGCGTTACGTTAATTTGACGAAGGTTTTCAATTCGGTCGTCTATAGATCTGAGAACAGCAACTGCAGATTTCTGAGATTTCAGATCTGGAAAGCGCACGACCATTTCTGCAAGGTTGGCAAAATAAATTCGAATCCGAACCGATCCGCCGCCCGCCCGTTCCACCCACTCGCGCCAAGCTTGTGTCTCAGTGTAGTAGGCCAAGAAGTTTGGATCGACGGAATCGTTTAATCGAAAGGCCACGTAATCCGGACTTACAAGTCCAGGGCCCAACTCGTGTCGACACATCCCAATCGACCCAATGTTCAATCGCATTGGGTTGTACGCGAAATCGCCCGGCTCAATCAGCTTGTATTTGGATACGTCGGCCGAGGCGTATCTCGTTTCTGCTGTCAATCCCACGCCCTTTTGGACCCCAAAAACCTTCAGTCCCGAATGATTCGACGAAATTCGCCCTGTTAATTCGGAAGCGATATCGCCAAGCCGCGCAGATCGCCACTCAGACACCATAACCAAGACCCCCCAGCTTTTCGCGGATCACCGCATCCAGCTCAGCACCCTTCTCCATCTCTTCGGCCAGCCGCTCCACCAACCTTCCCATCGTGTCACCAAAGGTCTCGTCATCCTCCTCGTCCAGCTGCGCGCCAACGTAGCGGCCCGGAGTCAGAACGAAGCCATGCGTCTCCACTTCCGCCAGCGATGCGCTGTAGCAAAATCCAGGCACATCGTCGTATTCAACACCGTCGCTGAAGTCGCTACCACGCCAACGGTGGTACGCCTGTGCGATACGGTGCAAGTCTGCCTCGGTGAACTCGATCTGCGTCCGACTGAAGCGGCCGCTGGCCTCCTTTCGCGCGTCGATAAACAAAATCTGTGCGCGCCGGTCCGCCTTGCCACTACCACCCGCATCCTTGTCCTTTGACAGAAACCATAGGCATACCGGGATCTGCGTGTTGGAGAACAGCTGACCCGGAAGCGCCACCATGCACTCCACCACGTCTGCCAACACCATCGCACGACGGATATCGCCATCGCCGGATTGCGAGCTCGTCGATCCATTCGCCAGTACGATGCCGGCGCGACCACGTGCGGACAATCTCGCCAGCATGTGCTGCAGCCAGGCAAAGTTCGCATTGCCCTTTGGCGGGATGCCGTAAACCCAACGTGGGTCGTCGGCGAGCTTCTCGCCGCCCCAATCGGAGATGTTGAACGGCGGATTAGCTAGTACGTAATCGGCGCGCAGAGTCTTGTGTTGATCGTTGGCAAAGGTGTCGCCGTAGCTCGCGCCGAGGTCGCCATCAAGGCCATGCACCGCAAGGTTCATCAGGCATAGGCGGCGCGTGGCGGCCATCAACTCCTGACCATGGATCGCAAGATCTCCTCGTTTTTTAAGCGCCTTCTGGTGAGCGTCTTTGAATCGCGCGGACTGCACGAACATACCGCCCGAGCCACAGGCCGGGTCGTATATGGTCCCCTTGAACGGCGCAAGAATCTCGACCAATAAGTTCACCACGCTCTTCGGCGTGTAGAACTCACCAGCGCGCGCGCCTTCCTTCAGCGCGAATTGCCCGAGAAAGTACTCGTAGACCTCGCCAAAAACGTCGCGGCTGTTGTGCTTGTGCGCGTCGAACTTCAGCCTCGCAACAAGCCCCATGAGCTCACCGAGCTTGCCAGGCTCCAACTCAAGTCGCGAAAACTCGCGGTACAGCACGCCTTTAAGCCGTGGATTATCCGCCTCTATCAGGCCCATCGCCTTATCCAGGCGCTGCGCCAGGTCTGGCGCAGTGGCTTACACCAGTAGCAGCGCGAAGTGCGCTTCTGGCGGAATCCAGAAGACGTTGTCGACGTCGTAAAACGTCTTGTCACTGACGAATGCAGCTTCGCTTTCCTCTCGCGTTCGAAGATCGTCGATGTAGTACTCGGACTTAGGCTCTGCAAGTCGCCCGCGTATCACCGTCGACTGCGCGTCGTACATATCCGACACATACTTCAAAAACACCAGCCCCAAGACCGGGTACTTGTACTGTGCCGCGGACACAGATCCGCGCAATTTGTCGGCCGCTTCCCAAAGGGTGCGCTTGAATTCTTCGTTGGTCATGCGATTTCTGCTTCGATGGAAGTTGCTTGAGGCATTCGCCCCGAATCAAAAAAGGTTTGTCGATGCGCGACGAGGTAGCGCAGGTGTCGGCTGTTCAGACGCTCGATGCGCAACGGCACGTCGACGCCAAGGGCGCGGCGCTGGATTGGAGACAGCGCTGGTGCAACGAGCAACGCGCCCTCGTCGTCGAAAGTCACAAGATGACGGTCGAACAGCCGATCCAAGTTGGGCGTCAGGAGAAGGCCATTGAAGCCGTCTAATCGTTCCGCATCCGTGCTGTCCGCCCACGGTTTGATATGCGAGGCCATCAGCACGGGGGACAATCCGCAGCCTGTAACTGCACACCGGCCGCCCCAGTACTGCATGACGCGACTTCGAAAAAGGCCCTGTCCACGGCGAGCGGCGATGATCGCTTGACGCTCAGTACCGGTTACCACGACCTCGTCTTTTATGTCTGGCGTACTGTCGCCATTCGCCCAGCCCAACTCTTCCAGGGCAGCTACGACTTCGGGCCGCAGCGTCCACACGAAGTGGCCGTTTTCAGTGCGATCGCCATTGCCCAGCGCAAGCGATTGGGTCCAGTTCGCGTAGCGCCCACCCGGCAGATCACTCGGCGCGGACGGCAAAGCATCAGCAATGGCATGCGCAAAACGGCCGTAGTGAAGATTGGCCGATTCAAAGCTGTCGTAGCCGGTGCGTAACGCGAGCTCCTCCATCGATGACTTGTGGCCGAGCGCGTAGTAGTGCGCGACGAGAAACGCTCGCGCCCCCGCGGAAGCTTTGACGTTCGCAAGGACGCGTACATAGTCGGCAACCGAAGGGGGCGATTTTCGGCCATCCTCGGAAGTGCCGACGATGCTGTAGCCGACATCCTTGTTGTAGAGCCCGTCATGCTTGCCATTTGCGTCGCACAGGCGCACAGACCAGCCCTTGCTGAAAACGAAGCGATAAACCTCGTCTTCGTCATCGATCAGCGTTTGATTCTTGTTGGCGCCGGTACCAGGAGGCGCGACGCGAAAAGCCCAGCGTTCACCACCGAGCTCTCGTGAGCGATAGGGATACAGGCGTGTCCCGGAGCTGTGCTCGAACCAAAACCGCCGACTGATCCCTTCAACGCGGCTGGGGCGCTTAGCCATGCCTGGGACTCACGGCAAGCGAATTCGAAAATCCGGCGGAGCCTATTACGCCGGTTCGCGCCTTCGAGAAATTGGCCACTCTGACTTCCCCTGATCACGACTTTCCCTGACACCCATGTTACTAACGTGGGCGTTGGAAAGAAGCGGCAAAACGACTGCGCGAGTCATTTCCTCGCACACGGGCTCGGCGATACCCCAGGTCAACAAAAAAAGCCCCGCTGGAATGGCGAGGCTTCGTAGATGCCGCGGTCGGTAGACCTTTTCCCGCTTCAGTGGCGGGTGAGGTAGTACACAAGGACCGCAAATCCAACATTGATTGGCAGCGCCAGGATTGCCACGAGCTGGGTAAGTCCCGGAATACGGAACAGGCCCGCGACAATGGCCCCGCCAAGTGAGGCCAGTACAAACAACAGGCCCTGGAGGAAGCCGTGCCCGTCGGCACTGCCTGCGAAGTAGGCAGCGGGGAGAATGCAGAACCACCCTCCGAGTCCACCAAGCGAAAGGAGGAGGCGAGGCGTGGGGTCGGCGAACGAAGTGCCGATGAACTGCTGCGCTGCGCGCGAAACAAGCATGTTGTAAGTGATGACGATGCCCATGAGGGTCGCAATGATGTAAAGCAAAACGTTTCCCCTAGTTTGATGGGACTGCAAAAACGAAAAAGCGGCTGCGATGGTGAGTCGCAACCGCTGGTTCGATAAAGATTTGGTCGGGGTAGCCGGATTCGAACCGACGACCACCAGTCCCCCAGACTGGTGCGCTACCAGGCTGCGCTATACCCCGGGTAGGCCGGCGATCATACCGCATCGCCGCATTTCGGCCCAGTTCTGCGCGTTCAGCGACGCAGCAACACCAGGATTTCTTCGAGCTCCATCCGCACCTGCTTGATGATCTGCGTGCTCAGTGCGCTTTCCTGCTTGGCGCCCTCGCCTTCCAGGCGCAGCCTGGCGCCGCCGATGGTGTAGCCCTGCTCGTACAGCAGGCCGCGGATCTGGCGGACCATCAGCACGTCGTGGCGCTGGTAGTAGCGGCGGTTGCCGCGGCGCTTGACGGGTTTGAGGCTCGGGAATTCGGTTTCCCAGTAGCGCAGCACGTGCGGCTTGACGTCGCACAGTTCGCTGACTTCACCGATGGTGAAGTAGCGCTTGGCCGGGATGGGCGGGAGTTCCTTGTTGCTACCCGGGTCAAGCATTGCCGGCTCCTGTGTAGGCCTCGACGCGTTCCTTCAACTTCTGCCCGGGGCGGAAGGTCACCACCGTGCGGGCGGAAATCGGGATCTCTTCGCCGGTCTTCGGGTTGCGGCCCGGGCGTTGGTTCTTGCGGCGCAGGTCGAAGTTGCCGAAGCCCGACAGCTTCACCTGGCGGCCCTGCTCCAGCGCTTCGCGGAGCGCGTCGAAGAACGCGTCGACGAATTCCTTCGCCTCGCGTTTGTTCAGGCCGACCTCGTCGAACAGTCGTTCGGCCATTTCCGCTTTGGTCAGTGCCATCTCGTCCCCCCGACGATCAGCTGCGGATCGCGGCGTGGTGGTGGGCCTGCAATGCCGAGACCACCTCGGTCACTGCTTGCTCCACGTCGCGGTCGGTCAGGGTGCGCGATTCATCTTGGAGAATCAAGCCCATAGCGAGACTCTTGAATCCCGATTCGACCCCGGCGCCGCTGTAGCGGTCGAACAGC
Source organism: Lysobacter sp. P5_B12 (assembly GCF_056400425.1). NCBI lineage: Bacteria > Pseudomonadati > Pseudomonadota > Gammaproteobacteria > Lysobacterales > Lysobacteraceae > Lysobacter > Lysobacter sp. P5_B12. Next base: position 137,021 of record NZ_JBFULG010000002.1, read on the forward strand.
ACCAAGTCCCTTAAAAATCCGCCTGCGGCCGCTTTCACGGTCGCCTGCACGTCGGCCCAGCGCACCGTTTCCGGGACGATGAACGCGAGGTCGCGGCGGACGGACGGATACTTCGACAGGGCCGCCGCGCGCGGAATGTTGCGGGCCAGCATCGGGGCCAGGTCGAGTTCGAAGGCGATCACTTCGCCGGGCAGGTCGAGGGTCTTCGCCAAGCGCGGGTGCAGTTGGCCGATCCAGCCGATGCGGGCCTCGCCCTCTTCCGTCAGGCGGAAGACGTCGGCCGAGCGGCCGGGGTGGCCGTGCGGAGCGGTCGAGGGGCGGAAGGACAGCGGTGCGTTGGCCAAGCCCGCGAGGGATTCGAGGTCGGCTTTCAGGTCGTGGAAGTCGACGTGGCGCGGGCGGTCGGACCATTGTTCGGTCGTTGCGCTGCCGATGGCGACGGCGGCGATGCGTTGGGTTTCGGTCGGGGGCTGCGCGTGCTGTGCGTGAGGGGGCAATGCCCCCTCAAACCCCATGGTCGATTTCTTGAACACGTTGCCGATTTCGAACAGGCGCACGCGCGTCTGCTGGCGCGCGGCGTTGCGCGCGAGTGCGGCGACCAGGCCCGGCAACAACTGCGTGCGCATCACGCCGAGTTCGGCGCTCAGCGGGTTCGCGAGCGGCACGGCGTTGTCGGTCGCGTGCCAGGTGGTGAGCAGCGCTTCGTCGACGAAGGCGTAGTTCACCGCTTCCAGGTAATCGCGCGAGGCCAAGTGCCTGCGCACGGTGGATTCCTCGACGCGCGTTTCCGTCGGCGCGGCCAGGCGCGTGCCGCCGCCGGGGAGCGTGGCGGGGATGTTGTCGTAGCCGAAGATGCGCGCGATTTCCTCGACGAGGTCTTCTTCGATCGCGATGTCGAAGCGGCGCGTCGGCGGCAGCACGTTCCAGCCATCGTTGGTCGGCACGACGGCCAGGCCCAGCGCGTGGAGGATGCGTTGGACTTCGGCGTCGGGGACGTTGGTGCCCAGCACGCGTGCGAGGCGCGCGCGGCGCAGGCCGACGTACTTGGGTTGCGGCAGGTGTTCGGGCAGCACGGCTTCGGTCACCGGGCCCGGCGCGCCGCCGGCGATTTCGACGATCAGGCGCGTGGCGATTTCGATCGCCTGGCGCGGGAGGTCGGGGTCGACGCCGCGTTCGAAGCGATGGCCGGCGTCGGTGTGCAAACCGAGGCGGCGGCCGCGGCCGATGATCGCGCTCGGCACCCAGTGCGCGGCTTCGAGGAAAACATTGCGCGTGGTGTCGGTCACGCGCGTATCGAACCCGCCCATGATGCCGCCCAGCGCGACGGCGCGGTCGTTGTCGGCGACGACGAGGAATTGATCGTCGAGGGCGACGTCGCGGCCATCGAGCAGCTTGAGCGCTTCACCGGCGCGCGCGCGGCGCACGCTGATCGGGCCCTTCAGCAGATCGCGGTCGAAGGCATGCATCGGCTGGCCGATTTCGAGCATCACGTATTGCGTGACGTCGACGAGCAGGCTGATCGGGCGGATGCCGCTGCGGCGCAGGCGTTCGGCCATCCAGATCGGCGTGGGCGTGTGCGCGTCGATGCCTTCGATGACGCGGCCGACGAAGCGCGGCACGTCGGCGCCGGCGTCGAGCTTGATCGTCATCTCCGCGTCGTTGAGCGCGGGCATCGGTGTTGCGTCGAAGGGCACGACTTCGCTGCCGAAAGCAGCGGCAACGTCGTATGCGATGCCGCGCACGCTGAAGCAATCGGCGCGGTTGGGCGTGAGCTTGAGTTCGAAGCGCGCGTCGGGCAGGCCGAGGTACTCGGCGAGCGGCACTCCGATCGGCGCGTCGTGCGGGAGTTCGAGCAGGCCGGAGGCGTCGGCGTCGAGCCCGAGTTCCTTCGCCGAGCAGAGCATGCCGTTGGAATCCACGCCGCGCAGTTTCGCGGCCTTGATCGTCAGGCTGCCCACTTGCGTGCCGATGGTGGCGAGCGGCGCGATCAGGTTCGGGCGTGCGTTCGGTGCGCCGCAGACGATCTGCAGCAGTTCGCCGGTGCCGATGTCGACTTTGCAGACCTGCAGCTTGTCGGCTTCGGGATGCTTGGCGCATTCGACGATGCGCGCGACGACGACGCCGTCGAGGCCTTCGCCCAGCACGTCCATCTGCTCCACTTCCAGGCCGATGGCGGTCAGCGTGGCGGAGAGTTGGTCGCGCGTGGCATCGGTGCGCACGTGCTGGCGGAGCCAGTTTTCATTGAACTTCATGCGTTCCGATCCTCAGGCGAACTGGCGCAGGAAGCGCACGTCGTTGTCGAAGAAGCTGCGCAGGTCGTCGACGCCATAGCGCAGCATCGCGAAGCGTTCGACGCCCAGGCCGAAGGCGAAGCCGGTGTAGCGCTCCGGATCGATGCCCACGTTGCGCAGCACACTCGGATGCACCATGCCGCAGCCGAGCACTTCCAGCCACTTGGTCGTGCCATCGGGCTGGTGCCAGGCGATGTCGACTTCGGCCGAGGGTTCGGTGAAGGGGAAGTAGCTCGGGCGGAAGCGCATTTCGAAATCGCGCTCGAAGAAGGCGCGCACGAATTCGGCGAGCGTGCCCTTGAGATCGGCGAAGCTCGCGTGTTCGTCGACGAGCAGGCCTTCGACCTGGTGGAACATCGGCGTGTGCGTCTGGTCGCTGTCGCTGCGGTACACCTTGCCGGCGGCGATCATGCGCAGCGGGGGCTTGATGTCCTTCATGTAGCGGATCTGCACGCCGCTGGTGTGCGTGCGCAGCAGTCGGCCATCACCGAAGTAGAAGGTGTCGTGCATCGCGCGCGCCGGGTGGTGCGGCGGGAAGTTCAACGCTTCGAAGTTGTGCCAGTCGTCTTCGATTTCCGGGCCGGTGGCGAGTTCGTAGCCGAGGCGGCCGAAGATGTCGGCGATGCGTTCAAGCGTGCGCGAGACCGGATGCAGGCCGCCGCGCGCGGCGTCGCGGCCGGGCAGCGTGACGTCGATGGATTCGGTGGCGAGTTTGTGTTCGAGCGCGGCTTCGTCGAGCGCGTGCTTGCGCGCGGAGAGTGCTTCGCCGATCGCGTCGCGTGCGCGATTGATCGCCTCGCCTGCGGCCTTGCGTGCGTCGGGCGGCAGCGTGCCGAGCGACTTGAGTTGGGTGGTGATGCTGCCTTGCTTGCCGAGCAGGCTCACGCGCAGCGCTTCGAGCGCATCGGGCGCGTTGGCTTCCGCGATGTCGCGGAGGGACTGCTGCAACAACGTATCGATTCCGTCCATTTCGATTCCCTGGGAACGGGCATTCCATAACGAAAAAGGGGGGAAGGACCTGCGCCCTTCCCCCCTGCGTTGCTTTCCGTCGAAAGCCGCGCAAGGAGCGCGGGCTTTCGCGGTTGTTGCATTACGCCGCGAGCGCGCTCTTCGCCTTTTCGGCCAGCGCCGCAAAACCCACCGCATCGTGCACGGCGATATCGGCCAGCACCTTGCGGTCGAGGGTGATGCCGGCCTTCAGCAGGCCGTTCATGAAGCGGCTGTAGCTCATTCCGTTGATGCGGGCCGCCGCGTTGATACGCGTGATCCACAGCGAACGGAAATTACGCTTCTTCTGCTTGCGGCCGATGTAGGCGTACTGCAGCGCCTTGGTGACCGCCTGCTTGGCGACGCGGAAGACTTTGCGGCGGGCGTGGTAGTAGCCCTTCGCTTGCTTCAGGATTTTCTTGTGACGACGGCGGGCCGTCACACCACGTTTGACTCGTGCCATTTGTCAGCCCTCCTCAGAGATACGGAAGCATGCGGTCAAGACGGCCCGCGTCTTCGGCACGAACGTGGTTCGTCTGCCGGAGATTGCGCTTCCGCTTGGTCGCCTTCTTGGTGAGGATGTGGCTCTTGTTGGCGTGGCCGCACTTGTACTTGCCGGAAGCAGTCTTCCGGAAGCGCTTGGCCGCCGCCCGATTGGTCTTGATCTTGGGCATGGGTGTAGTCCGTTTCGAAACGATGTCTGGCGTGGCGGTGGCGTGAGCCACTCTTTCCGTCCGTGCCTGCGCCGGCTTGTGTCGTGCGCCCCTGGGGGTGCCGCGACGGGATCCTTGAACAACAACCCCGGCGAACCGGGCCCGGCATTATGCAGGCCCGGCGAATGCGTTGCAATTCAAAACCTTAGTCGGGCGGCTCGCCCGTGGTGGGCGGCTTCGTCTCACGGGCCTGCGCGACTGGCGCTCGGCCGCCCAAAAACGAACGGGCCGCATTGCGCGGCCCGTCGGTCGATCGTTTACGTCTTCTTCTTCGGCGCGATCATCATCACCATCTGCCGGCCTTCCAGGCGCGGCCGCGACTCGATCACGATGTCCTCGCCCAGGTCGAGTTCGATGCGCTTGGCCATCTGCTGGCCCAGCTCCTGGTGGCTCATCTCGCGACCGCGGAAGCGGATGTTGACCTTGATCTTGTCGCCCTCTTCCAGGAAGCGGCGCATGTTGCGCAGCTTGATCTGGTAGTCGCCCTCGTCGGTCACGGGGCGGAATTTCACTTCCTTGATCTCGACCTGCTTCTGCTTCTTCTTGGCAGCCGCGGCCTTCTTCTGCGTCTCGAACTTGAACTTGCCGAAGTCCATGATGCGGCACACCGGCGGATCGGCGTTGGGCTGGATCTCGACGAGGTCGAGCCCTTCGTCTTCGGCCATTCGCAAGGCTTCGTCGCGCGTGAGCACGCCGATCATTTCGCCGTCGCTGCCGATCACGCGCACGCGCGGCACGCGGATTTCGCTGTTCTTTCGATTCTGCTTTTCAGGGGTGCTGATGTCGCAATCTCCGTGGAGTATCGAGCCGCACGCGCGAGGGGACGCACGCGGAACTGTTGTCTGACGCTACTGCTCGTCGCGCAAGCGCTGCGCGAAGTCGGCGATGGACATGGTCCCCAGGTCCTCGCCACTGCGCGTACGCACCGCGATGGCGCCATTTTCCTTCTCGCGGTCGCCGACCACGAGCAGGTATGGCACGCGCTGCAGCGTGTGCTCGCGGATCTTATAGCCGATTTTCTCGTTCCGCAAATCGGCGTCGACCCGGAAGCCTTGATTCGTAAGGGTTTTCCGAACCTCGGCCACCCAGTCGGCCTGCGCGTCGGTGATATTCATCACCACGGCCTGCACCGGGGCCAGCCAGGCGGGGAAATGCCCGGCATGGTGCTCGATCAGGATGCCGATGAAGCGCTCCATCGAGCCGACGATGGCCCGGTGCAGCATGACCGGATGGCGCTTGGCGCTGTGCTCGTCGACATACTCCGCGCCGAGGCGTCCCGGCATCATGAAGTCGACCTGCATCGTGCCCAGCTGCCAGGTGCGGCCGATGGCGTCCTTGAGGTGGTATTCGATCTTCGGGCCGTAAAACGCGCCTTCGCCCGGCAACTCCTGCCATTCCACGCCCGCGGCACGCAGCGCCGAGCGCAGGGCCTCTTCGGCCTTGTCCCAGGTGGCGTCGTCGCCCAGGCGCGGTTCCGGGCGCAGGGCGATCTTCAGCTGCACGTCCTCGAAGCCGAAGCGGGCGTAGACGTCCATCGCCTGCTTGTGGAAGGCGGTGACTTCGGCCTCGATCTGGTCTTCGGTGCAGAAGATGTGCCCGTCGTCCTGGGTGAAGCCGCGCACGCGCAGGATGCCGTGCAGCGCGCCGGAGGGCTCGTTGCGGTGGCAGGCGCCGAACTCGCCGTAGCGGATCGGCAGGTCGCGGTAGCTGTGCAGGCCGTGATTGAACACCTGCACGTGGCCGGGGCAGTTCATCGGCTTGACCGCGTAGGTGCGCTTCTCCGACTCGGTGAAGAACATGTTCGACTGGTAGTTGTCCCAGTGGCCCGAGCGCTTCCACAGCGATACGTCGAGGATCTGCGGGCAACGCACTTCCTGGTAGCCCGACTCGCGATACACCTTGCGCATGTACTGCTCGACGACCTGCCAGATCGACCAGCCCTTCGGATGCCAGAAGACCAGGCCCGGCGCTTCTTCCTGCAGGTGGAACAGGTCCTGCTGCTTGGCGATCTTGCGGTGGTCGCGCTTCTCGGCTTCCTCGAGCTGCGTCAGGTAGGCCTTGAGGTCTTTGTCGTTCAGCCACGCGGTGCCGTAGATGCGGCTGAGCATCGCGTTGTTCTGGTCGCCGCGCCAATAGGCGCCGGCCACTTTCATCAGCTTGAAGGCGCGCAGTTTTTCCGTGCCCGGCACGTGCGGGCCGCGGCACAGGTCGGTGAACTCGCCCTGCGAATACAGGGAGAGCTCCTCGCTGGCGGGGATCGATTCGATGATCTGCGCCTTGTAGTCCTCGCCGATGCCGCGGAAGAACTGCACGGCGTCGTCGCGCGATTTCACGCTGCGCGAGACCGGCTGCGCCTCTTTGACGATCTTCTGCATTTCCGCTTCGATCGCCGGCAGGTCGTCGGGCGTGAAGGGACGCTCGTAGGCGAAGTCGTAGTAGAAGCCGTTGTCGATCACCGGGCCGATGGTGACCTGCGCGCCGGGATACAGGCGCTGCACGGCCTGCGCGAGCAGGTGCGCGGTGGAGTGGCGCAGCACGTCGAGCGCGTCGGGATGCTTGTCGGTGACGATCTCCAGCGCGGCGTCGTGGTCGATGCGGTAGCTGGTGTCGACCAGCTTGCCGTCGACCTTGCCCGCCAGCGCGGCCTTCGCCAGGCCCGCGCCGATGGAGGCGGCGATCTCGCCGACGGTCACCGGATGGTCGAAGCTGCGGACGCTGCCGTCGGGCAGCGTGATCGCGACGGGGGTTTGGACTTCTGCATTCATTGCGGGGCACCAGAAATGAAAAAAGCGCCCGAGGGCGCCTGCTGTCGCTGCGACTCGGGAAGGGTCAGGACGGGTTGCGCGTAGTGCTCATGTCGCACGCTTGGCCGGCGTTTCCGCGGACCACCTTTTCTGTCTTCGTCGCCAAGGGTGCCACGCTTTTTCCAAGCGTGGTGGGCGGTACAGGGTTCGAACCTGTGACCCCTACCATGTCAAGGTAGTGCTCTACCGCTGAGCTAACCGCCCGTATCGCCCTGCCCGGCCTTGCGGCCGAACGGGGCTGCGCAGTTTAACGAAGGTGCTGCGCTGCGACAACAGGCGCGTCGTTGCGGGTGCGCTGGCGGAAGCTCGAAATCGCCGGCGCCATGAAGTCGATGCCGCGCGCGTTGTCGATGCGCCCGGCCACGCCGCAGGGGGCGCCGTCGCAGGCCCGCGGGTCCGGACCGGAGAAGCGGCCCAGCCAGATTCCCGTGCCCGGATCGGTCATGAGCGTGCCGAAGGTCGGCGTGCGCAGGTCGAAGGAGAACGCGAACGCACCGTAGGTCACGGTGCCGTCCTCGGCCGTCTGCGCCGCGAGGTCGTGCGCCGCGCCCATCGCATGACCGAGTTCGTGCGCGAGGACGTACGCACCGCATGGGGCGACGTTCGCGACGACATAGCCGTGCATGGGATCGAGGTTCGCGTCGCCCTGCTGGTTGGCGCCGTTCAACCACGATGCGCCGCAGGTGTCGTCCTTCGCGTCGGGCATCGGGCGGATGAAGGCGGCCAGGTCGGCGGCGGTGGCGTCGCGCATCGCTTCGAAGTCGATGTCGCCGTACATGCCGGAAGTGAGCACGTCGAGCGCTTCGGCATTGGTGAGCGTGGCCGGGATCGCGACTTCGCGCGCGCCGACCATGTTCAGGCGCACGCGCGTGCCGCTATCGAGGTGCACCTGGTTCGCCACGGCGATCAAATGGGCGATCTGCGTTTCCGCGGCCGCACGACTGCCGCGCAGCGTGACCAGTTCGGGCGAGTACAGCGCGAGTAGATCGATGCGCACCGGCGCGCGATCGTCCATCCGGATCGGATGCTCGGCGACGGCCTTGAAGTATTCGGCGTCGAATTGCGCGCCGGGCGGAATGCGGTAATCGGGCGTCGCCGGGCGGCCCGTCGTGCCACGCGGCACGAGATTGCGCGCCGGCGCGACGGTCACCATCCCGTCGTTTTCGGTTTCGATCTGCATCGCGTGGCCGTCGGGCATCGGCAACTGGCCGAACACCGCGTTGGGGCCGAAGGTCAGCACCATCGATTGCGAACCGGCGACGGTCGACACGCGGCCGACCAGCGACCAATGCCCGCCGCCGTGCGTTTCCTGGCGTTCGATCTTGACCGGATAGGAACTGCCGTCGGGCAGCACGACTTCGAGCGTGCCATCGCGCAGCGCGCGACGCGCCATGCCGGCGTCGAGGTGGATGCCTTGCGCGGTGTTGCCGAGGAACAGGGTGGGCACGCCGGTTTCGGCGACCGTGAATGTCGGGGACGCGGGCGCAATCTCGCGCGCGTGTTCCGCGTGCAAGCTCCACACCGCCAGACCCACACCTGCCGCGAGAACCGCGCAGGCCACCGCCCCCTTGACCATCCCCATCGAAAACCACCGCTCGGAACCGACCGCAGCGCGCATCTTAGCCGCGCCGGCAGCCGCCGAAAGGGCCATTGGTCAGGAGGGTTCGCCCGATATACGGCGCCGTGTCCGGGCGCCCCGTGTTCAGCCGATCTCCGTCCCCGTGCGGGCATTGCGCCGGATCGGCTGCGGGCGGTCCACCTCGCCCTCGATGCGCAGGACCGGCGCGGTGGGCGCCTGGTCCGTGGGTGCCTTGCGGACTTGCGGTGTTGCCGAACGTTCGTATTCGCCGAATCCCCATCCGGCGGCGGCGACGATCGACGCGATCGCCACCCATCCCCAAGCGTGCCTTGCCATGCAATCCCCAGATTTTCCCCGCGGGGATCATACGCAGCGCATCCATGCGCGCGGTTGACCAGCGGTAGCCGATTGCAGCCGATTTGCGAGGATTTGCGATCAGGTCGCGAGACTTGCGTCCTTGAGCTTGCGGATCTGGTCGCGCACGCGCGCGGCGTCTTCGAACTCGAGGTCGCGTGCATGCTTGTACATGCGGTCTTCGAGTTGCTTGAGCTTGGCGGCGATCTGCGACGCATCGAGCGCGGCGTAATCCACGCGTTCTTCCGCCACCGCGGCCACGCGGCCCTTGCCCTTCTTCTTCGTTTCGCCCGGGTCGCTGCGCGCGCCTTCGAGGATGTCGACGATGGGTTTGGAGACCGACACCGGCACGATGCCGTGTTCGGCGTTGTATTCGACCTGCTTCGCGCGGCGGCGGTCGGTTTCCTCGATCGCCAGCTTCATCGAACGCGTGATGCTGTCGGCGTAGAGGATCGCCTTGCCGCGCAGGTTGCGCGCGGCGCGGCCGATGGTCTGGATCAGCGAGCCGGCGCTGCGCAGGAAGCCTTCCTTGTCGGCGTCGAGGATCGCGACGAGCGAGACCTCGGGCATGTCCAGGCCTTCGCGCAGCAGGTTGATGCCGACCAGCACGTCGAACTTGCCCAGGCGCAGGTCGCGGATGATTTCCACGCGCTCCACCGTGTCGACGTCCGAATGCAGGTAACGCACGCGGCAGCCATGTTCGCCGAGGTATTCGGTGAGGTTTTCCGCCATGCGCTTGGTCAGCGTGGTGACCAGCACGCGGTCGCCCATCGCCACGCGCAGGTTGACCTCGCCGAGCAGGTCGTCGACCTGCGTGGCGACGGGGCGGATTTCGACCTCGGGATCGATCAGGCCGGTCGGGCGCACCACGAGTTCGACGACTTCGCCGGCGGACTCGCGCAATTCATACGGACCTGGCGTCGCCGAGACATAGATACTGCGCGGCGAACGCAATTCCCATTCCTCGAACTTCAGCGGCCGGTTGTCCATCGCCGAGGGCATGCGGAAACCGAACTCCACCAGCGTTTCCTTGCGCGAACGGTCGCCCTTGTACATCGCGCCGATCTGCGGAACGGTGACGTGCGATTCGTCGACGACCAGCAGCGCGTCGGGCGGCAGATAGTCGTACAGGCAAGGCGGCGGCTCGCCCGGCATGCGGCCGGTGAGATGGCGCGAGTAGTTTTCGATGCCGTTGCAGTAGCCGACTTCGGCGAGCATTTCCAGGTCGTAAGTGGTGCGCTGCTGCAGGCGCTGCGCTTCGACCAGCTTGTTCTGCGAATACAGGTATTCCAGGCGATCGCGCAGTTCGGCCTTGATCAGGTCGACGGCCTGCAACACGGTGCGACGCGTGGTGACGTAATGCGACTTCGGATAGATCGTGTAGCGCGGCACCTTGCGCAGCACTTCGCCGGTGAGCGGGTCGAAGATCGACAGCGTTTCGATCTCGCCGTCGAACAACTCGATGCGCAGGGCCTCCATGTCGCTTTCGGCCGGGTGCACGTCGATGGTTTCGCCGCGCACGCGGTAGTGGCCGCGCTGGAGTTCGAACTCGTTGCGCGTGTACTGCATTTCGGTGAGGCGGCGGATCAGCTCGCGCTGCTCGATGCGCTCGCCGCGCACCATGTGCAGCACCATGTTGAAGTATTCGTTCGGGTCGCCCAGGCCGTAGATGGCCGAGACCGTGCAGACGATGATCGCGTCGCGCCGTTCCAGCAGCGCCTTTGTCGCCGACAGGCGCATCTGCTCGATGTGCTCGTTGATCGAGCTGTCCTTCTCGATGTAGGTGTCGGACGAGGGGACGTAGGCTTCGGGCTGGTAGTAGTCGTAGTAGCTGACGAAGTATTCGACCGCGTTGTGCGGGAAGAAGGCCTTGAACTCGCCGTACAGTTGCGCGGCGAGCGTCTTGTTCGGCGCCATGACCAGCGTGGGTTTCTGCACGCGGTTGATCACGTTCGCGATCGTGTAGGTCTTGCCCGAGCCGGTGACGCCGAGCAGCGTCTGGCGCGCGAGGCCCGATTCGAAATTGGAGACGATCTTCTCGATCGCCAGCGGCTGGTCGCCGGCGGGCGAATACGGGGAGACAAGCTGGAAGGGCGTGGCGTTGGACGACTCTGGGCGCATCGGGTCTTCGACAGAGGGGTGCAGCGGGGAATTGGCGAGTGTAGCGCCGGGCGGATGAAGCCTGAGCCGTTGGCGCGGGCTTCCCTGATGCCAGGGCGCGAGCCTCCCCGACGGCGGTCGCAATGCATGCGACGCAGCATCGGAAGGCCTGGTTGCGAGGCTTCGATATGCGTCCCCTGCCCTTTGATTTCAACGGCTTCGGCCGCCGTTGCGCGCGCGGCGCCACCTTGCTGGAGGTGTCGATCGTCGTGGCGGCTGTTGCGACGCTCGCCGCGCTCGCGGTCCCGCGTTTGGGCGCCGCGCGCGAGGCGGCACGCAGCAGCGCCGCGCAACAATCCCTGCTCGCCTCGCTGATGGCGGCCCCGACGCATGCGGCGTCGAACGGCGTGGAAGTGGTCGTCTGCCCGGGCGCGCCGAGCGGATGCGCGGGAACGCATGACTGGAGCGCCGGTTGGATCGTCTTCGCCGACTTGGATGGCGACCGCTTGCGCGACCCCGCCCGCGAAGCGCTGTTGCACCGTGCGGGCCCGCCCGGCGGTCGCACGCACCTGCGCACGACGGTCGGCCGCACGCGGCTGGTCTTCCAACCCGATGGCAGCGCCGCGGGCTCGAATGTCACCTTCACCCTGTGCGACGGCCGCGGRCCGCGGCGCGCGGTGTCGCTCGTGATGAACAACACCGGCGCGTTGCGCGCAGCACCTGCGTCGCCCGCGCAGGCGAATGCTTGCATCGCGCCGATGTAAGCGTCGGAGCGGCACGCGCGCAAGAAAAAAGGCCTGCATCGCTGCAGGCCTTTCGTCAATCGAATCTGGCGCCCGAAGTTGGACTCGAACCAACGACCCCCTGATTAACAGTCAAGTGCTCTAACCGGCTGAGCTATTCGGGCGGGGGCGCATATTCTGGCCGGCCGTGCGGGGCGGCGTCAATCCGCGCGACGCCGCTTTCGCCGATTTCGAACGTTTGCGTGTCTTCCACCACGATTTCATCGCCTTGCAGGTCGGTCGCGCCGGGCACCCGTGCGCTGCTGGCAGCGCCGGAATTGGAGGTGCGAGCGGCCGCGACGGCTTCGGATACGCCCGGCGCGACGCCGGATACGCGCCCGCCGGGTGTGGGAACGGGTGCGCCGGGATCGCGCGAATCGACGGTGAGGATCGCAGGATCGCGCGCGGACCATTGCGCGAGGTCGGTGAGGTCCAGGCTGAAGAACGGGAGGAACGGCAGGACGCAATCGGCGAGGATCGCGGCTCCCGGCGGGCACGCGCCTTGCGCCCGGCGCGCATCGATGGCGGCGTCGAGCGTCGCGCGCGCCTGCGGCTCCAGGTGGTCGACGTAAAGCATGCGGGCGTGCAGGTAGCGGCGATCGGTCGGTGACGCCGCGGGGAGTGCGATGCGGTCGGGTTGATCGAGGCCGCGGGCGGGGTCGCCGTGCAGCGCGTCCGCGTTCTCCGGCGTGCCTTCGGCGTATTGCGCGAGGTAGTCGCGCAGGAACGTCGTGTAGCGATCCCCCGCCCCGGGATCCGGTTTGCGCGATGTGGCCGGGACACCATCGACGCTGCGGGTCTGCAGCAACCCGAAGTGGCGCCCGCGAAGATCCGCAGCCGTGCGCCACCAGCCGTCGATGCGCACCACGCGGCAACTGTCGACGTAGTCGCCCGAGGCGGTGTCGTCGACGACGACGAGCGCGCCTGCTTCGTCGAGTGCGTATTTACGATAAGCGGGGTCCGTGCTTGCGGCGTCGAATTTCGGATGCAGCGAAGGCCCGGGCGCATCGTGCCGGTCGCGGCAACATTCGCGGCAACGCGGGCTTTGGGGGACATCGGGATTCGGACCGGCGAGGTAGCGTTCGCCGGGCGCTTGCGCGTTGTCATCCGGCGCGTAGATGGCGTAGCGCGTGCCCGTCCAGATTGCGGGCCAGCGTGCGGTGCGATGCGACGGACCCAGTCGCTCGCCGCCTGCGCCGTATCGACAGGCGCATTTGACGATCTGGGTTTCGATGCGGTTTTCGAGTCGCGCGCCGGTCCCCTCGTCGGTGTAGGTGAGCACGTCGAATCGGGTGCTACCCAGCGGATCGATCGACGGTGGCGTGGTGGCGGTCATACGACCGTCACCGATGGGAATCGGAAGCGTGTCGAGGAGCGATGCGTCGGCCCCGCGGTGCACGCGTGGATGCAGGGGCGCGGGTGCAGCGGCATGGAGGCGATTGGGCTCCAGCGCCAGGTCGCCCAGCACTGTGCGCAATTCCACGGTTCGCGTTTCGCCGGTGGGTGCTGTCCATTCCGCAGCGACGCGGGCCGACTTCAATGCGCCGCCTGCCGACGGTTCGATCGTGCGATGCAGGAGCAGCCCGCGGAGGCCGCTGTCGCACGCAGCGTGTTCGACTTCGTTGGCGGGCGTGGCACAGGCGACGTGGCGCGCGTCGATCGGCCCCTCCAGCGATGCGATGTCGGCGAACGGGGTGGCACGCAAGGCGTCAAGTTCGCTCGACACCAGCGCAAGGATGCGCGCGCGGCCTTTCGCCTCGGCTGCATTTCGGGCCAGCGCACCCTGCAGCGCCGCAAGCGCGAGCAGGCCGGTGGCGAGCAATGCGACGGCGACGAGGACTTCGAGCAGGGAGAATCCGGTGTTCGTTCGTCTCATCGGTGCCCCCTCAGTACGACACGCCATCGCTCCACGCACCCGGGATCGGCGCGTGGGCGGCGGGCACGGTGTCGCGGAGCTTCGCGATGACATCCGGTGCGGACACGATCGCGCTGTCGCCGCTCGCGTGTTCGACGCTGCCCTGGACGACCACGGCCCCGTAGATCGTGGCGCCGGCATGCAGGCGCAACGTTGCGCTGCCACCCGTCGCGGGATCGAGCACGTCTTCGCGAGCGCGCGCGAACACGACGCCGAACACGCGTCCTCGTACGGCCAGCGCGCCATCGACGACGAGCACGACGGGCGCGTCAGGTGTGCCGAGTTGATCGCCGGCGGCAATGTCGCAATTGGCCTGGCACCAGATCAGACCGGAGAGATGCGATGGCCAGGGCGCCTGCTGTGCCTGGTCGGGCCGCTTCAGCGCGCTGGCCGCGGCGTCGCGCGGCACGATGCGCGTGGCGTGGCGGTAGAGGAAGGCTTCGTCGGCGGGAAGTTCGATCCGCCGCATCGTCGAAGGCGCGATGAAAGAGACCATCGGCATGCGCGATTCGCAAAACCCGTCGCCATCCGCATCATTGCGCGCGGAAACGCCGAACACCTGCGCGAACAGGTCGCACGGAAACGCGTCCGGCGCCACGTCGAGGTTCACGCCCAGGGCATTCGTGCCGTCGCTGCCGTCGACATCGAGCACGTCGATGCCCTCGGGCTCGGCGCTGTCGACAAGACCACCATCGACGGGACACCGGCAGTCATCGCAGATCGCGACGCCGCCCTCCAGCATCGACGCACCGCCATCGAAGAACTCACCCGCGTGGCAAGTGTTCGCCGCGGATTTGTGCACGTTCTTCCGACTCCACGCAGAGACCGGAAGGCCGTCGCCGCCGGCGTTCGGATTGGCGACGACATGCAGCGGCGCGCGCAGGTCGATGTCGCCACTGGCCACCACCGGCGGCATTCGCACGTCCGGCGTGAACACGTCGGACCGCGCGAACGTCTGCGCCACCGTCGCGCGCGCGCCCTCGTCCGGTAGTCGGGCGACACCGACGAGGGTGTATTGCAGATCGTTGCTTGCGTCGGCCGGATCGGTCGTACAGCGCGCGGCATCGTCCCGCGCCACGCGACACAAGACGACCCCCGCCCCGTACGCGATGCGTTGGAACGCGCCCACCTGCGCGATCCGACTCTCCACAAGCGGCAGCATGCGTGCGTCGAATGCATCCACGACACCATCGCCATCGCGATCGCCGCCGGGCTCCGACCAATAAGACATCGCGGCACGCCGCGCAGCGTCCGCAATCGCTCCGCAGGGAAACGCCTGCGCCAACTCGCTACAGGGCCTCCACTGCGGGCCGTGCGCGAATCGCGCCGGCTCGGCGTGGAGCCACGCGGCGCCTTGTGCGACCGCTGCCTCCGCGAGCTCGCCGACCACCCGCGCCCGCACGACATTGCCGGACGCGCGTTGGTCGAACACGCCGACATGCAGCGTCAACAAGGTCACGACACTCGCCAGCAACAGCACCACGATGGCCGCGACCAGCGCATTCCCGCCTGAAGACCGCATGGCTCATCCGCCTCCGTTCGAACGCAGCGCGACGACATGCCGCAGCGTCGCTTCGCGGCCCGACAGGAACGCGGGCGGATCGCGCAACGTCGCGGACAAGGCTATCTCGACGCGCCGATCGTTCACCGCCGCATCGCGGACGAAGCGCAGCGCGGTGACACGCACCGCGTCGCTGCCGATGATCAGACCCGCGCCTGCGCAGTCGGCACCGGCACCACGACGCACTTCGATCTTCCCCGCATGTTCGCGGATCGCGATGTCCGCGCCGCGAAAGCACCCGGGCGCGACTTGCACCTCGGCGCCACCAGTGCGTCCCCGCCGCACCTCCGCCGCGACGAACGACATCGTCGTCCGCAGTTCCTGCTGCAGGCGGGTCGCAAGCACCGTCTCGCTTCCGGCGCGCAACAGTTGCAGGAAGAACCCAAGTGCGGCGGCGACCACCAGCAGCCCGAGCGCGAGCGCGACGAGCAACTCCACGAGCGTGAATCCGCGCATCAACACGACCGCACTCCCGCGATCGCGCCGCCGTCGCTGCACATCGACGCGTGGCCCAAGGGCGAAACGGCGATCCGCAACGAGAACCGCCCGCTACGCGATCCGAGCCGCACCGCATCGCGCATGTCGCCGCTGCGCATCCCCGTCGCACCATCGAACGCGAACGCATCGACCGCGGAAGACAAGACCACCCCGGCGTACGTTTCCGCCGACACCACCGCGCGCTGCCCATCGACCACGCATCCATCGCCGGCAACACAGTCGCAAACATCGACACCCGCCATCGGCATCCCGACCGCCGGCAACGGCGCCTCGCGCGCACCTGCGCACCACTGCGCACCCTGCCCCGACATGCGCACCGAAACCGCGCGCGCCTGCTTCACCGACGCGAGCCTGGCCTGTGCGATGAGCGCGACCACCGCATTGGCGGCGCCACGCAAACGTGCCTTCTCGAAATACGTGGTGAAGGCGGGCACCGCCGACATCGCGAGAATCGCGAAGACCGTCGTCGCCACGATGAGTTCGACCAGCGTGAAACCGGGCGCCCGCCGGGCGCGCATGTACCGAGGCATCCGTGCCTTCTCCGTGTTGTCCATTGCGCACTGGTGTAGCACGGCGTTCCGGCGCGCGATCCAGTGCAGACCGACGAGCGGGAACGGCTGGGGGTCCCAACGGTTCCGGAACCGTGAATGCGCAGGCGTAGCATTCTTCGAGGGTTACGAAGGAGTGCGCGAATGCGTCGCCAGATCGGCTTCACATTGATCGAACTGATGGTCGTCGTCGCCGTCGTCGCGATCCTCGCGCTGATCGCGCTGCCGATGTACGGCGAACAATCGCGCAAAGGCAAACGCGCCGAAGCCGCGCAGGCCCTGGGCGACTTCCAGTTGCGCCAGGAGAGTTTCCGCGCCGACCATCCCACCTACGGCGACACGACGTCCAACTCCACCGCCACCAACGTGCTCGGCAGCGTGGCGAATGTCACGGCCTACAACACCGGCCTGAAGTACTACACGGTCGCCGTGTCCGGGAACACGGCCACCGGCTACACGCTCACCGCCACGCGCAAGGGCGAGATGACCAGCGACCCCAAGTGCGGCAACTTCACCATGACCATGGTTTCAGGCGTGGTCACCAAGGGCGTCAGTACCGGCGACGCCGACTACTGCTGGCGCAAGTAGCTCAGGTCACCACGCGGTAGCACGGCCGATATTCGCCAGCGATCTTCATGCGCCGCTGCTCCACAAACGCCCGCAGCAACGCATCCAGCGCTTCCATCATGTCGCGGTCCCCGTGGATCTCGAACGGCCCGCGCTCCTCGATCCGCCGCAACCCCTCTTCCTTGACGTTGCCCGCCACGATCCCCGAGAACGCACGCCGCAAATCCGCGGCGAGCGCATGCGGCTTCCGCCCATGGTGCAGATCCAACGCCGCCATCGCCTCGTGCGTCGGCACGAACGGCTTCTGGAACTCCAGCGGCACATGCATCGCCCAATTGAAGAAGAACGAATCCTTCTGCGCGATCCGATAATCCTTCACCTTGCGCACGCCGGTCGCCATCCGCTTGGCCACCTTCCCCGGATCCCCGATGATGATCTCGTAACGCGAACGCGCCGCATCGCCGAGCGTCAACCGCAGGAACTGATCGATCTGCTCGAAATACGGGGCCGACGCCGTCGGCCCCGTGAGAATCAAGGGGAACGGCAACTCCGCGTTCTCCTCGCGCAACAGGATGCCGAGCAAGTACAGGATTTCTTCCGCCGTCCCCACGCCGCCCGGAAACACGATGATCCCGTGCCCCATGCGGACGAACGCTTCGAGGCGCTTCTCGATGTCCGGCATGATCACCAGGTGGTTGACGATCGGGTTCGGGGATTCGGCCGCGATGATCCCCGGCTCGGTGATGCCGATGTAACGCATCGTGCGGCGACGTTGCTTGGCGTGCGCGATCGTCGCGCCCTTCATCGGCCCCTTCATCGCACCGGGGCCGCAGCCCGTGCAGATGTCCAGGCCGCGCAGCCCGAGCTCGTAGCCCACCTGCTTGGTGTACAGATATTCGTCGCGGCCGATCGAATGGCCACCCCAGCAAACGACGAGATTCGGTTCCGCCGGTTGCAGCACGCGCGCATTGCGCAGCAGGCCGAACACCGCGTCGGTGATGGCATCGCCCGTGTCGAGTTCGCGCTCGTTGAGTTCGATTGCGGTGTACGCGAGATCGCGCACGACGGCGAACAACAACTCGGCGACGCCGCGGATGATCTCGCCATCGACGAACGCGATCGCCGGCGCGTGATGCAAGTCGATGCGCACGCCACGGTCCTGCTGCAGCACCTGGATATCGAAATCCGGATACAGCTCCTGCGCCGCGCGCGGATCGTCGGTGGCGCTGCCACTGGTAAGCACGGCGAGCGCGCATCGACGCAACAGGTCGTGCATGCCGCCGGAAGAAGCGTCGCGCAAGCGCGCGACTTCGGCGCGCGAAAGGACATCGAGGCCGCCGCGCGGATAGATGCGCGCGTTGACGGTGGGAAGCAGGCTGGTCGGTTCGTCGTTCATGCCGAAAGGGTAGCGCAAAACGGGAAACGGCCGGGTTTCCCCGGCCGTTTCCTTTGTCGCCGTGTTGCTTGCGGCTAGCCGATCAGAACTCGTAACGCAGGGTCACGTTGGCGGCCCAACGCTGCGAGGGCGTGAAGCTCTCGTTGACCGGCAGCGCGGTCGGCGCGTAGTTGCCGTTGGCATCCAGGTACGGGCGGATGTCGTACTCGTACTTGCCGTTCTCCACGTCCGACACGTTGGCGAGCGTGCGCTCCA
Source organism: Lysobacter sp. P5_B12 (assembly GCF_056400425.1). NCBI lineage: Bacteria > Pseudomonadati > Pseudomonadota > Gammaproteobacteria > Lysobacterales > Lysobacteraceae > Lysobacter > Lysobacter sp. P5_B12. The sequence goes on from NZ_JBFULG010000002.1 coordinate 155,371, forward strand.
GCGGGAAGCTGGCGCGGTGCTCGACGCCCCAATCCTTGTTGAGCAGATTGAGGAAGTTGAAGATGTCGAGGCGGATCTCACCCTTGTGGCCTTCGCCGAAGCCCGGGATTTCCTGCGCGAACGACAGGTCGAGCTGGTTCACCCACGGGGCGCGGCCTTCGTTGCGGTCGAAGATGCCGCGCTGCTGGCGCACGAGCTGGTCGTTGTTCGCGATGTAGCGGAAGAACGAATCGATCGAGGCCTGGCTGGTCCCCTGCACGAACGTCACGTCGTCGCGGTTGACCGGGATGTAGGCCAGGTCGCGGAACGACGAGTCGCCGTTCACGTCGTTGCCGAACACCCAGCTGTACGGCGCGCCCGAGTGGCCGTCGTACAACGCCGAGAACTTCGTCTTGTATTCGCCGAAGTACGCGTGTTCCCACGCGAAGGTGGCGAGCAGGCGCTGCGGGATCGAGTAGTTCGACGTGGCCAGGTAGTCGTCGTTCGGGTTGATCCAGTCGCGGTTGCCGTAGGAGCTGCTGGCGACCGAGCTGGTGCCCGGGTTGACTTCCTTGGCATCGGACAGCGTGTACGACACCGACGCCGACCAGTCGTTCGCGAACGGCTTGCGCCACTGGAAGGTCAGGTTGTCGGCGTAACCCTTGTCGGTGTTGGTCAGCAGGATGTTCTGGCCGAACGACGGGTTGGCGTTGTCGCGCGCCGGGTTCGAACCGCTGGTGCCGGTGGTCGTGCCGTTCGGGTTGCGCTGGTAGGCCAGGCGGCCGTCAGGCAGCACGCCGGTCGGCGCACCGAGGTTGATGTTGTCGTACTTGATGCCCTTGATCGTGTCGATGTGCTGCGCTTCGACCGTGAACACCGAATCCAGGAACGGCAGCTGGTAGTCGTAGCCCAGCGTGTACTTGGCGACGGTCGGCAGCTGGAAGTCCGGATCGACGAGCGCGAGCGACATCGTCGAGCGGCCCAGGCCCGGGTCGGTCGCCGCGGCGCCCGGAGGCGTCTGCGTCGAACCATTCGGGTTGAACGGCAGGGTCGCGTCGAAGCCGATGTCGTAGGTCGACACGGCGACGCCGTTGTTCGAGAACGGGTTGCCGAGCCACACGGCCGGGGTGTTGGAAACGAACACGCCCGCGCCGCCGCGGATCTGCGACTTCTCGTCGATCATGAAGTTGAACGACGCACGCGGCTGGAAGACGTCGTTGCCGTCGATCGTGCCCTGGTTGCTGAAGCCGTAACCGCCGACCGCTGCATTCGCATTGCCCGGGTTGTTGCGCAGGCCGCAGGGACCCAGGTCGACTTCCGTCGCGCCCGTCACCGGATTGACCACGCCACCAGCCGGGAGGCCCGGAGCCGCGGCGAAGCACGGATTGAACGTCGGGGTGTCGTTGATCTGCGGGATGTCGTAGCGCAGGCCGTACTGCACGGACAGGCGATCGTTGACCTGCCAGGTGTCCTGCAGGAAGAAGCCGTACTGCTTGCTCGTCAGCACCGCGGCGACGTTGTTGAGGTCGTAACCCGGCGCCGGCGTGGCGAGCTGGTAACGGTTGTACGTGCCGTTGATGAAGTTCTGCAGGCCGTTGAACTCGTACGCGCCGTTGTAGTTCTGCAGGAACAGGTTGTAGAGCTCGTCGCTCTGGTAATCCAGGCCGCCCTTGATGACGTGGTCGCCGAGGTACCAGCTACCGGCGAAGTACGCGTTCCACGTCTTGACGTTCAGACGGTTGGCGTGGGTCGGCGGTTCGGTGCCGAGGAAGATGCCCGGGCCGCTGTTCGAGGTGCCGGTGCGCACGAGCACCGAAGGCTGGTGGCCGCCGAACATCGGGTCGCGGTCCTGGTTGAATTCGCTGTAGGCCACCGAGGTTTCGGTGCTGAAGCTGTCCGCCCAGTCGTCGTAGAAGCTCAGCGCGTAGGCGGTGGACTTCTTGTCGAGCGTGTACCAGTTCGACGACAGCGACAGGCGCGGCGAGGAACCGGTGACCGTGCCGTTGATGACGATCGGCTCGAATTCCTTCGTCTGGCTCAGGCGCAGGCTGGCGCGGTGCGCGTCGTTGATGTTCCAGTCCAGCTTGACCAGGCCACGCTTGGTGTCCATGTCCGGCGCCTGGCCGTTGTCGCCGGGCGTCATGCCCTTGGCGGTGGCGGTGGCGATGACGTTGTCGATGAAGTCCTGCGAGATGCCGGGGACCTTCAGCGTCGCGCTGGATTCGGCCGGGCCGGTGATCGAACCGATGCCGTCCTTCTTCTGCTTCTCGAGCGAGACGAAGAAGAACAGCTTGTCCTTCATGATCGGGCCGCCGAGCGTCAGGCCGAGCGTGCGGTCCTTGTCGTAGCCTTCCCAACCCTTGCCCGACGCGTTCTCGCCGATCATGCTCGCGGCGTTCTGGTACACGAAGTACGCCGAACCGTGCAGGTCGTTGGTGCCCGACTTGGTGACGGCGTTGATCGTCGCGCCGACGCCGCGGCGCGTGGCCACGTCGTAGTTGGCGGTCGAGATGTTGTATTCCTGGATCGCGTCCTGCGAGATCGGCGTGCCCTTGGTCGGCAGGCCGTTGTCGTTCAGGCCGAAGGGGTCACCGGCGTTGACGGTGTCGACGGTGATGCTGTTGTAGCGGAAGTTCTGGCCGTTGGCCGAGAACGCGCCGCGGTCGCGGTCGGTGATGACGACGCGGGGATCGGCGCGCACGACGTTCTGGATCGAACGGTCGGGGGCCGGCATGCGGTCCATGTCTTCGCGCGACAGACGCGTGGCGATGCCCTTGTTGTCGGGCTGGATGACCGAAGCGCCCGTCACCGTGACGGCGGCGAGTTCCTGCGGCGCGATCGAGAGGTCGACCTGCGAGACCTTGTCCAGGCCGAGGTAGACGTTCTGCTGCGACTTCGTGCCGGCATCGGCCTTGTTGACCGTCACCGTGTACGGGCCGCCGACGCGCAGGCCGCGCGCTGCGTAACGACCGTTCGCGTCGGTCACGGCCTTGCTGACGGTGCCCGATTCGGCGTGCACGATCGTCACTTCGGCGCCCGCGACGGGCTGGCCGGAACCATCGACAACGCGGCCGCCGACACCGGCGGACGTGCTCTGTGCGAACACGGGCGCGGCAGCGAGCGCCGCGATCAGCGCAACCGACAGCTTCGACAGCCGGACGCGATTTCGATCAGTCATCTTGGATCACCTTGGATGGGAGTGTTTTCGAACAGACGCAGCCTCACGCCCGCATGTCCGTATGCGTTGGCCTGAGACCGAACAATGGGTGTGTCCCCGCCCGCTGCGCTGCGCGCTTGGGCTAACGACAGTTTAACACCATAGGTCCCGCGGATGACCGGGAAATGACGGCTGCGGGACGGTGTCGGCGAGGCCCTGCCTCGCTGAATCCTTCAGGGAGCGCGGCCTGCGAAGGCCGCGCCGGGGGTCATGCCCCCGGGGAGATCGTGCTCGTCAGATAGGTCCCGAGCCCATCGAGGAACATCTGCACGGAGATCGCCACGAGCAGCATGCCCATCAGGCGTTCGACCGCGATCAGCACGCGCGTGCCGAGGAAGCGATAAAGCACGGTGGCCGAGAACAGGATCACGGCCGTGGCGCCCCACGCGATCATCAGGGCCAGGCTCCATTCGGCCAGGCGTTCGGGCTCGTTGCTGCCCATCAGCATCACCGCGGCCATGCCCGAAGGACCGGCGACCAGCGGGATCGCCATCGGCACGATGAAGGGTTCGCCGCCCGGCAGGTCGCCCATCAGGCCTTCGGGCGGCGGGAAGATCATGCGCAGGCCGATCAGGAAAAGCACGATGCCGCCGGCGATCGACACCGACTCCTGGCGCAGGTGCATCAGGTCGAGGGCGTACTTGCCGCCCCACAGGAACACCATCAGCACGCCCAGCGCGATCAGCAGTTCGCGCACGAGCACGATGCGCCGGCGCGCCGGTGCCAGCGGCTTGAGCAGCCCGAGGAAGACCGGGATGTTCCCGAGCGGATCGAGGATCAGGAACAGCAGCAGCGCGGCCGAGGCGATCGTCATTCGAGCGAACCGGTGGCGCCCTGCGCGATCTCGCCGTTGAATGCGGCGCCGCGCGGCGACAACAGTTCGACGCAGGCCTGCGCGGCGAACGCGGGATCGCGTGCATCGCGGTCCATGTCGTCGACGAAGGCCTTCGCACGCAAGCCCGTGCGCATCGGGCCCGGCTGCAGGCCGGCGACGCGGATGGGCGAGTTCGCGAGTTCCGCATGCAGCATCGACACCAGGCCGACGCGCGCATGTTGCGCCAGACCGTAGGCGCCCCAGTAGGCGCTCGACACGCGCTCCAGGTCGTCGACGATGAACACCACCGACGCATCCTTCGACTTGCGCAACACCGGCAGGCACGCCTGCGTGAGCCACGCCGGCGCGGTGACGTTGACGTGCATCGCGCGTGCGAACGCCGCCGGCTCGGTGTGTTCGACCGGCGTCAGCCCACGGAAATCGGCGGCGCAATGCAGGATGCCGTCGAGGTGCCCGTAGGCATCGTCGACGCGGTGCGCGAGTTCGGCGAAATCGTCCGGCGATGCGCCTTCCAGGTCGAGCGGATACAGCACGGGCGGTTTTGCGATCGCGGCGATCGCATCGTGCAGCTTTTCGAGCTGTCGCACGTTGCGGCCGAGCAGCACCACGGTGGCGCCGGCTTGCGCGCAGGCCTTGGAGGCTGCGCTGCCGAGCCCGCCAAGCGCGCCCGTTACCAGGACGATGCGCCCGGCGAGCGGGGCGTGGTCGGTGGGGAAACTCACGCCTTCTGCGCTTCGGCGATCATCCGCGCCAGTTCGCCGGCTTCGGCGAGCTCGCACGTGATGTCGCAACCGCCGATGAGCTCGCCGTTGATGAACAACTGCGGGAACGTCGGCCAATCCGAGTAACGCGGCAGGTTGGCGCGGATCTCCGGCTCTTCGAGCACGTTGACCGTGTGGAGCTCCGAATCCGAAGCGCCGGCCGTGCGCAGCGCCTGCACCGCGCGGCTGGAGAAGCCGCACATCGGGAACTGCGGGGTGCCTTTCATGAAGAGCACGATGGGATGGCCGGTGACTTCGGCCCGGATGCGCTCCTGGATGGGCACGGACTGCAGGGACATGGTGGCTCCGTAAAAGCGTTGACGCGACGTGGGGCTAGAATTGTAAGTCTTCACCGCCCCACAAGGAGTCCGTCATGGCGATCGAGCTGCCGCCCCTGCCCTACGACCGCACCGCGCTGGAACCCCACATCTCGGCCGAAACGCTGGATTACCACCATGGCAAGCACCACAAGGCCTACGTGGACAACCTCAACAAGCTGATCGCCGGCACCGAGTTCGAGTCGATGGACCTGGTGGAGATCGTGCGCAAGTCGCAAGGGGGCATGTTCAACAACGCCGCCCAGGTCTGGAACCACACCTTCTACTGGAACTGCATGAAGCCCGCCGGCGGCGGCGAGCCGCAGGGCAAGCTGGGCGACGCGATCGCCAAGGCCTTCGGCGACTTCGGCAAGTTCAAGGAACAGTTCTCCGACACCGCGGTCAAGACCTTCGGTTCGGGCTGGGCCTGGCTGGTGCAGCGCCCCGATGGTTCGCTTGCGCTGGCGAGCACGCCCAATGCTGCGACGCCGATCACCGGCGAAGACGTGCCGCTGCTGACGTGCGACGTGTGGGAACACGCGTATTACGTCGACTATCGCAACGCGCGCCCGAAGTACGTCGAAGCGTTCTGGAACCTGGTGAACTGGGATTTCGTTTCCAGCCAGATGCGCTGATCGCAGCGTAGCGACACGCTTTATCGCAGGGCCGCGATCACGGGTTCGACCTGGGATTCGCGGCCCAGCGTTTTTCCGACGCGCGCAAGCGTCTGCGCCAATTCCTGCGGCGTATTCGCCCGCAGGGTCGCGTGCCCCACCTTGCGGCCGGCGCGCGCTTGTTTGCCGTAGTCGTGCCAATGGCCGCCGGGTTCGGCGAGCACGGCATTGGCATCGGGCATCGTGCCGATCCAGTTGAGCATGCACGCCTCGCCCACCATGCGCGTGGCGCCGAGCGGCAGGCCGAGCACCGCGCGCAGATGGTTCTGGAACTGCGAGGTCTCGCTGCCTTCGATGGTCCAGTGACCGGAGTTGTGCACGCGCGGCGCGAGTTCGTTGGCCAGCAGTTCGCCGTCGCGGCAAAACAACTCGAGCGCAAAGACACCGACATAACCGAGTGCATCGGCCAGCGCGCGTGCATGCGCGAGTGCCTTGTCTTCCAGGGCCTGCGGCACCGGCGCGGGCGCCAGGCTCGCGGACAACACGCCGTCGACGTGCCAGTTCTGCGTCAGCGGCCACGCGCGGAATTCGCCGTCGCGGCCGCGCACGGCGACCACGCTCACTTCCTTGTCGAAGGCGACGAAGCCTTCGAGGATCAGGCCCACCGTGTGCGCCTGTCCGCCGAGTGCGTCCCACGCCGCATCGGCGTCGGCTGGCGACTTCAGGCGGAACTGGCCCTTGCCGTCGTAGCCCAGGCGGCGCGTCTTGAGGATGCACGGCGTGCCGATCGATGCGAGCGCGGCGTCGAGGCTGTCGCGCGAATCGATGGGCGCGAACGGCGGCACCGGGATGCCGAGTTCGCGGAACAGGGTTTTCTCCGCGAGACGATCCTGCGCGACCGCGAGCGCACCCGGGCTCGGGAACACGGGCACGCGTTCGGCGAGCCACTGCGCGGATTCGGCGGGGACGTTCTCGAAATCGAAGGTGGCCACGTCGATCTTCGACGCGAACTCGGTGAGCGCGCGTTCGTCGCGCCAGTCGCCGACGATCATCGGCGCGAACTGCCCGGCGCACGCGTCGGCGACGGTATCCATCACGAGGAAGCGCAGGCCGAGCGGCGCGCCGGAAAGAGCGAGCATGCGGGCCAGCTGGCCGCCGCCGAGGATGCCTACGGTCGTCATCAACTTATTTTCGCGGATCGTCGTTGTTGGCGACGTCGTCGGTCTGGCGCGCGCGGAACTGCGCGAGTGCTTCGCCGATGGCCGGGTGCGTGGCGGACAACATCGCGGCGGCGAACAGGGCGGCGTTCGACGCGCCTGCGTTGCCGATGGCGAAGGTGGCCACCGGAATGCCGGCTGGCATCTGCACGATCGACAGCAAGGAATCCATGCCGTTGAGCGCCTTGCTCTGGACGGGCACGCCGAGCACCGGCACCGCGGTCTTGGAGGCCAGCATGCCGGGCAGGTGCGCGGCACCGCCGGCGCCGGCGATGATCGCGCGCAGCCCGCGTTGCTGCGCCGTGGCGGCGTAGTCGAACAACACGTCCGGCGTGCGATGCGCGGAAACAACGCGCACTTCGTGCGGCACGCCCAGCGCTTCGAGCTTCTGGGCCGCGTGTTGCATCGTCTCCCAGTCCGAGCGCGAGCCCATGACGATGCCAACCAGCGGCGCGGCGTTGCCCGCGTCTTCCTTTGAGGCCATGGCGTTCCCGTGCGGCTGGCGCCTTCTGCGAAGGGGGGTATTCTAGCGGGCCTTCCGTTGCCCTGCCCCGCGCGTGCCCATGGATCGCAAGTTGCTCGACATCCTCGCCTGCCCCGCCACGCGCCAGCCGCTGTCGATGCTCGAAGCGCGCGGCCTGGCGGCGCTGAATGCCGCGATCGCGCAGGGCGGCATCCAGCGCGCCGACGGCCAGCCGCAGGCCCAGGCCCTGCGCGAAGCGCTCATCACCCGCGACCGCAAGCTGGTCTACCGCATCGACGACGGCATTCCGGTGCTGTTGGCCGACGAGTCGATCGCCGCGGGCCAGGTGCCCGACTTCCCGCCGGCATGAGCGACCTGATGCCGCCACCGGACTCGATCGTCGCCGCCGACGTCGCGCGCGCCCTCGAAGAAGACCTCGGCACCGGCGACGTCACCGCCGCCCTGCTCCCCGACATCCGCGACACCGCCTACCTGCTCTGCAAGGAATCGGCGGTGATCTGCGGGCGGCCGTGGTTCGATGCCTGCCATCGCGCGCTGTATCCGGAAGTCGCCATCGCCTGGCACGTCGCCGAGGGCGACCGCGTGCGCGCCGGCACGGTGGTCGCCACGCTCGAGGGCCGCGCACGCGCGCTGGTGTCGGCCGAACGCGCCGCGCTCAATTTCCTGCAGACGCTCAGCGGCACGGCGACGGTCACGGCCGATTACGTCGCCGCCGTCGCAGGCACGCGCGCGAAGATCCTCGACACGCGCAAGACGATCCCCGGCCTGCGCGTGGCGCAGAAGTACGCGGTGCGCGTCGGTGGCGGCGTGAACCATCGCATGGGCCTGTTCGATGCGGTGATGCTCAAGGAAAACCACGTGCGCGCCGCGGGCTCGTTGACCGCCGCGATCCGCAATGCGCGCACCGCGCAACCGGCCTTGCCGCTGATCGTGGAAGTGGAAACGCTCGATCAACTGGATGAAGCGCTGCGCGAAGGTTGCGAGCGCATCCTGATCGACGAATTCGACGCCGACATGCGCCGCGAAGCGGTGCGTCGTGCGGCGGGGCGCATTCCGCTGGAAGTGTCGGGCGGCGTGGACCTGCACACCGTGCGCGAGATCGCGCAGGACGGCGTGGATTGCATCTCGATCGGCGGACTGACCAAGCACGTCCGCGCGATCGACCTGTCGATGAAGCTGGGACGGCGCGGCTGAACCGTCAGCGGAACGCGAACACCAGCACCGCCGCGGCCACCACCGCGATTCCCGCGATCAGCACCCACATCCGGTTCGGTGTCGATGCGTCGTGCGCGTGTTCTTCGTGGTGCGCCTCGGCCATGCCTGGGGCCATCAGGCGGAAGCGCAGCGTGTCGAAACCGATCTCGTCGCCGACCCGCGCTTCGCCGCGCAGCACGCGCTTGCCGTTGAGGAAGCTGCCGTTGGTCGAACCGAGGTCTTCGAGCAGCACGCCGTCGTCGGTGGGCAGCAGGCGCGCATGCGTGCGCGACAGGCCGGGTTCGTCCAGGCACAGGTTGCATTCGTCGGCACGGCCGACCGTGGTGCTGCCGTGCAGCGGATACGAGCGGCCGAAGGCTTCGCCGGAAACGCCGCGCAGGACATAGCGCGGCAACACCGGGCGCACGGCCGTCGCACCCGGATCGTCGTTCGCCGATTCGGGCAGGCGGCCGGGGATGCCGGCGCGATGGCGCACCGCGGCCGGCGCTTCCATCGAAGAGAGTTTGGCTTCCACACCGTCGAAGGCGACGCTGTCGCCGGGGCGCAGCGAGATCAGCCCGTCGACCTGGCGGCCGTTGACCGAAACGGTGGTGCCGGGCGGCACGTCGAGCATCACGCCGCTGGGCGTGACGTGCAGTTGGCAATGCTGCGGGCGCACGCCGGGCCGATCGAGCACGATGGTGCCCTGCGGATCGGAGCCCACGCGGTTGACACCGGGACCGAGCAACACCTGTGGGTGTTCGCCGCCTGGAAAGACGAGTTTCATGCGCGTGGCTCCGTCGCGTCCTGCGTATAGCGTCAAGGAATTCCCCCGCCGGCGCCCTTGCAGGGCCGCCAGCGCGCCGTCACATTAGGTGGATGGGAAGTCTACTGGTTGTGATGATCGTCGCAGGCCTCGCCTTCGCGTACTGGAGCGCGGGGCGCGCGGCCGCCGAACGCGCCGAAGCGCTCGGGCGCGACGCGTGCAGTGCCGCGGGCGTGCAATGGCTGGACCAGTCGGTGCATGCCGCGGGCCTGCGCCTGCAGCGTGGCGACGACGGATGGCTCGGGTTCGAGCGCACGTTCCGTTTCGAGTATTCCTACGATGGCAGCGACCGGCACATCGGCCGCCTGGTGTTGCGCAAGGGCCGGCTGGTGTCGTTCGCCGGGCCCGTGCGGGCGGCGAACGTCATCCAGTTGCACTGAGTCTTACTTGATCACGCGCAGGTGCCCGCGACGCGGCGGTGTTCCGCTGGTCTCGGGCGAGGTGTCGGCCGGTGGCGTGGGTTCGTCGTGCGGGCCCGAGGGATCGTCCGGCAGCGCCATGCCCTGCCCGGTTTCGCGCGCGTAGATCGCGAGCACGGCGGGGATCGGCACGATCACCGGATGGCTCACGCCACCGAAGCGCGCGGTGAAGGTCACCGCATCGTTGTCGATCATCAGGCGCGCGACCGCACGCTCGGCGATGTTGAGCACGACCTTGCCATCGCTCACCGATTGCGGCGGCACCTGCACGCCGGCGCGCGTGGCATCCACGAGCAGGTGCGGCGTCATGCCGTTGTCGGCGATCCATTCGTTGAGCGCGCGCAGCAGGTACGGACGATGGCTGGTCATCGAAGGGCCGGTGTCGCCGGTGCCGCTGTTACCGGAATGGTCGTCTTCCATGGATCGAGTCTAGCCGCTCCGAACGGCCTCATGCCGGGACGACGCGCAACTTCCTTTCCTGGTCGGTGAGGCTGCGCAAGAACCCGGGATTCCGGAAGATGCGGTTGCCGTAGTCCTCGATCACCTTGCCGTCCTTCGGCAGCGGGATGTCGAGCGCTTCCAGGCGCCAGATGATCGGCGCCATCGCGCAGTCGGCGAGGCTCATTTCCGGATTCAGGAAGAACTTGCTGGCCTTGAACAGCGGCACCGAGGCGGTGAGCAGTTCCTTCAGGCGCTTGCGGCCGGCTTCGGCCTGCTGGCGGTTGCCCAGCTGGATGGCCTGCACCTGCGGGACCCAGTCATGTTCGAGGCGAAGCATCGCCAGGCGCAGGCGGGCGCGCGAGAGCGGGTCGACGGGCATCAGCGGCGGATGCGGATAGCGCTCGTCGAGGTATTCGGTGACCACCGACGCTGCGTACAGCACCAGCTCGCGCTCGACCAGGGTCGGCACCGAGTGGTACGGGTTGAGGTCGATCAGGTCTTCGGGTGGATTCTGCGGATCGACCGGGATCAGGTCGTAGGTGACGCCTTTGGCCGCCAGCACCAGGCGCACGCGGTGGCACAGCACGTCGTCGGTCGACGAGAACAACGTCAGGGCATTACGCATACGCGGGCTCGCGGCCATCATCGATCTCTCCATCGATCGCAGCGCCGATCGCGGACGGAACCCTGCAAGGCTTCCCGACCATCGGCTTGGCGCCGCCCACCCCTTGCGGGCGGTCGCCACGACTTCCCGAGCCTAGCGCCGCTTCCGGAAAAAGTCGCCACCCCTGGCGCCAACTTCCGGTGGCCGAATCGGTGCCTGCCCTCCCGGGCATGCGTCCCGACCCGGCCCGCGTACGCTTAGTGCACGTCCTTCCAGTATTCCTTCTTGACCAAATACGCGAGGAACGTGAAAGCCGCAAGGAACAGGATCACCCACACGCCTAGGCTCTGGCGCTTGAGGGCGGCCGGTTCGCCGGCGTACTCGAGGAAAGCGGAGATATCGCGCACGCTCTGGTCGTACTGCTCGGCGGTCTGCGTGCCGGGCGAGCGCAGTTCCAGGCGCTCGACGTGCGTTTCGCCGGCGGCGTCGGGCTTGGTGAGCACGGCGTGCTGCAGGCCCTGCATTTCCCACAGCGGGTTGGGCATGGACACGTTCGGGAAGAGCGTGTTGTTCCAGCCGACCGGGCGGGTCTCGTCGAGGTAGAAGGACTTCAGGTACGTGTAGATCCAGTCGGTGCCGCGGACGCGCGCGATGAGGCTCAGGTCCGGCGGCATCTTGCCGAAGGCCTGCTGCGCGTGTTCCGGCGTCATCGACGTGCCGATCGTCTCGCCCACCTTGACGCCGGTGAGGTTGAGGTTGGCCTGCACCTCGTCCTCGCTCAGGCCGAGGTCTTCGGCCATGCGCGAGTAACGCAGGTACTTCAGCGAATGGCAGCCGCTGCAGTAGTTGATGTACAGCTGCGCGCCGCGCTGGAGCGAAGCGCGATCGTCGAGGCGTGCGCCCGACTGCTGCAGGTTGCCGCCTTCGCTGGCGAAGGCGAGCGATGCGGTGAGCAGGCCTGCGGCGAGGACCGCGGCCTTGCCGGCGCGGACGAAGAAGTTAGTCATGCATCGTCACCCGTTCCGGCACCGGCTTGGTCCGATCCAGTTTCGTCCAGATCGGCATCGTGATGAAGAATACGAAGTAGAGGAACGTCAGCACGCGGCCGATGATCGTCTCGGCCGGGTCCGTGCCCGGGCCACCGCCGATCTTGCCGAGCCACACGAAGCACACGGCGAACATCAGCAGCATCGCCCACGACAGCTTGCCGCGGTAGCGATAGGACTTGACCGGCGACTTGTCGAGCCACGGCACCAGGAACAGCACGGCGATGGCGGCGAACATCACCAACACGCCCCACAGCTTGATGGCGAAGAACGACGGGATCACGCGCAACATCGCGTAGTACGGGGTGAAGTACCACGTCGGCTTGATGTGCTCCGGCGTCACCAGGCGGTTGGCCTCGGTGAAGTTGTCGTGCTCCAGGAACAGGCCGCCGAAGGTGGGCGCGAAGAAGATGATGAAGGCCGCCAGGATCAGGAAGAACGCGACGCCGAACAGATCCTTGCCCGTCGTGTAGTACGGGTGGAACGGGATGCCGTCGGCCGGCGCGGTGGTCGACCAGCGGTTGCCCTTCGGGCCCTTCTTGATGTCGACGCCGTCGGGGTTGTTCGAACCCACTTCATGCAGCGCGCCCAGGTGCAGCACGACGAGCAGCAGCAGCACCAGCGGCAGCGCGATGACGTGCAGCGCGAAGAAGCGGTTGAGCGTGGCGTCGCCGGGCAGGTAGTCGCCCATGATCCATTCGGTCAGGCCGTTGCCGATGACCGGGATCGCGCCGAAGAGCGAGATGATCACCTTCGCGCCCCAGAACGACATCTGGCCCCACGGCAGCACGTAGCCCATGAAGGCTTCGGCCATCAGCACCAGGTACAGCACCATGCCGATGACCCACACCAGTTCGCGGGGCTTCTGATAGGAGCCGTACATCAGGCCGCGGAACATGTGCAGGTAGACGACGATGAAGAACAGCGAGGCGCCGGTGGAATGCATGTACCGGATCAGCCAGCCCCACTCCACGTCGCGCATGATGTATTCGACCGACGAGAACGCTTCGGCCGCGGAGGGCTTGAAGTGCATCGTCAGGAAGATGCCGGTCAGGATCTGGTTGACCAGCACGACGATCGCGAGCGAACCGAAGTAGTACCAGACGTTGAAGTTCTTCGGCGCGTAGTACTCGGTCATGTGCTTGCGGTACACCGGCATCATGCCGGGCGCGCGCGCGTTGACCCAGTCCATCACGTTGGTCGTGGTCCGCGTCAGGAAATTGGCCATGGCTTATGCCGCTCCCTTCGGGTCGACGCCGATCACGATCGACGTGTCGCTTTCGTAGTGGTGCGGCGGCACGAGCAGGTTGATCGGCGCGGGCACGCCGTCGAACACGCGGCCGGCCATGTCGAAGCGCGACTTGTGGCACGGGCAGAAGTAACCGCCCTTCCATTCCGGATCGAACGGCTCGGGCTTGATCTCGGCCTTCATTTCCGGCGAGCAGCCCAGGTGCGTGCACAGGCCCACCAGCACGGAGATCGCCGGCTTGATCGAACGCAACTCGTTGCGCGCGTACGTCGGCTGCTGGTCGAGGTTGTCGGACTTGGGATCGCGCAGGCGCGGATCGAGCGTCGGCAGCACGTCGAGCATCTGCTTGGAACGCTTCACGATCCAGATCGGCTGGCCGCGCCACTCGAGCACCATGCGCGTGCCTTCGGCCAGCGCGCTGATGTCGGCGGTCACCGGGGCGCCGGCGAGCTTGGCGCGCGCGCTCGGGTTCCAGGACTTGATGAAGGGCACGGCAGCGAAGCCGACACCGACCGCACCGACCACGGCCGTGGTGGCGGTCAGGAACCGGCGACGGCCCTGGTTGACGGGTTCCCCGTCGTGGACATGAGCGGGATCGTTGACCCCTACCCCAACATTGGCCATCCGACACTCCGCAGTAAGGCGCTGAACCGAAGCGCTGGTCCGCCCCGCGCACTTGTGCGTGGAGGCGGCCAACAAAGACGGGGAAGTGTAACGGAACGCTTAATCGGCCGACAATCGTATGGCGCGACCGGGCGAGCGCCGGCCGTACCGCCGGCGGATTACTTGGTGGCCAGCGCGTTGCTGGCGATGGCGCCGCGGTAGCGGTCGGCCAGCACCGAGACGCGCTCGACGTAGCGGCGGGTCTCGCTGTACGGCGGAACGCCGCGATATTTGTCGACCGCGCCCTCGCCTGCGTTGTAGCCGGCCGCGGCAAGGCTGAGATCGCCCTTGAAGCGCTTGAGCAGGAAGGCGAGGTACTGCACGCCGCCGGAGATGTTCTGGGTGGCGTCGAAGGCATTGCCCACGCCGAAACGGCGGGCGGTGGCAGGCATCAGCTGCATCAGGCCCTGCGCGCCCACGCGCGAGAGCGCATTGGGGTTGTAGGCCGACTCGGCGTGGATGATCGCGCGCACGATCGCTTCGTCCACGCCATGAAGCTTGGCGGCCGCGCGGATCTCGGCGGCATAGGCGTCGGTATTGAGGCGCAACGTGTTGAAGTTGACGCCGGGACGCGCGGCGCAGGCGTAGCACGTCTCCATGAAGCTGTAGCGGATCGTGCGCAGCGCGGTGGCGCCCGCGACGCCCTTCGGCGGCTTGCTCGTGTAATGGCGCACGCCGTCCTGGATGTACGAATACACCTGGCCCTGCACCAGGCGCGGCGCCTGGTAAGGCTTCAGCGCGGGGGCGGAAGGTGCCGGCGTCGGCGCGACGGCGTCGTTCGAGACGGTTTCGGTGATCGGCGAACCGGCGACATTGCTCGCCGTCGTGGTGCTGCCCACCGCGGCGGCGCGCGGTGCGGCGGGCGCGGGCGTGGCCTTCGCATAGCTGATGACGGTGCACTTGGCGCCGGGGATGCGCTTGCCGACGTAGCTGCGCGCGCCGTCGGCGCCATCGCAACGATAGAGCGTGCCCGCGACTGCCGGCATCGCCGCGGAGGCGGCGACGACAAGCACGAGGGCGGCCAGGCCGCGCGAGAATCCCCATCCCCTGATCATGGCCGGCATGCTGCCCTCAATCGTGAGGCTTGACAAGTTCTTGATTCATATGAACAGACGCTTGACCCAAGTGAACGAGACCCCCGTCGCGAACCGGACGCCCGGCGACCGCGCTAGACTTCGCCCCCTTCACGTGACCGACCTTCCCGGCGCGGACTAACCGCCGCCCTCCCGGACCCGCCATGACCGAATTGACCGTCCTCTTGGACGTCGCCGCGCCCGCGGCCGACGCCTCCCGCCCCGCCCCGCGCGGCAAGCTGTTCATCAAGACCCACGGGTGCCAGATGAACGAGTACGACTCGGCCCGCATGGCCGACGTGCTCGCCGCCAGCGACGGCCTGGAGCTGACCGACAACGTCGAGGAAGCCGACGTCGTGCTGGTCAACACCTGCTCGATCCGCGAGAAGGCGCAGGAAAAGGTCTTCAGCCAGCTCGGCCGCTGGAAGGCGCTCAAGAAGGACGGCAAGCCGGTGATCATCGGCGTCGGCGGCTGCGTGGCCTCGCAGGAAGGCGCGGCGATCGTGAAGCGCGCGCCCTACGTCGACTTGGTCTTCGGCCCGCAGACCCTGCACCGCCTGCCCGATCTCATCCGCGAGCGCCGCGCGAGCGGGCAGCCGCAGGTGGACATCAGCTTCCCGGAGATCGAGAAGTTCGATCGCCTGCCCGAGCCGCGCGCCGATGGCCCGAGCGCGTTCGTGTCGATCATGGAAGGCTGCTCGAAGTACTGCTCCTTCTGCGTCGTGCCCTATACGCGCGGCGAAGAAGTCTCGCGGCCGTTCGAAGACGTGCTCGTCGAAGTGGCGCAGCTCGCCGCGCAGGGCGTGCGCGAGATCAACCTCCTCGGGCAGAACGTCAATGCGTATCGCGGTCCGCTGGGCGATGGTGAGGATACCGATGAAAGCTGGGCGGACCTCGGTTTGCTGATCCGCGCGATCGCCGGCATCGACGGTGTCGGCCGCATCCGCTTCACCACTTCGCACCCGCTCGAGTTTTCCGACTCGCTGGTCGAGGCTTATCGCGACGTGCCGCAACTGGCCAACTATCTCCACCTGCCGGTGCAGGCCGGCAGCGACCGCGTGCTCGCGGCGATGAAGCGCGGCTACACGGCGCTGGAGTTCAAGCAGAAGATCCGCAAGCTGCGCGCCGTGCGCCCGGACATCTCGATCTCCTCGGACTTTATCGTCGGCTTCCCCGGCGAAACCGATGCGGATTTCGAGAAGACGATGAAACTGATCGAAGACGTCGGTTTCGACCAATCCTTCTCCTTCATTTATTCGCGTCGCCCCGGCACGCCGGCCGCCGATCTGTCGGACGACACCACCGACGCGGAGAAGCACGCACGCCTGGAGCGCCTGCAAGCGGCGATCAATGTGCATGCCGCGCAGATTTCGCAGGCGATGGTCGGCAGCGTGCAGACCGTGCTGGTGGAAGGCCCGTCGAAGAAGGATCCGAACGAGCTGACCGGCAAGACCGAGAACATGCGCTCGGTCAACTTCGCCGGCCATCCGCGTTTGATCGGGCAGTTCGTCGATGTCGTCATCACCGAAGCGATGACGAACTCGTTGCGGGCGAGCGTCGTCGTTTAGTCGAGGCGTTTCCGGAATCGGCCGATCGCCACCGTCATCATGACGGCGATGAACGCGATCAACGCCAGGATCTCCGGCCACAGTTCCCACAGGCTCGCGCCGCGCAGCATGATCCCGCGCACCAGCCGCAGGAAGTGCGTGAGCGGCAGCACCTCGGCGAGCCACTGGATGATCTTCGGCATGCCGGCGAAGGGGAACATGAAGCCCGACAGCAGGATCGACGGCAGGAAGACGAAGAAGGTCATCTGCATCGCCTGGAACTGCGACTGCGCTTTCGTCGAGATCATCAGGCCGAGTGCGAGATTCGCCAGGATCAGCAGCACCGCCGCGATGTAGACATCCAGCAGCGCGCCGCGGATGGGCACTTCGAACAACCACGCGCCGAGCAGCAACACCAGCGTCGTCTGGATCAGGCCGATGCCCGCGAACGGCAGCACCTTCCCGATCATCAATTCGCTGCTGCTCACGGGCGTTGCGATCAGCAATTCCATGTTGCCGCGCTCGCGTTCGCGCACGATCGACACCGCGGTGAACATCACCATGGTCATCGTCAGGATGATGCCGATCAGGCCCGGCACGATGTTGATCGCCGAGCGGCGTTCGGGGTTGTAGAAGCCGACGACGCTGATCTGCGACGGCGCCTTCTGCACCGTCGCCGCACTGTCGAGCGGCACCTGCGTGAGTTGCCCGGCCGCGCCCTGCACGGCGGTGTCGCTGCCGTCGACGAGGATCTGCACCGCTTCGCGTCCATCGATGCGGCGGCGTTCGAAATCCGGCGGCACCACGACGCCGACGCTGATCTGCCCGCGCCGCAGCATCGTCATCAATTCCTGCGGCGAGCTCGCATCCTTCACCGGGTTGAGCACGCCGGTGTTCTGCAGGTCCATCACCAGCGCACGCGAACCGGCGGTGTTCGCCTGGTCGGCGATCGCCGTATCCAGATTGCGCAGGGTGAAGTTGATCGCGTAGCCGAACAGCACCAATTGCATCACCGGGATGCCGACGATCATCGCCAGCGTGATGCGGTCGCGGCGCATCTGCCGCAACTCCTTGACCATCACGGCGAACAGGCGGCGCCAGCTCATGCGGCCTCCTTCGCCTGGGCGGCTTCGCGGCCGCGCGTGGCGGAGACGAAGACGTCTTCGAGGTTGGGCTCGGATTCGGCGATTTCGCCGTGCAGCCCGGCGTCGGACAGCACGCGTTGCAGGCGATCGGCGATTCCGCTTTCGCTGGTCAGCACGCGCAGCGTGTTGCCGACCTGCGCCGCGCTGATCACGCCGGGTGTTTCCATCAACGCGCGGCGTGCGCGCCGCGGTGTGTTCGACTGCACCGCCAGCGTGCGGCCGGTGATCGCGCCGGTGAGTTCGGCGGGGCTGCCGTCGGCGACGAGCACGCCGCGGTCGAGGATCGCGAGGCGATGGCAGCGTTCGGCTTCGTCCATGTAGTGCGTGGAAACCAGGATCGTCGTGCCGGCATCGGCGAGTTCGAAGAGTTTTTCCCAGAAATCGCGGCGGGATTCGGGATCCACTGCGCTCGTCGGTTCATCCAGGAACAACAGTTCCGGCGAATGGATGACCGCACCGGCGAGCGCGAGGCGCTGCTTCTGGCCGCCGCTCATGGTGCCGGCAAGTTGCTTCTGCCGATCCTCGAAGTGATAGCGCTGCACCAGTTCGTCGATGCGCGTGCGCGCCTTCGCGCGGGGCAGGCCTTGCACCGCCGCGAGGAATTCCAGGTTCTCGCGCACGCTCAGGTCGTCGAACAAGGAGAACTTCTGCGTCATGTAGCCGATACGCAGGCGCAGCGCTTCGGCTTGTTTCGGCAACTGCAGGCCGAGCACTTCGATCTCGCCTTCGGTCGGCGTCATCAGGCCGCACAACATGCGGATCGTCGTGGTCTTGCCCGAGCCGTTGGGGCCGAGGAAGCCGTAGACGTTCGCCTTCGGGACGCTCAGGTCGACATGGTCGACGGCGACCAGGTCCTTGAAGCGCTTGGTCAGCCCGCGCGCACGGATCGCGAGGTCGGCGGTCGGCGCATTCACTCGTCGAACTCCGCACGCACCGGCAATCCGGCGGGGAGCTTGGCGTTCTTCTCGTCGACGCCGATTTCCGCGATGTAGGACAGGCGCGCGGCGTCCTTGCCGATCAGTGCGAAGTACGGCGTGAACGTCGGCTCGGTGCGGATCATGCGCACGGTGCCGGCGATCGCATCGTCCTTGCCGTCGATGTAGAGACGGGCCTTCGTTCCGACGGCGACCTTCGAACGGATCGGTTCGGGGACGTAGACGCGCGCATAAGGTTGGCCGACGAGCAGGATCGCGAGCGGCTGCCCCACCGCGGCCTGGTCGCCGAGTTTGTACGGCAGGCTGTCGACGAGCCCGTCGCGCGGCGCGACGACCGACAGTTTCTGCAGCGTCACCTGTTGCGCGGCGACATCGGCTTCCGATGCGGCGAGGGCCGCCTCGCCCTGCGCGATCTGTTCGACGCGCGTGCCGGCTTCGAGTTCGCGCAAGGCCTGCTCCAGCGCGCGTGCGGTGCCCGCGGCGTTGTCCGCGGCGGCGCGCGCGCGATCGATGTCGGAGGCGGCCATCAATTGGCGCGGCCCGAGTTGCCGCACGCGGTTGTAGTAGATGCGGGTGTCCTCCGCCTGCGCGCGGGCGGCGGCGAGTTCGGCGCGCGCGCGTGCGATTTCTTCGCTGCGCGGGCCGGCCTCCATTTCGGCCAGGCTCGCGCGTTGGCGCGCCGCCTGCGCGCGCATCGCTTCGGTGCTGGCGCGCGTGCGGTCGAGTTCGAGTTGCAGCAGCGACTGGCCGGCTTTCACCTGCTGCCCTTCGCGCACGCCGATGGCGACGATCTTTTCCGCGGCGGGCGCGGGCAAGGTGATGCGGTCGTATTCGAGCGTGCCGAGCGCCTGCGGCGCATCGTTGCGACACGCTGCGAGGACGGTGAAGGCACACAGGACAAGCGGACGAAGGGTCATGGGAGGCTCGTGGTCAGGGAACGCCGATGCCGGCATCCAGCAATGCGATGGCGTGGTGTTTCATGGCGGCCGCGTCGATGTCGTCGGCGTCGAACAGGCGGCGCCAGATCGGCGCGCCCGCGGCGGGGAACAAGGTCAGGCCGATCAGCGAGGTGACGAGCAGGCGCGGATCGAGTTCGCGATTGAGCTGGCCCGCGGCCTGCGCCTGCGCGAACTTCGCCGCGAGGATCTGCGGCATCTGCGGCGCCATCGTGGTGAACAGCAACTCGCGCAGCGCGCCGCCTTCGCACAACACTTCGCGCACCCACAGCGGCGGCAGCCAGGGATGCTTCTCGACGGTTTCGCACATGCCGCGCACGAAGCCGGCGATCACGCCCGAGATGTCGTCGCCGCCCTGGAGCGTCGCGTCGCGCACGTCGGAGAAGGCCGGCATCAGGCGTTCGGAGATCACCGCCTGCAGCAGTTGTTGCTTGTCGCCGAAGTAATAGTGGACGAGCGCGGGGTTCACGCCGGCCTCGTGCGCGATCTCGCGCAGGGTGCTGGCGGCGATGCCGTGGCGCCCGAAACAGGCGACGGCCACGTCCAGGAGGCGGGCGCGCAGATCGCCGCCCTCGCCCGTCGGGCGGCCGACCGCGCGGCGGCCGGATTTGGGGCGCTTGGCAGGCGGAAGCTCTGCCGTTTCAAGCACTTCCGGCGCTTCCGCGGCGGGTTTCCGACGGGCTTTGGTAGGGAGCGGGCTCATGCGGCAGAATTTAATTCGTAAATTAATTAAGGCCAAGCGAGACCCGACGGGCGGTCGCGCAGGCCCCATCGAGGACCACGCATTGCATTCCATCCGACGGCCGTCCCTTTTGACCTACTTTTTCGGCGCGCCGCGGCGTTCATCGCGCACCGCCCGGCGTCCGCGCTACCCTTTCGCCGCATGAACGAACCTTCGCAGCGCGACTTCACCCTCGAACCCGACGACACCGAACGCCTGGCCAATCTGGCCGGGGCCTTCGACGCGCACCTGCGGCAGATCGAATTGCGCCTGGGCGTGGAGATCGCCAACCGCGGCAACATCTTCCGCGTCACCGGTCCGGCGCCGGCGACCGCGCGCGCCGAAAAATTCCTGCGCGCGCTCTACGACGAAGCCGGCGAGGAAACCTTCGACGGCCACGCGATCAACGTGCGCCTGAACGAAGTGGCCGACGACGACGCGGCGACGACGACGCGCGAGATCGAACCCCAGGACGTGTCGATCCGCGTCAAGCGCGGCACGATCCGCGGCCGTGGCGCCAACCAGGCCAAATACCTGCACGCCATCGCCACGCACGACATCAATTTCGGCGTCGGCCCCGCGGGCACGGGCAAGACCTTCCTCGCGGTGGCGATGGCGGTCGAAGCGCTCAACGAATCGCGCGTGCAGCGCCTGATCCTCGTGCGCCCCGCGGTGGAAGCGGGTGAGAAACTCGGCTTTCTCCCCGGCGATCTCACCCAGAAGGTGGATCCCTACCTGCGCCCGCTCTACGACGCGCTGTACGAAATGCTCGGCGTGGAAAAAGTGGTCAAGTTGCTGGAGAAGAACGTCATCGAGATCGCGCCGCTGGCCTACATGCGCGGGCGCACGCTCAACGATGCGTTCGTGATCCTCGACGAAGCGCAGAACACCACCATCGAACAGATGAAGATGTTCCTGACGCGCATCGGTTACGGCTCGACCGCCGTGGTGACCGGCGACGTGACGCAGATCGATTTGCCCAAGCACCAGAAGTCCGGCCTGCGCGATGCCATCGACGTGCTGCGGGCGGTGGACGGCATCAGCTTCACCTTCTTCCAGGCACGCGACGTCGTCCGCCATCCGCTGGTGGCGCGCATCGTCGATGCCTACGACGCGCGCGACACCGACGACAAGGCGACCGGAGCCGGCACCCCATGACCCAGGGCCCCGTTCGTCTCGATGTGTCGGTCGAATACGCCCTGCCCCGCCTCGGCCTGCCCGCGGCGGTGAGTTTCCGCAAATGGGTCGGCGCCGCGCTCAACGGCCGCATCCGCGAGGCGGACCTCGCCATCCGCATCGTTGGCACGAAGGAAGGCCGCGCCCTGAACCGCCATTACCGCGGGCGCGATTACGCGACCAACGTTCTGAGTTTCCCGGCCGAATTGCCCGAAGGCGTGGTGCTTCCCCTGCTCGGCGACATCGTCCTGTGCGCGCCGGTCATCGCCCGCGAAGCGCGCGAGCAGAAAAAGGCGCTCATCGCCCACTACGCCCACCTCACCGTCCACGGCACGCTCCACCTGCTCGGCTGGGACCACGAGGACGCCCGGGAAGCGGACTGCATGGAGCAGCTCGAGCGCGAAATCCTCGCCGAGATGGGCATCGACGACCCCTACGCCGAAGACTGACGGCCCCCGTCGAAGCACGATTCACCGGCCCGACCACCGCCTGCGCTAGACTCGGCGACGGTCGCTCCACGCATCCGGAGCCCATCCCCGACCCCCATGGCCGACGACGACAGTCCCCCGCAAACCGAAGACAAGAGCCGCCGCACCTGGCTCGACCGCATCACCGCCGCACTGTCCGGCGAACCCACCACCCGCGAGGACCTGGTCGAGCTGTTGCGCGACGTGCAGGCCGACGGGCTGATCGCGGCCGACACCCTGCGCATGATGGAAGGCGCCATCGCGGTGTCCGACCTGACGGTGGGCGACGTGATGATCCCGCGCGCGCAGATGGTCGCGCTGTCGGCCGACGCCCCGCTCGAAACGCTGATGCGCCTGGTCGTCGAATCCGGCCATTCGCGCTTCCCGGTGCATGGCGAAGGCAAGGACGAAATCCTCGGCATCCTGCTGGCCAAGGACCTGCTGCGCGTGGTCGTCGCCGACCACGACCATGCCCGCAACAGCGTGCGCGAATTCCTGCGCCCGGCCGTGCTGATCCCCGAGTCGAAGAAACTCAACGTGCTGCTGCGCGAATTCCGCCAGTCGCGCAACCACATGGCGATCGTGATCGACGAATACGGCGGCGTCGCCGGCCTGGTCACGATCGAAGACGTGCTGGAACAGATCGTGGGCGACATCGACGACGAGCACGACGAGGCCGTCGACGAGACCGCGCTGATTTCCGCGCAGGCCGACGGCCACTTCGTCGTCGACGCGCTGACGCCGATCGCCGATTTCAACGAACGCTTCGGTTCGGATTTCGACGACGACGAATACGACACCATCGGCGGCCTGCTGACCGCGGCGATCGGGCACCTGCCCGAAGCCGGCGAAGAGTTGACGCTGGGCCGCTTCGGCTTCCGCGTCGCGCGCGCCGATGCGCGCCGTTTGCACGCCCTGCACGTCAGCGTGCATGCAGACGCGTAAGGTCGGTTTCCCGCTGATCGCGCTGCTGCTGTGGCTCTTCGCCACGGCGGCCAGCGCCGCGACGCCGCGCATCGGCGTGATGACGATGCAGCCGGGCGAGATCTTCTTCGAACGCTTCGGCCACAACGCGATCGTCGTCGACGATCCCGATGCGCCGGCGCCGTTGTCCTACAACTTCGGGTTCTTCGATCCGGGCGAAGCCGGCTTCATCGGCCGCTTCGTGCGCGGCGACATGCGTTATCTGCTGGCCGTGTTGCCGATGTCGGAGGATCTGACGTACTACCGCGAAGTCGGCCGCGGCGTCTCCATCCAGTGGCTCGACCTCACGCCCGCGCAGGCCAATGCGCTCGCGCAGGCGCTCGCCTTCAACGCGCGTCCCGAGAACGCGCGCTATCGCTACGACTACTTCACCGACAACTGCTCCACGCGCGTGCGCGATGCGCTCGACCGCGCGATGGGCGGCGCGCTGCGCAAGCAGCTCGCGGTGCGTTCGGCGGGCGATACCTTCCGCAGCGAATCCGTGCGCCTGGCCTCGCCGGCGACGTGGATGTGGCTCGGCTTCGACATCGGCCTGGGCCCGTATGCCGATCGCCCGCTGTCGCGCTGGGAAGACGCCTTCGTACCGATGCGCCTGGCCGCCAGCCTGCGCGAAATGCAGAACACCGAAGGCCGCCCGCTCGTGCGCGCCGAGTCGGTGCTGTTGCCCCATCGCCTCCCGCCGGAACCGCCGGATGCACCGCGCCGCTGGTGGCCCTGGTTGATCGCGGGCCTGCTGCTGGCGATCGGGCTGCGCGCGCTGATGACCCACCGGCCGCGGATCTTCGGCGCCGTCGCGCTGTCCTTCTGGTTCGCATGCGGCGCGCTGGGCGGGGTCATCGCGTTCATCTGGTGCTGCACCGAACACCACGCCGGCTGGGCCAACCGCAACCTGCTGCTGTTCTCGCCGCTGTGCCTGCTGCTGTTGCCGGGTGCGTGGGCCTTGCTCCGCGGGCGCGCGACCTCGCGCTTCCACCAGTGGGTCCGCATCGCGGTCGTCGTCGGCGGGGTGATCGCCTGCTTCCTGCAATTGCCCGCCGGTGCGCAGTTCCAGGCGCCATGGCTGGCCTTGCTGCTGCCGATCCACGCGGCACTGGCCTTTCCCGTCCGCCGCGCTTGAGGCAGCATGCGGGCATGACAGTGCCCGCCTTGCCTCCCTGCGTCATCAATTGCGCGGTCTACGACCGCCACGGCCAGCGTCGCGACATCACGCTCGACGAGATCAGCGACGTGCTGTCGGTCGAGGACGACAGCTTCGTCTGGGTCGGGCTGTACGAACCGGAAGACACGCTGCTGGAGAAACTGCAGGAGGAATTCGGCCTGCATGAACTCGCCATCGAGGATGCGCTGCACGCGCACCAGCGGCCGAAGATCGAGGCCTACGGCAATTCGGTGTTCGTCGCGGTCCATACCGCGCAGCTGGTCGACGACAAGATCCAGTTCGGCGAAACGCATGCGTTCCTGGGCCCGCGTTACCTGGTGACCGTGCGCCACGGCGCATCGCTCTCCTACGCACCCGTGCGTTCGCGCGTGGAGCGCGAACCCGAACTGCTGGCGCTCGGCCCGGCCTACGGCCTGTACGCGGTGCTCGACTTCGTCGTCGACAATTACCAGCCGATCGTCGAAGGCTTCCGCGATTCGCTCAACGCGCTGGAAAAGGACATCTTCGCCGAAACCTTCCGCCGCGAAACGATCGTCAAACTCTACGAACTCAAGCGCGAACTCACGCAACTGCGCCTGGCGGTCTCGCCCATGCAGGACATCCTCGCGCAACTCACGCGCATGCACGGTGGCCTGGTGCCCGACGAAGTGCGCCTGTACTTCCGCGACGTGCTCGACCATGCGATGCGCGTGAACGAATCCACCGACACCATGCGCGAGATGCTCACCGCCGCGATGAGCGTGAACCTCTCGCTGGTCACCGTGAACCAGGGCGAGGTGGTGAAGAAACTCGCCGGCTGGGCGGCCTTGCTCGCCGCGCCGACGCTGATCGCCAGCTGGTACGGCATGAACTTCGTCGGCATGCCCGAACTTCACGCGCGCCACGGTTACGCGATCCTGGTGTGCGTCGTCGGCGTGGTCGTGATCGGCCTGTACCGTTACCTGAAGAAAGTGCGCTGGCTCTGAGCCGCCACGGGGAGAAGCATCCAATGCGGAAGGTGGCTTGGCTCGGCTGGGGCGCGCTCGCCCTGTTCGCGGCGATGTGCCTGGCGACGCTGGCACTGTCGCGCGGCGAAACGGTCGGTGCGTTGTGGATCGTGTCGGCGGCGGTGTCGGTGTTCTGCATCGGCTATCGCTTCCATGCGCGCTACATCGCGGAGAAGGCGCTGCGCATCGACCCGACGCGCGCGACGCCCGCGTGGCGACGCAACGATGGCCTGGATTACGTGCCGACGCAGAAGTCGGTGTTGTTCGGGCATCACTTCGCCGCGATCGCGGGCGCCGGTCCGCTCGTCGGACCGGTGCTCGCCGCGCAGATGGGCTATCTGCCGGGTTTGCTGTGGATCCTGTTCGGCGTCGTGCTCGCCGGCGCGGTGCAGGACATGATGATCCTGTTCCTTTCGGTGCGCCGCGACGGGCGTTCGCTCGGCGAGATGATCCGCACCGAACTCGGCGCCGCCGCGGGCGTCACGGCGATGATCGGCATCCTCGCCATCATGGTGATCCTGCTCGCGGTGCTCGGGCTCGTCGTGGTGAAGGCACTCGGCCAGAGCCCGTGGGGCACCTTCACCGTGGCGATGACGATTCCGATCGCCTTGCTGATGGGCGCGTGGCTGCGCTGGTGGCGACCGGGGCGCATCCTCGAAGCGTCGATCGTCGGCCTGGTGTTGCTGCTCGCATCGATCTGGTTGGGCGGGCACGTGGCGAACGCTCCGGAATGGGCGCCGCTGTTCACCTTCGATGGCAAGACCCTGGCGTGGATGCTGATCGCCTATGGCTTCATCGCCGCGGTGTTGCCGGTGTGGATGCTGCTCGCGCCACGCGATTACCTCTCGACCTTCCTCAAGATCGGCACCGTCGTGTTGCTCGCCGTGGCGATCCTCGTCGCGATGCCGGAGCTGAAGATGCCGGCGGTGACGCGCTTCGTCGACGGCACCGGGCCGGTGTTCGCAGGTGCGCTGTTCCCGTTCCTGTTCATCACCATCGCGTGCGGCGCGATCTCCGGCTTCCACGCGCTGATCGCGTCGGGCACGACGCCGAAGATGATCGCGAGCGAAGGCCAGATCCGCGCGATCGGTTATGGCGGCATGCTGATGGAAGCGTTCGTCGCGGTGATGGCGTTGGTCGCCGCGTGCGTGCTCGATCCGGCGATCTACTTCGCGATGAACGCGCCGGCCGCCGCGATCGGCACGACGGCCGAATCGGCGGCGCACGCGATCGCGCAATGGGGTTTCGTCGTCACGCCCGACGTGCTGACGCAGACCGCGCGCGACATCGGCGAAACCACGATCCTCTCGCGCACCGGCGGCGCGCCGACGCTCGCCGTCGGCATGGCGCAGATCCTCCACGGCATCGTCGGCGGCAGCGGCATGATGGCGTTCTGGTACCACTACGCGATCCTGTTCGAAGCCTTGTTCATCCTGACCACGATCGACGCGGGCACACGCGTGGCGCGTTTCATGATCCAGGAAGTCGTCGGGCTCGCGGTGCCTGCGTTCCGACGCACGGAAAGCTGGACGGCGAACCTGGTGTGCACGGCGCTGGCCGTTGCGGGCTGGGGTTGGTTCCTCTATCAGGGCGTGGTCGATCCGCTCGGCGGCATCAATACGCTGTGGCCCCTGTTCGGCATCGCGAACCAGATGCTCGCGGGGCTGGCGATGATTTTCGTCTGCGCGGTGCTGGTGAAGATGAAGCGCGAGCGTTTCCTGTGGGTCGCCGCGGTGCCGACCGCCTGGCTGCTCGTGTGCACGTTGACCGCGGGTTGGCAGAAGCTCTTCCACGATGATCCGAAGATCGGGTTTCTCGCGAGTACGCGGCGTTTCAGCGAGGCGCTCGCGCGGGGTGAGGTGCTTGCGCCGGCGACGTCGCTCGACGAGATGCGTCGCGTGATCTTCAACTATCAGGTCGACGCGGGGTTGTGCGCTTTGTTCATGGGCGTGGTGGTGCTCACGCTGGTGTTCGCGACGCTTGCGGCCTTGCGCGCGCGACGCAGCACTACGCCGACCGCGATGGAGACGCCGCATGTGGCGCTCGATGCGATTGGTTGAGCAGCTGCGCGAGGCGTGGTCGGCGGCGAAGGCCACGGCGCGGCTGGCGATCGGGTTGCCCGATTACGATGCGTATGTCGCGCATGTTCGGGCGTCGCATCCTGACTCGACGCCGATGACGCGTGAGGCGTTTGCGATTGAACGGATGCAGGCGCGGTATGGGAAGGGGCGGTCTCGCTGTTGTTAGCGTTGGTAAAGCGCGCTCCCTTCGTCACTGGCGCGTCGCCCGAACGTTGTGAGGTCCAAATTTTTTTGGGAAAAAAATTTGAAACTCACAACGCTGGGGCATCCACCTTTCGAGCGTTGGCTCTCGCTCGGGCGCTTCGCCCGGGCACTCTTTTGCCGGTGCGAAGCAAGCTTCGCACTGACCCGATCGTTGTCGCCCATGTGAGGGCCACGTGAGCGTTTGTCGTTAGCGGTACGTGAAATCCTCGAAATCCGGCAAGCGGCTGTCCGGTTCGGGGCGAACTCATCCGTTCGTTGGGAACACACCCCGAGGATGGACCCCATGAAACGGACACACCTGCTCACCGCACTCGTCGCCGCGACACTCGCGACCGGAACGGCGTGGGCCTGCTACTGCTCCACCGGTACGATCATCGTCAAGAAGTTCTACGACCGGAATGCGAACGGCATCCAGGATGCCGGCGAAGTGCGGCTGGCGGGTTGGCCGATGACACTGGGCTCCGCGACGCTCGGCCCGCTCGGTACGCTGCCGACCGACAGCTTCGGCTACGCGCAGTTTTCCAACATCCCGATCGGCACCGATTACATCGTGTCCGAAGCCACGCCGCTCGGGGGCAATTGGGTGCAGTCGGCGCCTGTCGATGGGCAAGGCCATCCGATCAATCCGCAGACGGGAATCGCGGTGCAGGTCGGCAAGACGACGCAGCTGACCTTCGGCAACTACTGCACCAAGCCCAGCGGGGGCAAGACGCCGGGTTACTGGCACAACAAGAATGGCCTGGCGACGTTGATGGACGGCGGCTCGCTCGCGCCGGAGTTCGCGCTGCTTTCCGCGCTCAACCTTGTCGGGGAAAGCGGAAGCCCGTTCGATCCGACGACGCATCCGCAGTTCGCCACGTGGCTGCTCGACAGCAACGCGACGAACATGGCGTGGAAATTGTCGACGCACCTGGCGGCGATGCGGCTGAACGTCGAAGCGGGTTTCGTCGACGGCACGCGCATCTACGCGCCCTTCGGCGGGACGATCAACGAGTTGATCGCGGTGGCGAATGCATCGCTCGGCGACAGCCCGTACACGCCGGCCGGGCATCCGGATCGCGCGGAACAGGAAGTGCTGAAGAATTACCTGGATGCATTGAACAACGGCGCCGGCGTGGTGAATCCGACGCCGTGCGCGCGTGTGTTCGAGTACTGACGATCCGAAGCGTCGCGCACGTCAGGTGCGCGACGCGATCGTCCCCCACGCCGCCGCTTTCCTTCGATCCTTGCCCGAGCGCCGGTCGGCCTTGTCGGGCTCGAAGCGGATCATTTCGCGGCGATCGTTCGACACGCGCCGCTCGCCGTTCTTCCGCCGGTCCGGCCCGCGATAGGCCTTGAACTCGCCCCCGTGGTCGATCTCGTACATGCGGTCTCCCCCTCGTCCGAGCGGCCACCCTCGTGCGGCCACTGTCGAGCCTGCGTGAAAAACAAAGGCCCCGCAACTGCGGGGCCTTTGGTCGGTCGCAACGGCCGGATTACTGGCCGATGTGCTGCTTCAGCCAGGCATTGACCGTGTCGTGCCACAGCACGCTGTTCTGCGGCTTGAGGACCCAATGGTTCTCGTCGGGGAAGTAGAGGAACTTCGACTCGATCCCCTGGCGCTGCGCCGCGGTGAACGCACCGATGCCCTGCTCCACCGGGATGCGGAAGTCCTGCTGCCCGTGCACGACGAGGATGGGCTTCTTCCAATCCTTGACGTGGTTGACCGGGTTGAAACGCTCGTAGTTGTCCGGATGCTCGAACGGCGTGCCGCCGTTTTCCCATTCGCTGAACCACAGTTCCTCGGTCGCGTAACCCATCATGCGCTGGTCGAACACGCCATCGTGCGTGACCAGGCACTTCCAGGGCGCGTTCCAGTTGCCGGCGATCCAGTTGACCATGAAGCCGCCGTAGGACGCACCGAGCGCGCAGGCCTTGGAGCCGTCGAGGAAGTCGAACTGCTTCTGCGCCGCGTCCCAACCCTTCTGCAGGTCTTCGAGCGGGCGGTCGCCCCAATGCTGGCTGATCGCGTCGGTGAAGGCCTGGCCGTAACCGGTCGAACCGTGGAAGTCGATCATGACCACCGCGTAGCCCTGGCCGGCGTAGGTCTGCGGATTCCAGCGATAGCTCCAGCCGTTGCCGAAGCTGCCCTGCGGGCCGCCGTGGATCAGGAACGCCACCGGGTACTTCTTGCCCGGCTGGTAGTTCCAGGGCTTCACGACGTAACCGTGCACGGTCTCGTTGTTCCAGCCGGCGAACTTAAACTGCGTGCCTTCGCCGAACTTCACGTCGGGCAGCATTTCGCCCGCGCTTTGCGTGATCGCACGCGGCGTCGCGCCGTCGGGCTGCGCGGCGAACAACTGATCGCCGGTCTGCAGCGAGTTGCGCGTGTAGACGAGCGTCGGGCCCTTGAGGTCGAGCGCGGTGACCGTGCCGTCCTTGATGATCGAAGTGACTTCACCGCTCGCGATGTCGACGGAGAACAACGGGGCCTGCCCGAGTTCTTCGGCAGTGGTGTAGATCGACTTGCCGTCCTTCGACAGCGCGATGCCGTTGGCCGAGGCATCCCACTTCGATGCGACTTCGCGCGTGCTGCCCGATCCCAGGTCCATCGCCATCAGTGCGAAACGATCGGCTTCGAAACCCGGGCGCTTCATCGCGCGGTAGTACAGCGTCTTGCCGTCCTGCGAGAACACCGGCGTGGTGTCCCACGCCTTGTTGGCGGCGGTGAGGTTCTTCGCGGTGCCGGTGCCGTCGGCGTTGACCAGGTACAGGTCGAAGTTGGTCGACCACGGTTCCTGGCCGTCGGCCTTGCGCGCGGACAGCACGAGCGACTTGCCGTCGGGCGACCACGTCATCTCGCTGGTATCGCCGAAGGGACGCGATGGCACGTCACCGATCACGTCGCCGCCGACCAGCGTGGCCTGCGTGATCTTCGCGCCATTGGCGCCGAAGGGCGCGACGAACACACGATTGAGCTTGCCTTCGTTCCAGGCATCCCAGTGGCGGATGAACAAGCGGTCGAACACGACGCCCGAGGCCTTGCGATCCTCGCGCGCCTTGTTGCGCTTGACGTTGCACTGCAGGTCGGACTTGCAGTCGGCGAAGGTTTCCAGCGCCAGTGCGACGCGCTTGCCGTCGGGCGAGACCACGTAGCCGCCCACATCGCCGACGACATCGGTCAGTTGCACCGGCGTGCCGCCGGCGACCGGGATCGCGTAGAGCTGCATCGAGCCGCCCTTCGCGCTGAGGAAGTACACGCGCGTGCCGTCGTCGGAGAACGTCGCCGAATTGACGTTCCAGCCTTCGGGCGTGAGGCGCACCGGCGGCGCGGCATCGCGCGCCATGAGGTCTTCGATCCACAGCGAGGTCGCGCTCTTGTTCGCATCGAAATCCACGACGCGCTTGGCGAACACGACCTTGCGGCCATCGGGCGACAACACGGGCGCGGAGACGCGATCGAGCTTGGCGAGATCGCGCACCTCGAAGCCGCGCTCGGCATGCGCGGCGAGCGGCAACGCGGACAACAACGCGAGGGACAACAGGGTGTGACGCAGATTCATGTCGTGGATCCTGCAGTGGTGCGTGGAATTAGACGTCGACGGTGCGCGCGGCGCGCCCGACCCAACGGTAGAGAAGGAAGATCGAGGCAACGAAGAGCACGCCGCCGATCCAGACGCCCGGGCCGTTGGCGAATGCGTCGCCGACGATCGCGAGCGGGAACAACTGGAACGCGACGATGCCGGCGATCAGCACGCCGATCAGGCCTTCGCCGACGATCATGCCGGAGGCCAGCAGCACGCCGAGTTGCTTGGTCGCTTCCGGGCGCGGGCCGCGGTCGGCGCGCTTGTCGAAGTACCAGCCGACGATCGCACCGACGACCACCATCAACGTCGCCGACGTCGGCAGGTAGATGCCCAGGCCGACGGCGAGCGGCGAGAGGTGCGCGCTCTTGGTCGTGCGGCGCAGCACTTCGTCGACGACGATCAGCACCACGCCGATGTACATGCCGATGCGGATCAGGCTCCAGTCGATGCCGCCTTCGATCACGCCCTTGGCCAGCGCGGAGATCAGGCCGGCCTGCGGCGCGGCGAGCGCGTTCTTCGTCGCGTTGGGCGCGCCGACGAAACCGTAGGCCTGGTTCACCACGTCGAGCACGAACGGGATGATCGCCGCGCCCGCGATCACGCCGACCACCAGCGCCCACTGCTGCTTGGACGGCGTGGCGTCGACGAGCTGGCCGGTCTTGAGATCCTGCAGGTTGTTGTTCGCGATCGCCGCCACCGTGAACACCACCGCGGTGACGAACAACGCGAACGCGACGAGCCCCTTTTCATGCCCCGGTTCGAGCATCGGCTTGATGCCGAACACGAGCAGCAAGGCCGCGCCGATGACCACCAGGATGCCGATGCCGGAGAGCGGGCTGTTCGACGAACCGATCAGGCCGGCCATGTAACCGCACACGGTGGAGACCAGGAAGCTCATGACCACGATGTAGAACAAGCCGCCGGCGATCAGCGGAAATGCGTGCGCGCCCAGGCCGGTTTCGGTGCTGAAGTGCGAGAGCAGGAAACCGAGCGGCACGAAGCAGGCGAGCATCACCGCGCCCACGATCGTGATCGGGATGTCGTGTTCGGTGCGCGGCATCGAGGCCAGGTCGCCCGACTTGCGCGCGCGGTTGGCCGCCATCGCGGAGGTCAGGCCGGAGACGACGGGCTTGACCAGCTTGCCGAGCGTCCAGATCGCGGCGACGCCGATCGTGCCGGCGCCGACGAAGCGCACGTTGGTGCTCCACGTCGCGCTCGCGATGTCTTCGAATCCGCCCGTGAGCCCCGTGGCGAGCGCGGAAAAATGCGGCACGCCCCATACCCACGCGATCAGCGCGCCGAGCAACATCGCAAGACCGACCCACAATCCGACGAGATGGCCGACGGCGAACAGCGCCATCGAAAGTGCGAAGTCGAAACCGGTGACGCCCTCGCCGACCTTGAAGTAACTCTTCACGTCGCTGGCGAACAGGCGCGTGGCGACGACGGCGGCGAACACCGCGGCGACGATCGCGCCCCACACCACTGCCATCAGGCCCGCGCGGCTGTCTTCGGCACCGTGCGCCGTGGCTTCGGCGCCGGGGCTGCCGACCTTGAGTACTTCGGCGCAGGCCACGCCTTCGGGATACGGCAGCTCGGAGTTGGTGACCAGCGCGCGGCGCAGCGGGATCGAATACATCACGCCGAGGATGCCGCCGAGCGCGCAGATCAGGAACGACGCCCAGTACGGGAAGCCGGTCCACCACCCGATGATCACCAGGCCGGGCAGCACGAAGATGATCGAGGACAAGGTGCCCGCCGCCGAAGCGACGGTCTGCACGATATTGTTTTCCTGGATCGTCGAGTCCTTGAAGTTGCGCAGCAAGGCCATCGAGATCACCGCCGCCGGGATCGACGTGGCGAAGGTCAGGCCGGCCTTGAGGCCGAAGAAGACGTTGGCGGCCGTGAAGGCCAGGGTGACGACGACGCCCAGGATGAGGGCGCGCAGGGTGAATTCGGTACGCGGCTCGAGGCCGGCTGGCGCAGTGCTGGACACTCGGCGATCTCCCGGAAGGATGTCAAAAAATCCGGCCCACCCTAAGCGGACGGCCGGTCACAAGTCCAGCGCGCAGGCCCCGCGGCCTATACTCGCGGCGCCTGTCCGGCCCCGGGGGGAGCCAGCGCGATGTCGTCGTCCGTCACCGCCTACACCGACATTCCGCGCAGCGAAGACTTCCTCGGGCATCCGAAGGGCGTCTTCGTCTGTTTCTTCACCGAGATGTGGGAGCGCTTCTCCTTCTACGGGATGAAGGCGTTGCTGCTGCTTTATCTGCTGAAGCACCACGGGTTCAACGACGACGCGGGCTACGACCTGATCGGCGCCTATGGCGGCCTGGTTTACGCCGTGCCGGTGATCGGCGGCCTGCTCGCCGACCGTTGGCTCGGGATGCGCAAGGCGGTCGTCCTCGGCGGCATCCTGTTGTGCCTCGGGCACCTGGGCATGGCGGTCGAAGGCGAAGCCGCGCACCGGGTCAACGGCGTCATGGTCCGCGACGCCGGCGCGCTGCAGGTCTTCTACGCTTCGCTCGCGCTGATCATCATGGGCGTGGGCTTTCTCAAGCCGAACATCTCGACGATCGTCGGCAAGCTTTACGCCGACGACGATCCGCGACGCGATTCGGGCTTCACCCTCTTCTATGCGGGCATCAACGTCGGCGGTTTGTTCGCCGGCTTGATCTGCGCGTTCCTCGGCGAAACCTACGGGTGGAAATACGGCTTCGGCGCGGCGGGCGTCGGGATGCTCGCGGGGCTGGCGATGTTCCTGTGGGGACAGAAGTATTTGCATGGCCACGCCGAGCCGCGCGATCCGGCGGCGCTGCGCACGCGCGTGGCGGGACTCTCGCGCGAATGGTGGATCTACCTGGGCTCGATCGCCGGCGTGGCGGTGGTGTGGCGGTTGATCCAGACCACCGGCGCGGTGCATTGGTCGATGCACGTGGTGGCCGCGTTTTTCTTCGCGTGGTTCGTCTGGTACGTCGTCGCGCGCTGCTCGCGCGAACAACGCGAGCAGATGATCGCGCTGCTGATCATCATCCTCGGCGTGCTGGTGTTCTTCACCCTGTACGAGCAGACCTACGGCTCGTGGCTGACCTTCACCGACCGCCTGATGACGAAGGACATGTTCCCGTCGCTGGTGAGCGATGCGAGCGGCACGCTGCCGTGGTCGATCTGGTTGATGGCGGGTTCGCCGGTCCTGATCGTGATGGCCTTGCGTGCGAGCGATGCGGGGAAACGCGCGTTCGCGCGCACGCTCGTCGCCATCTGGGTGCTCGCGATGGCGGTCGCGTGCTTCCGCGATGTCGTGCTGGTGCCGCAAACGGCGGGATCCCTGACCTTCCTGGGCTCGTTCTTCGTCGTGCTGCTCTCGCCCTTCTTCGCGTGGCTGTGGCCGTGGCTGGAGAAGCGCCGCGCGAATCCGAGCAAGCCGCTCAAGAGCGCGATCGGGTTGTTGTTCGCCGCGCTGTCGTTCCTGCCGCTACTCGCGGCGGCGCACACCGTCGGCCCCGGCGCGATGGCGAGTGTGTGGTGGCTGGTGCTCGCCTACTTCCTGCTCGAATTCGGCGAGATGTGCCTGTCGCCGATCGGCCTGTCGGCGGTGACGCAGTTGTCGGTCGCGCAAGTCGTCGGGTTGATGATGGGCGGCTTCTGGCTCGCGACGGCGTATTCGGAAGTGCTGGCGGCCTCGTTCGGCAAGCTCGCTTCGATCGAAATTCCGGAAGGCGGTGCGATCGACGTGGTCGATGCCGCGGGGAAGTACGCGCACCTGTTCCACCTGATGCTGTGGATCGGCATCGGTTCGGCGGTGGTGTTCCTGGTGATCACGCCGCTGTTGAAGCGGTGGATGCACGGGGTCAAGTGACGGGCGGCATCCGGTCGAGCGTGGCGTCCAGCGCCGCATGCCAATCCGGCAGCGCGATGCCGAAATCCCGTTGCACGGCACTGGTGTCGAGCACCGAATACGCGGGGCGCGCGGCAGGCGTGGGGTAATCGGACGTCGGAATCGGCACCACGCGCGGCGCCTTCGCGAGCAGGCCACGTGCAACCGCGCCTTCGAAGATCGCCGTTGCGAAGCCGTGCCAACTCGTCTTGCCGGTCGTGGCCAGGTGCCACAGGCCGTTGCGGCGATCCGGTGCGCGCAGCACCTGCGCAGTGACGTCGGCGAGCAGCCATGCAGGAGTCGGCGTACCGACCTGGTCATCGACGACGCGCAGTTCTTCGCGCTCGGCGCCCACGCGCAGCATCGTGCGCAGGAAATTGTGGCCGTGCACGTCGTACACCCACGCGGTGCGGAAGATCGCGTGGCGTGCGCCGCTGCCGATGATCGCGACTTCGCCTGCGCGCTTCGAATTCCCGTACACGCCGAGCGGCGCCGTCGGATCGTCCTCGCGGTACGGGCGCGTGCCCTGCCCGTCGAAGACGTAATCGGTCGAGTAATGCACGAAATACGCATCGCGCGCGGCGCAGGCGGCGGCGATGCGCGCCGGTGCTTCGGCGTTGATGCGGTGCGCAAGCTCGGGTTCGGACTCGGCGCGGTCCACCGCCGTATGCGCGGTGGCGTTGACGACGACGTCGGGTGCGACGCGCGCGATCAGTGCGTCGATCGCGTCCAGGTCGGCCAGGTCCAGCGCTTCGCACACCGTGCCGTCGGACAGCGTGCCGCTGCGGCAGGTGACGACGACATCGCCCAGCGGCGCGAGCGTGCCGCGCAGGCGCCGGCCGAGCTGGCCGTCGCCGCCGAGGAGCAGGACGTTCATGGCGCCGCGAAGACTGGCAGGCGTTCGGGTGCGACGTCTGCGAGGAAAGGCGCGTTCGCATCCTTGTCCGACAGCGACGGATGCCCGATCGGCCAGTCGATCGACAGCTGCGCGTCGTTCCAGCGAATGCTGGCATCGGCCGCCTTGTCGTACGGCGCCGTGCACAGATAACTGAAGAGCGCGCGTTCGGACAACACCGCGAACCCGTGCGCGAAGCCTTCGGGCACCCAGAAGTGGCGCTTGTTGTCGGCGCTGAGGATCACGCCGGCGTGCTGGCCGAAGGTCGGCGAACCGCGGCGGATGTCGACCGCGACGTCGTACACCTCGCCTTCCAGCACGCTCACCAGCTTGCCTTGCGGGTTCGGCCACTGGTAGTGCAGGCCGCGCAGGACGCCGCGGCTGGAGGAGGACACGTTGCTCTGCATGAAGTTGGTCGGCAAGCCGAGCGCGCCGAAGCGCTCGGCGTTCCACGCTTCGTAGAAGAAACCGCGTGCGTCGCCCCAAACGGCGGGTTCGATCACCACGCAACCGGGCAATTGCGTTTCGACGACTTTCATTCGACGCGTCCGTGTTCCAGCAGGCTGAGCAGGTATTGGCCGTAACCGTTCTTCGCGAGCGGCTTGGCCAGCGCTTCCAATTGGTCGCGATCGATCCACTTGTTGAAGTAGGCGATCTCTTCGGGGCAGCAGACGCGCAGGCCCTGGCGTTTTTCGATCGTCTCGATGTAGGTCGAGGCCTCGACCAGCGATTCGTGCGTGCCCGTGTCGAGCCATGCGTAACCGCGACCGAGTTTCTCCAGGTGCAGGCGGCCTTGCTCGAGGTACACGCGATTGAGGTCGGTGATTTCGAGTTCGCCGCGCGCCGAGGGCTTGAGCTTGGCGGCGTATTCGCTCGCGTTGCCGTCGTAGAAGTACAGGCCGGTGACGGCGTAGTTGGAGCGCGGCTTGGCGGGCTTCTCTTCCAGGCCGACCACGCGCCCGTCGGTGTCGAACTCGGCCACGCCGTAACGCTCCGGATCGCGCACCCAGTAACCGAACACGGTGGCGGCATCGTCGGTGCGGTCGTCGGCGCGCTGCAACAACTCCGTCAGGCCGTGGCCGTAGAAGATGTTGTCGCCCAGGACCAGGCAGCTCGGCTTGCCGTCGACGAACTTCTCGCCGATGAGATACGCCTGCGCCAGGCCGTCGGGGCTCGGTTGCACGGCATATTCGATGTTCATGCCCCACTGCGAGCCATCGCCGATGAGGTTCTGGAACAGGGCCTGCTCGTGCGGCGTGTTGATGATCAGCACGTCGCGGATCCCGGCGAGCATCAGCACGCTCAGCGGGTAGTAGATCATCGGCTTGTCGTAGACGGGCAGCAGCTGCTTGCTGATCGCCTTGGTGATCGGATACAGGCGCGTGCCCGAACCACCGGCGAGGATGATGCCCTTGCGTGCCGTCGTGCGCGCCGGCGTCATGCGGCCGTCCCGATGCGTTCGAGGCGATAGCTGCCGTCGGTCACGCGACCCACCCAGTCCTGGTGCGCGAGATACCAGTCGAC
The DNA here is from genome assembly GCF_056400425.1 of Lysobacter sp. P5_B12. NCBI lineage: Bacteria > Pseudomonadati > Pseudomonadota > Gammaproteobacteria > Lysobacterales > Lysobacteraceae > Lysobacter > Lysobacter sp. P5_B12. The sequence goes on from NZ_JBFULG010000002.1 coordinate 192,533, forward strand.
GGTGTCGGCGATGCCCTGTTCGAAGGTGTGTTCGGGCTTCCAGCCCAGTTCGCCCTTCAACTTGTCGGCGTCGATCGCGTAGCGGCGATCGTGGCCGGGGCGATCGGTGACGAAGGTGATCTGCGATTCGCGCTTCTTGCCGTCGTCGCGCGGGCGACGTTCGTCGAGCAGCGCACAGATGGTGCGCACGACATCGATGTTCTGGCGCTCGGCATCGCCCCCGACGTTGTAGGTTTCGCCGACGCGGCCGCCCGCGAGCACGGTGCGGATCGCGGCGCAGTGGTCGCCGACGTACAACCAGTCGCGCACGTTCTTGCCGTCGCCGTACACGGGCAGCGGTTCGCCGGCCAGCGCGCGCGCGATGATCAGCGGGATGAGCTTTTCCGGGAACTGGTACGGCCCGTAATTGTTCGAGCAGTTGGTCGTCAGGACCGGCAGGCCGTAGGTGTGGTGGAAGGCGCGGACCAGGTGGTCGGAGGCGGCCTTCGACGCGGAGTACGGCGAGTTGGGCGCGTACGGCGTGGTTTCGGTGAACTTGCCGGTGTCGCCCAGCGAGCCGTAGACCTCGTCGGTGGAGACGTGCAGGAAGCGGAAGGCGTCCTTCGCCGCGCCCTGCAGGGACTTCCAGTAATCGCGCGTGGATTCGAGCAGGGCGAGCGTGCCGACGACATTGGTCTGCACGAACGCCGCCGGGCCATCGATCGAACGATCGACGTGGCTCTCGGCCGCGAAGTTGATCACTGCATCGGGTGTGTACTCGCGCAGCAAGCGATCGACAAGCGTGCGATCGCCGATGTCGCCTTCCACGAACACATGGTTCGCGTCGCCGGCGAGCGGCGCGAGCGTGTCGATGTTGCCCGCGTAGGTCAACGCATCGAGGTTCACAACGCGCACGCCGCGGCGAACCGCGTCGAGTACGAAATTGCCGCCGATGAATCCGGCGCCGCCGGTCACCAACCAGGTCGTCACATCAGCCTCCAGTGCCTTGCGAGTCGCCGCCCCAGACCGGCGATGGGGACATTCCCCGGTAAAACGGCCCCTCTCCCGGGCCGCGTGTCCTGCATCGTTGCCGCCCGCGACACGAGGCCGCGGCGACGCGCGATCAGAACGGGATGTCGTCGTCCGCGAAGTCGTCGCCGAAGTCGCGGGCGGGCGGCGCGGAATCGCGGCGCGGTGCGCCTTCCTGGCCCTGGCCCTGGCGCTGCGGGGGCGCGGAACGCTGCGGGCGGTCGCCGCCGCGCTCGGCGCGGGGACCACCACCGCCACCGCCACCACCGCCGCCTTCACCACGGCCGCCGAGCATCTGCATCTCGTCGGCGACGATGTCGGTGAAATATTTCTCGACACCGTCCTGGCCGGTGAACTTGTCGTAGCGGATCGAGCCTTCGACGTAGACCGACGAGCCCTTGCGCAGGTATTCGCCGGCGATTTCGCCGAGCTTTCCGAAGAACTTCACCCGGTGCCACTCGGTGCGTTCCTGGGTGTTGCCTTCCTTGTCCTTGCGCACGCTGGTGGTGGCGAGGCTGATCGAGGTGACGGCCATGCCGCCCTGCGTGTACTTGGTTTCCGGGTCGTTGCCGAGATTGCCGACCAGGATCACCTTGTTGATGCCACGTGCCATGGAGTGCGTGTCCTCGAATGCGGGATGGGTACGGCCGGTCGCGGGGGGCCGGCGGGCCAGTGCGCACATGGTACCAGCGGCCGGGGACGGCGCCTGCCGACCTGTCGGCGGAATCACACCCGCGGCCCGTCCGGCGCCCGGGGGCGGACATCGCGGACCCGCCGCCCTCCCAGGGCAGTCCGCCACTTGCGCATCGATGAATCAGCGCGGATGCGGACTGGAAACGTCTTAACTCTGCGAATGTTTGTACTCCGTGCGTTTCGCGGGATTGGCGCTTGCCTTCTAATCCGCGCCTTCGCGATGTCGTCCCTGTGCGACACGCGTGCCCCTTGGTGCAGATCTGCACCACCTGCCGTCGTCCACGGCGATCGCGTGCCTAGAATCGGGTCGCATGCGATCGCGGGGGCGCGCTCGCTCGCCACCTTCGTCCAACCAGGGCCAGATCCATGTATCGAGTCATCATCGTCGACGACCATCCCATGGTGTCGGCCGCACTGAAAGACCTGCTGGAAATCAACGAGACCTTCGAAGTCGTCGCCGTGCACGACAACGGCGGCGCGGCCCTCTCGGCGGTGCGCACGCTGCAACCGGACCTGCTGATCATCGACCTGGGCGTTCCCGTGCTCGGCGGCGTGGAGGTGATCTCGCGCCTGCGTGCAGGTGGATCGGGCGTGGGCATCCTCGTCGTCTCCGGCGGCGAGGCGCACGAAAGCGGCCTGCGCGCGTTGCGTGCCGGCGCCAACGGGTTCGTGCACAAGACCGATGCGATGAGCGAAATCGCGATGGCCGCGCTCGTGGTGGCGCGCGGCAAGTCCTACTTCAACCAGGAACTGCTGATGCTGGCCGGCGACGGACAGACCGACGGCCGTCCGGTCACGCGCCTGACCGAACGCGAGTTCGAAGTGTTCCGCTGCCTGGTCGCCGGCCAGTCCAACCGCGACATCGGGGAGCACATGCGCCTGAGCAACAAGACGGTCAGCGCCTACAAGATGAAGATCATGCGCAAGCTCGGCGCGCGCAACATCCGCGACCTCATCGAACTCGCGCGCGAAACCGACTCGGCCTAGCCGCGATCACACCGCGCCGGCGGCTTCCATCAGGCGCTCGATCTCGGCGCCCTGTTCGGCGTCGAAGCGCAGGCCCATGTGGTCGATCGCCACCCAGGCGACGTGCGTCTGCAAAGTGATCGCGTCGCCGTCGGTCACGTCGAAGAACATGCGCAGTTGCGTGCCGTCGGAAGGCGTCCACCCCGGCACGAGGTCCACGCGCGCGCCGCCTTCGGACAGATCCAGGATGTAACCCTCGTGCGAATGCCCGTTCGGCGCGACGAGCACCGCGCACAACACGTTGAACCGGGCGTGCTTGCGCTTGTCGACAGCGACGGCAGCGGAGGTTTCCATGCGCCGATGCTAGCCCCGTCCGGCGCGCCGGGTGACGAGCGCGCACGACGAGGCGTCGGCAGGCGTGCCCCCCGGACCGGCGGCGCACTGCAGGGGAAGGACGGTCGCCGGGAAGGCCGGCATTGCGCAGTGCACAACGCCGGCCGTTGCCCTTACTCGGCGTAAGCCTCGAGCGGCGGGCAGGAACAGACGAGGTTGCGGTCGCCGTAGACGTTGTCCACGCGCGCCACCGGCGGCCAGTACTTGCCGGCCACGAGCGACGGCAGCGGATACACCGCGGCTTCGCGCGAGTACGGATGCGTCCACTCGCCGACCACTTCCTGGGCGGTGTGCGGCGCGTTGCGCAGCGGATTGTCCTCTCTGTCCAGCACGCCGCTCTCGACCGCGCGGATCTCTTCGCGGATCGCGATCATCGCCTCGCAGAAGCGGTCGAGTTCTTCCTTCGATTCGCTTTCCGTCGGCTCGATCATCAGCGTGCCGGCGACGGGGAAGGACATCGTCGGTGCGTGGAAGCCGAAGTCGATCAGGCGCTTGGCCACGTCTTCGACGCTGATGCCGCTGCTGTCCTTCAGCGGGCGCAGGTCGAGGATGCATTCGTGCGCGACGAGGCCTTCGTGGCCGGCGTACAGCACGGGGTAATGCTCTTCGAGGCGGCGCGCGATGTAGTTCGCGTTGAGGATCGCCATCTGCGAGGCCAGGCGCAGGCCCGTGCCGCCCATCATGCGGATGTACATCCACGTGATCGGCAGGATGCTCGCGCTGCCGTAGGGCGCCGCAGCCACTGCGCCGTCCTTGCGCGCGAGGTGGCCGGTGCGATGCCCCGGCAGGAAAGGCGCGAGGTGCGACTTCACGCCGATCGGGCCGACGCCCGGGCCGCCGCCGCCGTGCGGAATGCAGAAGGTCTTGTGCAGGTTGAGGTGCGAGACGTCGCCGCCGAACTTGCCCGGCGCGCACAGGCCGACCATGGCGTTCATGTTCGCGCCGTCGATGTACACCTGGCCGCCGTGGCCATGCACGATGTCGCAGATCTCGCGCACGCCTTCCTCGAACACGCCGTGCGTGGAGGGATACGTGATCATGATCGCCGCGATCTTGTCCGAATGCTGCGCGGCCTTCGCGCGCAGATCGTCGAGGTCGACGTTGCCGCGCGCATCGCACGCGGTGACGACCACGCGCATGCCGGCCATGTTCGCCGTCGCGGGGTTGGTGCCGTGCGCCGAGGAGGGAATCAGGCAGATGTCGCGATGCCCTTCCCCGCGGCTGGCGTGGTAGGCGCGAATGGCGAGCAGTCCCGCGTATTCGCCCTGCGAACCGGCGTTGGGCTGCAGCGAAACCGCGTCGTAACCGGTGGCCTCGCACAGCATGCGTTCGAGGTCCTGCGTCATCTTCGCGTAGCCCAGCGCCTGGTCTTCCGGCGCGAAGGGATGCAGCGCGCCGAACTCCGGCCAGGTCACCGGGATCATCTCGCTCGCGGCGTTGAGCTTCATCGTGCACGAGCCCAGCGGGATCATCGTGCGGTCGAGCGCGAGGTCGTAATCGGCCAGGCGGCGCAGGTAGCGCATCAACTCGGTTTCGGAACGATGCGTGTTGAACACCGCGTGCTGCAGGAACTTCGACGTGCGGCGCAGGCCCTTGGGGAGCGTCGCGTCGGTGCCGCGCAGCGTATCGAAGTCGGGGATCGCCGCGCCTTCGCCGGCGAACACATGCCACAGCGCTTCGATGTCGCCGCGCGTGGTGGTTTCGTCGAGCGAAATGCCCAAGCGCGAGGGATCGATCTCGCGCAGGTTGTAGCCCGCCGCTCGCGCCTTGTCGTGCAGCGCGCCGGTGCGGCCGCCGGTGGCGAGGGTGATCGTGTCGAACCACGTGGCCTGTTCGACCTGCACGCCGAGCTGTTTCAGGCCCGCGGCGAGGATCACGGTGAGCGCGTGCGTGCGCTCGGCGATCGCCTGCAGGCCTTCGGGCCCGTGGTAGACCGCGAACATGCTCGCGATGTTGGCCAGCAACACCTGCGCGGTGCAGATGTTGGAAGTCGCCTTCTCGCGGCGGATGTGCTGTTCGCGCGTCTGCATCGCCAGGCGATAGGCCGGCTTGCCGTGGCGGTCGATCGAAATGCCGACCACGCGGCCCGGCATGTCGCGCTTGAACGCATCCTTGGTCGCGAAATACGCCGCGTGCGGGCCGCCGAAGCCCAGCGGCACGCCGAAGCGCTGTGCGCTGCCGATCGCCAGGTCCGCGCCGAATTCGCCCGGCGGCGTGAGCAGCGTCAGCGCGAGCAGATCGGCGGCGACCGCGACGAGCGCATTGGCCGCATGGAACTTGCCGACGATGGCGCGCAGGTCGTGCACGTCGCCGTTGGTCGCCGGGTACTGCAGCGCGGCGCCGAAGAACTTCGAGACATCGTCCAGCGCGAACTCGTCGCCGACGACGACTTCGTAACCGAGCGGTTCGGCGCGCGTGCGCACGACGTCGATCGTCTGCGGATGGCAATGATTCGAAACGAAGAACGCGTTGGCGCCCTTGTTCTTCGACAGGCGCTTGCAGAAGGTCATCGCTTCGGCCACCGCGGTGCCTTCGTCGAGCAGCGAGGCGTTCGCGATTTCCATGCCCGTCAGGTCGGACACCAGCGTCTGGAAGTTGAGCAGCGCTTCCAGGCGGCCCTGCGAGATCTCCGGCTGGTACGGCGTGTAGGCCGTGTACCACGCGGGGTTCTCAAGCAGGTTGCGCAGGATCGGCGCGGGCGTGTGCGTGTTGTAGTAGCCCTGGCCGATGAACGAACGCAGGACCTGGTTCTTGTCGGCGTAGGTGCGCAGTTGCGCGAGCGCTTCGGCTTCGCCCAGGCCATCGCTGGCCGGGAGGACCGCGGTGCCGCGGATGCTGGCGGGAACGACGCTCTGCGTGAGCGCGTCGAGGGAGGCGTGGCCGAGCAGGTCGAGCATCGCCTGCGTGTCTGCCTCGCGCGGGCCGATATGGCGCGCGATGAATTCGTTGCGGGTATCCAGCGGGGTGGTCATGGGCGCGCCTTGGTGAAATAGGGCGCCCCATCTGTCTATTCGCCTGAGAGCGTTACTCCTTCGGCGGGCCGGGACGGGTCGCATGCAGGGTTCGCGCGGCCGGATGGGGGAGGAACTCCGGGACGCGCGGTGCGAGACCGCCGGTCACTTTTCAGATTGTGTCTGCCGCGAGGTCCTTTTGCCTGAGAGTTTCCGGGGCGGTTGCTCCTTCGGCGCCGGCGTCGAACCGGTCTCTCCCACGCGACAGGTGGTGCTGGTTGTACCCGCGAATGGTCTCATGCCCCCACCCCGTGCGGCAAACGCGGGACGGTGAATGTGCGGGGCTGCCTATAATTGCCGCCCGCCCTGCCGCCTTGCCCGCCTCCGACGTGAACGCAGCCCCCGACCGCAGCCTCCCCGACCTGCCCGCGATCCAGGCCCTCGCGCAGGAGGACATGGCCGCCGTCGACGCGCTGATCCGCAAGCGCCTGGCCTCCGACGTGGTGCTGATCAACCAGGTCAGCGAGTACATCATCGGCGCCGGCGGCAAGCGCCTGCGCCCGATGCTGCTGTTGCTCGCCGCGCGCGCGCTCGGCCATCGCGGCCCGCACGCGCACCAGCTCGCCGCGGTCATCGAGTTCATCCACACCGCGACCCTGCTGCACGACGATGTCGTCGACGAATCCGACCTGCGCCGCGGCCGCCGCACGGCCAACGCGGTGTGGGGCAATGCGGCGAGCGTGCTCGTCGGCGACTTCCTGTATTCGCGCAGCTTCCAGTTGATGGTCGAACTCGACCGCATGGAAGTCATGCGCATCCTCGCCGACACCACCAACCAGATCGCCGAAGGCGAAGTGCTGCAGTTGCTGCACGTGCGCAACCCCGACACCGACGAGGCGGCGTACCTGCGCGTGATCGAGCGCAAGACCGCAGTCCTGTTCGCCGCCGCCACGCGCCTGGGCGCATTGCTCGCCGGCGCCGATGCGAAGACCTGCGATGCGATGCACGAATACGGCCTGCAACTGGGCTATGCCTTCCAGATCGCCGACGACGTGCTCGACTACGCCGCCGACGCCGACGCCCTGGGCAAGAACCTCGGCGACGACCTCGCCGAAGGCAAGGCCACGCTGCCGCTGATCCACGCGATCCTCCACAGCGACGCACCCACGCGCGCGGCCTTGCGCAATGCCGTCGAACACGGCGACGTGGAGGCGATGCCGCAGGTGGTCGCCGCGATCAACGCGACCGGCGGGCTCGATTACAGCCGCGCGCGCGCTTTCGAATTCGCCGAAGCGGCGGAGGCGGCGTTGGATGCGCTGCCGGCGAATGTGGCGACCGATGCGTTGCGGGGATTGGCGCGGTATTCGGTGTCTCGGGATCGCTGACGCGTTATCCCCCTCGAGCGCGCTTTGCGCGCTCGATCCCCCTTGGAAGGGGGATGACAGCCGTCAGTTTGCGAAGCGTTCGGCGAAGAACACGCGCATCATCCGTTCGGCGCGCCGCATCGCCAGTTCGTTGTAGATGCAGCCCGGCGGCTTGTTCGCATCGGGCAGCGCGAAGCAATGCACCGCGCCGCTGAAGTTCACGAACTGCCAGTCCACGCGCGCGGCGTTCATTTCGTTTTCGAACGCGGGAATGTCGCCGGCCGTGTATTGGTCGTCGGCGCCGTTCAGGACGAGGATGCTCGCCTTCACCGTGCCTGCCTTGGCGGGCATCGTGGTGTTCAGGCCACCGTGGAAAGTCGCCACGGCCGAGACATCCGCGCCGCTGCGCGCCAGTTCCAGCGCGGTCGCGCCGCCGAAGCAATAACCGATCGCGCCGATGTGCTTGGTGTCGAGCGGGACGTCCTTCGCGGTGCGCAGCACGTCGAGCGCCTTGGTCGCGCGCGCGCGCAAACTCGCGCGATCGTCGTAGAGTTTCTTCACCTGCGCCTGCGCGTCGGCATCGGTCTTCGGGCGCACGCCCTTGCCGTACACGTCGGCGAGCAGCACGACGTAATCGTCGCCGGCGACATGCTTGGCCTTGGCGATCGCCGAATCGGTGACGCCGTACCAATCGGGCACCATCAACAGCCCGGGGCGCTTGATCGCATTCGTGTCGTCGTACACCAGGTAACCGCTGAAGGTGTCCTTGCCGACCTTCCATTCGACCGGCCTGGCCTGCATCTCGGCGTGCGCGGCGGACATCCCGAAAACGCAAAGCATCAACGCGAACAACGATCGACCGAACATCGTGCGACGCATGGCGGACTCCGTTTGCCTGGGTGGTGTTCTGCTGCGGCAGACTACGCCGGAAACGCGTCCATGGCGTGAACGCTCAGTCGATGCCGATGCCCGGAATCGCGCTGATCGCGTCGGGGTCGAAGCCCGCCAGCGCCGCGAAATGGCGCCCGCGCGCGACGTAGTCCTTGTAGGCGCCGAAGCTGGGCGCGCCGGGCGAAAGCAGCACGACGCCCTCGCCCGCCAAGGCCGCGCGTGCCTGGTCCATCGCGTCGGGCAGGTCGGTCGCCGCGCGCAAGACAAACCCGCCGCCGAGCGCGACCGGCTCGAGCAGATCGTGGATCTTCGGTCCGTTCTGCCCGACCGTGACGATGGCCGCGGGCGCATGCGCGTGCATCGCGTCGGCGAACCCGGACCAATCGATGCCGCGGTCGTGGCCGCCGGCGATCAGCGCGACGCGCCGATCAGCGAAACACGCCAGCGCCGCGAGGCTCGCATGCGGCGTGGTGCTGATCGAATCGTTGACGTAAGTGATGCCCTCGCGCACGCCGATCGTCTGCAGGCGATGCGGCAAGGGGCGGAAGGCCGCGGCATGCGGCGCGAGCGCGGCCGCATCCAGTCCCAGCGCTTCGATCGCGGTCAGCACCGCGCAAAGGTTGCCGCGATTGTGGCGGCCGGGCAGCGGCAAGGATGCGGTGTCGAAGACTTCGCGATCGCCGCGATACAACACATCGCCGCGCAGGTGCCAACCGTCTTCGCGGTTGAACCAGCGCACCTGCGTATCCGCATGCAGGCGCAACGCGGCGAGCGTCGGGTCGGCTGCGTTGAGCACCGCGATGCGCGGACGCGCGTCGGTGACCAGGCGCAACTTGTCGGCCACGTAGCGCGCTTGCCCGCCGTGCCAATCGAGGTGTTCGGGAAAGACATTCAACGCGATGGCGACATGGGGCCGCGCACCGCTATCGGCGACATCGCCGGTCTGGTAGCTCGACAACTCGATCGCCCAATAGGCGGGTGCATCCTGTGCGGAAGCATCGGCGTCGAGCAATTCGAGCATCGGCATGCCGATGTTGCCCGCGAGCGCGGTGCGATGCCCGCCCGCGCGCAGGAGATGCGCGAGCAATGCGGTCGTGGTGCTCTTGCCTTTCGTCCCGGTGACGCAGAGGGTGCTGCCGTGGCCGTTCGACGCATGCTCGCCGAACCACAATGCCGTGCCGCCGATGAAGCGCGTGCCGCGCGCGGAGGCAGACACCGCTTCGTTGCGATACGGACTGATGCCCGGCGATTTGACCACCACGTCGAACGCGGAGAGCGCATCGCCGTCGACGTGCGTGCATGTCGTCAACGCAGCGTCGTGCAGTTCCGCGGCCTGCTCGGCTTCGGCCGCATCGCAGAACAGCGTCAACGCCTGGTGCGGAAGGCGCGCACGCAGCGCGCGATATGCCGCGCGCCCTTCGCGGCCCCAGCCCCAGAGGGCGACGCGCTTGCCGTCAAGCGACGAAATGCGCACGCAGCTTGGCCCACAGCGCGGAAGGAATGCGGTGCTCGTCGTCGATCACCATCAAGCCCGCGACATCGAGTTCTCCCGCATCGAGTTGCGGCGCGATCTCGCGCGCGAAGCGTTCGACCAGCGCATCCTCGCGCCATTCCGGACGCGCGGCGAGCGCGGCCATCGCGGCGCGCGATTCGCGCCCCTCGCCCACGCATTCGAAGGGCTTGTGGTCCTGGTATTCCAGCAGCGCGTCGTAACCGGCGGTCTGCGCGGGATCGTCGAGCAGGTTGCGCCCGAAGATGCCGACCAGGCGCGGCTTCGGCATGAACGGCGCCAGCGCGAGGAACACGAAGTGGCATTTCGGACAAACACCGCACCAGCGGTTCGCGGGACGTTCGCCGAGCAGGTGGAAGTTGCGGTTGCAGCTGGAGAAGTGCGCATCGTAGCGGTCGGTCTTCGCGAACTGCCGCGCGACCGCGAGCTCGCTCATCGGCCGCAGCAACGAGTAGTAATGCAGGTCGGCCGCCACATGCGACTGCACGTAGTCGGCGAGCGTCTGCTCCCACGCCCAGCCCTTCGACCACTGGTGGTTCACCTCGCCGGTGCCGGGGATCAGCGAGCCATAGCTCGCCGAGCGCTCGTTCGAGAACACGACCTGGTCGGCGCCGAGCACGATCGCGGCGAACAACATGATCGCCGAGTTCACGCCCGTCACCGGGATATGTCCGTTCAACGCGCCCTGTCGATTGAATTCGAACAAGGCCGGCGCGAGTGCGCGCCCGATGTTGAGCGTCGGCAGGCCGGTGCGTTCGGCGCAGGCCTTGATCAACTGCGAACCGCCGATCCACGTGACCGTCTGCGCGACGCCCGCAGCGCGCAGCGCCTCGATGGACACCAGCGAATCCTTGCCGCCGCCGATCGCGACGAGCGCGTGCTCGGGCAAGCCGACCGCGGGCGCTGCAGGCGCGTTGTCGCCCCAGTGCGGGAACTTGATGCGCTCGTGCAGGTGCAGCCCGTTGCGATAGGCGAACTCGCCCAGGCCGTTGAGATAGAACGAATCGAGCATCGACGCCGTCGCCGCATCGATGGGCTCGCCTTCGATGCGGATCTCCGCGGGCACGGCCGCCTTGTAGTAACTCACGCCCGCCAGCAAATGCAGCAAGCGCAGCGCACGTTGCGCGGCGTCCGCGCGTGCGCCGTCCAGCGTGAACGGAGCGCCAGGCAAAGTGATCGTTTCGATCAGCTCCGGACCCTCGTCGAAGGCGTAGACCAGCTGCGCCACGCCGGTGGCGGCATCGAAGGTGTTGCGCACGAAGCGGAACGCGCGGATCGCGTCGCGCGAAAAAGTCCAGCCGGTCATTCGATGGTGTCCTCTGCGGGCAGCGCGCGCAGGTTGTAGGTGCTCGCCATGGCCATGCCGTAGGCGCCCGCGTCGGCGACGAGGATCACGTCGCCTTCCGCCGTCGCCGCCGGCAACAGGCGGGAATGGCCCAGCACGTCGCCGCTTTCACAGATGGGGCCGACGACGTCGAAATCCAGTACGTCGACATCGGACAGCCGCGAGAGATTGTGGATGCCGTGGTAGGCCCCGTACATCGCGGGGCGCGCGAGCGCGTTCATGCCCGCGTCGCAACCGACGCGGCGCACGCCGTCCTTTTCGACGACCTGCGTGGCATGCAACAGCAGCACGCCGCATTCGGCCACCATGAAGCGACCTGGCTCGACCACGAGCTTGAAGCGCGGATACGCGGCACGGATTTCCTCCAGGCCCGTGCGCCATGCGCCCAGGTCGAAGTCCTCCGCATCGGGCGTGTAGGCGACCGGCAGGCCGCCGCCGATGTCGATGGATTCGATGGTACCCACGCTGTCGGCCATGCCCGCGAGTTCGGCGTACACCACGCGCCAATGGCGCGGGTCGTCGATCCCGCTGCCCATGTGCGCATGCAGGCCGATGATGCGGACGTCGAGTTTTTGCGCTTGCGCGACGAATTCGTCGAACCGCTGCAGCGACAGGCCGAACTTCGCCGCGACGCCACCGGTGTTCACCTTCGCGTGGTGGCCGCCGCCGTGCCCGATGTCCAGGCGCAACCAGATCGTGCGGCCGCGGAACACCTCGGGCCAGCGCTGCAGCGCTTCGACGTTGTCGAGCGTGACCGTCACGCCCATCGCGAAGGCGGCTTCGTATTCGGCGCGCGGCGCGAAACTCGGCGTGAACAACACGCGCTCGGGCGACAGCGACGGCACGGTGCGGAACACATGCTCGAGTTCGCCGATCGACACGCATTCCAGGCCGAAGCCTTCTTCGACCAGCGTGCGCAGGATGGCCGGATGCGGATTGGCCTTGATCGCGAAGTAGCGGCGGTCGATCGCATCGATCGACGCCAGGTCGCGCGCGCGGTCGCGCACGGTCGCCAGGTCGTAGGCGTAGGTCGGCGTGGCGTGGCCGGCGATCGCGAGCAACGCTTCGCGCTTGCCCGCCCACCACGGCACGCGACGCGCCGGCTTGCCGTGCGCGATGTCGCGCCAGCTCGGGCCGAAGACCGTGGTGTCCTGCACCGGCATCGCGCCGCCACGGATCAGCTCGGCGTGCAGCTGCGGCAGCATGCCGTCGGCGTCGGCTTCGTCGACGACGAAGGTCAGGTTCAGATCGTTCGACGACTGCGAGATCAGGTGCACGCGTTCCTGGCCGAAGGTCGCCCACACGTCGGACAACTTGTGCAGCAGCGAACGCATGCCGCGGCCGACGAGCGTGATCGCAGCGCAGGGCGCGATGACCTTCACGCGGCAGACTTCGGCAAGATCCGCCGACAGGGTTTCCAGCACGTTCGTCGTCACCAGGTTTTCGCTGGGGTCCAGCGACACGGTGACGTTGGTTTCGGACGAACCGATCAAATCGACCGACAGCCCGTTGCGCTTGAAGCGCTCGAACACGTCGGCGAGGAAGCCCACCTGTTGCCACATGCCGATGCTTTCCATCGACACCAGCACGATGCCGTTGCGACGGCTGATGGCCTTGACGCCGGGCACCGTCGCGGCGCTCGCGTCGATGCGCGTGCCGGGAAGATCGGGGCGTTCGGTGTCGAGGATGGTGATCGGCACGCCGCCATCGCGGCAAGGTGCGATCGAACGCGGATGCAGCACCTTCGCGCCGGTCGTCGCGATTTCCTGCGCTTCGGCGTAATCCAGGCGCGTGAGCAGGCGCGCATCGGGCACTTCGCGCGGGTTGGCGCTGAACATGCCGGGCACGTCGGTCCAGATTTCCACGCGCGATGCACCGAGCAAGGCGCCGAAATACGCCGCCGAGGTATCGGAACCCCCGCGACCCAGGATCGCGGTGCCGCCATCGTCGTGGCGTGCGATGAAGCCTTGCGTCACCAACATCGGTGCGGGTTGCGCATCGAAGCGCGCCTGCAAGGCGGCATCGGGTGCGCAGCGACAATTGACGGACAGGCGCTGCGCCCACGGACTCGCGTTGGGCAACGAGACCGCATCGAGCCAGTCGCGCGCATCGCTCCAACCGAAATCCAGGCCCTGCGAACGCAGGTAGGCCGCGCCGAGCGTCGAGGACAGCAACTCACCCTGCGCGAGGACGTCCGCTTGCCAGGAAAGCGCGCGCATTGGTGCGCGTGCATCGGTCGCAAGTGTGCGCAGTGCGCCCAGGCGTTCGCCAAGGACCGCGTCGGGATCCAGATCCAACTCCGCGCAGAACGCGCGGTGGCGTTCGACGAGTGCATCGATGCGGTGATCGAAGGCTTCGCCGGGCGCCGAATAGGCGATCGCCTGCAACTCGTTGGTCACGCCCGAGAGCGCGGACACGACGACGAGCACGCGCACGCCTTCTTCGCCGACCCGTTTGCTCGCCAGGCGGCCGATCGTGTCCCAGCGATTGCGACGCGACACCGAGGTGCCACCGAACTTCAAGACCACCCACCGCACTGGTTGCGACACCACCGATCCCCGTCGTCTTCCCGGAATGCGCGACTCTCGCGCCAGATGCCTGCAAAATGCGGCTCCGGGATTCTAGGGTATTGCCATGGCCTTGCGCCGCTACATGCAGGTGGATGTGTTCGCCGACCGGCCCGGTGCCGGCAATCCCCTCGCGGTCGTGCTGGATGCGCAAGGGCTCGACGATGCGGCGATGCAGGCCATCGCGCGCTGGACGCGCCTGCCGGAGACCACCTTCCTGTTCCCGGCGGCCTCGGCCGACAGCAGCTATCGGCTGCGGATCTTCTCGCCGCGCCGGGAGGTCCCCTTCGCCGGCCACCCGAGCGTCGGCAGCGCGCACGTCGCGCTCGCCGCGGGGCTGGCGCAAGTCGAGGATGGGTTGCTCGTGCAGGACGGCATCGCCGGCAAACTCCCGCTGCGCGTGACGGGCGCTGGTCGCAAACGCACGATCGCCGTGCGCACGCCGCGTTCGCGGGTGCTGGAAGCCGCGTCGCCCGACGATCCGCGCCTGGCCCCCGCCCTCGCCGGCCTGCCGCTCGGCGCATTGCCGCCGGCGCTGGTCGAAGGCGGGCGCCGCTGGTGGTTGGTGGAAATGGCGGACGAAGCCGCGTTGCGCGCCGCTTCGCCCGACTGGGCCGCGATCGGCAAACTCGCGCAGGACACCGACAGCATGGGCGTGTGCGTCTTCGCGCGCAGCCGCGATCCGGTCTACTACCTCGCGGTGCGCGCTTGGGTCGGCGCGCCGGCGCAATTCGAAGATGCGGCCTCGGGCGCAGCGAACGCGACGCTGGCCGCGTATCTGTCTTCGCAGGGCGCATTGCCGGGGAGCGGTGGTTTCTATCGCATCAGCCAGGGCCGCGAAGTCGGCCACGACGCGATCATCGAACTCACGGTCGATGCCGATGGCGAAGTCTGGTCGGGCGGTCGCACGTGCACGGTCGTCGAAGGGCACATCGACTGGCCGTGACGAAAAAAAAGGGGCCGCAAGACGCGACCCCCTTCCCTGGAATCACTGTTCCGGATTGACGTCCACGCGCACACGGATGCGGTCGCCCGGGTGGTGGTCGGTGCGGGTCTTGAACTGGCGGCCCGCGTATTCGTAAGTGACGTCGTAGCCCACGACGCGGCCATCGTTGCCCGCGTTGTAACTGCCGTAGTTGTTGTTGCCGTAATTGTTGTTGCCGTTGTAGCCGGCGTTGTTGTTGCCGTACTGGTCGTCGCACACCGTGACGCTGCTGCGCTCGTACTTGCGGCGCTGCGTGCCTTCGTACACCTGGCGGCCGGCGAGGCCACCGACCATCGAACCGATCGCCGCCGCGGCCACCTGCCCGCTGCCGCCGCCGACCTTGCTGCCGAGCAACGCACCGGCCAGGCCGCCGACGACCGTCGCGACCGTGCGGCCGGTATCGGTGCCGTAGCGGCCCTGCTGCGGGTAGTACGGGTCGTTCGACGCGTAGTTGCCGTTGTTGTACCCGCCGTTCGTCGGATACGAACCACCGGAGGTGTAGCAGCGATTGCCGTTGTTGTTGACGTAACCGTTGTTGGCGTACCCGTTGTTGCCGTAGCCGGACGAGTAGCGCGAATCGATCACCGGATCCACGCGCACGACGCGCGCCCAGTCGTAGATCGCGTTGGACTGGTTCGAATAGCCGGGGTTCGAATAACCCCCGTTCGAATAACCGCCGTACGTCTGCGCCGACGCCGTTCCCACGGCAGCGGCCAGGCCCAGTGCGAGCAAGGTGGCGGACAAGCGCTTCATGGCGTGACTCCAAGCGCCGGGATGGCGCGAGGGGATCGTCGAGTCGCGGCGGGCAATGCACCCTGAATCGATCGGGCGTGGAAACGCTTGCAGCCAAACGCATTTAGCGCGCCGACAGCAGATCGTCAGCGCGCGTTGTGCAGCGTCAAGCCTTCACGCCAGCAATTCGGCTTCCAGCGAGATCGGAACGGCGCTCAGGGCCTTGGACACCGGGCAGTTCTGCTTGGCATCGTCGGCCAGCGCGCGGAACTTCGCCGCATCCAGGCCGGCGACGCGTGCCTGCGTCTTGAGGCGGATCTCGCAGATCGTCGGTCCGCCGTCCATGCCCAGCTCCACTTCGGCCTGGGTGTCGAGCGATTGCGGCGGGTGGCCGGCTTCGGTGAGCTTGGCCGACAGGGCCATGGTGAAGCAGCCCGCGTGCGCGGCGGCGATCAGTTCTTCCGGATTGGTGCCTTTCTCGGCACCGAAGCGCGTGTTGAAGCCATAGCGCGTGCCCGCCAGCAGGCCGCTTTGCGGCGTGTCGAGCCGGCCCTGGCCGGACTTGAGGTCGCCTTCCCAATGGGCGGTGGCTTTGCGGGTGATCGAGGCCATGGCACTACGCTCCGTTTGCGCACGGGTGGGGGATGGCCAGCCTACTCCACCGCCATGCTTGACCCTTCACCGCGGCTGCGGGAGATTTGCTGTCCCGGCGGCTTTCCCGCCGGGGCCCCCGCCATGACGGCCCGCCCGGCGAACAGCCAGGACGGCAGACACGCTCCGGTTCGTCTCGCACCCGCGGACAGCCATGACGGCCTCCTTCCACCCGCACATCGGGAGAGACGGCCTCATGTCCTATACGACCGAAAACATCCGCAACGTGGCCCTGGCAGGCCACCCCGGCGCCGGCAAAACAATGCTCTTCGAAGCCCTGCTGCATGCCGGCGGCGCGATCCAGACGGCAGGCAGCATCGAGCGTGGCACGACGGTGTCCGATTTCGACCCGATCGAAAAGGAACGCGGCCACTCCATCGATGCGGCGATCGCAAGTATCGACACCGCCAGCGACAACGAACCGGTGCACGTCAATCTCCTCGACACACCGGGCTATCCGGATTTCCGCGGCCCCACGCTGTCGACGCTGGCCGCGGTGGAAACCGTCGCGATCGTCTGCGACGCCGGCGGCGGCGTGGAATACGGCACGCGCCGCATGATGGAGTACGCCAAGGCACGCAACCTGTGCCGCGTCATCATCATCAACAAGATCGACCACGCCGAAGCCGACAACGCGCGCCTGCTCGAAGCGCTGCGCGAAACCTTCGGCCCCGAAGTCCTCCCGCTCAACCTGCCCGCCGACAACGGCACGCGCGTGGTGGATTGTTTCGGTTATTCGGGCAAGCTCGCGCAAGGCGATTCGGATCTCGGCCCCATCGCCGATTGGCACCAGAAGATCATCGACCAGGTGGTCGAGGTCAACGAAACGGTGATGGACCATTACCTCGACCTGGGCGAGGACGGCCTGACCGGGCAGGAACTGCACGACGCCTTCGAGCAATGCCTGCGCGAAGGCCACCTGGTCCCCGTGTGCTTCGTCAGCGCGCGTAGCGGCGCGGGCATGGACGACCTGCTGCAGATCGCCGGCAAACTCCTGCCGCATCCGGGCGAAGGCAATCCGCCGAATTTCATCAAGGGCCTGGGCGACGACGCCACGCCGATCGACGCGCAGCCCGATCCGTCGAAACACGTCATCGCCGACGTCTTCAAGATCGTCAACGATCCCTTCGTCGGCAAGCTCGGCATCTTCCGCGTCTACCAGGGCACGGTGAAAAAGGACACGCAGTTGTTCGTCGACGACGGCAAGAAGCCGTTCAAGGTCGCGCACCTGTTCAAGCTCAAGGGCAAGGACCACGTCGAAGTCGCGCAGGCCGTGCCCGGCGACATCGCGGCGGTGGCCAAGATCGACGAACTGCATTTCGATGCGGTGCTGCACGATTCGCACGACGAGGACCAGATCCACCTGGCGCCGGCGCAATTCCCCAAGCCCATGTTCGGCCTGGCCGTCGAAGCGGCGCACAAGGGCCAGGAGCAGAAACTTTCCGGCGCGCTGCACAAGCTCGCCGAAGAGGATCCGGCCTTCGCCGTCGAACATCATGGCGAGCTCAACGAAACCGTCGTGCGCGGCCTGTCGGACCTGCACCTGCGCGTGATGTTGCAGCGCCTGAAGGACAAGCACGGCGTGGAGGTCACCACGCGCCCGCCGCGCATCGCGTATCGCGAAACCGTGAGTTCCAACGCCGAAGGGCACCATCGCCACAAGAAGCAGACCGGCGGCGCCGGCCAGTTCGGCGAAGTGTTCCTGCGCATCGAGCCCTTGCCGCGCGGCGGCGGTTTCGAATTCGTCGACGAAGTCAAAGGCGGCACGATCCCCGGGCAATTCATGCCGGCGGTGGAAAAAGGCGTGCGGCAGGTGCTCGGCGCCGGCGCGGTCGCCGGTTATCCGCTGCAGGATGTGCGCGTGGTCGTCTACGACGGCAAGCACCACAGCGTGGACAGCAAGGAAGTGGCGTTCGTCGCGGCGGGCAAGAAGGCCTTCCTGGACGCGATATCCAAGGCGCGCCCGCAGGTGCTCGAACCCATCGTCGACCTGGAGGTCGCCGCGCCCGAACAGCACATGGGCGACATCAGCGGCGGGCTGTCCTCCAAGCGCGCGCGCATCAGCGGCACCGATTCGCTGCGTGGCGGCGAGATCGTCATCCGGGCGCAGGTGCCGCTCTCGGAGCTGGAAGGCTACGCCGCCGAGCTCAAATCGGTGACCGCCGGCCGTGGGCGCTACGCGCTCGACTTCAGCCATTACGAGCCGGTTCCGGCGCAGGTGCAATCACGCCTGGTGGAAGCTTTCAAGCCACGGATCGAAGAGGATTGAACGGCCAAACAAGCCCCGCTCGTCCGCAGCTTGAAAAAAAGCCCGAAAAAAACCGCCTCCGGGGCTTGGCGGCAACGCGGGCATGCCCTACATTCCGCTGGCCGAGGGGGACAACCAGGCATTCCATCAACTCAAACACGAGTCATCAGGACACATATGGCGAAGAAGAAAGCCGCATCGAAGAAGGCCGCTCCGAAGTCCGCAGCCAAGTCGGCCGCGCCGAAGCCGATCAAGGAAGCGCTGGGCAAGTCGGGCCTGGTTGCGCACATTTCCGAACAGACGGGCGTCGCTCCGCGCGACGTGCGCGCCGTGATGTCGTCGCTGGAAGGCGCCGTGCACGGTTCGGTCAGCAAGAAGGGCGCGGGTGCGTTCACCCTGCCGGGCCTGCTGAAGATCACCGTCGTCAACGTGCCGGCCAAGCCGAAGCGCAAGGGCATCAACCCGTTCACCAAGGAAGAGCAGTGGTTCGCCGCCAAGCCGGCCTCGGTCAAGGTCAAGGTGCGCCCGCTGAAGAAGCTCAAGGACGCGGCCGCCTGAGGCGCCTACCCAAGCTTCAAGAAGACGCCCGGTTCGCCGGGCGTTTTTTTTGGCCGGCGCCGGTGGATCGACGATTCACGATCGGTGGCGCACGCTGCGCGCATCGCTCGATGGAGACCACCGGATGCGCCGCCCCACCCTGCCCTTCGCTTTCGCCGCCGCCCTTGCCCTCCTGCTGACCGCCTGCACGACGATCAGTGCCCTGGTGGGCAACCAGGTCGCATTCTCCGAACCGCAGTTGCAGCGCTACCTCGACCGGCAATTCCCGCGCGACTACGAGAAGCTCGGCGGCCTGGTCACGCTGCGCGTGATGCATCCGCGTCTGACGATCCCGCAAGACAGCAATCGCCTCCGGATGGAGTTCGACGTCGGCTTCGGCGGGCTGGGGATGGACAGCACCTCCACCGCGGGGCACTTCGCGCTGATGAGCGGATTGCGTTTCGATCCTTCCACGCGCGGCCTGCACCTGGTGGACCCGGAACTGATGGACGTCGACGTCCCCGCGCTCGGCGGCGCGATGACCGCGCCGGCGCGCAGCGCGATCAATACCTGGCTCTCCGATTACGCGAAGCAGGAACCGGTCTATCGTCTCGACGATAATGCGTGGGGGACGCTGGCCGGGCGCCGCATCGGGGAAACCACGATCGGCGACGGCAAGGTCGTCCTGCACCTCGACCAATAGCCTTCGGACTTCCAATGCCGCGCGTTCGCCTGTTGTGCCTGTGTTGCCTTGCCGCCCTGTCGATCGCGGCCTGCGGCGAAAAGCCCGGTGGCGTCGCGCGCCGACCCGACGGCAGCGCGATGGATCCGCTGCCGACGCCCGAAGGCACGCGCGGTTCGATCACCGGCATGCCGGCGGCACCGGGGCCTGGCCAGCCGGAAGACAACGCGTCGATCGCCGACCAGGAAGACATCGCGATCGACGATACGGATCCCACGGCGTCGGAAGACGGCGCGAACGACGACGGCTCCGCGACGCAGGCCGAACCGACCTCCGACGACGCCGTGCAGGCCGTGCAGCGCTACTACGACGCGATTCGTTCGAAGGATTACGCGAGCGCCTACGCGTTGTGGAGCGACGGCGGCCGCTCGAGCGGGCAAACGCCGGAGCAGTTCGCCGCGGGTTTCGCCGACACCGCCGATGTCGTCGTGACGCTGGATGCGCCCGCGCGCATGGAAGGCGCGATGGGATCGCGCTACATCGAAGTGCCGGTCGCGGTGGAAGCCACCGCGCGCGATGGCACCGTGCGCCGTTATGTCGGCGCCTACACGCTGCGCCGCGCGGTCGTCGACGGTGCCACGCCCGAGCAGCGCGCGTGGCACATCGCCTCGGCCGACCTGCGCGAACTGACGCAGTAGCCCTTACAGCTCGAAGCGGTAACTGAGCTTCACCACGAGCTGTTCGTCGTCGCGCAGCGAGAACGCGTCGTTGAGCGAATCGCGCGCATTCACCGAATACTCGTTGAACAAGTCGCCGCCGCGGCCGTACACGACGTACAGATAGGACAGCGGCTTGAACTCCCAGCGATAGCGCACCTGGAAGCCCAGGTTGCTGAGGCTGAAATCGTTGATCGGATCGTTGGTCGGCACCGGCGTGCCGTCGGCCGAAGCGCGCCACGCCTGGCGCAGGTTCGAATCCAGGCCGAGCGCCTGCATCTTGACGCGCAGTTCCTGGGTGCCGGCGAAGTTCCAGTTCACGCCGAAGTCGAGCTGCTGTGCGCGTTCGTCGAAGGTACCGAGCAGGTTGTCGCCCGACCAGATCATCCACTGCGGCGTGCGCTCGACGTAGAGCGTGGTGTACAGGCTCAGGTCGTCGTTGACGAAGTAGGTCGGTTGGAACTGCGTGTTCCAGCCGATGTGGCGCTCGTTGTTCGCATCGCCGATGCCGCTGTTGTTGGCGCCGAAGTTGGCGTAGAAGGCCCATGCGCCGTTGCGCGGCCAGTTCTTTTCGGCGAAGGCGTTGAAGTTGGACGGCGTTTTCAGGATGCCGTTGCCGCGCAGGATGCGGTCGTCGTGGCCGTCGCTGTTGATGTTGATCTGCGCGTAGTCGTTGCCGCCGTCGCGCAGCTGGCTGGAAACGCTCATGCGGAACTGGCGCTGCAGGTCCAGGCCCGAGTCGTCGTTCGAGCCGCCGATGCGCCAGCGCCAATCGTGCGAGGAATACGCCGAATCCTTCGGCATGTCGGTGATGCGGTGCTTGAGCTCGTAGTGCAGGTAGTTCAGGTCGGGGCGCGAGAGGAAACCGAAGTCGTTGATTTCCAGGTCGTTGCTGAAATGCATGCCGAGCAACTGCTGGCGCCAGCCATTGGACATCTCGTAATCGATGATGGTGGTGAACCCGTCGCCCTTGCCTTCGTGGCCCCAGTCCGGGCTGCCGGCCACGCCTTCGTCGATGTCGCTGAAGATCAGGCGGTTCTGGATGTTCCACTTCTGGTTCGGGCGCCAGTTCTGGTCGAAGCCGACCACCGTCGCCGTGCGATCGAAATACGGGCGATCGACCTGCGTGACCATCATGCCGACGTTCTGCGTGGCGAAGTCGTGCGACAGGCGCAGCGCGGTGAACCTGCGGCCGGCCTCGTCCGCTTCATCGGCGATCAACACGCCGTACTTGGTGGCACCGAAGCTGCCGTTGGCCTTCACCGCCGCGGTGATGTCGCCCGCGCCGCTGCCGTCGTCGGCGTTGCCGCCTACGCGGCGGGTGTAGACGAGCTGGCTGAAGTCGGAGGGCGTGGTGAATTCGAACGGGCCCTGGTTCTCGGTGAAGAACGGGCGCTTGTCGCTGAAGAAGGTTTCGTTCGCGCTGAAGTTGACGACGATGTCGTCGCTCTCGACCTGGCCGAAGTCCGGGTTGAGCGTGGCGGTCAACTGGAACTGGCCGTTGGGCTTCCAGAAGATGTCCGCGCCCGTGTCGAAATTCTGGTCCTTGGCGACGTTGTCGTACACGCCCGAGACGTAGGGCGTGATCGCGATCAGCGCCTGGTTGTAGACGGGCAATTGAATCGGCGTGAAGTCGGAGAGGAAGCGCGGGCGCTCGAAACTCGCCGCCGGCCAGGCGCTGCGTTCACCAGTGCTGCCGATCACGCGATCGAGATAGATGCGGAACGTGCGCTTGCCGTCCTTGCCCTTGGCCATCGGCGCGATGTACCAGGGGATCAGCATTTCGCTCGACCAACCGTTCTCGTCTTCGCTGGCGGCGTGTTGCCAGTTGCCGTCCCAGTCGGTGGAGAACTGGTTCTGGTTGGTGATGACCGCATCGTTGATGCCGTCGGTCGAGGACACCATGAAGTTGTAGCCGGTGCGCCCGTCGCCGTCGAAATCGATCATCAGGTTGTTGCGGTCGACCTGCGCCTGCTCGTCGCGGCGGATCTTCTGCCGATTGCGCGGGATGCTCGAGGGCTGCGTGTTGCGGAAACCGATCGCCAGGCCTTCGGGCGTGGCGAGCACCCAGGCTTCGGTGGGCTGCGAACCCGGCGCGCCGGTGAGCGGCTGCGTGATGCGGAAATCGGTGATGTGTTGCGCGCCCTGCCATTCGGCCGGATCGATCTTGCCGTCGACCGTAATGGCCAGGGCCTGTCCGGAAAGCGCAAACAGGATGGCGGCGGTCAAGGTCGCGGCGGTCAAGCGGCTGCGCATGGGAAAGGACGTCCGGGTCGGGGGAAGATGCGCGCAGGCTATTCACGCGGGACGCGCGCGCCGCGTCCCGAGAGTCATGCAAACCTTTTGCCTAGTCCGGGCATCACGCCCGGAAGGGGTGGCTCAGCGCTTGGGCTTGAGCATGGTTCCCGTGCACTTCTTCGACCCGCAGTGGCAGGCCCAGATCTTCTTCAGGCGCGCGGTGTGGGGCTCGTCCAGCGTGATGCCGTAGTCGTAGGTCAACTCGTCGCCCGGCTTGATGGCGCGGATGGCTTCGATGAACACGCGGTCCTTGCGACGGTCCTTGCCGTCGGCTTCTTCGAGCACGGCTTCGCAGTTGGGATCGCAACTGTGGTTGATCCAGCGCGCGGTGCCGCCGCCGTGGTTGGCGTCGATCACGTACTCGTCGTTGAGGGTGAAGAGGAAGGTGTGGCCGCTCTCCACGTCGCCGGTGGTGTCGTTGTCGACTTCTTCGTGGGTGCGCCGCTGGCCCTTGTATTCGATCAGGCGCTCGCCCTTCTTGAGGGCGGCCACGGCGAACACGCCGTTGCCGTGGATCTGCGAACGACGGGCGACGATCTTGCGGGACATGCAGGCATCCGAACGAGGAAAGATGCGGATTGTGGGGCTTTGCGGGTGAAGTCGCCATCTTCGTGGCCGTTCGCGCGCGCGCCGTGCGTATTCCCCGGTTCCATCCAAGTGGCGATCCCGACCCATGCGCGTTTCGATCCTCATGATTCCCGCCGCCCTCGTCGTCGCGCTGGGCGCGTGCAAGCCCGCGGCGAACGAAGCGAAGGCCGATGCCGCCGTCGTCACGCCGAATGTCGCGACCACCCCGGCCGCGCTGACCGATGCGCAATTGATCGAACGCGGCGACTATCTGGTGCGCATCGGCGGCTGCAACGATTGCCACACGCCGGGTTATCCGCAAAGCGGCGGCAAGGTGCCGAAGTCGCAATGGCTCGTGGGGACGCCGGTCGGCTGGACCGGCCCTTGGGGTACGACCTACCCCGCCAACCTGCGCCTGAAGGTCGCCGACATGGACGACGCGAAGTGGCTGGCCTACACGAGCACGCTGCACACCCGCCCGCCGATGCCCGACTTCGCCGTGCGCGACATGAGCGAGCAGGATCGCCTGGCGATCCTGCGCTTCGTGAAGTCGCTGGGGGTGGGCGGCGAGCCTGCACCGGCCTACCTTCCGCCGGGGCAGAAGCCGCCTGTTCCCTACGTCGAGTTCAATTTCCCGCCGCCGCCTGCGGGGGCCGAAGATCAGGCCAAGCCTGCTTCTGCGGGCTAAATCGACTCGAAAAGGCTGAACCCCTCCCCAACCCTCCCCTGCATTCGCAGGGTAGGGAGCTGCCTTCGCGGCGAAGGGAGTTTTCCCGGCGGCCGGTAAAACGTACAATTTCAGTCCGTTTTACAGGTCGCCCTGCCCATGCTGCGGGTCACGAAACTCACCGACTACGCCACGGTCGTCCTGACCGTGCTCGCCGCTGCGCCCGATCGGGTGCACAGCGCGGCCGAGCTTGCCGAGCGCGCGGGCCTGGAAGTCACCACCGTCGCCAAGCTGCTCAAGCCGCTTGCGCAGGCGGGCCTGGTCGCCGGCTTCCGCGGTGCGCACGGCGGCTATCGCCTCGCGCGCGAAGCGCACGCGATTTCGCTGGTCGAAATCGTCGAAGCAATGGAAGGCCCGCTCGGCATGACCGAGTGCAGCCTGCACGCGAGCAATTGCGGCATCGAATCCTCCTGCGGGGTGCGTGCGAACTGGCGCCGCATCAACGACGTCGTCGCGCACGCGCTGCGCGCGGTCACGCTCGCCGACATGCTCGGCCCCGCCCCCGTCGAACCGCGCCGTTCGATTCCCGCCACCCTGGCGACCGTTTGACCATGAACCACGAAAGCAACGCCGAAATCCTCGAACAGCTGGGTCGTCGCTACGACGCCGGCTTCGTCACCGACATCGAATCCGACGCACTGCCGCCGGGCCTGTCGGAAGACACCATCCGCTTCCTCTCTGCGAAGAAGGAAGAACCGCAATGGATGATGGAATGGCGCCTGGCCGCGTATCGCCACTGGCTGACGATGCCGATGCCCAACTGGGCGAAGCTCGACATCGCGCCGATCGATTTCCAGGCGATCAGTTACTACTCCGCGCCGAAGGCCAAGTACGCATCGCTGGATGAAGTGCCGCAGGAACTGCTCGATACGTACGAGAAGCTCGGCGTGCCGCTGCACGAACGCGCCAAGCTCGCGGGCGTGGCGGTGGATGCGGTGTTCGACTCGGTCTCCGTCGGCACCACCTTCCGCAAGGAACTGGCCGAGAAGGGCATCATCTTCTGCTCGATGTCCGAGGCGATCCGCGAACATCCGCAGCTCGTGCAGCAGTACCTGGGCAGCGTCGTGCCGACCGGCGACAACTATTTCGCCGCGCTCAATTCGGCCGTGTTTTCCGACGGCAGCTTCGTGTTCATTCCCAAGGGCGTGCGTTGCCCGATGGAACTGAGCACCTACTTCCGCATCAACGCGGTGAACACCGGGCAGTTCGAACGCACGCTGATCATCGCCGAAGACAAGAGCTACGTGTCCTACCTGGAAGGTTGCACGGCGCCGATGCGCGATGAAAACCAGCTGCACGCGGCGGTGGTCGAACTCGTCGCGCTGGAAGATGCGGAGATCAAGTACAGCACCGTGCAGAACTGGTATCCCGGCGACGAGGAAGGCCGCGGCGGCATCTACAACTTCGTGACCAAGCGCGCCGAATGCCGTGGCGCGCGATCCAAGGTCTCGTGGACGCAGGTCGAGACCGGCTCGGCGATCACCTGGAAATACCCGAGCTGCGTGCTGCTCGGCGACGACTCGGTCGGCGAATTCCACAGTGTCGCGCTGACGCATCATCGCCAGCAGGCCGACACCGGCACCAAGATGATCCACGTCGGCAAGCGCACCAAGTCGAAGATCGTCAGCAAGGGCATCAGCGCCGGCCGCGGGCAGAACGCGTATCGCGGCCTGGTCAAGGTGGAGCGCAGCGCGCAGGGCGCGCGCAACCATACGCAGTGCGATTCCTTGCTGATCGGCAAGAAGTGCGGCGCGCACACGTATCCCTACATCGAAGTGAAGCATCCCACCGCGATCGTCGAGCACGAAGCGACGACCTCCAAGATCAGCGACGACCAGCTGTTCTACTGCCGCAGCCGCGGCATTTCCGAAGAAGACGCCGTTTCGATGATCGTCGACGGCTTCTGCAAGAGCGTGTTCCGCGAACTGCCGATGGAGTTCGCGGTGGAAGCCAAGAAGCTCCTCGAGGTTTCGCTCGAAGGCGCCGTCGGCTGACAACCAGGAAATCCCCACACATGTTGAAGATCGACAACCTCCGCGTCCGCGTCGCCGGGCGCGACATCCTCAAGGGCCTCTCGCTGGACGTCGCGCCGGGCCAGGTCCACGCGATCATGGGCCCCAACGGCGCGGGCAAGTCCACGCTGGGCAACGTGCTCGCGGGGCGCGAGGGGTACGACATCGTCGAAGGCACGGTGCTGTTCGAAGGCCGCGACCTGTTGTCGCAGGAACCCGAAGAACGCGCCGCCGCGGGCATCTTCCTCGCGTTCCAGTATCCGGTCGAAATCCCGGGCGTGAACAACACCTACTTCCTGCGCTCTGCGCTCAACGCGCAGCGCAAGGCGCGCGGCGAGCCCGAACTGGACTCCATGCAATTCCTCAAGCTGGTGCGCGAAAAGCTCGCCGTGCTGCACCTGAAGGACGAGCTGCTGCATCGCGGCGTCAACGAAGGCTTCAGCGGCGGCGAGAAGAAGCGCAACGAGATCTTCCAGCTCGCGGTGCTGGAGCCCAAGCTGGCGATCCTCGACGAGACCGACTCGGGCCTGGACATCGATGCGCTGCGCAACGTCGCCGACGGCGTCAACGCGTTGCGTTCGCCCGATCGCGCGTTCCTCGTGATCACGCATTACCAGCGCCTGCTCGATTACATCAAGCCCGACGTGGTGCACGTACTCGCCGACGGGCGCATCGTCGAAAGCGGTGGTCCTGAACTGGCGCTCGAACTCGAGGCGCATGGCTATTCGTGGATCGCCGATCGCAAGGCGCCGGAGGCCGCGGCCTGATGAGCGCGTTGCTGGAATCGTTGGCGCGGGGATTCGAAGGCGACGACGCACGTCGCGCGACGCTCGATGCCGCATTGCGCGACGGCTTGCCGAAGCCGCGCAGTGAAGCGTGGAAGTACACGTCGTTGCGGGCGCTGGAGCGGCGCGTGTTCGCGCCTGCCGCCGCGGGCACCGTCGATGCCGCCTTGCTCGCGGGAATCGACGGGCCGCGCCTCGCGTTCGTCAATGGTCTGTTCGATGCGGCGCTCTCGTCGCTGGGCGAACTTCCGAGTGGCGTGTCGCTGGAAGCGGGCTCGATCGCCGAGCCGGTCGATGTCGGCGGGCCGGATCGCGTGTTCGCCTCGCTCAATGTCGCGTTGGCGAACACCGGCGCGATCCTCCGCGTGGCCGCCAACGCGCAGGTCGATGCGCCTTTGCACCTCGTGTTCGTCGGCGCTGCCGCCGCGCAGGACCAGGCGTGGCACATGCGGCATGCGATCGATGTCGCCGACGGCGCTTGCGTGCGCATCGTCGAACATCACCTCGCGGCCGGCGCGCATTCGCACTTGTCCAACAGCATCGCGACTGTTCGCGTCGCGCGCGGCGCGGCATTGACGCACGTGCGCGTGCAGGACGAATCGGTCGGCGCAACCTTGTTCGCGCGCACCGATGCTTCACTCGAAGCCGATGCCCGCTATCGCCGCATCGACCTCGAACTCGGCGGCGGCTTGTCGCGCCACGAATTCGGTTGCCGGCTGCTCGGTACGAATGCGAGCGTCCAGGCCGATGGCGCGCTGTTGGGCAGYGGCCGTCGCCACATCGACACCCGCCTGAACATCGACCACGTCGCCGGCGATACGCGCTGCAATCTGAAGTGGCGTGGGCTCGCCGCGGATCGCAGTCGCGCCGTGTTGCACGGCGGCATCCTGATCCGCGCGGGCGCCGATGGCAGCAATGCCACCTTGTCGAGCCGCAACCTGCTGCTCAGCGAGAACGCGGAGATCGATGCGCAGCCCGTGCTCGAAATCCACGCCGACGAAGTGCAGGCCGCGCAC
The DNA here is from genome assembly GCF_056400425.1 of Lysobacter sp. P5_B12. Taxonomy (NCBI): domain Bacteria; kingdom Pseudomonadati; phylum Pseudomonadota; class Gammaproteobacteria; order Lysobacterales; family Lysobacteraceae; genus Lysobacter; species Lysobacter sp. P5_B12. The sequence goes on from NZ_JBFULG010000002.1 coordinate 220,177, forward strand.
GGCGCATCGGTCGGCGGGCTCGATCCGACGGCGCTGTTCTACCTGCGTTCGCGTGGCTTGCCCGAAAGCGATGCGCGCCGTCTGCTCACGGCTGCGTTCTGTCGCGATGTCCTGGTCGAGCTCGATGCATCGCTGCGTCCGTTCGCCGAGCGCGCGCTCGATCGCGCCCTCGCCGAACTGGAGGGCGCCGCATGAGCACCTTCGAAGCCATCGTCGACGTCGACTGGGATCGCGTCCGCGCGGACTTCCCGCTGTTGCGCCGCGAAGTCCACGGCAAGCCGCTGATCTATTTCGATTCTGCCAACACCGGACAGAAGCCGGCGTCGGTGATCGACACCGTCGATGACTTCTACCGCCGCCACAATGCGAACGTGAGCCGCGCCGTGCACACGCTCGGCAGCGAAGCGACGGAAGCCTATGAAGGCACGCGCAAGGCCTTGGCGAAGCATCTCAACGTCGCCAGCGAAGACCTGGTCCTCACCAGCGGCACGACCTTCGCCATCAACCTGGTCGCGTATTCGTGGGGCTTGCCGCGCTTGAAGCCGGGCGATGTCGTGCTGCTCACGCGCATGGAACACCACGCGAACATCGTGCCGTGGCAGCTGGTCTGCGAACGCACGGGCGCCACGATCCGCGTGGCCGACCTGCATCCGGATGGCTCGCTCGATCTCGACGCGCTGTATGCGGCGATGACGCCCGAAGTGAAGCTGCTTGGCGTGGCGCACGTTTCGAACGTGCTGGGCACGATCAACCCCGTCGCCGAGATCTGCCGCGAGGCGCGCAGGCGCGGGATCACGACCATCGTCGACGGCTCGCAGGCGCTGCCGCACATGGCGGTAGACATCGCCGCGATCGGGTGCGACTTCTACGCCCTCACCGGCCACAAGATGTGCGGGCCCACGGGCACCGGCGCCTTGTGGGCGCGCCGCGAATTGCTGGCCGCGATGCCGCCCTTCCTCGGCGGCGGCGAAATGATCAGGGAAGTGCGCTTCGAAGGCACGGTCTTCAGCGATCCGCCGCATCGTTTCGAAGCGGGGACGCCGAACGTCGCCGGCCACATCGGGCTCGGGGCCGCGGTGGCGTATCTCGACGGCATCGGCATGGAGGCGATCGCCGCGCGCGAAGCCGCGCTGCTGGCGCACCTGACCGATGAGATGCGCGCCATCGACGGCGTGCGCATCATCGGTACGGCAGAGCGCAAGGCGGCGGTGGTGTCCTTCCTCGTCGAAGGTGCGCACGCGCACGACCTGGCCACCCTGCTCGACCTCGAAGGCGTCGCGGTCCGGTCGGGCCACCATTGCGCGCATCCGCTGATGGCGTTCTTCGGCGTGCCGGCCACCTGCCGGGCGTCGCTCGCCTTCTACAACACGCACGCGGAAATCGAAGCCTTCGCAGCCGCCCTGCGCAAGGTGCGGCGCCTGCTCGGCTAGACTGTGCGCCCGTGATCCAAGGGTCTGCGCAGCACATGGGCGAACTGCAATTCCGCGCGGCGGGCGTCGGCGACGTCGATGCACTCGTCGCGCTCGTCACGTCGGCCTATCGCGGCGATGCGAGCCGCGAAGGCTGGACGACCGAAGCCGACTTCCTCGATGGTGCGCGCATCGATGCCGACGTGCTCCGGCTCGACATCGTGCGCCCGCGCAGTCGCGTGCTCGTCGCCGAACGCGACGGCGCGATGCTCGCCTGCGCGCACGTGTGCGAAGACGGCGATGCCGGATATTTCGGCATGTTCTCCGTGCAGCCCGGCATCCAGGGCGGCGGCATCGGCAAGGCGGTGCTCGCCGAAGCCGAACGCATCGTGCGCGAAGACTGGGCGCTGCCCAAAATGCGCATGACGGTCATCGACATCCGCGATGAGCTGATCGCCTTCTACGAGCGTCGCGGCTACGTCCGCACCGGCATCAAGAAACCCTTCCCCTACGGCGATCCGCGCTTCGGCATTCCGCTGCGCGACGACCTGCGCTTTGAGCTCATGGAGAAGGCGTTGTGACTTGGGTGCGCGTATGCGCGACGTCGGAGCTGTTGCCCGGCGAATCGAAAGTCGCGTGGGACGGCGACACGCCCATCGTCGTCTTCAACTACGACGGCGATTACTACGCACTCGAAGACCGTTGTTCGCACGAAGACTTCGATCTCTCTTCCGGCCCCTACGACGGCGAAGAGGCGACGATCGAGTGCGTGCTGCACGGTTCGAAGTTCGACGTGCGCGACGGCCGCGCGCTCAACGCACCCGCCTATGCGCCCGTCCGCAAGTACCCGGTGAAGGTCGAAGACGGGGCCGTCTGGACTCGCGACGACACCTGAGGCAGGCGCGGCGACAGCGCCGCCGGTCGGCGCTCGATGCAAACCATTTGCATTTGCGAATCGCTCGCATTTAACATGGCGGCCGCCGCGGCCCCACGCCGCACCGACAATCTTGAGGACGTCATGCCCCACGCCGCTTTCCGCGCGACGCCGCTTGCGCTCGCGCTTGCGTTCGCCATCGCCACCCCCGCCCACGCCGCCGACGGCGACGCGCAGCGCAAGACGCGCGAACTGGACACGGTCGAAGTCGTGGGCAAGCGCGACGACTACGTCGTGCCCGAGTCGTCGACCGCCACCAAGACGCCGACCCTGCTGCGCGATACCCCGCAGTCGATCACCGTCATCCCCAAGCAACTGATCGAAGACCAGGCGATGACCAGCCTGACCGACGTCATCCGCTTCGTGCCGGGCGTGGGCGTCGCGCAGGGCGAAGGCAATCGCGACACGCTGGTCTTCCGCGGCAGCAGCACCACCGGCGACATGTTCGTCGACGGCATGCGCGACGACGTGCAGTACATCCGCGATCTCTACAACATCGACAGCGTCGAAGTGCTCAAAGGCCCGAACGCGATGATCTTCGGTCGCGGCGGTTCCGGCGGCGTGGTCAACCGCGTGACCAAGCAGCCCGACGGCAAGACCGTGCGCGAGATCTCCGCGCAGTTCGGCAGCTGGAACAAGCGCCGCGTCGCCGCCGACTTCGGCCAGTCGATCAACGAGAACGTCGACTTCCGCATCAACGGCATGTTCGAGGATTCCGAAAGCTACCGCGACGACTTCAACGTCCGCCGCTGGGGCCTGAATCCGACGATCGGCTTCTCGGCCGGCGCATCCACCGACATCGTGCTCTCGTACGAGCACTTCGAAGACGAACGCGTCGCCGATCGCGGCGTGCCTTCAGAGCCCGCCGCCTACAACGGCCGCCGCACGCCGCTGGACGTCGATCCGTCCACCTCCTTCGGCGACCCGAACCGCAGCGACGTGACCGCCGATGTCGACGCGTTCACGGCACTCGTCGAACACAGCTTCAGCGGCGGCGCCATGCTGCGCAATCGCACGCGCGTCGCCGACTACGACAAGTTCTACCAGAACATCTTCCCCGGCCCAGTCAATTCGACGCGCACCGAAGTCGCGATCAACGCTTACAACAACGCCACCACGCGCAAGAACTTCTTCAACCAGACCGACCTGATCTGGAAGGCCACGACCGGCAGCGTGCAGCACACCCTGCTCGCCGGCGCCGAGTTCGGGCACCAGGACACCGACAACCATCGCGAAACCGGCTACTTCGGCGCGCCGGGTTCCAACGCGACGTCGGTCAACGTGCCGCTGTCCTACCCGCGCTACGAGGGTCCGATCAACTTCCGCCCGTCCGCGACCGACGCCGACAACCACAGCATCGCCAACACCGCCGCGTTGTACGTGCAGGACCAGATTGAACTGAGCGATCACTGGCAGGCGATCCTCGGCCTGCGCTTCGACCGCTTCGACGTCGACTACACCAACAATCGCCTGGCCGCCGGCAACCCCGCGCGCGACCTCAACGCCACCGACAACCTGTGGTCGCCGCGCGCCGGCCTGGTCTACAAGCCGGTCGAAGCGATGTCGCTGTACGCCAGCTACAGCGTGGCCTACCAGCCGCGTTCGGGCGACCAGCTCTCCTCGCTCAACGTCACCAACCAGGCGCTCGATCCCGAAGAATTCACCAACTACGAGCTCGGCGCGAAGTGGGACATCAACCCGCGCCTGGCGGTGACCGCGGCGGTCTACCGCCTCGACCGCTCGAACGTCATCGTGCCGATCGACGCGACGACCTCGATGCTCGTCGACGGCCAGCGCGCCAAGGGCGTCGAACTCGGGCTGGCGGGTTCGGTGACCGAGTGGTGGCACGTCACGGGCGCGTATGCATGGCAGGACGGTGAGATCCTCGCCGGCGCCGACACCGGCAAGCGCCTGGCGCAGCTTCCGGAAAACACCTTCTCGCTGTGGAATCGCTTCGACGTGTCCGAACGTTGGGGCCTCGGCTTCGGCGCGCAGTACCGCGACGAAATCTTCGCGAACATCAGCAACCTGGTGACCCTGCGGAGCTACACGCGCTACGACGCGGCCGTCTTCTTCGACGCCAGCGAACACCTGTCGCTGCAGCTCAATGTCGAAAACCTCTTCGACAAGGAATATGCAGTGACGGCGAACAGCGACAACAACATCATGCCGGGCTCGCCGCGCGCGGCGACCCTCAGCATCCGCTACGACTTCTGACAAAGACAACCCGATGAACGCAACCGCCGCCCTGCCCGTCCGACGCTCCGCATCCACCTACCGCTGGATCCGCCAGCTGCACCTGTGGATCGGCGCGTGGGGCGCGCTGGCGGCGGTGATCTACGGCTTCACCGGGCTGGTCATGAACCATCGTTTCGGCGATGGCGCATGGCCGCAGGGCAAGAGCGACGAGAAGGCGCGCGTGACGCTGCAGGTTCCCGTGGCGGCGCAGACCTCGCCGGAAGCCTTGTCCTTGTGGCTGCGCGCCACGCAGGGCCTGGATGCGCAGGTCATCCGCAAGGCACCGCCCGGCGGTGGCAAGGAAGGTGCGAAGGGCGGAGAAGCAAAGAAGGCCGACGCACCGAAGTGGACTTTGTCCGGCGGCACCGCGAAGGACGCGTGGTCGATGGAATACATGCCCGGCAAGCCGACCGCCGAGGTGAAGCACACGCGCAACGACACGCTCGCCTCGCTCAACCGATTGCACAAGGCCGTCGGCGGCGGCATCGGCTGGACGATCCTCGCCGACAGCTTCGCCATCGCGATGTTGCTGCTCGGGCTGTCGGGCATCTGGATGTGGGCGCGCGGCCGCAACGCGAAGGAACTGGTCGTCAGCGTGCTCGGCGTTTCGTTCGTGGTGATGCTGGTCGTGCTGGTACCGGCGTTGTTTTAAGCAGCGGGCACCGACGCGCGCGGCCGCAGTTGCGCGAGCAATACCTCGCCACCACCATCGAGCACGTGCCGCAAGCGCGTATCACCCGCCTGCAGTAGCGCAGTGTCGCCCGCAGCGAGCGATGGCAAGCCCGAGTCGTCCGCGAACCGCGCCTGCCCCGCGAGCAAATGCACGGCCCAGGTCGTGCCGGGGTCGGCGAAGATCACCATCGGGCCCACGAGCGGCCGATGCCAAAGTTGCGCATCGATCGCATCGCGCCGCCACATCAGGTTGAAGTCCTGCGTCGCGCCGTCGATCAACACGCCCGAGACATTGGCCTCGCCCGCGAATCGATGCCGCCCGTGCGGCGGCTCCAGCGCATGCACGCTGCCATCGTCGAAATGCAGCGCAACCCCGTTGCCCGAGAGCAACACGATTTCGCGATCGATGCCTTCGAAGCGCGAGAACGGCGCGTCCTGTTCGATCTCAGCGATCGACAGCCGCCACGCCCATTCGCCGTGCGCGGGTTCGGCCGCGATCTCGCGCGTCCAGCCCGCGCCGTTGCGCCAGCGCTCGCGGCGATATTCGTTGGCGGGCACCACGCGGGAGCGAGCGGTCGGCATGCGCGCCAGCCTACCTGCCCGCCGCGAAAAAGGGCAGGAATGGGCGCAGGTCCTTTGCTGCCCATCCCTGCACGACGCCCCGCCCAACGGCACGTGCCGCCGGGACGCCACCTGTAAAACCGCGTGCTTTCGAAGATCAGGGCGCGGCGGCCGCCGTTGCCGGCTTCGCCGACCCCTTCGCGCTGCCGCCGCCCAACTGGATGCGGTCGCGGTTCTTCTCGACCGTCTTCAGCCCGATGCCCTTCACCTTCGCGAGTTGCTCCAGGCTCTTGTAAGGCCCGTTGGCTTCGCGATGGGCGACGATGGCCTGCGCCTTCGACGGGCCGATGTTGACCAGGACGCGATCGATGGTCTGCGCATCGGCGGTGTTGATGTCCACCGAATCGGCGCCGTATGCGGCACCGGCGAACAGGACGGAGAGGACCATCGCCTGCAGCGCGACGGTGGTGGTCTTGATGAACGAGTGCATGGGTGTCTCCCTGACGAGGTGGGCGATGCTTCCTTGCCCGCGGCACGATGCGGCGGACAGGTGCAGTTTCCCGGTCCGCGCCCGCTGAACCCATCAGGTTTTGCCGCACCGCTCCGTCGCTGTTTTCAGGCCCGGCGTGTAGGGAATGTCTGATGCGGACGGACCCCCCGCGTTAGAATCGCGTCCTTTCCCGCCCCAGGTGCCCCCGCATGGATCGTTCCCTCGACGCCCCCGCCCTCGAACGCTATGTCGAGCGCAAGTGGGACGACGACATCGTCCCGCGCCTCGTCGAATACATCGCCATTCCCAACAAGTCGCCGATGTTCGACGCCGATTGGGTGCAGCACGGCTACATGGACCAGGCCGTCGCGCTGATGGAAACCTGGGCGAAGGCGCAGGCGATCGCCGGCATGAAGGTCGAAACGGTGCGCCTGCAGGGCCGCACGCCGCTGATCTTCCTGGAGATCCCCGCGGCCAACGGCGGCAGCGACGAGGATTGCGTCCTGCTCTACGGGCACCTGGACAAGCAGCCGGAGATGACCGGTTGGGACGAGGACCTCGGCCCGTGGAAGCCGGTGATCAAGGGCGATCGCCTGTACGGCCGTGGCGGCGCCGACGATGGTTACGCGATCTTCGGTTCGCTCGCGGCGATCCTCGCGCTGCAGGAACAGAAGCTCCCGCATGCGCGCTGCGTGATCCTGATCGAAGCCTGCGAGGAATCGGGCAGCTACGACCTGCCCGCCTACGTCGACCATCTCGCCGATCGCATCGGCATGCCCTCGCTCGTCGTGTGCCTGGATTCGGGTTGCGCGAATTACGAGCAGTTGTGGTGCACGACGTCCCTGCGCGGCCTGGCCGGCGGCAACCTCACCGTGAAGGTGCTCAGCGAAGGCGTGCACTCGGGCGACGCGTCCGGCATCGTGCCTTCGAGCTTCCGCATCCTGCGCGAGCTGCTCTCGCGCATCGAGGACGAAACCACCGGTCGCATCCTGCTCGACGGCCTGCACGACAAGATCCCCGACGAACGCCTCGTGCAGGCGAAGGAAGCGGCGAAGGTCGTCGGCACCGCGGTGTACGACAAGTTCCCCTTCCTGCCCGGCGAAAAGCCGATGGCCGAGGACCTCACCGAACTCGTGCTCAATCGCACGTGGCGTCCTGCGCTCTCGGTGACCGGCGTCGACGGCATGCCGCCGCTGTCGTCGGCCGGCAACGTGCTGCGCCCGCACACCGCGGTGAAGCTGTCGCTGCGCCTGCCGCCCACGCTGGACGGCAAGCGCGCGGGCGACGTGCTCAAGCAGACGCTCGAAAAGGATCCGCCGTACGGCGCACAGGTGTCGCTGGACCTGGAGAAGGCCTCGACCGGTTGGAACGCGCCGGCGATGTCGCCCTGGCTCACGCAGGCCATCGACGAGGCCAGCCGCGAATTCTTCGGCCAGCCGGCGATGTACATGGGCGAAGGCGGCACKATCCCCTTCATGGGCATGCTCGGCGAGAAATTCCCCGACGCGCAGTTCATGATCACCGGCGTGCTGGGCCCGCATTCCAACGCGCACGGCCCCAACGAATTCCTGCACATCCCGATGGGCAAGCGCGTGACCTCCTGCGTTGCGCGCGTGATCGCGCGCCACCACGAAGCCAGCGCGCGCGGCGAGACCAAGGGCAGCGCGGCGATGGCGGGCGGCAAGGAGCGCGGCGAACACGGTTGCTGCTGACGCGACGGCGCCGCCCGTCGGCCCCGCGCCGATGCTGCGCCGCACACATCGCTAGCATCCCCCTCGGCGTCATCCGGCGCCGCGAGGAGGGGACACCATGTTCGAAGGGCTCCTGATGTACATCGTGGGCGGTGCCGTGATCGGCATCCTGGCGCGCTTCTTCAAGCCCGGCGCGGACCCGGTCGGCTGGATCATGACCATCGTGCTCGGCGCACTGGGCGCCGCGGCCGGCGGTTACATCGCAGGCATGCTCAACGTGACCAACCGCGCGCTGGTCTGGGTCATCGCGATCCTGGCGGCGATCGTGTTGTTGTTCCTGTGGGAAGCGGTCCGCGGCAAGAAGCCACGCACCGTCTGACGTCCTGCAACTCCCTCCCCTGCTTGCAGGGGAGGGTTGGGGTGGGGTTGCGTGGTTACTGTTTACTCGCCCAGCAACCGCCGCACCACGCGCTCGGCCAGCGCCTCCGGCGTTTCCGCCGTCGTATCCAGGCGCAACTCCGGCGCCTCGGGCGCTTCGTACGGCGAATCGATGCCGGTGAAATGCGGCAGATCGCCACGCCGCGCCTTCGCGTACAAACCCTTGACGTCGCGCGACTCGGCGACCGCCAGCGGCGTATCGACGAACACTTCGATGAACTCGCCCGGCTCGAACATCGCGCGCGCCGCCGCGCGTTCGCCGCGGAAGGGCGAGATGAAGCTGACCAGCACGATCAGGCCCGCATCGGTCATCAGCTTCGCCACTTCGGCCACGCGGCGCAGGTTTTCCACGCGATCTTCGTCGGTGAACCCCAGGTCGCGGTTCAAGCCATGGCGCACGTTGTCGCCGTCGAGCACGAAGGCATGCTTGCCCATCGCGTGCAGGCGCTTGTCGACGAGGTTGGCCACCGTCGACTTGCCCGAACCCGACAAACCGGTGAACCACACGCAACGCGGCGCCTGGCCCATGCTGCGCGCGCGCGTGGCGCGGTCGACATCGATGTGCTGCCAGTGCAGGTTGCCCGCGCGGCGCAGCGCGAAGTCGAGCGTGCCCGCCGCGACGGTCGCGTTGTCGATGCGATCGATCAGGATGAAACCGCCCAACGCGCGATTGCGCGCATACGGTTCGAACGGAATCGCCTGGTCGAGCGAGAGGTTGCAGTAGCCGACTTCATTCAACGACAGATGCGTCGCCGCCAGCGGCGCCTGCGTATCGATGTCCACCTTGTGCTTGAGCGTGGTCACCGTCGCGCCGACGGTGCGCGTGCCGAGCTTCAGCCAGTACGGGCGCCCCGGCAGCAACTGCCCTTCGCCCATCCACAGCACGTGCGCGGCGAATTGATCGGAGACTTCCGGCGCATCGTCCGCGGCCGCGATGACATCGCCGCGGCTGACGTCGACTTCATCGGTGAGCACGACCATTACTGCCTGCCCTGCGACCGCAAGGTCCACCGCACCATCGGGACCCAGCACGCGTGCGACATGCGAACGCCGCCCCGAGGGCAACACGACCACCGCATCGCCCGGCTTGACGGTGCCGGCGACGAGCGTGCCCGCGAAGCCGCGGAAGTCACGGCTCGCATCGCTGCGATCGGGACGCTGCACCCACTGCACCGGCAGGCGGAACCCGCTGTCGGCCTGCGGGCGTTCGATCTGCACCGTGTCCAGGTATTCGAGCAGCGAGGGGCCGTCGTACCACGGCGTGGACTCGCCGCGATGCACCAGGTTTTCGCCCTTCAGCGCCGACAGCGGAATGCATTGCACGTGCGGGATGCCGAGCGAATGCGCGAGCTGCGTGTATTCGTCGGCGATCGCTTCGAACACGCCCTGGTCGTAACCGACCAGGTCCATCTTGTTCACCGCGAGCACCACGTGGCGCAGGCCGAGCAGCGCGGCGATGTAAGTGTGCCGGCGCGTCTGCACCAGCAGGCCCTTGCGTGCATCGACGAGCACCACCGCCAGTTCCGCGGTGGATGCGCCCGTCGCCATGTTGCGCGTGTACTGCTCGTGCCCGGGGCAATCGGCGACGATGTACTTGCGATGTTCGGTGTCGAAGAAACGGTAGGCGACATCGATGGTGATGCCCTGCTCGCGCTCGGCGGCCAGGCCATCCATCAACAGCGCGTAGTCGATCTCCGCGCCCTGCGTGCCGTGGCGGCGGCTGTCGGCGGCGAGCGCGGCGAGCTGGTCGTCGAACAGGCGCTTGCTGTCGTACAACAAGCGGCCGATCAACGTGCTCTTGCCGTCGTCCACGCTGCCGCAGGTGATGAAGCGCAGCAGGCCCTTGTGTTCGTGGCGGCGCAACGCTTCGGCGACGCTGGTCGCGGGGTCCATGAGATCCATCAGAAATACCCTTCCTGCTTCTTCTTCTCCATCGACGCGGTGGGATCGTGGTCGATCACGCGGCCCTGTCGTTCGGAGGTCGTCGCCACCAGCATCTCGGCGATGATCTTTTCCAGCGTGTCGGCGTCCGAATCGATCGCGCCGGTCAGCGGATAGCAACCCAGCGTGCGGAACCGCACGCGGCGCATCTGCGGCACTTCGCCTTCGCGCAGCGGCAGGCGCTGATCGTCGACCATCAGCAGCGCGCCGTCGCGCTCGACGATGGGACGTTCCTTGGCGAAATACAGCGTCGGCACCGGGATGCCTTCGCGGAAGATGTAGAGCCACACGTCGAGCTCGGTCCAGTTCGACAGCGGGAATACGCGCACGCTTTCGCCCGTCGCGATGCGCGCGTTGTACAGGTCCCACAACTCGGGACGCTGGTGTTTCGGATCCCAACGATGCTGTGCGTTGCGGAACGAGAACACACGCTCCTTCGCGCGCGACTTCTCCTCGTCGCGGCGCGCGCCGCCGATGGCTGCGTCGAAACCGTACTGGTCCAGCGCCTGCTTCAGGCCCTGCGTCTTCATCACGTCGGTATGCACGGTCGCGCCATGCGAAATCGGGCCGATGCCGCGCGCGACGCCGTCGGGGTTGGTGTGCACCCGAAGATCAACACCCGTCTCCGCCGCACGGCGGTCGCGGAATTCGATCATCTCGCGGAACTTCCAGCCGGTGTCCACGTGCAGCAACGGGATCGGCGGCTTGCCCGGCGCGAAGGCCTTCAACAGCAGATGCAGCAACACCGAGCTGTCCTTGCCGACCGAATACAGCAACACCGGGTTGCGGAAGCTCGCCGCCACCTCGCGGAGGATGTGGAGACTCTCCGCTTCGAGGCGGTCCAGATGGCTCAACTGCATGAAAATCAGGCTCCCTGGCCCGTTCGGCCGTAGACGTCATCGTAACGGACGATGTCGTCTTCACCCAAATAAGCGCCGGATTGCACCTCGATCAGCTCCAGCGTTTCGCGGCCCGGATTCTCCAGACGATGCTTGGCGCCGATGGGGATATAGGTACTTTCGTTGGCGCGCAGGTCGTAGACATCGTCGTTACGCGTGACGCGGGCCACGCCGCGCACCACGATCCAGTGCTCGGCGCGATGCGCGTGCGATTGCAGCGACAGCGATGCACCGGGCTTCACCTTGATGCGCTTGACCTGGAACCCGTCGCCGACATCCACCGAGTCGTAGCTGCCCCAGGGGCGATGCACCTCGCGATGCAGTGCGACCTGCGTGCGGTCGGCCGCCTTCAATCGGGCGACAACTTCTTTCACCTGCTGCACGCGGTCCTTGCGCGCGACGAGCACCGCATCGTCGGTTTCGACCACGACCAGGTCATCGACGCCGACCAGGGCCACCAGCCGGCGCGCGTATGCATACGAATTCCGGCTGTCGACCGCGATGACATCGCCGTGGTGCGCATTGCCCTGCGCATCGCGTTCGGTGACATCCCACAATGCGGACCACGACCCGACATCGTTCCAGCCGATGTCGACCGGCAGCACCATCGCGGCATCCGTGCGTTCCATCACCGCGTAGTCGATCGAATCCGACGGACACGCGGCGAAGGCCTCGCCCTCCAGGCGCACGAAATCGCCATCGCGTTTCGCCGCATCGAAGGCCGTGCGACACGCCGCGACGATGTCGGGGCGGAAGCGTTCGAGTTCTTCCAGCACGCGCGAGGCGCGGAACAGGAACATGCCGCTGTTCCAGTAATAGCCGCCGGCATCGAGATACTGCTGCGCGGTTTGCGCATCGGGCTTCTCGACGAAGCGTTTCACCGGGCGCACGCCGTTGCCCGCGCCCTCGCCTTCGATGTAACCGAAGCCGGTTTCCGGCGCCGTCGGCAGGATGCCGAAGGTGACCAGCGCACCCGCCTCCGCCGCCGCGCAAGCTTCGCGCACCGCGGCGCGGAACGCGTCGACATTGGCGACCACGTGATCCGACGGCAGCACGAGCAGCAAGGGATCGCCGCCGTCGGCCAGCGCCTGCAACGCGGCCACGGCGATCGCCGGCGCGGTGTTGCGGCCCACCGGTTCGAGCAGGATGCGCGGAACCGGCGCACCGACCTGACGCAACTGCTCGGCCACGAGGAAGCGATGCGATTCGTTGGCGACCACGATGGGCGCTTGCGCGCTGAGCGGGCCGACGCGTTCCCACGTCGCCTGCAGCATCGTTTCCTCGCCCACCAAGGGCAGGAATTGTTTGGGATAGGCCTCGCGCGACAACGGCCACAGGCGCGTGCCGGAGCCCCCCGACAGCAACACCGGCCGCAATTCGCTCATGTCCGTCTCGCCCAATTCATTGCCGGCAGTTTACCCTTCGCGCTCTTGCCCGCCGCAGACACCGCCCATGGACTCCGGAACCCTCCCACGCGAAGAACAGCGCCTGGCCTGGACACGGCAGATCCTCGGAGACCGCACTGTCGGCCTGGCCCGCGCGTCGGCCGACGCCGGATTCCGCAGCTACTGGCGCACCCTCGGGGCCGAGCCCAGCCGCATCGTGATGGACTCCCCGCCGGACAAGGAAGACGTGAAGCCGTGGCTGCGGATTCGCGCCATGCTCCAGGACGCCGGCGTGCGCGTGCCGCAGGTGGCTTGCGAGGACGACGTGCAGGGCTTCCTGCTGATGGAGGACCTCGGGGCGGACACCTACCTGGCGGCGCTGAACTCGGACAACGCGGACGCCTTGTTCGATGACGCGATCGGCCAGTTGCTCCGCCTGCAGGCCATTCCCGTTCCCGCCGACTTCCCGAAATACGACGAGGCGATGTTGCTGCGCGAGCTGCGCCTGTTCGACGAATGGTTCCTCGGCAAGCACCTGGCCGTGGTCCTCGACGCACACGACGAGCAGCACCTCGAACGCGTGCATCGCCTGCTGATCGACGCGGCGCTGAAGCAACCGCAAGTCTTCGTGCATCGCGATTTCATGCCGCGCAATCTCATGCCCGCCGATGACGGCCCGGCGGTGCTCGATTTCCAGGATGCCGTGCGCGGGCCGATCGCCTACGACCCGCTGTGCCTGTTCAAGGACGCGTTCGTCAGCTGGCCGCAGGAACGCGTGGATGCGTGGCTGGAGCGTTACCACCAGCGCGCGAAGGACGCGGGGCTGCCCGTGCCGTCGCTGGAACAATTCCGCCGCGACGTCGACTGGATCGGCGTGCATCGGCACCTCAAGGTGATCGGCATCTTCGCGCGGCTGCATCATCGCGACGCGAAGCCGCATTACCTCGAAGATGCCCCGCGTTTCTTCGCCTATCTCGACCGCGTTTTGCCGAAGTATCCGGAACTCGCGCCGCTCGTCGCGCTGATCGAACGCCACGTGCGGCCGACGCTGAAGGAATACACGCACTGGACCGACGGCACCGGCGACGAATCGTGAAAGCACTGATCTTCGCCGCCGGCCTCGGCGAACGCATGCGGCCGCTGACGAACACCACGCCCAAGCCCCTGCTTCAAGCGGGCGGCAAGCCGCTGATCGTGTGGCACCTGGAAAAGCTCGCGGCGCTGGGCGTGCGCGAAGTGGTCGTCAACACGAGTTGGTTGGCCGACCGCTTCCCCGAAGTGCTCGGCGATGGCAGTCGCTGGGGCATGACGCTGCATTACAGCTACGAAGGCCCGACGCCGCTGGAAACCGGCGGCGGCATGCTCAAGGCGCTGGAAACCCTCGGCGACGCACCGTTCCTCACGGTGAACGGCGATGTCTGGACCGATTTCGATTTCGCGCTGTTGCCGCGCACGATGGATCGCGATGCGCACCTGGTGTTCGTCGACAATCCGCCGCAGCATCCGAACGGCGACTACGATCTGCAATCCGACGGCACGGTCCGGGCGCACGGCCACGAGAAGCTGACTTACGCCGGCATCGGCGTGTTTCGCGCCGCCTTGTTCGAAGGCTGGCGCGAGATCATCGGCGAGGTGGAAGGCGTGGAGCGCACGCCACCGCGGTTCAAGCTGCCGCCGCTGCTGGTCGCTGCGATGGCGCGCAATGCGGTGCAGGGCGCGCATCACATGGGGCGCTGGACCGACGTGGGCACGCCGCAGCGTCTTGCCGAACTGGATGCGTCACTCGTCGTGTAGCGTTTGCCTGAGGAACGGCACGGTGATCTTCCGCTGCGCCGCCAATGAAGCGCGATCGAGCACGTCGAGCAAACCAGTGAGCGTCGCAAGATCACGCCCGCGACGACGCAACAACCAATCGATCGCCGCCTCGTCGAGCACCAGGCCGCGACGCTGCGCGCGCGAACGCAACACATCGCGGCGCGCTTCGTCGTCGAGCGGCGACAGCATCACGCGCGCGCATTGCGACAAGCGCGAGCGCAGGTCCGGCAGCGTCAGCGCCAACTGATCCGGCGACGCCTGCGCCGCATACAACACGCTCGCACCCGATTGCCGCGCACGATTGTGGAAATCGAACAAAGCCACTTCGTCATCGCGCACGCCCGCGATCGCTTCGAGTCCATCGAGCGCGACGAGCGACAAACCATCGAAGGCTTCCAGCGCATCGCGCAAGCGCCCCGCCGCACTCTTCAACGGCAGGTAGGCCGCCGTGCGCCCGGTCGATTCGGCCGCGGCGCATGCGGCCAGCAACACATGCGTCTTGCCTACGCCCGCAGGGCCGGCGATGAACAACCAGTCGTGTGCCGCGCCTTCGGCGATCGCACGCACCTGCGCGAGCGCGCCTTCGGGCGCACCGACGAATGTCTCGAGGCGCTGGTCCGGCGGGTAACGCAGGGCCAGCGGAAGTTGCGGTGCAGGCATGCGATCGATCAGACGTGGTCGTCGCCGGGCGCGGGGCGGTCGAGCCCCGCGTCGACGTAGGGGTCCAGTTCGATGCCCGGCCGATCGCCGGTGAACAGGCGGCTGTGCGTGTAACGCTCATGCGCGTAACGCAGCAACACGTTCGCGACCGCGGCCACCGGCAATGCGAGCAGCACGCCGAGGAAACCGAACAACTGTCCGCCGGCCATGATCGCGAAGATCACCGCGACCGGGTGCAGGCCGATCTTGTCGCCGACCAGCCGCGGCGTGAGCACGTAGCTTTCGATCACCTGCCCCACGCCGAACACGCCGAGCACCAGCGCCACGTGCGTCCAGTCGCCGTATTGCACCAGCGCGGCGATCACGCCGAGCACCACGCCGCTCGCCGGGCCCAGGTAGGGCACGAAACTGATCAGGCCCGCGATGAGCCCGATCAACAGGCCCAGGTCCAGGCCGACCGCCCACAAGCCGAGCGCATACATCACCCCCAGCACAAGCATCACGGTGAACTGCCCGCGCAGGAAGGCACCGAGCACCGCGTCGGATTCGGTTGCCAGGCGCGTGACCGTTCCGATGTGGTCGCGCGGCACGAGCGATGCGACGCGCTCCTTCAGCACATCCCAATCGCGCAGGAAGTAGAAGGTGAGGAAGGGCACGAGCACGATGTTCGCGATCCAGCCGACCAGCGCGAAGCCCGAGCGCGAGAGATACCCGAGCATCGTCGTCGCCACGCCGCCGGCGCGTTCCCAGTGGTCGCGCACGAGCTGGAACAGGCGGTCCGGATCCAGCCACGCCATCAGGTCCAGGCCGGTGTGGCGTTCGAACCACGGCAGCACCGTGCCGATGAACCAGTCGCGATAGTGCGGCAGCGATTCGACGAGCGTGACGATCTGGCGTTCGATCAGCGGCAGCAGCAACACCAGCGTCACCAGCACGATGAAGGCCATCGTGCAGAACACGATGACCACGGCGATGTGGCGCGACCAGCCGCGGCGTTGCAAACGGTCGACGGTGGGATCGCCGAGCCAGCCGAGCAGCGCGGCGAACACGAAGGGCGTGAGGATCGGCGCGAGCAGCCAGAGCAGCAGGCCCGTGATCAGGACAATGCCTGCCCACTGGATGCGGCGCGCGAACGGCGACAGGGGCATGTCCATCAGCGCAGGTGCAGGACGGGTTGGTCTTCTTCGGCCAGCAACACCTCGCCGGTGCCGACCACGCGGCGCAGGCCCGGCAGGCCGGTGATCAGGTCGAGTTCGACGATGAAGCCGTCGGGCGCCGCGCGCACCGGCGCCATGCCGCGCACGACGGGCAGGCCCTGCAGGTAGGACATCAGGCGGATGTAGTCCTCGGCATTGCGGATGCCGTCGATCTGCACGGTGTAGCGGCCCGGTTCGCCGGCGGCGGTGCTGCGCTTGGCGTACTTCTTCGACAGCGCATCGGCCGCGCCGTCGGCGCCGGTGGCCATCGCGCGGCGCGCGTCGGGCTGCGAGGACGTCCAGGTCGACAACACCTTGCCCGAGTCGACGAAGGTCCAATCGGCGGTCCAGCCGCCGCCGCCCGTGGTGCGATACAGCTTGCCGATCAACTGCATCGGCGGGCTATAGCGCGAGGAAGCGCGTGCGATGGCGGCCGTATCGCCACGCCAGATGGCGCCGACGGCCGCTTGTTCGGCGGCGCTGCCCGAGGGCAGGCCGAGGCGATAGCCGCGTTCCTGCGCGCGATCGAGCACGGCGCGCGCGGCGTTGGTCTGCGCCAGCGCGACCAGGCGCGGACCGCGTCCGTCGTCGATCGCCAGCCACAGCACCGGCTTGGGCCGCGGCTCGGCCCACACCGGCAGCCCGAGCGTGGCGGCGATGCCGTCGATCTGTTCGGGGTCGAAGCGGACGACCAGCGTCGTGTTGAACGTCGGCGCGCCCGTGCTCGAGCGGCCCTCGTCCTGCTTGTAGTCGTAGCTCTTCACGAAATCCCTGGCGTGGCGCAGCTCCTGCCCCACCCCCGGCCGGCTCGGCGCGGACCGATCGCCGGTGAGCTTGCCCAGCACGATGGTCATGGCGCGCGCGAAGCCCGCGTTGCGCTCGGCCTCGCCCTGGCTGTTCACCTTCACCTCGGCCTCGTAGAGGCCGTGCGCGCCGGCGACGACGTCGCCCTCGGTGCGTTGCGCGAACGCAGAACCGCTCGCCAGCCACAACACCGCCGCGGCCGCGAACGCCTTGCCCATGCGAAATGCCAGGTGCATCGATCCATCCTTGCCTGCTCGACGGCCTGCATGGTGCCGCAGGCTTGCCCGCAGCGCCAACCCGGCGCGTCCGCCGCGCCTGCTAAAATCCTCCTCCTTGCCGCTTTCCGGCGTCCAATGGCCACCCGCGTGACCACCCCCACTCCGCTTACCTACCGGGACGCCGGCGTCGACATCGACGCGGGCAACGAAGTCGTCGAACGCATCAAGCCGCTGGTCAAGCGCAGTTTCCGGCCCGAAGTGATGGGCGGCCTGGGCGGCTTCGGCGCGCTGTTCGACCTGTCGGGCAAGTACAGGGAACCGGTGCTGGTCTCGGGCACCGACGGCGTGGGCACCAAGCTCAAGCTGGCCCAGCAGCTCAATCGCCACGACACCATCGGCATCGACCTGGTCGCGATGTGCGTCAACGACGTCCTCGTGCAGGGCGCCGAGCCGCTGTTCTTCCTCGACTATTTCGCCACCGGCAAGCTCGATGTCGACACGACGGTCGCCGTCGTCGGCGGCATCGCCAAGGGCTGCGAACTCTCCGGCTGCGCATTGATCGGCGGCGAGACCGCCGAGATGCCCGACATGTACCCGCCGGGCGAATACGACCTGGCCGGCTTCTGCGTGGCCGCGGTCGAGAAGTCGCAGATCCTCGACGGCGCGAAGGTGCGCGCGGGCGACGTGCTGCTCGGCATCGCGTCCTCGGGTCCGCATTCCAATGGTTACTCGCTGGTCCGCCGCATCTACGATCGCGCGGGCCGCCCGGCCGAGATCGACGTCGGCGGCGTGAAGCTCGTCGATGCGCTGATGGCGCCGACGCAGTTGTACGTCAAGCCGATCCTCGAACTGCTCGCCAAGCACGATCTCCACGCCATGGCGCACATCACCGGCGGCGGCCTCACCGAGAACATCATCCGCGTGATCCCCGAAGGCCTGGGCCTCGACATCGAAGCATCGGCCATCGTGCTGCCGCCCGTGTTCGACTGGCTGCAGCGCGAAGGCGCGGTGCCGCGCGAAGAAATGTGGCGCACGTTCAACTGCGGCGTGGGCTTCGTGCTCGTCCTCGCGCGCGATGCGGTGTCCGCGGTGTCCGACGATCTGAAACGCCTCGGCCTCGCGCATCGCGAGATCGGGCAGGTCGTGGCGGCCAGCGGCGCGGAACGCGTGCGCATCGGTTGAGGCACCTGCCGATGCGCCGCCTCGCCGTCCTCGCCTCCGGGCGCGGCACCAACCTGCAGGCGTTGCTGGATGCGATCGCCGCCGGTTCCCTCGATGCGGACATCGTCGGCGTGTTCTCCAATCGGCTCAATGCGCCGGCGCTCGAACGCGTGCCCGCGGAATTGCGCTGGAGCCGCGATGCGAAGTCGTATGCGCCGCGCGAGGAATTCGACGCCGAACTCGCCGATGCGCTCGATGCGGTGCAACCGGACTGGATCGTGTGCGCGGGCTATCTGCGCGTGCTCGATGAGACCTTCGTCGAACGCTTCCGCGGACGCGTGCTCAACATCCATCCCTCGCTGCTGCCGGCGTATCGCGGTCTGAAGACGCATGCACGCGCGATCGCCGACGGCGCCGCCGAACACGGCGCGAGCGTCCACTTCGTCAGCCCCGAGCTCGACGCCGGCGCTGTCATCGCGCAGGCCCGCGTGCCGGTGTTGCCCGGCGACACGCCCGACGCGCTGGCCGAACGCGTGCTCGCCGCCGAACACCCCTTGCTGGTCAAGGTCCTGGGCCTGGCGGTGGCGGGCCGGATCGCTGAACAGGGCGACACGGCCCTGCTCGACGGTCATCCCCTGTTGGCTCCGCTGCCCTTAGATTCCGCCGAACTCGACTGTCTGGCGTTACCGACCCGGTGAAATCGCTCGCCTCTCCCCTGCTGCTTGCCGCGCTGGTCGTGGTCGCAGGGGCGTGCCCGGCGGTCGCGCAGCAGGCACCTGCGCCGGCGACGACCACGGTCGCGCCAGCGGAACCGGCTGTCCAGGCGTTGTTTCCCTTCAACGCACGCTATGCGGTTTTCCGCGACGGCAAGCCGCTCGGCGACGCCACGCTGGAGCTGGTGGCCCTCGACCACGCCCGCTGGCGCATCGACCTGCGCATCGAGGCCACCCACGGCCTGATGTCGCTGGCCAACCTCGATTTGCAGCAGAGCACGGTCTTCGACGAAACCCCCGGCGGCTTCCGCCCGCTGAGCCAGGCGACCGTGCGGAAAGCGCTCTTCAGCCGCAAGCAGATCACCGGGACCTACGATTGGTCTCGCAATCTCGCGCAGTGGACGGGCGATGTGAAGAAGACCCGCCGCGCGCCGGTGCCGCTGCAGGCCGGGGACATGAACGCGCTGCTGATCAACCTGGCGATGTTGCGCGACGCGGCCCCCGGGGCCACCCTGCACTATCGGTTCGTCGACGATGGGCGTGCGCGCGACCAGGAGTACCGCGTCGCCGCCGCGCGCGAGTCGCAGGTTGTCGATGATCTGGCTTATGCCGCATTGCGCGTGGATCGCGTGCGCGGCGGCGGGAATGCCACCACTTTCTGGGTCGTCGAATCCGTTCCGACGCCCGTCCGCATCGTGCAGCACGACGATGACGGGGATCTCGAACTGCAACTGGTCGCGTACCAATAGGAAGCTTGCCCATGCGTTCTTTCAATCGTTTCCGTCGCGCGTTCGTCGCTTCCGCTTTGCTGGCGTGCGTGTCGGTGCCTGCGTTCGCCGCGGGGCCGTCGCTGAAGTCGTTCAATGCCGAGTACGTGGCCAATTACATGGGCATGGAAGGCAATGCGCACATGCAGCTCGCGCCCGCGGGTGCGCAGTGGAAGTATTCGTTGAGTATCCAGAGCAGTCTTGCGTCGTTGAGCCAGGTGACGATGTTCGAGGAGAACGGCGGGCAGTGGCGTCCGGTGTCGGGCAGCGACAATTCGTCGGTCTTGATCAAGAAGGTCGTGAAGAACGCGCAGTACGATTGGGACAAGGGTGTCGCGACGTGGACGGGCAACGTGAAGCCGGATCGTGCGGGGCCGGTGGAGCTCAAGCCTGGGGATCTGGATGCGATGTTGGTGAATCTTGCGCTGGCGCGTGATGTCGCCGCGGGGAAGCCGTTGCGTTATCGGATGGTCGACGATGGGCGTGCGAAGGACATGGTGTACACGGTGGCCGGGAAGGAGTCGATCACGGTCGGCGGGAAGGCGCGGCAGGCGACGAAGGTGGAGCGCACGGACGGGAACAAGCAGACGTTGGTGTGGATCGTCGATGGGATGCCTGCGCCTGCGCGGATCCTGCAGCGGAAGGATGGGCAGGATGAGGTCGATTTGCAGCTCAAGTCGATGAAGTGATCAAAGGCCCCGCGCGATGCGGGGCTTTTTTTGTTCGACGAATTGGCGTCGTGTGGGTGGGGGGCGTGTCCACCAGAGTTGCGCATCGGCACGCCGCATTGGAGGCCGCATTGCTCCGCAAGAGCTCACGCTCCGCAATGCGGCCTCCAACACGACGCACCGCTGCGCGTAGCGAGTCGTTTCGCGCGACAGCACTTGGTGAGTGGGGGGCGTCGCGAGTGGATGGATGCGCGCCGACTGCCAGCACACCCGACGGGCCGGCACCTTGCCCGTCGAGGACATCGCGGCATACGTGGGTGCATGTCCTCGCCAGCGCGATGTCCTCTCTCGGGCAAGGTGCCTTCGCGGTGATTTGATGGGTGAAGCGGGGCCGCCTGTTGGCGGCTACAGGCCGAGTGCGAGGTCGTATAGGTCTCGCAGCCATCGCAGGAAACTTTTTGGCGCGGATTCGCGGGAGCGGATGCGGGTTGCGAAAAGCCATGTGACGTAAATGGCGAAGAAAACCGTCGCCAGCAGGATGATGACGCCGGCGGCTATCGATAGCGCGGTGTCCATGAACTCTCCCCCGCCGATGGTCGCCCCTACTTTACTGCCCCGCTCGGAATCTTTCCGCAACGTGGCATCTCGGGACAAACTGGCGTCAGCAGAAGGGGATGCTGGATGGATTCCAAGAGCGCGTTGTTCGTTGCCGCAGTCAACGCGGCAGGCATCATGGCGTTTGGCCTATCGATGCGTTGGCTTCATCGGCGTTACGTCGATCCGCTGCAGTTCCCGAACAAGGAGCTCGCGGGCGAAGTGCGCCAGACGCGCGTTGTCACGATCGACTGTGGTCCGGACCAGGCCCTCCTCGCGGCGCGGGATGCCGTGCTGTCGCTGCGCAAGAGCAAGGTCGCGAAAATGGCCGGCAGGACGCTTGAGGCGCGCATCGGAATGTCGTTTCGGACGTTCGGCGAGGTGATCGTGGTCAGCGCCGAGGCGGCGGATGCGGGGACTTCCCGCCTCTCGATCGAAAGCCGGCCCCGCATGCCGGGGACCGAGCTGGATCACGGCAAAAGCTACGAGAACGTCGAGCGCATCTTTGCGCACCTTGCGCGCGCGTACGAGGTCTGCCTGGTGAGTGCGAGTGCTGCCCAGTCACGTTCCCTTGCCGCGAAGCACCATATCGAACACCAGCGAGAGGCCGAACAGGGTCCAGCCGATCACCATGAAGGTTTTTGCAAAGACCCGGTAGTTGTTCTCGTTGTCCCGCCGGTCGTAGTGGTCGACGAAAGACGGACAGCATGACCAGGCAGGCGCATACGATGGCGCCGTAAACGAGCCAGGCCGGGGTGTCGTGTAAATGGATGCCGTGCCTTCGGCGCGGTATGTAAAGGTCATTGGTCGAGACGCCGTAGGTGCCATAGGCCAGGATCACCGCCGAAAAGGCGAGATAGCTGACCCGTTCGATGCCGTCGATCTGATTGGGAATGTATCGGCCGTGTTCGTCGTATTTCGGTAGCGGCCGACTGACTGCAGGCAATTCGCGTACAGGTTCCGGCGCAGGTGGTGGCGGCGGTGTCCTCGATGTCAGTCGCTCGTAAGCGGCGCGAAGGTTTGCATCGTTCTTCGGATACCGGCGGCGATCAATGCCCGCGAGCGCTTCTTCGAGTTCGCGCACCGTGTACGCGGCATAGTCGATGTCCCCGTCGCGCATGGTGGCCTGCTTGTATCAGGCCGAGTCGCGAAGCGGCTTCGATCTGGCGGCGCTGTTCGGAAAGCGCTTGGCCGACAGGATCGCGGCTTTGCTCCGCTCTTCTTCCCGGTTCTTCGGCGGGCTGAAGGTGGTGAGCGAATTGATGAGCGTCGTGGCTGCGTCGCTGACTTGTTGCACGGCCAGGTTGAAGGCCGCTTCGTTGGCCTTCGATGGCGCGTTGAACCCACTCAGCTTGCGGACGAATTGCACAGCCGAGGCGCGAATTTCGTCGTCCGTCGCCGGCGGGGCGAAGTTGAAAAGGGTTTTGATGTTCCTGCACATATCGACTCCAGGCGGCTACTCGGGCCGCTGATGTCCGCCGCCAGTCAGCGTCACGGGTCGGACTTCGTATTGGGTAGCGCGGTCCGGGAATGCCGATTCCGGGTAGTAGGAGACCCAATATTCGACGTCCCCGTGGCACGTGTGCAAGAACCACTGCTCTTCCCTGAGACCGTTGTATCCGGCGACGACGGTACCGACCTTGAAACGCTCGACCTTGCACGACGCCTCGAAATCCTTCTGGATCAGGAACAACCAGTACTGCGGCGCGCGGATCGCTTCCGAGGCAGAGGCGCCGAAGCACGACAGCAAGGTCGTTAATGCCAAGGATCTTGCGAAGTTCGTCATGTCATTTCGCCTTTCCAAAATCCACCGCAAATGAGTGGACTCGGGGTTCAAATTCAAATGCATGGGCCTTGCGATTGAAGCTGAACAACACGCTGGTTTGCGAGCCATCGACAGCGAATTGCGCCACCTGGTCGTGGGAATACTGGTTGTCGTCCAGGCGATCCAGAAAAGGAAGGCGCCGAATCGACGAAAGCGTTGATTCGCGTGTAATCCGTACGCCATTGATCGTCAGTGAACCCGCGAATCTGGTTTTGGGCGATACGGAAGATGGGCCCCTGGCCAAGTACGCGGTGAAGGATGCAATCCTGTCCGACGACAGCGGTGCGTACGCGACGATTCCGGCGCGATCCTAGAAATACAGCGTGTTTTTGGCCTGGAGGGCGTCCAGCTTTCGCGAATGGGCGCCAAGCGCCGCTTCATAGTCCGCCAGCGTCGCGAGGCCACAACCGTTGATTGATACCGCAGCGCCGTTCAGCGCAATCGCGGGGCTGCGCTGACGGCGCCATTTCCTCACAGCTTGCAGCAACGTTTGCATTGCGGTCCTTTTCTCTCCGGAAGAGTGGATGGTGCGATCCGTCTGATCAGGTGCGAGCGACCTGGCCGTCGCCCTTGCACCGCACACACGGGACGCGACCGCTTCTCCCAAGGGAGGCTGCGAACGCACTGCACGTTTGGCAGTCGTACGGCCTTCCACCCCATGACAGGTCGGGCATTTCATCCACCCCGCCCCGCGACAGGCCGGGCAGGCTTTCGAGGGCAGTTCCTTGTTCTTTCCAACCGCCATCCGTGCACTCCCTTTGCGCTTGTTACGGAGCTTTGCCGGCAGCAGAAACCTGCGCTTCGATTCGCTTGTATTCGGGGTCTGCTTTCAGTTCCGGCAACGTGGTTCGGATGGGGAGGCGATGAATCGGTATGTGGTTCCCATGGGTTATTGGAGCAGATCCACTTTGTCATCCGTTCCACGAGTATCGGGTGCCGCATTCGCCGACCGCTCGCGCATGACACCAACCCA
Organism: Lysobacter sp. P5_B12; assembly: GCF_056400425.1. Classification (NCBI taxonomy): domain Bacteria; kingdom Pseudomonadati; phylum Pseudomonadota; class Gammaproteobacteria; order Lysobacterales; family Lysobacteraceae; genus Lysobacter; species Lysobacter sp. P5_B12. Next base: position 244,229 of record NZ_JBFULG010000002.1, read on the forward strand.
GTAACTGGATTCGTCCGCCATGCATTCCCGGATCGGCCAACCGGGTGCCGACTCCACGAAATGCAGGACCGCCCAAGCCAGTCCGAAGCAACCATCCGCCCCGAACAACGCCATCGCCGCGCGTGCTTCTTCGTCGGTCGCCGGCGCGGTGAGCGCCAGGACCAGGTTTTCCTGCTGCTCCAGGAGCGCCACGTCGGGGGCGAACTCACTGGTCAGCGGCCCCAGGGACAGCAATTGCTCGAGCTCACTTCTCATCCTGGGGATCCCGCGTTGGCCCAAAGGGTTGCTTCGCTAGTCGTCGTGCTCTTCCACGATTCCCGTGTGGCGGTTGTACCTGCGCACCTTTTTCCGGCGCCCGAGAATCAGTGCGACATCCGACTCGGCGAGACCATAAATATGGTGCAAATAATCTGTCGTTGGAATTGCAGAAATTTGCAGATCGCCACCGTGCATCTGCTCGTCCGAATGGTGCTGCCATTCCCTGAGCGTCTTGCATTTCGGACAAACGACCAACGTCCACTCGTTCCACGACGCATCGAGTGGATTGGCCCGCTGCGCCAGGACACGTTGGTCTTCAACCTGGCATCTGTGTTTGAACATGTGCCGCTGCCTTCGCTTCCAGGAAACGCGCATTCCAAAACACCACCAGCTGTGCATGCTGCTCCGGCGTCACCCAATGCACGTTGGCTTCATCGGTTGGACTGCCACCGAACGCGATCGGCGTCAGGCGCCACATGATCTTGCCGGAGAGCCGCGCGTCGGCGGCCAACACGGCATCACTCGGCGGAGCGGTGACCGACGTCAGGTGCGCATTGGAAATAGGGACGCATGGAACCGAGAACTTCCCGCCGGCCGCGTCCTGGACAAGCAACGCCTCCCAGCTCCGCAACCCGATCACCGAGTACGCAGGCAGCCATCTCGCTATTTCGTATCGAGCGGAAACGGACGGCACCTCGTCTGGATCAAACAACAGCAGGTAGTCGTCCTCGTACCAGCCTTCTCTCATCGCCTCTCCCCTTGAGGTCGCGTTGGTCCGATCGTCAGCGCGCCTGACTGTGGCGCAGCCTACCGAACCGAGTGCGTCGGCGCGAGGGCGAACCCTGCTCCGCTCTTCGCTCTCCCGCCAACGATCGGCTGCCTGCAAAGCTTGCTTTGCAGCCCCCAATGAAGGCTCGGGCGAAACCCCCTTGATCGAAGCGACCCGCAAGGTGATGCCGCAGCGTGGAGAGTTTCAAATTTTTTTCCCAAAAAAATTCGGAACTCTCCACGTTCCCGGCGGCGCGCTGATGGGTTTCGAGCGGGCTTCCGCAGCGCACCCAACCCCACCCAAAAAGAAACCCGCCATGCGGCGGGCTTCTTTTTGACCTCCCCGGAGGGGAGGTGGAATCCATTTCAAAGGGTGGACGTCACCTCGCCACCCTGCGCCCGCAGAAACTCGGCCGCCTGCGCACGCTGCTCCTCCGAAAACGCATGCACCACGACCGTCGTGCTCCCCGCCGCCATCGCATCCCGCGTCGCCGCCACGTAACGATCGTGATCAGGCCGCAGAGACACCAACCCACCGAGCATCAACCCAGCGACACCGCCAAAGCCCATCAGCACCAATGCTGCGGCTACCGGCGAATTCACGATGAAGGGAATCCCGGCCGCACGCATTCCGAAAAACACGAGCGCCCCCACGACAATCCCAACGATGCCCAGCTTGACGTGCGCGACGACGATCGTGCGCCAGATCCCCGCGCTTTCCGGCTCCATCTTGCGCCCCGGATGCGGCTCGGCAGGCGTGATGACCTGCACCTGCGCCGCACCCAACGACAGCGCCGCACTGACACCTTCCGCCGCCTGACGTGCAGCCATCTCCTGCGGAAAAACAGCGGCGACCTTACTGTTGGACACCTCGCCCGTGATCGGAGAAGTCATGATCGAAGGCCTCGATGACGAGAGCCTCCGAGCATGCAGAAACCGGAGTCTCCGCGACGTGACGCGGCAGCCCTCAGCCGACGCGCCGAATCCGCGCGCCCAGGCCCGACAACTTCTCTTCGATGTTCTCGTACCCGCGATCCAGGTGATAAATACGATCGATCACCGTCTCGCCATCGGCCACCAGGCCCGCGAGGATCAACGAAGCCGAAGCACGCAGATCCGTCGCCATCACCGGCGCACCGCTCAGCTTCTCCACGCCGCGCACGATCGCCGTGTGCCCCTCGACGCGAATGTCCGCACCCAGGCGCTGCAACTCCTGCACGTGCATGAAACGATTCTCGAAGATCGTCTCGTTGATCACGCCCACGCCTTCGGCGATGCAATTGAGCGCCATGAACTGCGCCTGCATGTCCGTCGGGAACGCCGGATGCGGCGCCGTCGTGAGATTCACCGCCTTCGGGCGACGCCCCTGCATGTCGAGCGTGATCCGATCGCCTTCGACCTCGATCTGCGCGCCGGCCTGCATCAACTTCTCCAGCACCGCGTCCAGGGTTTCCGGCCGCGTGCGACGCGCCGTGATCCGCCCGCCCGTCATCGCACCGGCGACGAGGAACGTCCCGGTTTCGATGCGGTCGGCGACCACCGCATGCTTCGCACCGTGCATGCGCTCCACACCGTGCACGACGATGCGATTGCTGCCTGCGCCTTCGATCTGCGCGCCCATCGCATTGAGGCAGTCCGCGAGATCGACGATCTCCGGCTCCATCGCGGCGTTTTCCAAAATGCTGGTACCCGAGGCCAGGCACGCCGCCATCAACACATTCTCGGTGGCGCCGACACTCACCATGTCGAACACCACGCGCCCGCCCTTCAGGCGATCCGCGCGCGCCTTGATGAAGCCGTGATCGACGCTGATTTCCGCGCCGAGCGCCTGCATGCCCTTGATGTGCAGATCCACGGGGCGCGAACCGATCGCGCAACCACCGGGCAAGGACACCTCGGCCGCGCCGTACTTCGCGAGCAAGGGCCCGAGCACGAGTACCGACGCGCGCATCGTCTTGACCAACTCGTAGGGCGCGACATGGCTGTTGACGCTGCGCGGATCGACCACGATCCCGCTCTCGCTGCCCTTGCCGATCGTGCCCTGGTCGACCGTGATCTCCGCACCCAGGCCGGCGAGCAGCTTGGCGGTGGTCACCACATCGTGGAGGTGCGGGACGTTGCTGATCTCGACGGGTTCGTCGGCCAGCAAGGTTGCGCACAGGATCGGCAATACCGCGTTCTTGGCGCCGGAAATCTGCACGTCGCCGTTGAGCGGCGCGCCGCCCTCGATCTGGATCTTCTGCATGTCAGGCGTTCGCCTCGTCGGGCGTGAGCGTCTTGAGGGCCAGTGCGTGGATCTCGCCGCCCATGCGGTCGCCGAGCGTGGCGTACACCATGCGATGGCGGGCGAGCGGCAACTTGCCCTGGAAATCGGCGAACACGACCGTGGCTTCGAAATGCACGCCGTCCTCCCCTTGCACCTGCGCACGCGCGCCGGGCAGGCCTTGTTCGATCAGGTGGCGGATGGTGTCGGCGTTCATTCCGGGGCGGTCCTGTAAACTGCGTCCTTCAGTTTAGCGGAACGCCACCCCGGTCTTCCGCCTGCCCCGGAGCATCCGCATCCATGGCGACTCGCCCTCTTCCCCAGGACGCCACCGGCTTCGACTTCGCCGCCAGCGGCCGCCGCGTCATCGCCATCGAGGTCCAGGGCCTGGAAGCGGTCGCCGGCCGGCTCGACGGTGCGTTCACCGACGCCTGCCGGGCCATGCTCGCCTGCAAGGGCCGCGTGGTGTGCACGGGCATGGGCAAGTCGGGGCATGTCGCGCGCAAGATCGCCGCGACCCTGGCCTCCACCGGCACGCCGAGTTTCTTCGTGCATCCGGGCGAAGCCGCGCACGGCGACCTGGGCATGATCACCGACGCCGACATCGTGCTCGCGCTCTCTTATTCCGGCGAGAGCGATGAGCTGCTCACCGTGTTGCCCGGCCTCAAGCGCCAGAAGAACCTGCTCATCGCGATGACGGGCCGCCCCGGTTCCTCGCTCGCGCGCGAAGCCGACGTCCACCTGGATGCCAGCGTGCCGGCCGAAGCCTGCCCGCTCGCCCTCGCGCCCACGGCCAGCACCACCGCCGCGCTCGCGCTCGGCGACGCACTCGCGGTCGCCTTGCTCGAAGCGCGCGGCTTCACCGCCGAGGATTTCGCGCGCTCGCATCCGGCGGGTGCCCTGGGCCGTCGCTTGTTGCTGCACATCCGCGACGTGATGCACGCCGGCGACGAGGTGCCGCGCGTGCGCGAAACCGCAACGCTCAGCGAAACGCTCGTCGAGATGAGCCGCAAGCGCCTGGGCATGAGCGCGGTGGTCGATGCCGACGGCCGCCTGCTCGGCCTCTACACCGACGGCGACCTGCGCCGCACGCTCGACGATGCGAGCATCGACGTGCGCGCCACGCCGATCGCCTCGGTGATGACGCGCGCGCCGAAAGTCATCGGCGCCAATGCGCTGGCGGTGGAAGCCGCCCAACTGATGGAAGAACACAAGATCAACGCCCTGCTCGTCGTGGACGATGACCGTCGCGTCGTCGGCGCGCTGAACATCCACGATCTCCTCCGCGCCCGGGTCGTCTGACATGAATTACTCGCACCTCAACGACTTCCCCGCCGACATCCGCGAACGCGCGCAGAAGATCCGCCTGGCGTGTTTCGACGTCGACGGCACGCTCACCGACGGGCGCCTGATCATCGACAGCGCCGGCAACGAATCCAAGGCCTTCCACGTGTTCGACGGGCTCGGCTTGAAGCTGATCCAGCGCAAGGGCATCGCGGTGGCGTTCGTCACGGCACGCGCCAGCGCGGCGGCGGAAAAACGCGCGGCCGAACTGGGCGTGGAATCGCACACCGGCGTGAGCGACAAGCTCGCGTGCGTGGAAGGCATCGCGCAGCGCCTGGGGCTCACGCTGGACCAGGTGTGCTTCATGGGCGACGACCTGGCCGATCTGCGCGTGATGCTGCAGGTCGGGTTGTCGGTCGCGCCGGCGCAGGCGCATCCGTGGACGCGCGATCGCGTGCATTGGCGCACGCACACGCGCGGCGGTGAAGGCGCGGCGCGCGAAGTCTGCGATCTGCTGCTCGCCGCGCAAGGACATGCCGAAGACCTGCTCGCCGACATCGTGCACGTCACCGGCGTGCGCGTGGAGCGGGCTTCGTGACGATGGAGCGACCGGACTTCGGACGTTTGATCAGCAAGCGGGGGCTGCTGTTGCTCGTCCTGTTCGTCGTTGCGTTGGGCATGGGGTTGTCGGTCTGGAAGCACCGTCCGAAGAACCGCGTCGGCAACGCCGACAACGGTCGCTCGGATTACGTCCTGACCAATTTCGAGGCCATCGTGCTCGACAAGCAGGGCCGGGAGTCCTTCACGCTGCAGGCGCCGAAGCTGGCGCGCAGCCCGGGCGACCAGACGATGACCATCCAGACGCCGGTGTTCTACATCCCCGTCTCGCCCGGCGCCGGGCAGGCCCCGACGCGTGAAGCGGGTTGGGAAGTGCGCTCGAAAACCGGCTGGGTGAGCGCGAACGGCGACGAACTGCGGCTGCTCGGCGACGTCGATGCGAAGACCGCCAGCGGCGCCGACCGCCACGTGACGATCGCCACCGAGCGGCTGAACGTCTTCCCGCAGGCCAACCGGGCCACCTCTCCGGGGACGGTCACGGTGGTCCAGCCGGGCTCTATACTTCGCGGTCAAGGCATGGATGCGCGGCTGGATTCCAAGCGCGTCCGCTTCTCGTCGAACGTAAAGGCCCGCTATGTCCCGTCGTCCGTTGCGCCCTGATCTGCTCCGCTGGTTTGCGCTGTCGCTCCTGGGCGTGGCCGCCGTCGCGGGTGCGCGCACGTCGGACCGCAGCCAGCCGATGAACGTCGAGGCCGGCGGCAGCGATTGTTCGCTCAGCGACACCGGCCAGTGCGTGCTCACCGGCAACGTGCACATCACCCAGGGCTCGATGGTGATCCTCGCCGGCCGCGCGGTGATCCATCGCGCCAACGGCGACATCCGCCGCGTGCAGTTCACCGGCAGCCCGGTGCAGATGACGCAGGAACTCGACGACGGTTCGACGATCAAGGCGCGTGCGCAGAACGTCGACTACGACATGGCCACCGACACGGTCGTCTTCACGGGCGATGCGCTGATCGACCAGCCCGGTCGCGGCAACATCGCCGGTGGGCGCATTGCGTACAACATGCACTCCGGCCAGGTGCAGGGCACCGGTGAAGGCAACGGGCGCGTGAAGATGCAGTTCGTGCCGAAGGCCCAGCAACAGGGCAGTCGCTGATGCTGGTCGCGCAAGGGTTGCGCAAGTCGTATCGCACGCGCGCCGTCGTCCGCGACTTCGGGCTGACGCTCGATGCCGGCGAAGTCGTCGGCCTGCTTGGCCCGAACGGCGCGGGCAAGACCACCTGTTTCTACATGATCGTCGGCCTGGTGCCGGCCGACGCCGGGCAGATCGTGCTCGATGGGCGCGATATCACCGGCGATCCGATGTACACCCGCGCGCGCCTGGGCGTGGGCTACCTGCCGCAGGAACCCTCGGTGTTCCGCAAGCTGTCGGTCGCCGACAACATCCGCCTGGTGCTCGAGCTGCGCGAAGACCTCGACGACAACGCGCGCGAGCGCGAGCTCGAGTCGCTCATGGACGAACTCCAGGTCGGCCATGTCGCCGGCCAGATGGGCGCCAGCCTGTCCGGCGGCGAGCGGCGCCGGGTCGAAATCGCCCGCGCACTGGCCGCCAAGCCGCGCCTGATGTTGCTCGACGAACCCTTCGCCGGCGTCGACCCGATCTCCGTGGGCGAGATCCAGCGCATCGTTCGCCACCTGAAATCGCGCGGGATCGGGGTGCTCATCACGGATCACAACGTGCGCGAGACCTTGGGCATCTGCGACCGCGCGTATATTCTCAACGAAGGCAGCGTGCTCGCGCAGGGGGCGCCGGACGCGCTGCTGGCGAACCCCGACGTCCGCCGCGTGTACCTGGGCGAAGCTTTCCGCCTGTAGGTCCGTCGCGTCCGGCCGTCGGTTCCCACCGACACCGTTGGACTCGACATGAAGCCCCGCCTCCAGACATCGCTGGGACAACATTTGGTCATGACGCCGCAGTTGCGTCAGGCCATTCGTTTGTTACAGCTGTCGACCGCGGAACTGGAGATCGAGATCGCCAGTGCGGTGGAGAGCAACCCGCTGCTGGACTGGGAAGAGCCCGCGCAGCTCGACCCCCTTCCGGGCGATGGACACACCAACGGCAACGGCGCCGACCACGAGCACGACGACGCACCGCCCTCCGATGCCTCGGCCTGGGACGGCGACGAAACCTGGTACGAACGCATCGGCCCGGCCGACAGCGAAGAACCGATCGCCGAACAGGTGGCCGAAGACGAGACGCTGCAGGACCACCTGTTGTGGCAACTGCACCTGAGCCACCTGTCGCTGCGCGATCGCGCGATCGGCGTGGCGATCATCGAAGCGATCGACGACGACGGTTACCTGCGCGAAACGCTCGAGGCGATCGCCGAGAGCCTGCAGCCGGAAGTCACCGCGCAGCCCAACGAGATCCTGACCGTGTTGCACCAGGTGCAGCGCTTCGATCCGCCGGGCGTGGGCGCGCGTTCGCTCAACGAATGCCTGCTCATCCAGCTGGCCATGCTGCCGGAGGAAACACCGGGCCGCGAGCTGGCGAAGAAGATGGCCGACGGCCCGCTGGAACGCCTGCCGCGCATCGGCGTGGCAGGCCTGGCGAACGAACTGCATCGCCCGCACGCGGACATCGAACTGGCGGTGCACCTGCTGCGCTCGCTCGAACCGCGCCCCGGTGCGCAGTTGGGCGGCTTGTCCGCCGATACCTATGTCACGCCCGATTGCGTGGTGTGGCGCCAGCAGGGCCAGTGGCGCGTCGCGCTCGCGGCCGGTGCGCGGCCGCGCATCTCGATCCATCGCGGTTACGAACGCATGATCCGCTCGGCGAGCGAGAACGACGCGGTGTACCTGCGCGGTCGCCTGCAGGAAGCGCGCTGGTTGCTCAAGTCGCTCGAAGCGCGCGGCGATACCTTGCTCAAGGTGATGCGCTGCCTGTTGCGGCAGCAGTCGGCGTTCCTGGAATTCGGCGACCAGGCGCTGCGTCCGCTCACGCTGCGCGAAGTCGCCGGCGAAGTGGGCCTGCACGAATCCACGATTTCGCGCGCGATCGCACGCAAGTTCGTGCGCACCCCGCGCGGCACCATCCCGCTGCGCGCGTTTTTCGCCTCGGGCATCGACACCGGGTCGGGCGGTGAGGCGTCCAGCACCGCCATCCAGGCGATGATCCGCCGCCTGGTCGAGGCCGAGGACCCGCGCAAGCCGCTGTCCGACGCCCGCCTGGCCGAGTCCCTGAAGGCCTCCGGCGTGCCCGTCGCGCGGCGAACGGTGGCCAAATACCGGGAAGCCATGAGCATCCCCTCGTCGCAGGACCGCCTGCGAATCGGTTGAATCCGGGGCCCCACGGCCGCCTACTTCCCCTCACGGCCGCCGGGCGTATCCTGTCTTTCCGAAGTGAGCAAAGGAGGTCCGCGATGCGCATCGACACCTACGGCCAGCAGCTCGAAGTCACGCCTGCCCTGCGCGAGTACGTCGAATCCAAGCTTTCCCGACTCTCCCGACACTTCGACCAACCCATCGACGTCCGCACCCAACTCCGCCTCGAGCGCACGGATCATTGCGCCGAAGCCAACGTGAATATCGCCGGTCGCACCCTCCACGCCGATGCCTCCGCCCAGAACATGTACGCCGCGATCGACCTGCTCGCCGACAAGCTCGATCGCCTGTTGATGAAGCACAAGGAAAAGATCATCGACTCCCATCGCGGCGGGGATGCCGCGGCCAGCGGCTGATCCGCAGACGATGCCGTTCCAGTCGATGCTCGCCGCCGAACGCGTCGTCCTGCTCTCAGAAGCCGGGGACCGCGACGGCGTGCTCGACGCCGCAGCCGGCCTGCTCTCCGACGCCTCGCCCGCCGGCACGCAGGCGATCGCCGAAAGCCTGCGCAAGCGCGAACGCCTGGGCAGCACGGCGATCGGGCACGGCATCGCCATTCCGCACGGACGCACCAACGCCTTCGACCATGCACGCGCCGCGTTCCTGCGCCTGCGCACGCCGATCGATTTCGACGCGAGCGACGGCGAACCGGTCGACCTGGTGTTCGCGATGGCCGTGCCGGAACATTTCACGCAGGAACACCTGCAACTGCTCGCGCAGATCGCCGAGCAGTTCGCCGACGCGCGCTTCCGCGACGCCCTGCGCGCCGCGCCCGATGCGTCGGCCCTGCGCAAGGTGCTCCTGGACCCGGCCTACGCGCCCGACGAAGCGGTACGCACTCCATGACGCAACGCATCGCGGCGCAGGAATTGTTCGACCTGCACCAGCAACGCCTGGGTTTGCGATGGGTGGCCGGCCAGTCGGGCGCAACGCGCGTGCTCGAATCGGTGGAGACCGTCGCGCGGCGTCCGTCGCTGGCCGGTTACCTCAACATCATCTATCCCAACAAGGTGCAGATCCTCGGGACCGAGGAGCTGCAGTGGCTCGACGGCCTGGATTCGCGCGCGCGCTGGGAAGTGATCGAACACATCATGCAGGCGCGCCCGCTCGCGCTGGTCATCAGCAAGGAACAACGCGTTCCGGAAGATTTGATCCAGGCGGCGGAGGAATCGCACACGCCGTTGTGGCTCTCGCCGCGGCGCGGCCACGAGTTGCTCAACCACATGCAGTACCACCTGGCGCGCACGCTCGCGCCGCGCGTGACGCTGCACGGTGTGTTCATGGAGATCTATTCGATCGGCGTGCTGATCACCGGCGAATCGGGATCGGGCAAGAGCGAACTCGCACTCGAGCTGGTGACGCGCGGCCATCGCCTCGTCGCCGACGATGCGCCGGAGTTCACGCAGATCGCGCCTGACGTGCTCGACGGCACGTGCCCGGAGTTGTTGCAGGACCTGCTGGAAGTGCGCGGCCTGGGCGTGCTCAACGTGCGCCAGATGTTCGGCGACACCGCGGTGAAGAAGAACAAATACCTGCGCCTGATCGTGCACCTGACCAAGCCGCACCTGGAACCGCAGGCCGCCGGCATGGAGCGCATCATCGGGGACCTGAGCGTGCGTCGCCTGCTCGACCTCGACGTTCCGCAGATCACCCTGCCCGTCATGCCCGGCCGCAACCTGGCCGTGCTGACCGAAGCCGCCGCGCGCGTGCATATCCTGCGCGCGAAGGGCGTCGACCCCGCCGCGGCCTTCATGGCGCGCCATTCCCATTTCCTCGAACGGTCCAGCTGACGACGTGAGCACGCCGCCTCCCGCACCTCCGGTGCCGACCCCCGATGTCCCGAAGTTGATGATCGTCAGCGGCCTGTCCGGTTCGGGCAAGTCGGTGGCGCTCAACACGCTGGAAGATCTCGGGTTCTATTGCGTCGACAACCTGCCGGCCGATCTGCTGCCGGAATTCGTGCGGCGCGTGACGCGCGGCGAAGTGCGTCCGGAAAAACTCGCCGTTGGCCTGGACGTGCGCAGCGGCGGCGACCTCGGCCTGATTCCCGACGTGTTGTCGGAAGTCGGCGGCCTCGGGCTGGATCCGAAGCTGCTGTTCTTCGACGCCGACGACGACGTGCTGTTGCGCCGTTACGCCGACACGCGCCGCCGCCATCCGCTCAGCCACCTGGGCCTGGCGCTCGCCGATGCGATCGCGCTGGAACGCCAGGCGCTCAAGCCGCTGCGCCAGATCGCCGACGTCGTGCTCGATACCAGCAACCTCAACGTGCACAAGCTGCGGCGCGTGGTGATCACCGAGTTCGGGCTGGGCGAGGCCTCGAGCCTGTCGCTGCTGTTCGAATCCTTCGCCTATCGCCGCGGCGTGCCGCCGGATGCGGACTTCGTGTTCGACGCGCGCTGCCTGCCCAACCCGCACTGGGATGCCCGCCTGCGCCCGCTGTCGGGCCGCGACAAGGACGTGGCCGATTACCTGGAGGCGCAGCCGGAAGTGCTGCAGTACGCCGGCGAGATCGAACACTTCCTCGATACCTGGCTGCCGCGCCTGCAATCGGACACGCGCAGCTATGTCACCGTCGCGTTCGGCTGCACGGGCGGCCGCCATCGTTCGGTGTATCTGGCCGAACGCCTCGCCCGCCACTGCCGCGATCTGGGGTGGGCCGAGGTTGCGGTGCACCATCGCGAGCTGGACTGACTTGCACTAACCTTCGGCCATGACCGTCGGCGTCCTGCTCATCACCCACGAAGGCATCGGCAGCGCCATGCTGTCGGTGGCCACGCGCCTGTTGCGCCAGCTGCCGTTGAAGACCGAAGCCTTCGAAGTCCCCTTCGACGCCGATCCCGACGCCCTGCTGCCGATGGCCAGCGCGGCCTTGCGGCGCGTCGACGGCGGCCAGGGCGTGCTGGTGCTCACCGATCTGTACGGCGCCACCCCGAGCAACCTCGCCGCGAAGCTCGCGCGCATCGGGACGCCGGTCAAGCGCGTCTCGGCCCTGAGCCTGCCGATGCTGCTGCGCGTGATGAATTACGCAGAAATGGATCTCGAGGAGATTCCGAACGTCGCCGGCGCGGGCGCGCGCAACGGCGTGATCCATGATGACGCCTGACCCCGAGCGACAAGGACGAGCATGATCGAGCGCGAGCTCATGGTGGCCAACAAGCTGGGCCTGCACGCACGGGCCACGGCCAAACTCGTGCAATTGCTTTCCGGCTATCGCTGCGGCGCGACCATCGCGGCGAAGGGCCGCGAGGTCAACGCCAAGAGCATCATGGGCGTGATGCTGCTGGCCGCCGGCCAGGGCACGCCCGTCGTGCTGCGCGTGGACGGCGACGACGAAGAGCAAGCCGCCGCCGCCGTCTCGGACTTGTTCGAACGCCTCTTCGACGAGGGCGGCTGATGCGTCTGATCCTGCCCGGCCACGGCGCTTCGCGCGGCAGCGCGCTCGGCCGGGCACGGGTGCGACTGCCCCACGTGCTGGATGTTCGCGAAGAGCACATCGAAGCCGACAAGGTCGAGGCCGAACTCGACCGCCTGCACGGCGCGATCGACGTCGTGCGTGGCGAGATGCGCGTGCTGCGCCAGCGCCTGCATGGCGCGCTCGCGCAGGAAGTCGGCGAGTTCCTCGACCTGCATGCCTTGCTGCTCGACGATCCCGAGCTTCTGCAGGGCCTGGACGACCTGATCCGCACCGGCCGCTACAGCGCCGACTACGCGCTGCGCCTGCAGCGCGACCGCATCGCGAATGTCTTCACGACGATGGACGATGCGTACCTGCGCAGCCGCATCGACGACATCGACCAGGTGATCGGGCGCATCCACGTCGCCTTGCATCGTCGCGAAATTCCGGTCGAGGGCCTGGCCGGCGACATCCTGGTCACCGACAACATCGCACCGGCCGAACTCGCGCAACTGCAGCAGCAGGGCGTGATGGCGGTGGTGACCGCGGGCGGCAGCGCGCTGTCGCACAGCGCGATCCTCGCGCGCAGCCTGCATCTGCCGCTCGTGGTCGGCGCCGCGCAGGCGCTGCTGCGGGTGAACGACGGCGACGTGCTCGCGGTGGACGGCACCAGCGGCTTGGTCGTGCTCGAACCGAATGCCGACGACTTGCGCGGCCATCGTTCGCGCATGCGCGACCAGGTGCGCGAACGCCGCCAGCTCAACCGACTGCGCCGCGAACCCACGCGCACGATCGACGGCGTGGACATCAAGCTGTGGGCGAATGCCGAATCGCGCGCGGACGTCGCCGAAGCGCATGCGCTCGGCGCCGCGGGCGTGGGCCTGTATCGCACCGAATTTCTCTTCCTGCAGCGCATGGAGCTGCCCGACGAGGAAGAACAGTTTCGCGCCTATCGCGACGTCGTGCTCGGCATGACGGGCCGCACGGTCACCATCCGCACGCTCGACCTGGGCGCCGACAAGGCCGACCGCAGCGGCCTGGTGCTCGAAGGCGAACCCAACCCCGCTCTCGGCTTGCGCGGCGTGCGCTTGTCGCTCGCGCGCGAAGCCTTGTTCCGCACGCAGTTGCGCGCGATCGCGCGCGCGTCGGGCTACGGCCCGGTGCGCGTGCTGGTGCCGATGATCAGCAGCCGCGAGGAGATCGTCTCGGTTCGCCGGCTGCTGAAGAAGGTGTTGGCCGAAGTGCGTCGCGAAGGCCACGAGGTCGCCGACGTGATCCCGCTCGGCGCGATGATCGAAGTGCCGGCCGCGGCGATCGCCCTGCCCGGCTTCGTGGGCGTGGTGGATTTCCTTTCGGTCGGCACCAACGACCTGGTCCAGTACCTGCTCGCCGCCGACCGCAACAACGAGGCGCTCGGCGAGATCTACACGCCGCTGCATCCGGCGCTGATCCGCCTGCTGCACCAGATCATCCGCATCGCGCATCGCCGCGGGAAGCCGGTGGCCGTGTGCGGCGAGATGGCGGGCGACGCGACGTTCGCGCCCCTGCTGCTGGCGCTGGGCCTCGGGGAATTCAGCCTGCACCCCAATACGCTGCTCGAATTGCGCCGTGCGATCCGCAACAGCGACCTGGGCAAGTTGCGGGCGAACGCGCCTGCGTTGCTGCGCGCGCGGGACCGCAAGGGCATCGAAGACTGGCTCGAGGACAACGGATTCGCGAAATCCGTGCACCAGGGGTAGGCGCCTTCATCCCGCGCAGGCCATAATTCGCGCCATGAACGCCTGACCCTGTCGCGCCCTCGTGTGCGACGCGCCAACGGACCCCGAATGGCCGAAGCGATCCGCCACGAGAAGACCGCACGACAGCTGCGTCTGTTATCGGACGCGCTCGACAGCGGCCGCCTCGGCCCCGTGCGCCGCCTGGTCAACACGCTGTCCCCGGCCGAGATCGGCAACCTGCTCGAATCGCTCCCACCCGCCAAGCGCACGGTGGTGTGGGGCCTGGTCGATCCCGAAGACGACGGCGAGGTGCTGGTCCACGTCGGCGACGACGTGCGCGAAAGCCTGCTGGCCGAGATGGACCCCGACGAAATCGTCGCGGCCGTCGAGGACCTGGACATCGACGACCTCGCCGACCTGGTCGAAGACCTGCCGGACACCGTCATCGACGAAGTCCTCAAGTCGATGGACCGCGAGAACCGCGAGCGCCTGGAACAGGTGCTGTCCTACGACGAGGACACCGCCGGGCGCCTGATGAACCCCGACGTGGTGACGGTCCGCACCGACACCACGGTCGACGTCGTCCTGCGTTACCTGCGCCTGCGCGGCGAACTGCCGGACCACACCGACCACCTGTACGTCGTGAGCCGGCGCCACCAGTACCTCGGGCGCATCTCGCTGCAGTCGCTGCTCACGCACGAGCCGGGAACGCCGATCAACCAGTTGATCGACGACGAACAACCCGCACTCGGCGTGGACGAGTCCTCGGACGAAGTCGCGCGGCAGTTCTCCGACCACGACTGGATCAGCGCGCCGATCGTCGACGACAACAACATCCTGCTCGGCCGCATCACCATCGACGACGTCGTCGACATCATCCGCGAACAGGCCGAACACCAGGTGCTCGGCGCGGCGGGCCTGGACGAAGACGAGGATCTGTTCTCGCCCGTGCCGCGCGCGTGGCGGCGCCGCATCGTGTGGCTGAGCGTCAACCTCGCCACCGCGTTCCTCGCTTCGAGCGTCGTCGGAGAATTCCAGTCCACGATCGACCGCATCGTCGCGCTCGCCGTGCTGATGCCCATCGTCGCGGGCATGGGCGGCAACGCCGGCACGCAGGTGCTCGCGCTGATGGTGCGCGGCCTGGCGCTCGGCCAGGTCGGCGCCTCGAACGTGCGCACCCTGCTATGGAAGGAACTGCGCGTGGCGCTGATGAACGGCGTGATGCTCGGCGGCATCGTGGGTCTCGCGACCTGGGCCTGGTTCCGCGACCCGATGCTCGCCGGCGTGATCGGCGCGGCGATGACGATCAACCTGCTCGCGGCCGCGAGCGCGGGCGTGCTCGTGCCGCTCACGCTCAAGCGCATGAACCTCGATCCCGCGCTGGCCGGCGGCGTGATCCTTACGACGGTCACCGACGTCATGGGGTTCTTCGTCTTCCTCGGTCTTGCCAGCATCATCCTCGTTCGCTGAGCGCGAACGCGGACGCAACGCGGCGGTCAGGCGCCGAGCAGCACTTCCAGCACCGCCATGCGCGCGGCGACGCCGTTCGCGACCTGGCGGAGGATGAGCGATTGCGGGCCGTCGGCGACATCGTCGTCGATTTCCACGCCACGGTTCATCGGGCCCGGATGCAGCACCACGGCGTCGGATGCCGCGCGGCGCAGGCGCGTCGCGGTGAGGCCGTAATCGCGGTGGTAGTCGTCGAGCGAACCGACCAGGCCTTCTTCCATGCGCTCGCGTTGCAGGCGCAGCATCATGATCGCGTCCACGCCTTCGAGGGCCGCATCGAAGTCCTGCGTGACGACGCAACCGTCGAGCGTCGAGTCCGTCGGCAATAGCGACTGCGGGCCGCACACGCGGATCTCGCCCGCACCCAGCGTGCGCAAGGCGTGCAGATCGGTGCGCGCCACACGCGAATGTTTGACGTCGCCGACGATGGCGACCTTCAATCGCGAGAAGTCCGAGCCCTTCGCCTGGCGCAGCGTGAGCATGTCGAGCAGGCCCTGCGTGGGATGCGCGATGCGGCCGTCGCCGGCGTTGATCAGCGCGGTGCCGGGGCGCGCCTCGCCCGCGAGCGTGGCGACGGCGCCGTCTTCCTTGTGGCGCACGACGAAGCCGTGCACGCCCATCGCTTCGAGCGTGCGCATCGTGTCGCGCGCGGTTTCGCCCTTGCTCGTCGACGAGGTGGACGCATCGAAGGTCAGCACGTCGGCACCGAGGCGTTGCGCGGCGATCTGGAAACTCGAACGCGTGCGCGTGGAAGGCTCGAAGAACAGCGTGCACACCGTGCGACCGACCAGTGTGCTGCGCAGCGAGATGTCGCCGCGGCGGTCTTCGAAGTTCTGCGCGAGGTCGAGCAGGCGCACGAGCACCGTGCGCGGCAGGCCTTCGAGCGTGAGGAAATGGCGCAGGCGTCCCTGCGCATCCACCTGGGCGACGGTCACTCGGCGGCTCCGCTCTGGGTTGTGATGGGTCGGGTGCTGCCATTGGGCAGCATTTCGATGCTGTCGTCCACGCCGATCGCGTCCTGCGGCGCGGCGAGCCAGCGTTCGATGATCACCGCGGCGGCCACTGCGTCCAGCGCGGCGGCGTCGCGGCGCTTCTTGCGGCCTTCGGCGCGATCGGCGGCGAAGCGTTGCGCGGCTTCGATCGAACTGGCGCGCTCATCGACGAGCACCACCGGCAAGCGATAGCGCGCGTGCAATTCGCGCGCGAAGGCGTGGGCCATGCGACGGATCGGTTGGTCGCCGCCCTCGAGCGTCATCGGATCGCCGACGACCAGGCCATCGGGGCGCCATTCGGCACGCAGGCGATCGATCGCGGTCCAGTCGGGGCCGTGCGCATGCACGTCGATCACCGCGAGCGCGCGTGCGCCACTGCCGAACGCGCTGCCGACCGCGACGCCGATCCGCCGGGCGCCGACATCGAAACCGAGCACGGTGCCGTCCAGGCGCATCAGGCGTGCCCGCTGTGGTCGGCCATCTGCGTGAGATCCACGCCGATGCTGCCGGCCGCGGCTTGCCAGCGCGCGTCCAGCGGCGTGGTGAACAGCAGGCTCGGGTCCATCGGCACGGTCAGCCAACTGTCTTCGATGAGTTCCTGTTCGAGTTGCCCCGCGCCCCAACCCGCGCAGCCGAGCGCGACGATGGCGTTCGAAGGCCCCGCGCCGCCAGCCATCGCTTCGAGGATGTCGCGCGAAGTGGTGACGTAGAGCGCATCGCCGATCTGCATCGTCGAATCCCAGCCATCGCCCCCGTCGTGCAGCACGAAGCCGCGCTCGGGATGCACCGGGCCGCCGGACAGCACGATCTGCCCGCGAAGGTCGTCGTTGCCGCTGTCGATGCCCATCTGCTGGAAGACATCGCCCAGCGTGTATTCGGACGGACGATTGACCACAACGCCCATCGCGCCCTCGGCATCGTGCTGGCACACCAGCGCCACGCTCCGCGCGAAATGCGGATCGGTGAGCGCCGGGAGCGCGATCAGCAACCGATTGGCGAGTGGCGTCGGGTTGGACTCCATGGGCGGGATTCTACCCCCGGTTGCCTAAAGCGTCGCGAGGCGTTGCACGGTGTCGGGGTAACGCTGGACAAGCCGGATGAGTACCGCAGCCTGGGCGTTGGGGCGCGCGCGCCCCTGCTCCCAGTTTTCGAGGGTGCGGGGATTGGTGCGCAGGAAGTCGGCGAAGACGGGGCGCGACAAGTCCAGGCCCTCGCGGAGCTTGATCAATTCGGCGGGCTTGACGTCGGGGATGGTCCGCGAAGAGACCACGTGCGTGCGCAAGGTGCGCTTGCCCTCGCGGGCTTCCCGCAATGCGTCGAAGCCTGCGACCAGTTCCGCAAACAGGTCGCGCTTCTTGCGCGGCGCGGCCCGCTTGGCCACACGCGCGGGAGCGGTTTTTTTCGTGCGCTTGGTCGCCATGGTCAATGCCTTGAGTTGCGTTCGGAGATCAGGAGCTTCTTCAGGAAGGTGCGCTGCAGCGGCGTGAGATCACGAACTTCGTTCTTGTCGTAGATCGCGAACAACCACAACTGCGCACCTGCAGGCCACCAGTAATAGATGATTCGCAAGCCACCGCGCTTGCCCTTGCCGCGTCGCTTGTCCAGGAAGCGAACCTTCCGCAGGCCACCGGCGCCCGGAATCAGATCTCCCGCCTCCGGGTCGGCGAGCAGCAACTGTTGCAACGCCTGGAAGGCGCCGTCATCCAGATAGTCGGCGAGCGCGCCCTGGAAGGGCGGGAGTTCTACGAAGGTGGCATCCATGATACGACTGTACGCAAGCTGCGTACAGTGGAATTGCCGACAAGTCGCCCAAAAAGCAGAAGGGAGCGGTTTCCCGCTCCCTTCGTGAATCGCCTTACGCGTTGGACTGGCGTTATCTCGCCTCTGCAACCTCGACGCCATCCAGCCCCTGCGCCAGGGTGCGCGCATCGCCGCCCTGCGCCAGCTTGATGCGCAGGCGCACTTCGTTCGCCGAGTCGGCGTAACGCAGGGCGTCCTCGTAGGAGATCTCGCCGGCCTGGTACAGCTCGAACAGGCTCTGGTCGAAGGTCTTCATGCCGAGGTTGGTGGATTCCTTCATCACTTCCTTCAGCTTGTGGATCTCGCCGTCGCGGATGTAGTCCTGCACCAGCGGCGTGCCCAGCATGATTTCCATCGCCACGCGACGGGCCTTGCCGTCGGGCGTGGGGATGAGCTGCTGCGCGACCACGCCCTTGAGGTTGAGCGAGAGGTCCATCAGCAACTGGCCGCGGCGGTCTTCCGGGAAGAAGTTGATGATGCGGTCCATCGCCTGGTTGGCGTTGTTGGCGTGCAGCGTGCACAGCACCAGGTGGCCGGTTTCGGCGAAGGCGATGGCGTGGTCCATGCCTTCGCGCGTGCGCACCTCGCCGATCATGATCACGTCCGGCGCCTGGCGCAGCGTGTTCTTCAGCGCGGCTTCCCAGCTGTCGGTGTCGATGCCCACTTCGCGCTGCGTAATGATGCAGCCCTCGTGCTTGTGCACGAATTCGATCGGGTCCTCGATGGTGATGATATGCCCGGTCGAGTTGCCGTTGCGGTAGCCGATCATCGCGGCCAGCGACGTCGACTTACCGGTACCGGTGGCGCCGACGAAGATGATGATGCCGCGCTTGGTCATCGCCAGCGTCTTGATGATCGGCGGGAGGTTGAGTTCCTCCACGCTCGGGATCTTCGTCTCGATCCGGCGCAGCACCATGCCGACCTGGTTGCGCTGGTAGAAGCACGACACGCGGAAGCGGCCGACGCCCGCGACGCCGATGGCGAAGTTGCACTCGTGCGTCTTTTCGAACTCTTCGCGCTGCTGCGGGTTCATCACGTTCAGCACGAGATCTCGGCTCTGCTGTGGCGTGAGCGGGTTCTGCGTGATGGGCGAGATCTTGCCGTGCACCTTCATCGACGGCGGCATGCCGGCCGTGATGAACAGGTCCGACGCCTTCTGGTGCGCCATCAGCTTGAGGAACGAGGTGAAATCGATGCTGCTCATGGTCTGCTCCGGACTGTCACTCGAACAGTCGCTTGTCCTTTGCGTATTCCTTGGCGTGCTGGCGCGTCACAAGACCGCGCTTCACGAGATCCTGGAGGTGCTGGTCGAGCGTCATCATGCCGTGCGACTGACCGGTCTGGATCGCCGAATACATCTGCGCGACCTTGTCTTCGCGGATCAGGTTACGGATGGCCGGGATGCCGACCATGATTTCCCACGCCGCCGTACGGCCACCGCCGACTTTCTTCAGCAGCGCCTGCGAAATCACGGCGCGCAGCGATTCGGACAGCATCGAGCGGACCATCGGCTTTTCGCCGGCGGGGAAGACGTCGATGATGCGGTCGATGGTCTTGGCCGCCGATGAGGTATGCAGCGTTGCGAACACCAGGTGGCCGGTTTCCGCGGCGGTGAGCGCCAGGCGGATGGTTTCGATGTCGCGCATTTCGCCGACGAGGATGTAGTCGGGGTCTTCGCGCAAGGCCGAACGCAGCGCTTCGTTGAAGCCGTGCGTATCGCGATGCACTTCGCGCTGGTTGATCAGGCACTTCTGCGAGGTGTGCACGAACTCGATCGGGTCTTCGACCGAGAGGATGTGCGCGTACTCGTTCTTGTTCACGTGGTCGAGCATCGCCGCCAGCGTGGTCGACTTGCCCGAGCCCGTGGGGCCGGTCACGAGGATCAGGCCCTGCGGCTGGTCGATCAGTTCCTTGAAGATGCGCGGCGTGTCGAGGTCTTCGAGCGTCAGCACTTCGGAGGGAACGGTACGGAACACCGCACCCGCGCCGCGGTTCTGGTTGAACGCATTGACGCGGAAGCGCGCAAGGCCCGGGATCTCGAAGGAGAAGTCGACCTCGAGGAATTCTTCGTAATCGCGCCGCTGCTTGTCCGACATGATGTCGTAGACCAGCGCGTGCACTTGCTTGTGGTCCAGCGCCGGGATGTTGATGCGGCGGACGTCGCCGTCCACGCGGATCATGGGCGGGAGGCCGGCGGACAGGTGCAGGTCCGAGGCTTTGTTCTTGACCGAAAACGCCAGAAGTTCGGCGATATCCATTACGTGCTCCCCCGCACGGCGATTGAAGTGCCAACGTTGAACGACTGGTGCAGTGGCACCCCCGCGGGCAGTATGGGCGCCGCCCTCCCCGCGGTGTCAACCGCGGATTCCGCGGCGATCACGAGGTTGCGACGAGATGCTCACCCCTGCCCTTGACGCTGTCGTTCAAAGACTTGAGAACGCGGCTCGGCAGTACGGTCGGCCAGCCCCCCGGCTGCTGGCCGTGTCCAAGCGCCAACCGGCCGCGGCCATCGCCGCCCTGGCGGCCGCCGGGCAGCGCGCGTTCGGCGAGAACTATGTGCAGGAAGCGCTGGGGAAGCAGGCCGAACTGGCCGACGCGCGCTTGGAGTGGCACCTCATCGGGCACCTCCAATCCAACAAGGCCGGCGCGGCCGCGGTCGCCTTCGACTGGGTCCAGACCGTCGATCGCGCCAAGCTCGTCCCCCTGCTGGCCGCCGCCCGCCCGGATGATCGCGGCCCGCTCAACGTGCTGATCCAGGTGAACATCGACGATGAGGCCAGCAAGCACGGCTGCCGGCCGGAGCAGGCCGATGCACTGGCCGATGCCGTCGCCGCTGCATCGCCCCGGCTCGCGCTGCGCGGCCTGATGGCGATTCCCGCACCGGTCGAAGACATGGAACGCCGGCGCGCCGCCTTCGCCCGCATGGCGACCTTGTTCGACACCCTCGCCGTGCGCCACCGGTCGATGGACACGCTGTCGATGGGCATGAGCGAAGACTTCGAACTGGCCATCGCGCAAGGCGCGACGATGGTGCGCGTGGGCACGGCGCTGTTCGGCGAACGCGCGCCACGCAGCTAAACTTGCGCAATGAACGACCCCATCGCATTCATCGGCGGCGGCAACATGGCGCGCAGCCTGATCGGCGGCCTCGTGCCCGGCAAAGTGCCCGCCTCGGCCATCCACGTGGCCGAACCGGTCGACGCGCTGCGCGACGCACTCGCGCGGGATTTCGGCGTGCACGTCGATGCCGCCAACGCCCCCATCGCGCGCGCCGCCGGCACGTGGGTCCTCGGCGTCAAACCGCAGGTGCTGCGCGAGGTCTGCGAAGCGCTTGCGCCCATCGCGCAAACCACGCGCCCGCTGATCGTCTCCATCGCCGCGGGGATCACCACCGCGCAGTTGGACCGTTGGCTCGGCGGCGATCTGCCCATCGTGCGCACGATGCCGAACACGCCGGCGTTGCTCGGCGCGGGCGTCACAGGTCTGTTCGCGAACACGCGCGTCGATGCGCGACAGCGCGAGCGCACGCAACAGTTGCTCGGCGCAGCCGGCCGCACCGTTTGGATCGACGACGAAGCGCAGATGGATGCCGTCACCGCCGTCTCGGGCAGCGGCCCGGCCTACGTGTTCCTGCTCGCCGAAGCGATGCAGGCCGCGGGCGAAGCCGAAGGTTTGTCAGCCGATGCAGCGCGCGTCCTCGCGTTCCAGACCATCCTCGGCGCCGGGCGCATGTTGATGGAAAGCGACGTCGACGCCGCGGAATTGCGCCGCCGCGTCACCTCACCGAACGGCACCACGCACGCAGCGATCGAAGCCTTCGAAGCCGGCGGTTTCCGCGCACTCGTGCAACGCGCCGTGCACGCTGCCGCCGTGCGCGGCAAGGAGTTGTCCGATGCGAACGATTGAACGCGTGGTCGTGCTCTTGCTCGCCGCTGCGCTCGCTGCGTGCGGCGGCGGTTCCACGCCGGTGCCCGCGCTAGCCGCGCCGCCGCCGGCCGAACTGCACGACGGCGACCTGCACATCCATGCGACCGCCGTGAACACCCTCGCCTTGCCCGAAAGCGTCACGAAAACCTACGGCATTCCCCGCGGCGAACAGACGTGGATGCTGCTCGTGACCACGCGACAGGGCGAAGAAGGCCGCGACGTCGCGATGCCGGCGAAGGTCGTCGCGAACGCGCGCGACCTGCAGGGCCGCAAGATCGACATCGCGATGCGCGAACTGCGCACGGGCGACGGCTTGCTCGACAACGTCGGCACGTTCTCGATCACCCCGCCCGACACGCTGCAGTTCACCGTGCAGGTCACGCCGGCCGGCGCGCCCACGCGCACCCTCACTTTCACCCGCGAAGTGGCGAAGTAGCCCAGGCGCGCACGATCCGCGCGATGGCGTCGACGCCGTCGGTCAAGGCCGCCGGCCCGGGCTGCAGGATGATCGGCGACTTCACTTCGTGCAGTTGCCCGTCGCGCACGGCGGGAATCGCGTCCCAACCCGGGCGTGCGGCGACGCGTTCGGGGCGGAAGCGCTTGCCGCACCACGAGCCGAGGATGATGTCCGGCGCGCGACGGATCACTTCGTCGCTGTCTTCCAGGATGCGTTGCTTCGCGAGCGGCTCCAGCGCACGCTCGGGAAAGATGTCGTCGCCGCCGGCGATGCGCACCAGTTCGGCGACCCAGCGGATGCCGGTGATCGGCGGCTCGTCCCATTCTTCGAAATAGACACGCGGGCGGCGTTCCAGTTTCGCGGCGTCGGCTGCGATCGCATCGAGCCGGCGTTGCAACGAATCCGCATAGGCCTCCGCGCGCGACGCCACGCCGACCATCGCACCGAGCCGGCGGATGTAATCGAGGATGCCCTCGACGCTGCGATGGTTCGAGATCCACACCTCGACGCCATGGCGGATCAGTTCGGCCGCGATGTCGGCCTGGATGTCGGAAAAGCCGATCGCGAAATCCGGCTTCAGCGCGAGGATCGCGTCGATCTTCGCGCTGGTGAACGCACTGACCTTCGGCTTGTCGCGGCGCGCGGCGGTGGGCCGCACGGTGAAACCGCTGATGCCGACGATGCGGTCCTGTTCGCCGAGCGCGTACAGCGTTTCGGTCGGTTCCTCGGTCAGGCAGACGATGCGGGACGGCGGCATCAGGGGAACAGCATGCGCGTGGACCACGTGCCGTCGTCGCCGCGTTCGTGCAGGTGGCGTTCGTGCAGGCGGAACTGCGCGCCGTACCAGAACTCCACCGCGCGCGGCACGATGCGGAACCCGCTCCAGCGTGGCGGGCGCGGTACGTCCTGCCCTTCGAAGCGGCGCTCGGCATCGGCCAGGCGCGTTTCGAAGGTTTCCTTCGACGCCAGCGTTTCGGATTGATCGGACGCCCACGCACCCAACTGGCTGCCGCGCGGACGGGAGGCGAAATAGGTGTCGGCCTCGGCGTCGTCGACGATTTCGACATCGCCTTCGATCCGCACCTGCACGCCGAGCATCACGCGCGGCCAGTGGAACAGCAGCGCGGCCTGCGAGTTGGCCTGCAACTCCCGCCCCTTGCGGCCGTCGAGGTGCGTGTAGAACACGAAGCCGCGCGCATCGTGCGCCTTCATCAGCACGGTGCGCGACGAAGGACGGCCCCGTGCATCGGCGGTCGCGACGACCATGGCGGTGGGGTCGGGTTCGCCCGCCGCCGCGGCCTGCGCGAAGAGGTGGTCGAAGGTGGACAGGACGTCTTTGGGAAGGTCGGCGCGCATGGCCGCATTCTCGCGCATTAAGATCGCCGGCATGAATCCCGCCCCGCACCTGATCCTCGTCGGCCCCATGGGCGCCGGCAAGACCTCGATCGGCCGCCGCCTCGCCGAGCGCCTCGGCCTGCCCTTCACGGACATGGACGCGGCCATCGAGGCCCGCGCGGGGACGAAAGTGACCACGATCTTCGACCTGGAGGGGGAAGCCGGCTTCCGCACGCGCGAACACGACATGCTGGTCGAAGCGCTGCATGCGCCGGCCGGTGTGATCGCGACCGGCGGTGGCGTGGTCCTGTCGGAAGACAATCGCCGGCTGCTGCGTGAAAGCGCGTTCGTCGTCCATCTCGACATCGCGGTGGACGGGCAGCTCGAGCGCTTGGCGCGCGATCGCACGCGGCCGCTGTTGCTGCGGCCGGATCGCGAAGCGGTGCTGCACAAGCTCGCGGAGGAACGCGGGGCGCTGTATGCGCAGGTCGCCGACCTGCGTTTCCCGACCGACGGCATGAGCGCCCACGAGGCGGCCCTGCAACTCGCCCGCCTGGTCGATGCGCAGTGGAAGCGCAGCGAGGCCGCGGCATGAGCGGCGTGCGCACGGTCGATGTCGGTGGCGCGCAACCGTATCGGATCGCGATCGGTGCGGGATTGCTCGGCGACGGCGCGGCGCTCGCGGCGCACGTGCGCGGCCGCCATGTCTTCGTCGTCAGCGATGCGCATGTCGCGCCCCTGTATGCGCAGCGCGTGGTCGCGGCCTTGCAGGGCGCGCGCGACGACATCCGTTGCATCGTCTCGTGCATTCCCGCGGGCGAATCGGCGAAGACACTCGAGCGTTTCGGCGAACTGGTGCGCGAACTCGCCGACTTCGGCGCGACCCGCGATGCCTGCGTGGTCGCGCTCGGGGGCGGCGTGGTCGGCGATCTGGCGGGGTTCGTCGCGGCGTGCTGGATGCGCGGCATCGATTGCGTGCAACTGCCCACCACCTTGCTTGCGATGGTCGATTCCTCGGTCGGCGGCAAGACGGCCGTCGACATGCCGCAGGGAAAGAATCTCGTCGGCGCCTTCCATCCGCCGCGCGCGGTGTTCGCCGATACCGCGACGCTGGCGACCTTGCCGGACCGCGAGTTGCGCGCCGGCTTGAGCGAGGTGGTGAAGTACGGCGCGATCCGCGATGCGGCCTTCCTGGATTGGCTCGACGCGAACGCCACCGCATTGCTGGCGCGCGACGACGACGCGCTCGCGGAAGCCATCGCCCGCAGTTGCGCGCACAAGGCGGAGATCGTCGCGCGGGATCCGTTCGAACGCGGCGAACGTGCGCTGCTCAACTTCGGGCACACCTTCGCGCATGCGATCGAGAGTGAACAGGGTTACGGCGGCTTGAACCACGGCGAGGCAGTGGCCGTCGGCATGGTGTGCGCCGCACGCTTGTCGGCGCGCCTGGGCTTGTCGACCGATGCGCAGGCCACGCACCTGGAAAGCCTGCTGACGCGCTTCGGCCTGCCGGTCGCGGTGCCCGCGGGCCTGTCGCCTGCCGCGCTGGTCGCGCGCATGCGCCTGGACAAGAAGGCCGCCGCCGGTGGCCTGCGCTTCGTTCTCTGGCGTGGCGCAGGCGCGGCGGAAATCATCTCCGACATAGACGAACAGGAAGTAACGGCAGTCCTCTGACAATCCGACGGCCTTCATCCCCCTTCCAAGGGGGATCGAACGCGCAAAGCGCGTTCGAGGGGGTTTGACCCCTGCAGAAGTAGAATGCCCCCATGCAGATCGGCCCCCACTCCATCGCCCCCAAGGTGATCCTCGCCCCCATGGCGGGCGTGACGGACAAGCCCTTCCGCGTGCTGTGCAAGCAACTGGGCGCGGGCCTGTGCGTTTCGGAGATGACGACCTCCGACCCGCGCTTCTGGAAGACCAGCAAATCCCTGCACCGCATGGACCACGACGGCGAACCGGCACCGATCAGCGTGCAGCTCGCCGGCACGGTGCCTGCCGTGATGGCAGAAGCGGCGCGTTACAACGTCGACCACGGCGCGCAGATCATCGACATCAACATGGGCTGCCCGGCGAAGAAAGTGTGCAGCGCGTGGGCCGGCTCGGCGCTGATGCGCGACGAAGGCCTGGTGGCGCGCATCCTCGAAGCGGTCGTGCAGGCCGTCGACGTGCCCGTGACCCTGAAGATCCGCACGGGATGGGCCGCCGACGCGCGCAATGCGCCGGTCATCGCACGCATCGCACAGGAAAGCGGCATCGCCGCGCTCGCGGTGCATGGCCGCACGCGCGACCAGCAATACGGTGGCGTGGCGGAGTACGACACGATCGGTGAGATCAAGGCGATGCTGTCGATCCCGGTGGTCGCCAATGGCGACATCGATTCGCCGCAGAAGGCGGCCTTCGTGCTTGCGCAGACCGGTTGCGATGCCGTGATGGTCGGGCGCGCGGCGCAGGGGCGGCCGTGGATCTTCCGCGAAATCGCGCATTACCTGGCGACGGGCGAAACGCTGGCGCCGCCTTCGCTGGTCGAAGTGCGCGACGTCCTGCTGGGCCATCTCGAAGCATTGCACGCGTTTTACGGCGAGCTTTCCGGCGTGCGCATCGCACGCAAGCACCTGGGGTGGTACGCGAAGGATCGGCCGGAGAACCACGCATTCCGGCACGTGGTGAATCGTGCGGAAAGCGCGCAGATGCAGATCGCGCTGACGCGGGATTACTTCGATGCGCTGATTGCGGGTGACTCGGTTGGGTGGATGGTGGCTGCCTGACTTTGCGCAATGTGGTGGCGTCGTGCGCGACGTCCGAAACTACGGAGTCACAGGTCTTTGCAGGGGAATGTGTTCGTCGGCGCGTCTCACGACGGGCGGCTGCACACTGACGTCGACCACGGCCCGAGCATGCGCAAGGCGCGCGTGCCGTGTCTGCACGATCCATCCCGTCGACGACACGAAGGCTCTCAGGGCGGTGCGTGCCAGATGCGCATCCACATCGCGGGCAGGCGACGCGAGGCCTCCCACGGCCAGTGCAACTGTTGCGCCGGGATCGCGCGCCACGCGCCGCCGTCACGCTCGGCGATCGCGAATCGGAAGGTGTAATCGGGCTCCGCGCCCATGCGCAGGTCGGTGAGCACCAGCTTGCCGTCGTGCACCTGCGCCTTCGCGAAATCGTGGTTGAACCACAGCAGCCGCGCGACCTGCGGCGCATCGCGCACCGCATCCAGCGCACGCCGGTCGAACGCGAAGTGCGTGAAGCGGATCGGCCCGCGGTCGGCGATGAGCGAGCGCTCGCCTTCGACGAACCCTTCCGGCGTCATCGCCACCACGCGCCACAACAACGTGTTGAACGGCATCGCCACCGAGAAGTGCGGCGCATCCCCCAGGCCGATCGCGGCGAGCGAGGCCCGCGCTTCGCGTTCGACCATCGCCTTGGCCACGAACGACCAGCCGACGTAGCCGACCGCGATCGCGAGCGATGCCACCAACGCGCGTTGCGCCTGTGGCCGTGCGCCGAACCAGGCCGCGATGCAGCAGCCCAGCGCCAGGGGCAGGGTCAGCATCGGATCGATGATGAAGAGCGTGGACCACATCGCCGGCGGCACCGGCAGCGGCCACCACAATTGCGTGCCGTAGACGGTGCAGGCGTCGATCAGGGGATGGGTGAGTAGGCAAAGCTGGAAGACCCAGAACCAGCGCGTCGGCGCCGCCGCCACGCGCCCGCCGCGCGAGCGGAACCAGAACCACAGCAGCAAGCCCACCAGCGGCAGTACGAGCAGCGAATGGGTCGCCGCGCGGTGCCAGGTCATGCGGATGACGGGGTCGTCGGTCAGGAACAGCGGCAGTACGTCCAGGTCGGGCAAGGAGTTGAGCGCGGCGCCGGCGAACAGCGCGGCGCGTCGTTGCGCCGGCGGCGCGAGGGCGGCCGCGATGGCCCCGCCGATGAACAGGTGCGTGATCGAATCCATGTGGCGATCCTAGCCTGCCGCCCTCGCCCCGCTTCGGGGGCCCGCAGCGATGTTCATTTATCTGCGGGAGGGCGCAAACTGCCCAATCCGGTCCGCGCGCCTGTACAATGCGCGCCCTCATCCTTTCATCCGCATTAAAGGATATACGCAGCGATGACCAGCTCCAGCTACCTCTTCACCTCCGAATCGGTCTCCGAAGGCCATCCGGACAAGATCGCCGACCAGATCTCCGACGCCGTCCTCGACGCGATCCTCGCGCAGGACAAGCGCGCGCGCGTGGCGTGCGAAACGATGGTGAAGACCGGCGCGGCCATCGTCGCGGGCGAAGTCACGACCGGCGCATGGGTCGACATCGAAACCCTCGCGCGCAAGGTCATCAACGACATCGGTTACAACAATTCCGACGTCGGCTTCGACGGCCACACCTGCGCGATCATCAACATGCTCGGCAAGCAGTCGGTGGACATCGCCGCGGGCGTGGATCGCAAGAAGCCCGAAGAACAGGGCGCCGGCGACCAGGGCCTGATGTTCGGCTACGCCTGCAACGAGGCGCCGGAATTCATGCCGGCCCCGATCTATTACTCGCACCGCCTGGTCGAACAGCAGGCCAAGGTGCGCAAGGCGAAGAACTCCAAGCTGCCGTGGCTGCGCCCCGATGCGAAGTCGCAGGTCACGCTGCGCTATGAAGCCAACAAGATCGTCGGCCTCGACGCCGTCGTCCTGTCCACGCAGCACGACCCGGGCATCAAGCAGAAGGACCTGGTCGAAGGTGTGTACGAGCACATCCTCAAGCCGGTGCTGCCGAAGAACTGGCTCGACAAGCTGCCGAAGAACAAGGTGCACATCAATCCGACGGGCATCTTCGTGATCGGCGGCCCGGTGGGCGACTGCGGCCTGACCGGCCGCAAGATCATCGTCGACAGCTACGGCGGCATGGCCCGCCACGGTGGCGGCGCGTTCTCGGGCAAGGATCCGTCCAAGGTCGACCGCTCGGCCGCGTACGCCGCGCGTTACGTCGCGAAGAACATCGTCGCCGCCGGCCTGGCCGACAAGTGCGAAGTGCAGGTCTCCTACGCCATCGGCGTGGCCGAACCGACGTCGATCTCGGTCACCACCTTCGGCACCGGCAAGATCTCCGACGACAAGATCGAGAAGCTGATCCGCAAGCACTTCGACCTGCGCCCGTACGGCATCGTCAAGATGCTCGACCTGATCCACCCGGTCTACCAGGCCACCGCCTCGTACGGCCACTTCGGCCGCAAGCCGACGCAGGTGGAATACGTCGACGGCGCCGGCAAGAAGCAGAAGGCCACCGCGTTCTCGTGGGAGAAGACGGACAAGGCCGACGAGCTGCGCAAGGACGGCGGGCTGAAGAAGTAAGCGATCCAAAATCGGGCGCGCGACCACGAGGGTCGCGCGCCCTGCTCTTTCGAGGGGCGCTGCGACCGTGGATAGGCACGGCCAGGCTCGAAGGGGTGCACCAGGTAACGGCGCCCGCTCGAAATTCGGAGCAAACGCCATGAACGCGCAAGTCAAGCAAGCCCAGGATTACAAGGTCGCCGACATCTCGCTCGCCGACTGGGGCCGCAAGGAAATCGACATCGCCGAGCACGAGATGCCGGGCCTGATGTCCATCCGCCGCAAGCACGCCGCCGCCAAGCCCCTCAAGGGCGTGCGCGTGACCGGTTCGCTGCACATGACCATCCAGACCGCCGTGTTGATCGAGACGTTGAAGGACGTCGGCGCCGACGTGCGCTGGGCCTCGTGCAACATCTTCTCCACGCAGGACCACGCCGCCGCCGCGATCGCCGCGACCGGCACGCCCGTGTTCGCGTGGAAGGGCGAGTCGCTCGAGGAATACTGGGACTGCACGCTCGACGCAGTGACCTTCCCGGGCGGCAAGGGTCCGGAGCTTGTCGTCGACGACGGCGGCGACGTGACGCTGCTGATCCACAAGGGTTACGAACTCGAACAGGGTTCGGACTGGGTGAACACCGCTTCGGGTTCGCACGAAGAGCAGATCATCAAGAACCTGCTCAAGCGCGTGGCCAAGGAACGCCCCGGCTTCTGGACCAACGTGGTCAAGGATTGGAAGGGCGTTTCGGAAGAGACGACCACCGGCGTGCACCGCCTCTACCAGATCGCCGAACAGGGCAAGCTGCTGGTGCCGGCGATCAACGTCAACGACTCGGTCACCAAGTCGAAGTTCGACAACCTCTACGGCTGCCGCGAATCGCTGGCCGACGGCCTCAAGCGCGCGATGGACGTGATGCTCGCCGGCAAGGTCGCGGTGGTGTGCGGTTACGGCGACGTCGGCAAGGGTTCGGCGCACTCGCTGCGCGCCTACGGCGCCCGCGTGGTCGTCACCGAAATCGATCCGATCTGCGCGCTGCAGGCCGCGATGGAAGGCTTCGAGGTCAACACGATCGAAAGCACGCTCGGCCGCGGCGACATCTACGTCACCACCACCGGCAACAAGGACGTCATCACGCTCGCGCACATGCAGGCGATGAAGGACCAGGCGATCGTCTGCAACATCGGCCACTTCGACAACGAGATCCAGGTCGATGCGCTGTATGCCTCCGGCGCGCAGCACATCAACATCAAGCCGCAGGTCGACAAGTACGTCTTCGCCAATGGCAACGCGATCTTCCTGCTGGCCGAAGGCCGCCTGGTGAACCTGGGTTGCGCGACGGGCCATCCGAGCTTCGTGATGTCGAACTCCTTCGCCAACCAGACGCTGGCGCAGATCGACCTGTGGGCCAACAAGGACACGTACGAGAAGACGGTGTATCGCCTGCCGAAGCACCTCGACGAAGAAGTCGCCCGCCTGCACCTGGAGAAGATCGGCGTCAAGCTGACCACGCTCACGCAGGAACAGGCCGACTACCTCGGCGTGTCGGTGCAGGGCCCGTACAAGCCCGAGCACTACCGCTACTGAGTCCCGCGAGCGGGCGGCTTCCGGGCCGCCCGCTTCGTTTCAAACGTTGGCAACGGACCCACACATGGCCCTGCGCGTTCCGATCTCCTTCGAGTTCTACCCGCCCAAGACCGACGACCAACGCCAACAACTGGACCGCACCGCGGCCCGGTTGAAGTCGCGTTCGCCCGATTACGTCTCCTGCACGTTCGGCGCCGGCGGTTCGACGCTGTCCTACACGCCCGAAACCGTGCAGCGCCTGCGCGAAGACCACGGTCTCAACGCCGCGCCGCACATCTCGTGCATGGGCGGCACGCGCGAGGAATTGCGTTCCCTGCTCAAGCTCTACCGTGCGCTGGGTTGCAAGCGCGTGGTTGCGTTGCGTGGCGACATTCCCTCGGGCATGGCGCGCATGGGCGATTTCCGCTTCGCCTCCGACCTCGTCGAGTTCATCCGCAGCGAGCACGACGGCTACTTCCACATCGAAGTGGGCTGCTATCCGGAAATGCATCCGCAAGCCGACGATGCATTCACCGACATGCTGCACTTCAAGGCGAAGGCCGACGCCGGCGCAGACGGCGCGATCACGCAGTACTTCTACAACGCCGACGCGTATTTCCGCTTCGTCGAAGACGCGCGCAAGCTCGGGATCACGATCCCGATCGTGCCGGGCATCATGCCGATCTCCAACTTCACGCAGCTTCGACGCTTTTCCGAAGCGTGCGGCGCGGAAATCCCGCGCTGGATCGCCAAGCGCATGCAGGCTTACGGCGACGACAGCGAGAGCATCCGTGCATTCGCGGCGGAGTTCGTCGCGCAGTTGTGTTCACGCCTTGTCGACGGCGGCGCACCTGCGTTGCACTTCTACACGCTGAATCTGTCGAAGCCGACGCTGAACGTCATCGAACTGCTCGACTGATTTACGACGAATGCGCCGCGATGCGGCGTGTTCAGGCACGAAGCGTTGACGCAGGCGAGCCGATGCTGCGCGTGACCTCCACGCGCACACGGCTGCCATGCTTCGTTCGATCACTGCAGGAGTTTGCATCGCGCTTTCGTGCGCCGCGTTGAGCATCGCGCCCAGGTTGGCGCGCGCCGCACCGCCGCTCGTGCAGCAATGCATCACCGCCGACGGCAACACGCTCTATACCGACAAACCCTGCCGCAGCATCGGCGCGCGGCCGGTTGCGATGCGCGGCGAACTCGCAACGCGCCTTGTGCGCGAACGCGCGACCGAAGCCCGCTTTACCGGCGTCGAAGTGGCCTATGTCACGGGCACCGCCGCGCCCACCGCAAACACCGCCACGATGCGCGCGGCGCGCGAAGCGATCGGCCGGCGCTCGGTGCATGCCGGCTGCGCCCGCACGCCGACGCAGCTGTCGATGGACCTGCGCGGCGCCTTCGCGCTCGGCGACGTGAACCGTATCGCCGAGAGTTTCCATTGGGTCGGCATGTCGCAGCGCGCGGCCAACGCGACGATGACGCGCCTGCAATCGTTGGCCAGGCGCAACCTGGTGGACGTGCAGTTCTACGACGCGCAGATCGGCGGCTGGATGGAAACCGCGGACGCCGGCGGCGGTGCTTCCAATGGCGGCGTGATGCAACTGCAATTCGGCAACGACGCGTCCGCGACGATCCAGGACTTCGACGTGGTTCGCAATGAAGGGTGCGTGTTCCTGCGCTTCTAAGCCGGATTTTCCAGGCAGGCTGGTAGGCTTGCACCCATGCGCGCGCTGCTCCTGATCCCCCTGTTCGCCCTGGCGTGGTCGTGCCCGCACGTCGCGCACGCCCAGGTGCACAAATGCATTTCCGCAGATGGGCGCCCGCTCTACACCGACCAACGTTGCGAAGCGCTCGGCGCGACCGATCTCCCGGCGCCGCCCACGCTCAACCCCGGCGCGGCGGCGGAAGTGGCGAAAAGCAATCGCCTCTACATGGGCGGCTGCACGCAGACTCTGCAGGACCTCGTGTTCGAAATCCGCACGGCGATCGAACAGGGCGACGCGAACCGGCTGTCGGGTGTCTACGACTGGGTGGGCATGTCCGATGCGGCGGCGATGTCGGTGATGGATCGCCTGGACCGGATCGCGCATCGCCCGCTGCTCGACATCCAGCCGGTCTCCGCCGACCCCGTCGCCGAAGGCGCGATCACGGGCGAAGCCGGCGACGTGCCGCGCACGACGGCCCGCCGTCCGCCGGTGGGCCTGCGCCTGGAACAGACGCTCCCGCAAAGCATCACGCCCGCACGCACGGTGCTGGGCCTGCGGCGCCATTACGGCTGCTGGTGGGTGAGCCTCTAGGCCGMCGGCCGCTTACAATTGCGGTTCCCCTGCAAGCGAGCCTGCCGGCATGACGATGCGCTACCCCGAATGGATCTGGCACAACGGCGCCATCAAGCCGTGGGCGGACGCCACAACGCATGTCATGTCGCACGCGATCCATTACGGCTCGTCGGTGTTCGAAGGCATCCGTTCGTACGAAACGCCCAAGGGCCCGGCGATTTTCCGCCTCACCGACCACAACCGTCGCCTGATGGCCTCCGCGCGCATCTACGACATGCCGATGCCCTATTCGGTCGACCAGATCAACGCGGCGTGCCGCGAAGTGCTGAAGAAGAACGAACTGGGCAAGGCTTACCTGCGTCCGGTCGCGTTCCGCGGCCTGGGCGGTTTCGGCTTGTCCGCCGACACGCCGACCGACACGGCGGTGGCCGCGTGGCAGATGGGTGCTTACCTCGGCGAGGGCGTGCTCGAAGAAGGCATCGATGCGTGCGTGTCGAGCTGGCAGCGGTTCGCGCCCAACACGATTCCCGCGGGCGCGAAGGCCGGCGGCAATTATCTGTCCGGCCAGTTGGTCGCGCGCGAAGCGCGTCGCCTCGGTTTCGGCGAAGGCATCGCGCTGGCGTCCACGGGCCTGCTCAGCGAAGGCGCGGGCGAAAACCTGTTCCTCGTGTTCGACGGCGCGCTGCACACCACGCCGATCAGCGCCGCGCTGCTCAACGGCATCACGCGCAACACGATCATGACGCTCGCGCGCGAGAACGGCATCGCCGTCGTCGAGCGCGACATCCCGCGCGAATACCTCTACCTGTGCGACGAGCTCTTCATGTGCGGCACCGCGGCGGAAATCACGCCGATCCGTTCGGTCGACGGCCGCCAGGTCGGCATCGGCCGCGCCGGCCCGGTGACGCTGCGCATGCAGGAACTGTTCTTCGGCCTGTTCAACGGCAAGACCCAGGACAAGTGGGGCTGGCTGGAATACGTAGACGCCTGACGAATCCCTACCCCCCTTCAAGGGGGGTCAATTCGCGCACAGCGCGAATTGGGGGGGTCTCACCCCACGACGTTCCCAAACCGCAACGTCGCCACGACCCCCACCTTCTCCCCCGGCACCACGCGCACGTCCCAGTCGTACATCGCGCAAAGCCGGCGGACGATCGACAAACCGATGCCCGCGCCCTGCGAATGCTCGGCATGGGTACCGCGATAGCCGCGTTCGAACAGGCGCGCGGCTTCTTCCGCGCTGAGGCCGGGGCCCGAGTCGACCACGTCGACGCCATCGGGCCGCATGCGCACGATGACCTCGCCTTCCAGCGTGTACTTCACTGCGTTGCCAATCAGGTTGCCGAGCGCGACCGCCACCGCGGCTTCCGGCGCGTCGACCACCAGCCCGCCCTCCCCTTCCATCCGCAGCACCAGCGCCTTGCCGCCCAACTGCGCGCGGTACATGTCGAGAAGTTGTTCGGCGACCTTGCTCACATCGGTCGCGCCGTGGCCACGCTCGTTGCGCGAAAGCAGCAGCAACGCGCTGATCAGGTCGGTGCACTGTTGTTCGGCGCGCTGGATGCGGCGCAGACGCGCCTGCATGCGTTCGTCGAGTTCCGGGCGCGAGAGCAGCAACTCCGTCGCGCCGCGGATCACCGCGAGCGGCGTGCGCAGTTCGTGGCTGACGTCGGCGTTGAACTCGCGGTCGCGCTGCACCACTTCGGTCAGGCGCGCGGCGTAATCGTCGAGCGCCGATGCGAGCTGGCCGACCTCATCGTTCGGAAAATGTTCGGCCAGCGACACCGGCTCGCTGCTGCGGCCCGAGCCCTTGAGGCGATTGGCGAGTTCCGACACCGGGCTCATCACGCGCGAGGCGGCCCACCAGCCGACGAGCAAGGAGAGCAGCGTGAACACCACCACCGCACCGTAGATGCCGCGGTTGAATTGCTCCGCGCCGCGCATCGTCTGCGTCATGTCGTAGGCGAGGAAGAACCACACCGTCGGCGTCTTGCGCACCGCGAGCTTGTAGGAGAAGGCCTGGCCGTCGTCGTCCACGCCGCTCAACTGGTGGATGCCGTCGGGCAGTTCGTACCACTGCGGCTGGTTCTCGCGCACGCTCTCGAACTTGTCGGGCGTGAAGGCGAAGGCGCGGATCTGGTCGACCGGCAGGCTCGGGTTCTGCGGATCGCGCGCGTATTGCTGCGCGTAGAGGTCGATGTTGCGGTTCATCAGGTCGACGACAAGTTTGTCCTCGACCTGGTTGCGCACCTTGTCCACCGCGTAGGCGAACAGCGCCGTCAGCCCGAACCCGAGCAGGACGAACGACAGGATGATGCGGCTGCGGAGCTGGCGCCGGTAACGGCGCGGGCGGCGCGCGGCTTCAGGTAGCGCTAGTGGCATCGGGCGCGGCGATCCGGTATCCGATGCCGTGTCGGGTCTGGATCAGCGGCGTGCCGAACGGCTTGTCGACAACCGCACGCAAGCCGTGGATGTGCACGCGCAGCGAATCCGAATCCGGCAATTCCTCGCCCCACACGCGCGTCTCCAGTTCCTGGCGCGTGACCACCGCCGGCGAGGCTTCCATCAGCGCCTGCAGGATCTTCAACGCGGTCGGGTTGAGTTGCAGCAGCTTGGCTTCGCGACGCACTTCGAGCGTGTCCAGGTTGTATTCAAGGTCGCCCACGTTGAGCACGCGCGTCTGCACGCCACGGCCGCGGCGCGCGAGTGCGTTGAGGCGCACTTCCACTTCCTGCAGTGCAAAGGGTTTGATCAGGTAATCGTCGGCGCCCGAGTCGAAGCCGGCGAGTTTGTTGTCGAGCGAGTCGCGCGCGGTGAGCATCAGCACCGGCGTCTGCTTGCGCGCTTCGTTGCGCAGCTTGCGGCAGACCTCCAGGCCGTCGAGGCCCGGCAGGCTGAGATCGAGGACGATCGCATCGAAGTCGTGCACCACCGCCAGGTGCAGGCCGGTGACACCGTCGGCGGCGAAGTCCACCGTGTGTCCGCGGTCCTCGAGATAGTCGCCGAGGTTGGCGGCGATGTCCTGGTTGTCTTCGATGACGAGGATGCGCATCCGGGCTTTGTCCTGCAGGTGAGGCGGGGGGTCGAGTGAGACCCGGAGAACGCACCGGGGTTCAACACGATGAATTCGTCGGATTCTGCCAGAGCCGCAAGCGACGGTAGTGTCGATGGTGGGGGCGTGGCCCGGAAAAAACAAAGGCCCAGGCACGTTGCGCGTGCCTGGGCCAAATCAAGCCCCGATGACCGTAATCTGCTTCGTCCGATGCGGCGGGCCGAGCGGTCTACGACAGATTCGCGGTAGGCAAAGGCTACGCACCGGGCGATTAAACGGGTGTTAAAACCGACGGTGGAATCGCGTTAAAAATTCGTAATCGCGAGATCCTCAGGCGGCGTGGGCGGTCGGGGCCCGCTTGTGCGATCCCGACCGTTTGCCGCCGTTGGCGACGTATTCGATGATGCTGCCGGCAACATCGACGCCGCTGGCCGCTTCGATCCCCTCCAGGCCGGGCGATGCGTTGACCTCCAGGATCAGCGGGCCGCGCCGGGAGCGGATGAGGTCCACGCCCGCCACTCCCAGCCCGAGCAGCTTGGCCGCGCGCAAGGCGACTTCCTGCTCGCCCGCCGTGGCCGTGACGGCCTTCGCCGTGCCACCGCGATGCAGGTTCGAACGGAAGTCGCCCTTCGGCGCCTGGCGCTTCATCGTGGCGACGACGCGATCGCCCACGACGAAGCAGCGCAGGTCCGCGCCCTTCGCTTCGGCGACGAACTCCTGCACGAGGAAGTTGGCGTACAGGCCGCGCAGCGCTTCGATCACGCTGCGCGAAGCCGAGAGCTTCTCGGTGAGCATCACGCCGGCGCCCTGCGTGCCTTCGTTGAGCTTGATCACGTGCGGCGTGGGACCGAGCATCGCGAGCAGGTCGGAGGTGTCGTCGGGGTTGTCGCCGAACACCGTCGCCGGCAGCGCGAGGCCTTCGGCGGCGAGGATCTGGTGGCAGCGCAGCTTGTCGCGCGCCTTGAGGATGGAATCGGACGGGTTGGGCGTGCTGGTACCCATGAGTTCGAACTGGCGCAGCACCGCCGTGCCGTAACGCGTGACCGACGCGCCGATGCGCGGGATGACCGCGTGGTAGCCGGTGAGCGGCTTGCCCTGGTGGTGCATGGCGAAGCCGTCCACCGCGATGCGCATGTAGCAGCGCAGTGGATCGAGCACGCGCACGCTGTGGCCGCGTTCGCGCGCGGCGTCGACCAGGCGCCGCGTCGAATACAGCTTGGTGTTGCGCGAAAGGATCGCGAGTTTCATGCGGGGGGTTTTCCATGCAGGAAAGAGCGGGCCGGATCGATGGTGAACGCACGGGCCAGCGAAGTACGGCCGAGGAGCATGGGGAAAAGCATTCCACGCCGATCGGTCAGGTTGATTTCCACCTCCCGCTCCACGCCTGCCAGCAGCAGCGGCGTGCGCAGGAACACGCGGCGGCTGCGGTTGCCGCCCGAGTCGGTGACCTCCCGCTCGTCGCTGATCGGCGCCTGCGACTCGATCACCTGCCCGCTGCGAATGCCGGTGGCGATCCGGAACCCCGTCCAGGGCGCGCCGCCCTCGACGAAGCGCCATTGGGCATCCACGTGCAGCGAGGAACTGCGCGCACCGGTATCCACTTTCGCGCGAATGGCGACGATGCCGAGCGCCGGCAACGCCAACCACTCCCGCCAACCGAGCATGACGCGTGCGGCCACATGGCCTCCGGGGGAACTGCATGCAGGCGCATGCATTGGGTAGGGGGATTGCGGCCGGCATCCAACCGACCGAGGGCGCGGAGCATACGCGAGCGCGTGTTATCGGAATGAAGGACTGTCGGCAGTCCGCGACGGACGGGAATCGGCGGCCCGCCGCGTTGCCAGCCGCCCGCCCCGCGGCATAGACTCGCGCCTGCCGCGGGTGTAGTTCAATGGTAGAACTGCAGCTTCCCAAGCTGCTAGCGTGGGTTCGATTCCCATCACCCGCTCCAGATTCCGGAACGACGGCCCTGTGCCGTCGTTTTTCGTTTGGGGGGCGCCTCCAGGGACGCAGGCTGGGCCAGGGGGCCTACGTCATTGACGCGCCGCCCGAACGTTGATCGTTTTCGTACCGCGAGAATCGCACCAAAAAAGAGACCCGCGATCGCGGGCCTCTTTTGTCCAGCGATGCCGCTCGCAATCAGAACCGCCTGCCCACGCTCACGAACACCGTCGCGTTGTCGCCATTTTCCTGGCCCACGCTCGCGGTCGCACCGATGTCGGTGTCCACGCCCCACAGTTGCGTGCGCACGCCCACCACCAACGTGCCGTAGTTTTCGTCGTGCTCGATGTTCGGCACGCCATACGGCAAGGTGCCGGCGATCGTGAGCGATTGCGCGAAGGCTTCTTCCGGCGCGTCTTCGAACTCGTGTTCCCACGTGAACTTCGCGTACGGCACGGCCGTCGGCGAAATCTCGAAGCGCGCCTGCCAGCCGGCGGCGCCGACCAGCGAGTCGTAGCTCTGGTCGGGGTAGGCAAGGCCGGCGGAGTCGATGCGGTTTTCGACATAGCCATCGACGTCGATCTGCTGCGAGAGCACGGACACGACCGGGCCGTGCGTCAGCGCGCCGGCGTGGAAATCCCAACCCGCCGATGCACCGAACGAGAGGTTGTCGCCATCGGGCGAGCCTTCGTAAGTGCGCAGGACCGGGCCGAGCTGCACGTTGCGCGTGACGTCGTAGCTGGTCTTGGTCCAGCTCAACTGCGCATTGACCCACACGTTGCCGGAGAACCAGCCGACGAAGCCACCGATCGTCAGGTCGTCCTGCGAGAAGTCGCCCATGCGGTGGCCGTAGTCGAAATCGTTGCGGCCGAAGCCGGCGAAACCGCCGTACACGACGTCGCCGTTGGCCCAGTCGACGCCGAACAGCAGCGAAGGACCGGTGCCGTCGTAATCGCCCGGTGCGTCGTAACGCTGTGTGTCGCCACGCAGGTTCGCCCACCAGTGTGCGCCGTCTTCCGCCGGTTTGACCGGCATGTGCGAGCCCACCATTTCAGCGCGCGACTTGCCGATCAATTGCTCGGTGTACGGAAGCAACGCGATCTGGCGCGGGGCTTCGAGCACCGAGATCGCGTACTGGCCGAGGATCGCGTGCGCGGGGCCCGTGGGATGCACGCCGTCGGCGAACAGATAGGTGTTGGCGGCATCCGGGGAGACCAGCGAGCCCGGGTTGCACGTCACCGACGATGCCGTGGTGCACGCCACGCCGGTGATGTTGGTGAAGCCGTAGGCCTGCGGCGAAGCGATGATTTCATGCAGCAGGTTGAAGGTGTCGAGCGGAATGACGCGCAGGCCCTGCGAGGAGAGCGTCGAGAACAGCGCCGCGTTGTACGTCGTCGACAACTGCGTGCCGGCCGCCGCACCCGCGGGGCCCTGCGCCAGGAATGCCGGCGTCGCGCCGAGATCCGGCACGGTCGCCACGAGGATGTACTTCGCGCCGGCGCCGGTCAGCGTGGCCACGTTGGTGACCTGCGCGCCGACGGCCTGCGCCATCGTCGCCTGCGCGGGCGCACCGCTGGCGATGGCGAGCAGGTCGTTCGCGCCGCCCCACACCGTGTACAAACCGTGCGCATCGGCGCGGCCGCCGGTCGAAGCGAGGTAGGCGTTGATCTGCGTGCTCATCGACGGGATCGCGCCCAGCGCGCCGACGTCGTCGGTGCCCGTGCGCCCGCCGCCGACGGCCCAGTTGGTGCCGCCCTGGTTGGCGCTCGCGGCGTTGGTGCCGTAGTAGTCGGCCAGGTATTCGGACCAGACCAGCGTCGGGTTGGTGGAGAACTTGCCCAGGATGCCGGCCTGCGGACCACCCACCTGGACCAGCGCCGGGCGGAACCAGCCCGCGTCGGTGAGGCTGTCGCCGAAGAACACGGTCTGCGTGTAGGTCTGCGCGGCCGCGGGCAGCGCGGCGAACGCAAGGGCGGCAGCAAGGAGACTGCGGACGGGCTTGAAAGCCCGGTAGGTCTGCTTCATCGAACGCTCCAGGGCAAACGGGTGGGTATGGTGGATGAACTCTGCCACGCCCCGGGCGAGAATGCGCGCATGGATATTCTGCTCAACGGACAGACCCGGGCCCTGCCGCCGGGTGCCACCATCGCTGCCCTGCTGGAAGCCGAGGGCCTCGCGGGCCGTCGCGTCGCGGTGGAGGTCAATGGCGACATCGTGCCGCGCGGCATGCACATCACGCGCGTACTTGTCGAAGGGGACCGCGTCGAAGTGGTCCACGCGCTCGGCGGTGGCTAGAAAAAAAGACGCGCGATGACACCATCGTGCGGTATCGGGAACCCGGCTGTCCGCGGCAGGGGGAGTGCCGGAGGACCCGTAGCTTTGCGACCCCGGCTTTCGCGCGGGTGTGCCGTGGCGTACCGCGCGATGGGCATCGCGCGCAGCGGCGTGATCCGTCGGTCGGGTCAGGGGTGAGCCCGCCTCCGTAATCGATGCCACTCCCCCAGCCTTACGCACCACCCGGTGAACACAGGACACCGGGTGTGCAAATCCCCACGAATGACGATCTCCGGGACGCTCGAACCGACGAACGGCGTTACCATTCACCGATGCAAGACACCCCAGACTTCGCGGCCGACGACGCACTGGTCGTCGCGGGCCGCCGTTACCGTTCCCGCCTGCTCACCGGCACGGGCAAATTCAAGGATTTCGACGAAACCCGCCGCGCCACCGATGCGGCCGGCGCGCAAATCGTCACCGTCGCGATCCGCCGTACCAACCTGGGCCAGGATCCGAACCAACCCAACCTGCTCGATGCCTTGCCGCCCGAGCAATTCACGCTGCTGCCCAATACCGCGGGCTGCTACACCGCCGACGATGCCGTGCGCACCTGCCGCCTGGCGCGCGAACTGCTCGATGGCCACAAGCTGGTGAAGCTCGAAGTGCTCGGCGATGCGCGCACCTTGTATCCCGACGTCGTGCAGACCCTCGCCGCCGCCGAGCGCCTGGTCGCCGACGGCTTCGACGTGATGGTCTACACCTCCGACGACCCGATCCTCGCCAAGCGCCTGGAGGAAATCGGCTGCGTCGCGGTGATGCCGCTCGCCGCGCCGATCGGTTCGGGCCTCGGCGTGCAGAACAAATACAACCTGATCGAGATCGTCGAGAACGCGAAGGTCCCGATCATCGTCGACGCCGGCGTGGGCACCGCATCGGACGCCGCCATCGCGATGGAACTGGGCTGCGACGGCGTGTTGATGAACACCGCGATCGCCGGCGCGAAGAACCCCGTGCTGATGGCGCACGCGATGAAGCTCGCCGTCGAAGCCGGCCGCGCCGCCTTCCGCGCCGGGCGCATTCCGCGCAAGCGTTTCGCTTCGGCGTCGAGCCCCGTCGACGGCCTCATCGGTTGATGGCCGCGTCGATGGCGAGCGATCCGGTCGACAAGAAGCCGTTCACCAAAGAGCCGGGGCAGCGCAAGGTCCGCAGTTTCGTGCTGCGGCAAGGGCGTTTCACGCCGGCGCAGCAGCGCGCGTTCGACGAACAGTGGCCACGCTTCGGGCTCGACTACACGGGCACGCCGCGCGATTTCGACCAAGCGTTCGGTCGCCACGCACCGCGCGTGCTGGAGATCGGTTTCGGCAATGGCGAGGCGCTGCGTTACGCCGCCGCGCGCGATCCCGGACGCGACCTGGTCGGCATCGAAGTCCACGCACCCGGCGTCGGGCGCCTGCTCAACGCACTGGCCGCCGACGACGCACGCAACGTGCGCCTGTACCACCACGACGCGGTCGAAGTGCTCGAACACGAGATCGCCGACGGATCGCTGGACGAAGTCCGCATCTACTTCCCCGATCCGTGGCACAAGAAGCGCCACAACAAGCGCCGCCTGGTGAACCCTGCCTTCGCCGCGCTGCTCGTGCGCAAGCTCGCGCCCACGGGGCGCTTGCACCTTGCGACCGATTGGCAGGACTATGCCGAGCAGATGTGGGACGTGCTCGATGCGACCCCCGGGCTGGCCAACCGCGCCGGCCCGCGCGGGACGGTGCCCCGGCCCGAATGGCGTCCGCAGACGCACTTCGAAACGCGCGGGCAGAAGCTGGGCCACGGGGTGTGGGACCTTCTTTACGACAGCGTGCCGGACAACGGCAGGACCGGGGA
The DNA here is from genome assembly GCF_056400425.1 of Lysobacter sp. P5_B12. NCBI lineage: Bacteria > Pseudomonadati > Pseudomonadota > Gammaproteobacteria > Lysobacterales > Lysobacteraceae > Lysobacter > Lysobacter sp. P5_B12. The sequence continues at coordinate 286,193 of NZ_JBFULG010000002.1, forward strand.
AACGAACGCGTGAACGACACCGCGTTGATGCTCACCACCGACATGAAGCTCGTGCTCGGGCTGGTGGGTTTCACGATGGTGATGTTCCTGTTCGAGCGCATCCGCGCGGACGTCGTCGCGCTCGTCGTGCTCGTGTTGCTCGGCCTCACCGGCCTGGTCGCGCCGGAAGATCTGTTCGGCGGCTTCTCCGGCAACGCGGTCATCTCGGTGATTTCCACGATGATCCTCGGCGCGGGCCTGGACCGCACCGGCGCGCTCAATCGCCTCGCGGGCTGGTTGTTGCGGCGCTCGCGCGGCATGGAAGAACGCCTGCTGCTGCTCACTAACACGGTGGCGGGCCTCAACTCCTCCTTCATGCAGAACCCGTCGGTGATGGCGCTGTACCTGCCCGTCGCCTCGCGACTGAGTTCGCGCACGGGCCTGCCCTTGTCGCGCTTCCTGTTGCCGTTGGCCGTGGCCATCGTGATGGGCGGCTCGCTGACGATGGTCGGTACCTCGCCGCTGATCCTCCTCAACGACTTGCTGGTCTCCTCCAACGCCAACCTGCCCTCGGGCGCGGCGACACTGGAACCGCTGCACATGTTCGCGCCGATGCCGATCGGCCTGGCGCTGCTCGGCGCGGGGCTGCTGTATTTCCGCTTCTTCGGCGACAAGCGCCTGGAGCAATACGACATCGACCGCGGCGTCACGCCCGCGCGCACGCAGAGTTACTTCGCACAGGCCTACGGCATCGAAGGCGACGTGTACGAACTCACGGTCTCCGCCGACAGCCCGCTGGTGGGCATGTCGCTGGGCGAAGCCGAAGCGCAGCGCGGCGCGCCGCTGCTGCTGGCGCTGAAGACCGGCAACGAATCGCGCCTGGCCCCGCCGGCCGATGCGCGCATCTGGGTCGGCAGCGTGCTCGGCGCGATGGGGCCGCGGCAGGTCGTCGCCGATTTCGCGCAGAACCACTTCCTGCGCATGAGCACGCGCCTGCGCACCTTCGGCGACCTGTTCAACCCCAGCCGCGCGGGCATCGCCGAAGCCGTGGTGCCGCCGACCTCGCAATACATCGGCAAGTCGCAGGCCGAATTGCAGTTGCGCAAGCAGTACGGCATCAGCCTGCTGGCGGTGAACCGCGACAAGACCGTGCATCGCGAAAACGTCCGCCAGCTCGGCCTGCGCGCCGGCGACATGCTGGTGCTGCACGGCATCTGGCAGGACCTCGCGCAGGCCGCCGAAAACAAGGACTTCGTGGTCGTCACCGACTACCCGAAGGGCGAACAGCGGCCGCACAAGTTCAAGCTCGCGATCGGCATCTTCGTGGTGACGATGCTGCTTGCGCTCTCCACGCGCATCCCGGTGTCGATCGCGCTGATGACCGGCGTTGCGGGCATGCTCGTCGCCGGCGTGCTGCACATCGACGAAGCCTACGCGGCGATCAGCTGGAAGACCGTCTTCGTCATGGCCTGCCTCATTCCGCTGGGATGGGCGATGGATTCCAGCGGCGCGGCGGCATGGATCGCGGGACACACGATCGAACAGATGCCATCGGATTTGCCGCTGGTCGTGGTCGAAGTGGCGCTCTGCGTGTTGACCACCCTGTTCTCGCTGGTCATCGGGCACGTCGGCGCGACGATCGTCATGGTGCCGATGGCGATCAACCTGGCCTTGGCCGCGGGCGGCAATCCCACCGCGTTCGCGTTGCTCGTCGCGATGTCGGCGTCGAACAACTTCATGACGGCGTCCAACCCGGTGATGTCGATGATCACCGGCCCCGCCGGCTACCAGCCGCGGGATTTGTGGAAGCTCGGTGCACCGCTGTCGCTGGTCTACCTGATCGTGATCGTGGCGGCCGTCAACATCATGTATTAGAGCCGCATGTACTGAGCACCACGCGCACCAGCCCGTCCTCCACGACGACGGGAACTGTGCGCAATGCGGCACCCCGGCACGGGCCGGCGATGCATTCGCCCTGCTGCAGCTCGAACGTGGCCCCGTGCACCGCGCACACCAGGCGGCCCTGCTTGTCCTGCAGGAAGCGGCCCGGCGCCCAGTCGAGACGGCGGCCGGCGTGCGGGCACACGTTGAGCCAGGCGCGCACGGTGTCGCCCTCGCGCAGCAGGATCAGCGATTCGGCGTCGTTGCCTTCCAGGCGCGCCTCGATTTCCGTCAGCCCGCCATCCGGGAGTTGGTCGAAGCGGAGCAATGCGTCGCGTTGTGGGACGTCGGAGTTCACGATTTAACGAAGTCCTCACACGCTTTGCGAAGGGGGGCCGGATACTCGCCGCCCCGGCACTGCCGCATTGTGTCACGGCCCCCGACGATGATCGCTTTCACGCACCGCTTCGATTCCACCGCGTTCCGCAACGCTTTCGCGCCGCGCAAGCCGCGTCGCCCGTGGTTGCGCGTGTTGTTCGGGCTGATCGGCGTTGCGCTGCTCGTCGCGCTGGTCGCCGTGAGCGTCGTCGTGGGCGTGGCGATGATTTCGGCGGGCCTGCTGGTCAAGTTGTGGAAGTCGCGCAATGCAGCGCGCGTTGCACGCGACCCACGCGTCATCGACGGCGAATATCGCGCCGTCCGCAACGACAAGCACGCCCTCCCCTCCGCATGAGCGACGTCGTCGCGCCGACCGCGCCGGTGCGCATCCCGGTGCGCGGTGGCGGCACGTTTCCCGTGCGCCGCGTTTATTGCGTCGGCCGCAACTTCGCCGACCACGCGAAGGAAATGGGCGCCGCGGTGCCCGCATCGAAAGCAGAACGCGGCACGCCGGTCTTCTTCGCCAAGCCCGCCGATGCCGTCGTGATCGATGGCGTCGTGCCCTACCCGCCGGGCACGAACGATTTACACCATGAAGTGGAACTCGTCGTCGCCCTCGGTGACGGCGCAAGCGTGTTCGGGTACGCCGTCGGCCTCGACCTGACGCGCCGCGACCTGCAATCGGCCGCAAAGGCCAAGGGCCTGCCGTGGGACACCGGCAAGGGCTTCGATTTCTCCGCACCGGTGGGTGAACTGGTCCCCGCCGCAAGCATCGAGCCGCTCGCCGCGCGCCACATCACGCTCGAGGTCAACGGCACGCAGCGCCAGGCCTCCACGCTCGACCAGCTGATCTGGGACGTGCCCGAGATCCTCGCCGAGCTGACCAAGCTCTATGCGCTGAAAGCCGGCGACCTGGTCTTCATGGGCACGCCCGCGGGCGTCGGCCCGCTGCAGCCCGGCGACGTCTTCACGGCCCGCATCGACGACCTGCCCGCCCTTCACGGCCGCATTGGCCCGCCCCTGCGCTAACCTCGCCGCACCGGCCTGTCGCCGGGGGAGGACGCGCATGGGGATGCTCTCGGAGTTCAAGGCCTTCATCGCACGCGGCAACGTCGTCGACCTCGCGGTCGCGGTCGTGATCGGTGCGGCCTTCGGCAAGATCGTCACGGCACTGGTAGACGGCATCGTCATGCCGATCATCGCGATGATCACCGGCGGCGCGAGCGTCGCCGACTGGAAGTACGTCGTCACGCCCGGCGTCACCGACGCCGCAGGCAAAGTGCTGACCCCCGAAGTCGCGTTCAAGTACGGTCTGGTGTTGCAGACCTGCATCGACTTCCTGCTGGTCGCCTTCGTCATCTTCCTGGTGCTCAAGGCCTACAACCGCCTGCGCGAACCGGCACCCGAAGCGGCGACGCCCGAGGACATCGTACTGCTGCGTGAAATCCGCGATTCGCTGAAGTCGCGATAGGCGAAACATGACCAGCGGCACCCCTGCGCCACAGGGGTCCGCTGCTACGCTCGGCGTCTTTCCGCCAGCTGGGGTGTGTCCGCAATGCGCCTTGTTCCGACGATGCTCGCCGCCGTCCTCGCCACCACGATCGCCGCCGCCAACGCCGCGACGCCGGCAACGCAGAACACCACGATTTCTTCCGCGTCGATCCAGCACGCCACGCAACTGCGCGACAAGGCCGTCGACGACAACACCGGTTATGCGATCGTCGAATCGCTGACGACCGAAGTCGGCCCGCGCATGGCGGGCAGCGAAGCCGACGCACGCGCCGTCGCGTGGGCCGTCGCCAAATTCAAGTCGCTCGGTTACGACAAGGTGTGGACCGAGCCGGTGACCTTTCCGAAATGGGTGCGCACCAGCGAGCACGCCGAAGTCCTCGGCGAGCATTCGCAAAAGCTCACGCTCACCGCACTCGGCGGCAGCCCCGGCGGCACGGTCGAAGGCGAAGTCGTGCGTTTCGCCGATCTGAAATCCCTGCAGGCCGCGCCCGCCGGTTCGCTGAAGGGCAAGATCGCCTTCATCGATTTCCCGATGGCGCGCGCGAAGGACGGCAGTGGTTATGGCATGGGCTCGCAGATCCGCAGCGCGGGTCCTTCGGCGGCGATCAAGGCCGGCGCTTCGGCATACCTGATGCGCTCGGCGGGCACCGATTCGCACCGCAACCCGCACACCGGCATCACGCATTTCGACGAAGGCCTGACGCCGATTCCGTCGGCCGCTTTGTCCACGCCGGATGCCGAACAACTTTCGCGCCTGGTCGCGCTCGGCAAGCCGATCCGCGTCAAGGTCGCGCTCGATTGCGGTTGGACGGGTGAAGCGACCTCGTACAACGTGATCGGCGAGATGCGCGGTCGCAGCAAGCCCGACGAAGTGGTCGTGATCGGCGGGCACCTGGATTCGTGGGATCTCGGCACTGGCGCGATCGACGACGGCGCGGGCGTGGCCATCGCGATGGGCGCGGGCAAGTTGATCGGCGACATGAAGCAGCGTCCGGCGCGCACGATTCGCGTGGTCGCCTTCGCCAACGAGGAGCAGGGTTTGCATGGCGGCCGTGCGTATGCGCTGAAGCATGGGCCGGATGTGCGCAAGCATCAGATCGGGGCGGAGAGCGACTTCGGCGCGGGGCGCATCTATGCGTTCAGCACGAGTGCGCCGGAACGGGCCTTGGGTGCGGTGAAGCAGATTGCCGAGGTGTTGGCGCCGCTGGGCATCGCGTACACGCCGGGCGAAGGTGGGCCGGGGCCGGATGTGAGTCCGTTCGCTGCCAACGGGTTGGCGTGGGGTGCATTGCGCCAGGACGGCACGGATTATTTCGACTATCACCACACGCCGGACGACACGCTCGACAAGATCGATCCGAAGGCGCTCGCGCAGAATGTCGCGGCGTATGCGGTGTTTGCTTATTTGGCGGCCGATGCGCAGGGTGACTTTGGGAGTGAGGCGAAGAAGGTCACGCCGCCGAAGGAGTGAGTTGCGCTTGGAGCCCCTCTCCCACCGGGAGAGGGGTTGGGGAGAGGGTCCGGTGTGGTTTCGTCGGTAACGCCCGCTCGGAAACCAATCAGCGCGCCGCCCGAACGTCGTTGGTTCCAAATTTTTTTGGGAAAAAAATTTGAAACCAACCACGCTGGGGCATCACCTTACGTGCGTCGCTTTCGATCAGGGCGCTTTCGCCCGAGCCGTCACTGGGGGCTGCAAAGCGAGCTTTGCAGGTAGCCGATCTTGAGAGCGGTTGGCCTGCGTCCTGGTTCTTATTTGTGCCAACCAACCGTAGAGCGTGATGGAGTAGCGCCCTTCGCGACGACCGCCCATCCGAAACAAGCCACTTTCCGGCACGCCAGTACAAATGGGTCCATAGTCGGAGACGATCTACTTCGATCCTTCCTGAGTCTCCGCAAATGGTTCTCCAGATCAGCAACACCGCTTTGGATATGGAGATCCGCGGGGAAACCACGTGCGCTTGAGCTCCTATCGCCACGAGTCAGGCCACTACATCGTCGTTCCGCGCGCCGAGAATACGCAGCTACAGCCGCTTGCCCGGGAGATGGAGTTTCTCGGGGAGATGGGAATGGAACGATTCGCCGCCGACGTACAAGCCAAGATCCTCAAAGGGGGCCTCGCCGGCTCGGCATTCGTATGCCTGAGCCGCCGAGAGTTCATGCGCGATCGCGGCAGACCTTCCGACCTGGTTCCTGAGGTGGAAGGCCCGCGTCGCTGGTTCAACAATCGAAAGAGCGATGTCCCAGGCGCTCCGTTCTCCCATTGGCGAACGGCTCCGGCAACTTAGCCGGCTTCCGCTTTCACCAACGCGAGAATCTGTGCGACTTCCTGCGACGAATCGCGGATCAGTTCCAACCTCGTCACATCGGCCTCCATGACGTAGAGGTTCGAAATCACAGTCGCACCCGCGACGACGACGACACCTTGATTGACGCGCGAGGCGAGGAAGTCGCGGACGCGAGCGCGATCGTCGGGGACGATCCACATGACGGCGTGGTAGGAAGTGGAAGGCACCCAATTGCCCGATTCGTCGAGACGCCGCACGCCCTCCGCAATGCCGGATTCCGTCACGGCGACAGCGACCCGTAGTGACTTCCCGCAGACGGGCGCGTGCTCCCCCTGGTCCGGCGGAAGTTCCTCCGAGACGGGTATGCAAAGTGTCACGTAGCCCGAAGGCGCTGGCGCTGGCGCTGGCGGCCGCGCGCAACCGGCCGAGGCGAAGATCATGGAAAAAAAGAGTAGTCCGATAAGGCGCTGCATCGTGGCTCCCTGCTTCAGAAAAAGATCAGCTCCCTGCAAAGCGTGCTTTGCAGCCCCCAACAAACGCTCGGGCAAAAGCCCCTCGCCCTATTCTTCCAAATCCCGATCCCTGAAGCGCCAGACAAACATTGCACCAAGGCCGCTTGCGATGAGTACCAAGGGCACCAGGAAGTCGTCGAAGTGGAATGGGCCGGGATACGCCCTCCAGGTGGGCCCTACGAGAAAGCCCAGCCCGATCCAGAAAAAACTCTTGATCCGATAAGACCAATAGCGCGCATTGAGTTCCCGGCGCCTGACCATCCGAGACCGCGTCGCACTGGAGAACGGCAGGATCTCGATGACGGCGTCGATCCCGAGGACCACGAGGAAATAGATCGCAAGGGCGACGACGACGTCACGCCCATGCCAGAGACCAAGGGCCACGAGACAGACGAAGCCAGCGACCACCAGCGCAAAGCCGATGCGAATGGGCCATGCCTGCAGCAATCGCGCAATGAATCCCCGGCGGGTCAGGATTTCGTTGCTGTCCATGAGTGGATCCCCTTCGGCTCGACAGCTTACCGTCGCAGCCAACTCAGTAGATGCGGAAGCAAATCCTCGGCGGATTCAAACACCCTCCCGAGACCTGCCGACTTGCGATCCGCACCATCGAACAAAAACTGCCCCCGATCACGCGTCAGCGTGAACGCATGACGCTCGCTGCGAAAGGTGACCACGAAATTACCAAATGCTTCCGCAGAGTATTGCCACGTCACCGGCGCCAAATGCGCAGCGTTCAACGCAGTCGCGAGCGGCGCCAGCGCGCTTTGAATCTCAGCCGGCATTTCCGACAGCATCATCCGGTCACCCCCTGACGAAAGCGATCAGCTCCCTGCAAAGCTTGCTTTGCAGCCCCCAACGAAAGCCCGAGCRAAAGCCCCTTGATCGAAAGCGACGCTCGAATGGTGATGCCCCAGCGTTGATAGTTTCAAATTTTTTTCCCAAAAAAATTTGGAACTATCGACGTTCGGGCGGCGCGCCAGTGAATGTGTCGCGCTTTAGAGCTTCACGCGCCCGCGCAGAACGTCCACGAACATCACCCAGTCACCAAGGAACGAATAAACCGGATGCTTGAACGTAGCCGGCCGATTGTGCTCGAAGAAAAAATGCCCAACCCACGCAAACCCATACCCGCAGCCCAACGCCGCAAGCAGCCACCAGGCATTGCCGCTCCAGATCGCCACGCCGATCAACGCCAACACCCCGCAGCTCCCGACAAAATGCAACCGCCGGCAAACCACATTCGCATGCTCCCCGAGATAGAACGGATAAAACTCCCGGAAACTCGCGAACTTCATTTCGACTCCGACCGCTTCGCCCGCACCCAATACGCATCCTGCGCATCCAGGTCCAACGACGACAGATGCACCCCTTCGGCCGCCGCCATCACCTCCATCATCCGGAACCGCCGCTCGAACTTGAGATTCGCCCGCCGCAACGCAGACCCGACATCCACCTTCGCGTGACGCGCGATGTTGGCGCACACGAACAACAGATCCCCGATCTCGTCCTCCAGCCGATCCCGCGCGAACGCATCCGACGAATCCGCTGCGACCGCCTCGAACTCCGCCCGCACCTCGTCGATCTCCTCGTGCAACTTCTCGATCACCGGCGCAGGCCCCGGCCAATCGAAACCGACCTTCGCCGCCTTGTGCTGCAACTTCACCGCGCGCTGCCACTCCGGCAAACCGCGCGCGATGCCCGCCAGCGCACTCGTATCTTCGTGCCCCGCCGCATCGCGCTCGCGGCGCTTGTGCTCTTCCCACGCGACCGTCTGCGCCTTTGCGTCACCGACTTGCGCATCGGCGAACACATGCGGATGCCGGCGCACCATCTTGTCGCAGATCGCCGCGACGACATCGCCGAAATCGAAGGCGCCCTGTTCTTCCGCCATGCGCGCGTGGAAGACGACCTGCAGCAACAGATCGCCGAGTTCGTCGCGCAAGCCCGGCAGGTCCTTGCGATCGATCGCGTCGGCGACTTCGTAGGCTTCCTCGACCGTATACGGCGCAATCGTGGCGAAGGTCTGCTCCACGTCCCACGGGCACCCGCCGTTCGGATCGCGCAGGCGCGCCATGATCTGCAGCAGCGATTGGATGTCGGGCTTGCTCATGCGGCGAGCCACTCGCGCCACGGCAACTGCGGGTCGCCGATCGCAAGGAAATCGCCGTTGAGGATGGTCTCGCGCTGGTTGTAACGCAGCGGGCGCCCCTTCGGATCGACGACCAGACCACCGGCAGATTCGAGCACGATCTGTCCCGCCGCCGTGTCCCATTCGCTCGTCGGGCCGAAGCGCGGATACACATCGAGCCCACCATCGGCGAGGCGGCAGAATTTCAGCGACGAACCCAAACCCAGCGGTTCGGTCGGGCCCAGCTTCGCGATGAACGCATCGGTGCGTTCGTCGCGATGCGAGCGGCTGGCGGCGACGCGCAGCGGCGCGGTCGCGGGGCGGCGCGAAGCGATCACGCGCTCGCGTTCGCCATCGCGATGCAAGGCAGGACCACCGCGCGATGCGTGCCACAGATCGCCCGTCACCGGCGCCTGCACGACGCCGAAAATCACTTCGCCGTCTTCGATCAGCGCCAGGTTCACGGAGAACTCGCCGTTGCGCTTGACGAACTCGCGCGTGCCGTCGAGCGGATCGACCAGCCACAGGCGACGCCAGTCGCGGCGCATGTTCCAGGTCGTGTCTTCTGCAGCCTCTTCCGACAGCACGGGAATATCGGGCGTCAGTTTCTCGAGGCCTTCGACCAGGATGCGATGCGCGGCGAGGTCGGCCGCGGTGAGCGGGCTCTGGTCGGATTTGCGCTCCACGTCGAAGGGCGCCTGGTAGATCCCGAGGATCGCGACGGCCGCCTGTTCGGCCAGGCGGATCGCGCCTTCGCGCAACGCGTCGTCGATCTTCATCATCGCTGCGCCGCCTGCGTGCGCAACCATTCGCGCACGACGAACAGGGCCGCGATCGACCGGCCTTCGGAGAAATCCTCGCGCAGGATCAACTGGTCCAGCGCATCGAGCTTCCATGGGATCACTTCGAGTTCCTCGGGTTCGTCGCCGGGCAGGCGTTCTTCGTACAGGTCGCGCGCGAGCACCAGGTGGGTCTGGTGGCTCATGTAGGTGGGCGCGAGCGTGATCGACCGCAGCACCTGCAGCGAGCGTGCGCCGTAGCCGGCTTCTTCCTTCAATTCGCGGTCGGCGGCCTGTTCGGGCGTCTCGCCGGCGTCGATGCGGCCCTTCACCAGGCCCAGTTCGTAACGATGCATGCCGGCGGCGTATTCGCGCACCAGCAGCGCGGTGTCGGCGTCGAGCATCGGCACGACGATCACGGCCCCGTGGCCGCGCCCGTGAAGGCGCTCGTAGCGGCGGCGCTCGCCGTTGTCGAACTCCAGGTCCAGGCGCTCCATGCGCCAGGGGCCGGCGTCGTGCTCGGTGATGCCGTGGATGGTGGGCAGGCGGCGGGTCATGGACGCAGAATGCACGAATGGACAGCTTCGACCCGATGATAGCGCGCGACCTGACGGTGCTGTGGCACCCCTGCACGCAGATGCGCGAACACCCCGCCACTCTGCCGCTGGTGCCGATCGCGCGGGGCGAAGGCGCATGGCTCGTCGGCATGGACGGGCGGCGCTACCTCGACGCGGTGTCGAGCTGGTGGACCAACCTGTTCGGCCACGCCGAGCCGCGCATCGCGCGTGCCATCGCGGAACAGGCGGGCACGCTCGAACAGGTGATCCTCGCCGGCTTCACGCACGAGCCCGCGGTCGCGCTCGCCGAACGCCTGCTTGCGCTCGCCCCGCGCGAGGCCGGCCGCGCGCCGCTGTCGAAGGTCTTCTACGCCGACAACGGTTCGGCGGGCGTGGAAGTCGCGCTGAAGATGGCCTTCCACTGGTTCCGCAACCAGGGGCAGCCGCAACGCACGAAGTTCATCGCGCTGGAGAACGGGTATCACGGCGAAACCATCGGCGCGCTCGCGGTCGGCGATATTCCGCTGTATCGCCGCGTGTATGCGCCGCTGCTGGCCGAAGCGCTCTTCGCGCCGTCGCCGGACGCGTATCTGGCCCGCGATGGCGAAACGGCGGTCGATTGCGCAGAACGTGCGGCCGAAGGTTTGCGCGAAATTCTCGAGCGCCATGGCCACGAAGTCTGCGCGCTGATCCTCGAACCGCGCGTGCAATGCGCCGGCGGCATGCGCATGCACGATCCGGTGTACCTCAAGCGCGCGCGCGCGTTGTGCGATGCGCACGGCGTGTTCCTCATCGCCGACGAGATCGCGGTGGGTTTCGGTCGCACCGGCACGCGCTTCGCGTGCGAGCAGGCGGGCATCCAGCCGGACCTGATGTGTCTGTCGAAGGGGTTGACCGGCGGTTTCCTGCCGCTTGCGGCCGTCCTTGCGACGCAGTCGATCTACGACGGCTTCCTCGACGATTCGCGCGAACGCGCTTTCCTGCATTCGCACAGTTACACCGGCAATCCGCTGGCGTGCGCGGCGGCCCTGCGCGCGCAGGCGATCTTCGACGAAGACGACGTGCTCGTGCGCAACCAGGCGCGGGCCGCGCGGATGGACGAACTCGCGGCATCGGTCGCGCAATTGCCGCACGTGGCCGATGCGCGCCAGGCCGGCATGATCGTCGCCTTCGAACTGACGAAGCACGGCGACAAGGCCACGCCTTTCGATGCGGCATCGCGCGTGGGCCTGCACGCCTATCGCAAGGCCCTCGAACTCGGCGTGGTGCTGCGCCCGCTGGGTGACATCCTGTACTGGATGCCGCCCTACTGCACCGACGATGATCAGCTCGACCTGCTCGCGCGCGTCACGCGCGAGGCCATCTTCCACGCCACGAAGGATGCCGCCTGATGCGCACCACGCGTGTGTTCGTCGACATGCCCTTGAAAGCGGGCGCGATCATCTCCCTGCCCGGCGATGCGGCCACCCACCTGGTCCGCGTGCTGCGCCTGCAGGAAGGCGATGCGTGCGTGTTGTTCAACGGCGACGGCGGCGATTACGCGGCCTCGCTGCTGGTCGCCAACAAGCGCAGCGTGGAAGTGCAGGTTGGTGCGCGTCGCGAAGTCGGGAATGAATCGCCGCTGCGCATCGCGCTGGTGCAAGGCATCGCGCGCGGCGAGAAGATGGACTGGATCCTGCAGAAGGCGACCGAACTCGGCGTGGCCTCGGTGCTTCCCGTGCAGAGCGACCGCAGCGAAGTGAAGCTGGAAGCCGACCGCGCGGTGAAGCGCCTCGCGCACTGGCGCAGCGTGGTGGTGTCGGCGTGCGAACAGAGCGGGCGTGCGCGGGTGCCGGCGATCGCGGTCGTGCAACCGCTGTCGGGTGTCGCGCAGGCGCTGGAGTCGCCGCACCGTTTCCTGCTCGATCCCGAAGCACGGGACACGATCGCCACGCTACCGGCCATCGAAGGCGCGTGCGTGCTCGCGGTGGGGCCGGAAGGTGGATGGTCGGAGCGCGATCGCGCCGTTTTGCACGCGGCGGGATTCACGGGCTTGCGCCTGGGGCCGCGTGTATTGCGAACGGAAACCGCGGGCATCGCCGCGATCGCGGCGTTGCAGGGCCGATTCGGCGACTTGGCCTGAGGCTTACGCGGCCGAGGCGGTCAACGCTTCGCCGATCAACGTCTCGATGCGCTCCAGGTCCGGCAGCAAGGCGTGGTCTTCGTTGAGCAGCACGCGTGCCTGCACGCCTTCGGGCAGTTGGTCGTCGGGGTCGCTGGCGTCGGTGATCACGGTCTCGCGGGACACCGTCACCAGGCGCGGGAAGCCCTGCGTCAACATCGCGAAGTACGGCGCCTTCGAGTCGCCACCCAGTGCCTTGAGCACGATGACCTTGCTGCCCAGGCCGCCGGCTTCGCCGCTGGCGATGCCCGACAGGCGCGCGAACGCGATCAGCGGCAACTGCCAGCCGCGCCAGCGGATGCGGCCGAGCATCCAGTCGGGCGTGTTGGCGATCGGCTCGGGATCGGCGTAGGACATCACTTCGGCGATCGTCGCGTTCGGCAGCAGCAGGCGGCCGCCGGCGATCTGGATGAGAACGCCCCGGACGTCGTGCGTTTGGTGATCGGTGGCTTGGGCGTTGGACATCGCGGTCATTCTCGAATGCGTCAAGCAGGCCAGCGCTGCAGCAGCGACTGGACGAGTTCCTGGGGCGACGCGGCAGCGGCGCCGCGTTCGGTCAAGGCCATCGGCGCGGCCGCGTCGTAGCACCCATCGGGCGATTGACCGGCGACGAGCGCGCCGCGTGCGGCGTGGGCCATCGCGGAATCGACGAGCGCAGGATCCGCGCCGCTCAGCATCAGCACGGCGGAGTCTTCCGCCGGCAGCGCATCGAGCAGCGAGAAACCCGGCGCGAAGTTCAGGCCATGCGTGCCGTCCAGGCCGAGCTCGGGCGGCACGATGTACACGTTGTTCGGGAAGATCTTCGTGCTCGCATCGGCCAGGTGTACCGGCAGGATCGACGCACGCGCCATCTGCTGCACGAGGCGGTCGTAGCGGCCGCCGTCCAGGCGCTGGCTGATGAGCACCGCGCGCGGGAAGCTCGCGGGCAACGCGGTCAGGATCTGGCGCACCGCATCGGGGCCGCCGATGCCGGCGAGGATCAGCACCGCGCCCTGGTGGTCGCCGCCCGACGCGCCCGCGCCCACGAGCGCAAGCGACGAGATCTTCTTTTCCAGCGCGTCGAGGTTCTGCTTGAACTGCGCGGCGACCGGCGCTTCCTCCACGCGCGGCGTGGTCGTCGCGGGTGCGTCGGTCAGGTCTTCGAGCGAAAGATTCCCGAAGCTCGGAATCGCGCGTTCGGCCTGCTTGGGCGTCGGCGGCGCGTCGATGGGCGCGATGTCGAAGCCCATGCTCGGGAGTTCTTCCTTCGGCGCGAATTCTTCCGTCGGAGCATTGCCCAGATCGCGCAGCAGCGTGTCGAAATCCTGCGCCGATTCCTCGCGGAAGGCCGGCGCGGGTGCTTCGAACGACGGCGTATCGCCGGCGAAGTCCAGATCGTTGATGTCGTCGGTGAAGGACAGCGCGCCGGACGCGGCTTCACCGTGTTGCGGCGCTGCCGCGGGCACTTCGCGTTCGGCGGCTTCGAAATCGGGCAGCGCGAAGGAGAAGGTGTCTTCCTGTGTTTCCGCGGCAACCGGGGCTTCGAGTACCGGCGCTTCGAAAACCGGCGCCTCGAAAATCTCTTCGACCTCCGGCATCGCGACCACCGCATCGATAGTCGGCATGTCGAATTCGATCGCTTCGACTTCGTTCGCTTCGACTTCGTTCGCTTCGACTGCGATCGCTTCCACGACGGGCGGCGCACCGATCGCTTCTTCGCGCGGCACCTGCGCGACGTGATCGTCGGCTTCGGCCACGAAGGTCGCGATGTCGGCGTCGACGTGGCGATCTTCCGGCTTCTCCGGGCGCCCCGGACGCGGCAGCGGATCGGCGTCGGGTTCGCGGCCCGGCGGCAGCACGTCGTCGTGGCGATGCAGCTTCGCCGACAGATGGCGCACCCAACGTGCGGCATCCCAGCCTTCGCGACGCGCGGCGAGATCGGCTTCGTCGAAGATCACTTCGATCGCGCGATCGGCCAGTACGTCGTCGAACTTTTCCAACGCGTCTTCCACCGCCGGATCCAGCGCGACGAGCACGGTCTCCACCGCGGCGATGCGCAGGGCTTCGGGATCGATGACCGACGGATCGGCTTCGATCACCACGTCGCCGCCGGCTTCGCGCAGCGCGGCGCGCAAGCGCTCGCAGGCTTCACCGGGGCGCGCGAGCAGTGCGACGCGCGGGGACGGATCAGTCATTGCGCGGGCCACCCTGTTCGGCGAGCAGTTCGAACACGTTGCGGAGCAGTTCGTGCTCCTGGTACGGCTTGCCGAGGTAACGCTCCACGCCGATGTCGAACGCGCGCTGGCGATGCTTCTCGCCGGTACGCGAGGTGATCATGATGATCGGCACGTTGCGCAGGCGCGCGTCGGCCTTCATCGCGGTCGCGAGTTCGTAACCGTCCATGCGCGGCATTTCGATGTCGAGCAGCATCAGGTCGGGCACGCGCTCGTCGAGCTTCTCGAGCGCGTCGACGCCGTCCTTCGCGGTGGCGACTTCGAAGTTGTGGCGTTCGAGCACGCGGCCGGTGACCTTGCGCATCGTGACCGAGTCGTCGACCACCATGACCAGCGGGACGCGGCGCGCTTCGACCTGCGGCGCCGGCGCGATGTCGCGCGGCATCGAGGCCTGGCGGCGCACGAGCGGTGCGACGTCGAGGATCACGACCACCGAGCCGTCACCCATGATGGTCGCGCCGAAGATGCCCGGCACCGAACCGACCTGCGGGCCCACCGGCTTGACCACGATTTCGCGGTTGCCGACGACCTGGTCGATGCTCACCGCCGCGCGCAGTTCACCCGAACGGATGAGCAGCAGCGGCATCTGCAACTGGCCTTCGGCCTTCGCCGCGGCGTGGCCGAGCAGCAGGCCCAGATCGTGCAGGCCGTACTCTTCGCCGCCGTAGCTGTAGTGCTCTTCGCCCGAGAGTTGTTCGCGGCCGATGCGGCCCACGCCGCGCACCGATGCGATCGGCACCGCGTACGTGGTTTCGCCGATCTTGACGAACACCGCCTGCGTGACCGCGAGCGTCTGCGGCAGGCGCAGCGTGAACGTCGTGCCTTCGCCCTGGCGGCTCTTGATGTCGAGCGCGCCGCCGAGCTGGCGGACTTCGCTGGCCACCACGTCCATGCCCACGCCGCGGCCGGCGAGGCGGCTGACGGTGTCGGCGGTGGAGAAGCCCGGCTCCATGATCAGCGCGTCGAGGTCGGCGTCGGCCAACACGGCGTCGTTGCGGATCAGGCCGCGTTCTTCGGCGCGCTTGCGGATGGCGTTGCGGTTGAGGCCGGCACCGTCGTCGCCGACTTCCAGCACGACTTCCGAACCTTCGCGGCGCACCGCGATGCGGATCGTGCCTTCCTCGTTCTTCTTGTGCTTCTTGCGCTCGGCCGGCGCTTCCAGACCGTGCGCGACCGCGTTGCGCAGCATGTGTTCCAGCGGCGCGGTCATGCGCTCGAGCACGTTGCGATCCAGTTCGCCCTGCGCGCCTTCGAGCTTGAGCTGCACGTTCTTGCCGGTTTCGCCCGCCGCCTGGCGGACGACGCGGCGCAAACGCGGCACGAGCGCATCGAAGGGCACCATGCGCGTGCGCATGAGGCCTTCCTGCAGTTCCGAGCTCACGCGAGACTGCTGGAGCAGCAGCGTTTCGTACTGGCGCGTCAGGTCTTCGAGCGAACCCTGCAAGGACGTCAAGTCCGCGGAGGACTCGGCCAGGCCGCGGCTGAGCTGCTGCAGGTTGGAGAATCGGTCGAGTTCGAGCGGGTCGAACGTCGTGTCCGCCGTGTCCTCGCGCTGGTAGCGCGCGATGATCTGCGCTTCGGTTTCGATATCGAGGCGACGCAGCTGGTCGCGCAGACGCGCGTTGGTCTGCTCCATTTCGCCCATGGCGCCGCGGAAGGCGCCGAGCTGCTGTTCCAGGCGCGAACGGTAGATCGCGACTTCGCCTGCGTAGTTGACGAGGCGGTCCAGCAGGTCGGCGCGGATGCGCACCTGTTCCTGCGGGGCGCGCACGCTGCCATCGTCGTCGTCGCCGACCGGCTGCGAATCCACCGGTGCGGACAGCGGCTTGAGTTCGACCTTCGGCGTGTGCACCGGACGTTCGTAAGCCGGTTCGGCTTCCGGCTCGTAGGTGCGGCCCTTGGCGCGCGCGTCGAACTGCGCGATCAGGGCGTCCGGCATCGCGATCGCGCGACGTTCGGCGACGCGCGTGACCATCGCATGCAGGCGGTCGAAACCGCGCTCGAGCAACGGGATGCCGTCGCGACCGAGTTCGGAGCGATGTTCGACCACCGCTTCGAGCAGCGATTCCATCGCGTGGCCGAGTTCGCCCACGGCCATGATGCCGGCCATGCGCGCGCCACCCTTGAGCGTGTGCAGGTCGCGCTGCAGGCCGACCAGGTGTTCGCGCTCGGTCGGCGCTTCGCGCAACTGCGCGAGCAGGCCGTCGGAATGGTCGAGCAGGTCACCGCCTTCTTCGCAGAAGATGTCGACGAGTTCGGGGTCGAGGTCGCTGAGGTCGAGCGGTTCGTCGGGGTCGCCGTGGCCGGCCATCGCGTCGGCGAGCATCTGCGCGACGGCGGGTTCGGATTCGGTTTCCGGTTCGGCTTCGACGGCGGGTTCATCCACCGGTGCGATCGGCTGCGCGGCTTGCGCTTCGGCTTGCTCGCGGGCCTGGCGCAGCGCGGCCTCTTCGGCTTCGATGCGTGCGTATTCGGCTTCTTCTTCGGCGGCGAGGCGCTCGGCCTCGAGGCGCTCGGCTTCGAGGCGTTCGGCTTCGACGCGTTCGGCTTCGACGCGTTCGGCTTCGACGCGTTCGGCTTCGACGCGTTCGGCTTCGACGCGTTCGGCTTCGAGGCGTTCGGCTTCGAGGCGTTCGGCTTCGAGACGTTCGGCTTCGACGCGTTCGGCTTCGAGGCGCTCGGCTTCGACGCGTTCGGCTTCGAGGCGTTCGGCTTCGACGCGTTCGGCTTCGACGCGCTCGGCTTCTTCGCGTTCGAAGGCGATGCGTTCGGCTTCCAGGCGCTCGGCGGTTTCCAGCGCGTGCAGGCGCTGTTCCGCTTCCATGCGCTCGGATTCCAGACGCTCGGCGTCGAGCAAGGAGGCTTCCAGCGCGGCCTGCGCATCTACGGCGGCCGCATCGAAGGCCTCGCCCGATTCCATCGCGGGCGATTCGAGCGACAGATCCGATGCTTCCATCGTGATCGATTCGATCGACGCTTCGTCGAATTCCAGGTCGGCGCGCATCTCATCGTGCGTCGGCGTCTGGATCTCGCCGTCGAGCACGATGTCCTCGAGGACGATCTCTTCGATGTCGTCTTCGGCTTCGCCGCCGACGATGCCGGCATCGACCGGGATCTCCCGCGCGAGGTCGAGGAAGGCGGAGAGGTCTTCGGACACGACCATCTCGTCGGTCGTGGCCACGCCTTCGCTTTCCGGCTGCGCGGCTTCGTCCTGCAACTGCAGGCCGGTATCGACCGGCGCCTGCGCTGCGAGGTCGGTGAACTCCGACAGATCCATGCCACCGGTGAGTTCGGCCGCTTCCAGTTCGACCGGTTCGGTCGGCAGCAGCGGCATCTTCGCTTCGGGCAGCGAGTCGCGGAGTTCGGCGACCTGGCGCGCGAGCGTTTCGAACACCGGCACGCGCGGCGTGTCGGATTGCAAGGCATCGACCGTGCGGCGGATCGCCTCGGCGGTCGCGGCCAGCGCGGCCACGCCCTGCACCGTCGGCAACGCGTGCGCGGCGAGCATGCGCTTGATGTAGGTTTCGGCCGGGCCCGTCAGGTTGGTGATGGCCGGCACTTCGGTCATCGCGAACGCGCCGTTCATCGTGTGCATCGCGCGCAGCAATGCATCGTTGGCGGCGATCGGATGCGACTGCGCCTGCGCGAGCCACGCATCGATGGTGACGAGGTGTCCGCCGACTTCGGTGCCGAGGATCTCGAGCAACACCGGGTCGACCTTCGCGGCGATCGTCGGTTCTTCGTCGGCGACGACGGCTTCCGCGATGACGGCGGGCGCTTCCACGACTTCGACGATCGTTTCGACCGTGGCTTCGGCGATGGGCGCAGCCACTTCGACCACCGGCGCGGCGGCGGCGACATACGTCGCCTCTTCGCCCGCGGCGACGCGATCGGCGATGGCTTCGATGCCGGCCAGGTCCGCCGTCAGCGGCGCTTCGCCTCGCAGCGCGGCGTGCAGGTGCGGCAGCGTGTAATAGGCCTGGTCGACGAGCGCGATGACCGCTTCGCTCGGCGGGCGCGTGCCGTCGAGCACGCGGTTGAGCATGTTCTCGATCTTCCAGCTGAACTCGCCCAGCGTCTTCGCGCCGACCAGGCGGCCCGAACCCTTGAGCGTGTGGAAGACGCGGCGGATCGGACGCAGCTTGTCGTTGTCTTCCGGTGCCGCGCGCCATGCGGGCAGCATCGATTCCAGATGGCCGATCTCTTCCTCGAATTCCTCGAGGAACACTTCGCGGATCTCGTCGTCGATGTCGTCGCTGGTCGCTTCGAACCCGCCCGCGGCGCCGGTGGCGACCGGTGCGGGAGGCGCTGCGGCGACCGGCGGCGTCGGTTCGGAAACGAACGCAACCGGCTCGGCGTCGACGGGCTGCGTCGGCGTGGAGACGACCTGCGTGGATTCGGCTTCGGCGCTGGCGCCGATGTCGAACGCCGCTTCGGATTCGGCGGCCTTCGCCGCTTCCACCGCCGGCAGCGGCCAGTAGCGCAGCGTTTCCAGACTCTGGCGCGCGATGTCGAGGATGCCCTCGCGGTTCGGGCGGTTGTCGCGCATCGCTTCGAGGTAGTACTCGATCGAGGCGAGCGCGTCGGCGAGCGTGTCCAGCTGCTGGCCGTTCGGCACGCGCTTGCGCGCGAGCAATTCGTTCTGCGTGTAACGCGCGACGCCGACGAGGTATTCGGCCGGCTGCGGCAATTCGAGGATGCGCAGCGCGCCGCCGACTTCATCGAGCAGGCGCGGCACGTCGGTCAGCTGCGAATGGTCCCAGCTGGTTTCGACGAAGGCGACGAAGGCCTGGCGCGCGTCGGCGAAGTTGGCGATCGCCTCGCGGATCAGGATGTCGAGCACCTTGCGCGATTCGGAACCGATGGTGTCCGAGTCTTCGCTGTCGGCGCGGCCCAGGCGTGCGACCTGGTCGTCGAGCGATGCGTCCACGTAAAGCAGCGCACCGGCGATGTCGAGCAGCGCGCCTTCGTCGGCGGAACGATTGCCCGCGACGATTTCATGCATGGCATCGCGCTGTTGCAGCACGACGTTGCGCGCAACGCCCAGGCCCATCATGCCGAGCGTGTCGGCGACGCGGCTGAGGGCTTCCACCTGCGGCTGCAGGTCGGCAACGCCGGTCTGCTTGGTGCGCAGGTGCAGGTCGAGCGCGTCCTTGACGCGCAGCAGGTCTTCCTTGATCGCCGCGGCGACGGTATCCAGCAGCGCGCGATTGCGACCGCTCAGGCTGCCGCGCGCATGCGCGAGTTCGGATTCGGTCGGCAGTTGCGCGGCCAGGTCGAAGGTGTCGCGCAATGCATCGAGTGCGTTGTGCGCCTGTTCGTTGTGGGCGACGTGGTACAGCAACTGGCGGGTCGGTTCGGCGGTGGGTTCACCGCGCGGCGCGTTGAAGCCATCGCCTTCGAAGATGTGGCGCGCTTCGCGTTCGACGCCGGCGAAGGCCTGGCGCAGCGCCTTCGTGGCAGGCAACGCACCGTCGCGCAGCGCGGTGGCGACCGACGAGGCCACCCACAGCATGCGGCGCGTGGCTTCGTGGTCGGCGCTTTCGAGCAGGCCGTCGATCGCCTTCGCGATGCCGCCGATGTTGGTCGGCGCACCGTCTTCGGGCCATTGCGCGAGGGCTTCGCGCAACGCGGACAACTGCTGGCCAGCCATGAGCTGGCGGCTCTGGCGCGGCAGCGCCATCGGCGCGGGCAGGTGTTCGGGAAGCGGGCGGTCGAGGTTGGGCGCGAACAGCACGCTTTCGCTCAGCCCGGTTTCGCCGCGCGCGGCGCGCAACTCGTTGAGCAGCGGCAGCAGGACGATCGGGATGTCCTTGTGGCCGCCCTGCAGGCGCTCGAGGTAATCGGGCAGCAGCACGACACCGCGCATCAGCGCAGCGCAGGCTTCGTCGCGATCGGCCACCGCACCGGCCGCGCCTTGCGGCACGACCAGGGCGAGCGCGAGGCGCTCCATTTCCTCGGCGACCATCGCCGGGGCGTACAGCTCCACCATCCGCAGCGTTCCGTGCACCTGGTGCAGGAAGCTCGCGCAGAAGCGCATGTAGTTGGTGTCGGAGGGATCTTCGGCGAAGGCCTCGATGTCCCTGCGCGCCTGGCGCAGGGTCTCGTCGATCTCCGGCTTGATCCAGCCGAGCGTGGTGGTGTCGATGGCGTCGCGCAACGCGGTCATGCCTTTTGATCCCTTGCAGCTGCTGCCGCGTTGTTAGGCAGGCAGCTTGAAGTCCGCGACCGAACGACGCAGGTCGGCAGCGAGCTGGGCCAGGTTGCCGATCGATTCGGCCGTCTGGCTCGCGCCCTGCGAGGTCTGCGAGGTGATCTGCTGGATGGTGTTCATCGTGGCGGTGATGTTCGCCGCGGCGCCGGACTGCTGTTGCGCTGCGGTCGAAATGCCCTGAATGAGGTTCGACAAGTCGGACGACACCTTTTCGATCTCGCCCAGCGCCGTACCCGCGTCTTCCGCGAGGCGTGCACCGGCGACCACTTCGGAGGTCGTCTGTTCCATCGAACTCACCGCTTCGTTGGTGTCGGACTGAATCGTCTGGACCAGCGTTTCGATTCGCTTCGTCGCGTTGGACGCGCGTTCGGCGAGTCGCTGCACTTCGTCCGCGACGACCGCGAAGCCGCGGCCCGCTTCACCCGCCGAGGCCGCCTGAATCGCGGCGTTCAGCGCGAGGATGTTCGTCTGTTCCGAGATGTCGTTAATGAGCTCAACGATCGAGCCGATTTCCTGCGAGCTTTCGCCGAGGCGCTTGATGCGCTTGGAGGTTTCCTGGATCTGGTCGCGGATCGAGTCCATGCCCGCGATCGTCTGGCGCACGACGCCGGCGCCCTTGGTCGCGATCTGCACCGAGCGCTGCGCCACGTCCGCCGATTCGGCCGAGTTGCGCGACACCTGGTTAATCGACGCCGCGATTTCCGTGATCTTGTCGGACGCCGAGTTGATTTCCTGCGCCTGGTGTTCGGCGGCTTCGGCCAGGTGCATGGCGGTGGCCTGCGTTTCCTGCGCACTCGAAGCAACCTGCACCGACGTGTCGTTAATGGTGGCCACGAGGCTGCGGAGCTGTTCGACGGCGAAGTTGATCGAGTCGGCGATCGCGCCGGTCATGTCTTCGGTGACCGTCGCCTTCACCGTCAGGTCGCCTTCTGCGAGCGAACCCATTTCGTCGAGGAGGCGCATGATCGCCTCCTGGTTGCGGTCGTTGAGTTCCTTGGTGGTTTCGAAGCGCTTCTGCTGCTGGCGCCACAAGGAGAACAACAGGCCGAGGATCGAGATGACCAGCAACGAGCCCGAGCCGAGCGTGACCAGCGGATGGCCGACGGGATTGGTGCTCTTGACCGAACCGAAGGCGGTCAGCGCGTCGAACAGGCTCTTGCTGTCGTCGAGCAGGGCGTCCGAACCGGTGGTGATCGAGGCGGCCGCCGACTGCGCGGCGAAGAGGTTGCCCGAGCCTGCGAGGATCGCGTCGAGGTCCTTCTTCATGTCCGTCCACAGGACGTTGGCCTGCCCGAGCGAGCTGATCGCCGCGTTGTTGGACAGCTTCTGCACGTTGGCCGAACCGCCGTCGCGCAGGCCCTTCAGGACGTTTTCGAACACGTCGGTATCGCGCTTGAGCGCGTCGCCGGCGAGCGAGGCGGTCGCGCCACCGGCGCGGATCTGCGTCACGCGCTGGGCCATGGTCGAAGCGAGCACCACCTGGCGCAGGGCGATGTAGACCTGCGAGGAGGGTGCGCCGCCGGCCGACATCGCGCGCACGACTTCGTCGAGTTGCGCCTGGAGCTGCGGGACCTTGGCGGTGAACTTGTCGGCGTGGCCGGCGAATTCGACGACCGTCTTCTCGGCGCCGATCACCTGGTCCGCGCTGCGGCCCAACGGCGCCCACGTGGTGGCGACCTTCTCGATCGGGCCCGGGACTTCGTTGCCGTAGTCGTTGCGCAGCCGGGCGACGTTGTCTTCGATCTCGCCCTTCGTGGCCTTGAAGGACGCGATCGCCTCGGGCTTGCCCGACACGGCTTCACGACCCTGGACCGCGAGCTGCTGCGACAGCACCTGCAGGCTGGCCGCGTTGGCGTTCGCGCCGGACAGCTTGGAGCTGCGGTAGGTCGCGTAGGCGATGTTGCCCACCAACAAGATCAGCGACACGATCAGCAATCCGATCCACGCCGTCGTGCCGATGCTGCGGCCCTTTTCCATCATCGTGCTCATGTCGAACCTCTATATGTCTTGCTGATGCGGCTCAGGCCGCGGCTTGTCGGAATTCGGGAGTGCGGGCCAGCAGCGACAGGCTGAAGATGCCCCACGGGTGTTCGCCCAGGCGGTAGGCCCGGTCGATGAAGTGCGAGTAGCGGCCTTCGGCCAGCCCGTCGGTGGCGATCTGCTGTTCGTCGACGAAGGAACGCTGGCCGTACAGCTCGTCGATGGTCACCGCGACGTCGCCGCCGGCCTGGCGCACGATCAGCACGCGCTGGCCTTCGTGCAGCACGGTGCGTTCGCCTTCGAGGAACTGCTTGAGGTCGACGATGGGCAGCAGGTTGCCGCGGATGTTGGCCACGCCGAGCATCCACGGCTGTGCGCCCGGCACCGGCGTCACCGGCGGGAGCGGCAGGATTTCCACCACTTCGTCGAAGCCGGAGGCCAGGCGATGCTTGCCGATGCGATAGCCCACGCCACGCCACAGGCCGGGCGCTTCGAGCTGTTCGGGCAGGCCCGCGACGTGCGAGAGGCTGCGGCGCTCGTAGTCCGCGATGACCTCGTACGGCGAAAGGCGCAGTGGGGTCGGAGCGGTCATCACGGCCATGTCCTTACGCACCCAGCAGTTCGTTGATCCGCGCGATGAGGCTGGGCTCATTCGGCGGCTTCACGATGTAGTCCTTGGCTCCTTGCCGAAGTCCCCATGCCTTGTCGGTTTCCATGCCCTTCGTGCTGACGATCAGCACGGGGATGGCGCTCGTCGCGGCGTCTTTCGACAGCGCGCGCGTCGCCTGGAACCCGTTCATGCCGGGCAGGATCACGTCCATCAGGACGAGGTCGGGCAGCTCGCGCTTGCAGACGGCGATGCCGTCTTCGGCACTGGCCGACGCAAGGACCTGGTGGCCGTTGCGTTCAAGCAGCTGCGTGAGGACCGCCGTATCGGTCGGCGAGTCCTCGATAAGAAGGATTCTTGCCATGTTGCTGCCCTACCCCCCGGTTCAGGCTGTGACGTGCTTGCGAATGGCGTCGAGCAGTTCTTCCCGAGTGAAAGGCTTGGTCAGGTACTGCTCGGAACCGACGATGCGACCCCGTGCTTTGTCGAACAGGCCGTCCTTGGAAGACAGCATGATCACGGGTGTCGACTTGAACATCTGGTTGTTCTTGATCAGCGCGCAGGTCTGATACCCATCGAGCCTGGGCATCATGATGTCCACGAAGATGATCTGTGGCTGGTTGTCGGCGATCTTGGCGAGCGCCTCGAAACCATCGGTCGCGGTGACGACCTCCGCACCCTCGCGCTTCAACAGCGTTTCGGCGGTGCGTCGAATCGTCTTCGAGTCGTCGATGACCATCACCCTCAAGCCACTGAGGTTGGTCGTCGCGTCTTCCTGCATCACGGGATCCCCTTCGAATCGCACGTCGCTCCCCCATTTCCCGGCGCCGCTGCGGTCACTCTATATCCCAGACCATTGAATCGCCGTCAAGCGGAAATTCAGCTTGAATCGCGAGTCTACGCATTCACACGCACGCCGGCGGGGGCACGGGATGCGCGCCTGCTAACATCCGGCGCCATTGCCGCTGTCGCCAAGGCCCACATGTTCGATGTCGTCGTGGTGATGGACCCCATCGGGTCGATCAAGATCGCCAAGGATTCCACGTTCGCGATGCTGCTCGAGGCGCAACGCCGCGGGCATCGCCTGTGGTACGTGCTGCCCGGCGGGCTCTGGGTTCGCGACGGGCGCGCGGGCGCCACCGCGGCCCCGCTCGAAGTGCGCGACACCTACGGCGACCACTACAAACTGGGAGCTACGTCACACTTTGAGCTGGGTTCGGGGCACGTGGTGCTGATGCGAACCGACCCGCCGGTCGACACCGACTACCTCAACGACACCCAGGTCCTGGGCCTGGCGCAGGGCGCCGGCGCCCTGGTCGTCAACGATCCGCAGGGCCTGCGCGACCTCAACGAAAAGCTGGGGTCGCTCGAATTCCCGCAGTGCTGCCCGCCTTCGCTGGTCTCGCGCGATGCCACGGCGCTGAAGGCCTTCGTCGCCGAAGTGGGCCAGGCCGTGGTCAAGCCGCTCGACGGCATGGGCGGCCGATCGATCTTCCGCGTGACCGCCGGCGAGCCGAACGTCAACGTGATCCTGGAAACCATCACCGCCAACGGCCGCCACCAGGCCGTCGCGCAGAAGTACCTGCCGGAGATCGCGCAGGGCGACAAGCGCGTCCTCCTGGTCGACGGCGAGCCCATCGATTACTGCCTGGCCCGCATTCCCCAGGGCGACGAATTCCGCGGCAACCTCGCCGCCGGCGGCCGCGGCGAAGGCCGCCCGCTGAGCGAACGCGACCGCTGGATCGCCGCCCAGGTCGGGCCCGAGATGCGCCGGCGCGGCATGGTCTTCGTCGGCCTGGACGTCATCGGCGATTGGCTGACCGAAGTGAACGTCACCAGCCCGACGTGCATCCGCGAACTCGACGCACAGTTCGGGATCAACATCGCCGGTACGCTGTTCGACGCGATCGAACGCCGCGCCGCGGTGGCTTTCGCCAAACGCTGACGCCAGAGCCGAAGACCGCACCGACCCGATGTCCGCCGTCGCCGCCCCGCCCCCGCCGCCGCAGATCGGCGACAACGCACGTCTCGGCGCGACCGCGGTGTTCTCGCTGATCCTGCACGGCATCCTCGTGCTGGGCGTGGGCTTCGCGCTCGACGATGCCGCGCCGGTGCTGCCCACGCTCGATGTCATCCTCACGCAAGTCCAGAGCCCGCTGACGCCCAAGCAGGCCGACTTCCTCGCGCAAGCCAACAACGAAGGCGGCGGCGAACACGACAAGGCCTCGCGCCCCGGCGAAGCGCAGATCGGCATCGCCGACCGTCCGACGCCGGGCGTGGCCGCGCAACCGCTGCGTCGCCAATCGCCGGCACCGCAACCGCCGCCCGAAGCCCGCGTGATCACCGCGATGCGCAGCGACACGCACACCACGCAACCGTTCGACACGCCGCCACCCGTCGAGGCGCCTTATCCCGAAGGCCGCGCGAAGGTCGAGCGCGACATGGAGATGGCGCGCCGCGCCGCCGAAATCCAGTTGCGCAGCGAGGCCTACGCCAAGCGCCCGAAGCGCAAGTTCGTTTCGGCGAGCACGAAGGAATACGCGTACGCGGCATACATGCGCAATTGGGTCGACCGCGTGCAGCGCGTCGGCAATCTCAATTACCCGGACGAAGCGCGCCGTCGCCGCATCGGCGGCCTGCTCGTCATCAGCGTGGCGATCCGCCGCGATGGCACGGTCGAGAAGATGTTGATCGTCGACTCCAGCCACGTGCCGATGCTCGACGAGGCCGCGATGCGCATCGTCAAACTCAGCGAACCCTTCGCGCCCTTGCCCAAGACGCCGGAAGACGTCGACGTGTTGCACGTCACGCGTACCTGGCAGTTCATGCCGGGCGGTGAATTGATCGACCGCTGAGTTTGCGCAGGACCCTGGCCACGCGCCAGGACGTCGACGCTTCGATCGCCGCGATCTCGCGTTCGAGTTCCGGCGCGCTCATTCGCCATACGCGCACGTCCGTGTCGGGCTGGAACTTTCCCCGGAGGATGCGACCGATCGCACGCACGGGAAAGGTCCAGCGCCACGACCGCGAGTTGCGCAAGGCGTGGCATTGGAGACGCAACTGCTCGACCCGCGCATCGGGTTGCGGATCGAAGTTCACGACTTCGAGCGGCCGGTGCATGCCTCGCGCCACTTCCACCGCCATGTCGCGGAGGCGTTGCACCGAGCCCGCGGGGAGCAACAGGGGCAATCGATCCATCTTGCGCAGGACATGGAAATAGTTGGATTGCCACTCCCTGTCATCGTGCGCAAGGACGGAGGTGTGCAGGTTGCGCCAGTGACGATAGATGCAGCCGACCGATGGCGATGCCGCCACGCCCGTGAGCGGCGCCGCGCGCATGATGTAGTCCCAATCCTCGACCGTGGTCAGCGTCTCGTCGAAGTGGTAGTGCAGGTCATGGAAGAGCGCGCGGGGAAACGCCACCGAATGCAGGGGCGTGCGGTTTTCGACGAAGTGGTCGAACAGGTCGAAGGACTCCGGATACAGGGGCTTCATCGCGCCCGTGGCCCGGGAGGCCGTCCCGCTCGCGGCGAGCGAGACGAGGTCCCAGTCCTGCGCGACCGCCACTTGCCGCAGGATCTGCCCGGGCGAGCCTCGCGCAAGGTCCTCGAAGGTTTCCACCCAGCTGCCGAGCAACAGATCGTCGTCGTCGAACGCGGCGATGTAGCGTCCGCGCGCGTCGGCGAACCCCGCGTTGAGCGGCGTCGCGCGCGACCCGCCCGCCACACGGACCAGGCGCACGCGGCCACGCATGTCGTCGTGGAGATCGGCGATGACGCGCTCCACGGCGAGCTGCCGCTGCGCATCCAGGTCGTGGCCGACGATGCACACTTCGAAATCCTGCGACGACTGCGCGGACAGGCACAGCAGCGCTTCGCGCAACGTTGCGATGCGCGCCCCCTGCGTCCGCACCACGACGGTGAGGAACGGCACATCCGCATCGCTGTCCGTTTGCGGATGCGGCGACGCCACCTCGACCGTCGGCGGCCCCGGCAGGTAGGCGCGCACGAATTGGTTCACCACGTCGTAGGCGTCGGCGGACGCGCGGAGGTGCGCGACCAGGCGATGCAACGGCGCGGCGCGGCTCAGCAACGGGTGTTCGGCGGGGAAGTACTGGTCGCTCGAATGCCGCAGCACGTCTTTCGCATGCACTTCATGCCACCCGCAGGAGCGCAGGACGCGCGCGAGCCGCTTCGCGGTGAACCATTGCAGGTGCGTGTGATCGAGCAGGCCTGCGACGGTTTCGTCGTAGCGCCCCATCGCAAGCTTGAGCCCGACATCGCGATGCGCCACGTTCGGCAGCGACAGCAGGAGCGGCGCGCCGATGTCGCGTCCGATGCCGTGCAGTGCATGCAGCACCTGCGTCGGTTCCGGCAGATGCTCCAGGATGTCGATCGCGCACAGGGCGGCGACTGTCCGGCCGCGCAGATGCCTGCGGAGCGCCGCTTCCACGATGTCCTTCGGCGCGCGCAGGTCGAGCGTGACGGTTTCGAAGCCGCGCGAGGCCAGCGACGCGAGTGCGCGTTCGTCGACATCGAAGCCGACATACTCGAGCCCGCAGCGCTCGCGCACGACTTCCGCGATGCGCCCGAAGCCGCAGCCGACGTCGACGAACAGCCCGCCCGACGCGGGCGAGAACTTGCCGAGCAAGGCGAGGACATGCCCGTAGACGTTGTCGTCGGCGAATTGGTTGTCGTAGTCGTCCATCAGAGTGCGAACCTGTGTCTGGAATAGGCACCATCGACGAACGATGCGACCCTGCCTGCGTTCTCCACCTTCGGCGGTAGCGCGCCACTCGCCTTGCGGCGCGCGAATTCCCCGGCGGCCGCTCGCAGGTGCGGGTCGTCGCTTGCGTTGAAGTACTGCAACGCGCCGGCGACGATGTCGTCGCGGTCGTATTTCCACGCCAACAGCAGCGCCGCCTCCGCGGAAAAACGGCGCTCGGCTTCGCCCGCGACCCACGCACCGCGCGCGCCCAGGGCCTTGTCGTGGAAGACGCTCGCGCTGGGCTGGTAGACGACGGTGCGGCCCGCGAGGCGGACGCGCCAGGACAGGTCCACGTCGTCGCAATAGAGGAAGAAGGTCTCCGCGTCGAAACCCCCGATGCGTTCCAGGAGCTCGGCCGGCAGCAGTGCGCATGCGGTCGCCGCCCACGATGTCTCCCCGGTCGCCGTGTCGTAGTGCTTCGGATGTTCGATCGGGAGTTGCTTGGCTTCGACCATCCCCGCGCGACCGTCGAGGAAGGGCCGTGCCAGTTCCACCAGGACGTTGGGCGCGACCATGATGTCCGGGTTCATGATCAGCACGTAGTCCGCGTGCGCTTCCTGGAACAGGCGGTTGTGGCCGCGGGCCGATCCGAGGTTGGCCCCGAAGAAACGGTATTCCACCGACGAAAACGCAGACCCGGGGCGCCGGAAGGATTTGACGGCGTCCTTCAGCACGGGTGTCGGCGAGCAATCGCCGTAGACCAGCGCGACGCTTTCGGCGACGCCCGCGGCGATCGCGATATCGGCCGCACGCTCCAGATGGGCCATGGCACGCGTGATCGCTTCGGGCGCGTTGCCGTACAGCACCGACTGCACGTGCACGTTGCGCAGCGGCGGGGATTTCGAAGGCGTCTTCATCGGCGTGTTCCCAGTCGCGTGTCGATCCAGTCGCACAAAGGCACGATGCCCTCGCGCAGTGCGGTCCCGGGCGACCAACCGATCGCACGTGCGCGCTCAATCTCGCATGCGGCATGCCGCACATCACCGTGGCGGTAGGCGCCGCAGACGTGCGGCGGCGGCGCCGCGTAATGGCGCGATACCCAATCGGCGATGTCCGCGACGGTCGTGGCCTGGCCCGTGCCGATGTCGAAGATCTCGCCGGCGGCGGCGGGCGATTCGATCGCCGCGCGAAGCGCACGCGCGACATCGTCGATGAACACGAAATCGCGGCGCATCCTGCCGTCCTCGTACAAGGGGATGCTCTTTCGCTCGCGGGCCAGCCGGCAGAACAGGGAGACGATCCCGGTGTAGGGGTTGTCGAGCGATTGCCCGGGCCCGTACACGTTCTGCAATCGCAGGCAGGCGAACTCCGCACCGAAGCTCAGCGCCCAACTGCGCACGATGTGTTCCTGCGCGAGCTTGGTGGCACCGTAGATGCTGGTCGGATTCGGTGGCGTGCGCCCGGCGGAGAACGGCAGGGCGTCGGCATCCGCGAAATCCCAGCACGCGGTCTCGAGCATTCCGCGCGAGCGCTGGCCCGGGTTGAACAGGACACCGTCGCGCTTGCGCCACGTGCCTTCGCCATACACCGCGCGCGAACTGCTCAGGACGATGCGCCGCGGAACGTGCCCCACCGCCGACATCGCATCGAGCATCATGGTCGTGCCCGTCACGTTGACGTGCGCGTGTCGCGTGGCTTCGCTGAGCGACTGGCCGGTCCCGGTTTCCGCGGCCAGATGCACGACCACCGAAGGCCGCCATTCCGACAGCACGTCGCGCCAGGTGCGCGGTTCGCAGACATCCGCGACCACGAGCGCAACCGACGGGTGGAGGTCCGCGGGACGCTGGCGCACGGGATGGACCTGGGGGTGCAGGTTGTCGACGGCGACGATCGGCAGGCGAACGTTTCCGGCCAACGCGCGCGACAACGCACTGCCGATGAAGCCGGCACCGCCGGTGACGAGGATGCAATCCTTCATGCCGGCTGCACTTCGGTGCAGGCCGCAGCGCGCGCGGGCGCACGCGGCTTCCGCTTGAGGATGCGCTTCTCCACCAGGTGCCACGAGGCATAGGCGAAGAGAAGAACGATCGGAATCGCAACGACGGCATTGGTCATGGGGCCCATCCCGGGAAACGCGTGGAAAAGCATTTGCTGCACCGGGAAGGCGTACAGGTAGATTCCGTAGGACGGGTCGCCGAAGCGCCCCGCGCGGCACGCGGCCGGGGTGGCGCGCGTAGCGAAGGACAGCACCGCGAAGGGCAGCACCAGCATCAGCGCCAACTGCTGCACCATGGCGCCGGGCCACTGCAGGAGCGCGACGGCGCCGATCATCAGCAACGCGAGCGCGGGGTCGAGGCGGCGCTCGACCGCGGGCACTGCGTACAGCGCCCCGAAGAAGAAATACGGCGCGACATCGGCAACCGAGCGCGACGACGTGCCCCATGCGATCCAATCGCCCGAACCGGCAAGGTGATACAGACAAGCGGCCGCGATCGCCACCGTTACAACGAACAGACCTCGCGCACTGCGTCCGACGGTCACCACCACCAGCGGCAGCAGCAGATACATCAACGCTTCGACCGGCAGGCTCCACAACGAACCGTTGACGGCGTTGGGATAAGGGTTCTGGCCGAAGACTCCGGGCAATCCGTACACCGGCGCGAGTACGAGATTGCCGACGACGTATCGCCAGGTGTCCGCGTGCGCGAAGAAGTCCGCGCGGGGCAGCGTCGTGGCGATCAAACCCAATGCCAGCACCGTCACGAGCAGCACCACGCACAAGGCCGGCATGAGCCGCATCGCGCGCCGCAGCAGGTACCGCCGCGGATCCGGATCCGCGCGCCAACTCTTGGACACGAGGAACCCGCTGACGACGAAGAAGATCTTCACCGCGATCGCCTGCACGCCATTGCCGGCCAACGTGGGCGCCACGCCACCGCTCAAGGGCCACGCATGCCCGAACACGACCGCAACTGCCGCCAGGATGCGGACTGCGTCGAAGTTGTTCGCGCGGCTCATGTCGACGCCGCCATGGCAGCCGCATCGTCGCGCACGCATGCGATGCGATGCATCGGGATCCCGATCAGCCCGGTGGCGATCGCATCGCCGCGGCTGGTCAACAGGAGCGCATCGTGGATCCACTGGTGCACGCGATGATCGCGCTGTGTCCCATCCGACACGGCCAGGCTGATCGAATAGTGGCCCGGCGGCAGCACCGGCATCCGGAATTCGAACGTCGCCCGCGCGCCGTCTCCCGGCGACAGTGCGATCGGCGCATCCCGATGACTCAGGTAGGTGTTGTCGCCGAACAGCGGCTGGCCATGCTTGTCCTTGACCACGAAGCCGACGATCAGCGAAGCGATGGCGTGTTGCGCGACCACCTGCACGTCGAGCCGGACGCATTCGCCGCCCACGATGCGGGACTGTCGCTCTCCATCGACCCCGACGAACGCGCTGGAAACGATGCTCGCGCCGCCTTCGCCGAAGTCGTGCGCCGGAACGAACCCCGCGACCGCGATGTCGTTGCGCAGCCTGGCGTCTTCGAGCAGCGCGGCGCGATGGTCGGCGCCCGCACCGGTCGCCGGCCTGCGAACGATCGTCGAATCGCCCTGGCCGCCGCCGTACAGCGCCGCGAGGTAGGCGCCGGCCACTTCCTTGGGGCCCGCATCCATCGCGATCCGACCTTCGGCGAGCCAGAGCACGCGGTCGCACAGCGCGGTGACTGCACCCATGTCGTGACTGACGAAGACGAGCGTTCCCCCACCCTCGCGAAACCGTTCCAGGTGCCGCATGCACTTCTGCACGAAGAACGCATCGCCGACCGCGAGCGCTTCGTCCACGATGAGAATCTCCGCATCGACGTGCGCCGCGACCGCGAACGCGAGCCGCATGAACATGCCGCTCGAATAGCGCTTCACCGGGCGATCGATGTAGTCGCCGATGTCGGCGAAGGCGATCATCTCGTCCCGTTTGGCGTCGATCCTCGCGCTGTCGAGTCCGTACAGCCGCGCGCGGAGATCGATGTTCTCGCGGCCGGTCAGTTCGGGATTGAAGCCGGCGCCGAGCTCGAGCAGCGCGGCCACCCTGCCGTTGACCACGACCGCACCGCTGCTCGGTTCCAGCGTGCCGCACAGGATGCCCAGGAGCGTCGACTTGCCCGCGCCGTTCCTCCCCACGAGCCCGACGGTCTCGCCACGCCGCACGACGAAGTCGACATCGACGAGGACCTCCTGCCGCGTGCACCACGTCCGCATGCGCGGAAACAGCATGTGCCAGAGGCGATGGGACGGCTTGTCGAAGAGCGCGTAATGCTTGCCGATCGCCCTGGCGTGCAGGATGGGCGCCTCACACCGCATCGGCGAAGCCTCGCTGCAATCGTGCGTGGCACGCGTGGCCTGCGTACATCACGAAAAGGGCGATGCACGCGTGGAGCGACAGTGCGCGCAAGTCCGGCATTTGCCCTTCGATCGCGACCGCGCGGAACTGCTCGATGATGAGCGTGAGTGGGTTGAGGAACATCGCCTGCCGGAAGGCATCGGGCACGGTCGCGGTCGAAAAGAAGATCGGGCTGAGGAACATCCCGAGCGTCAGCGAAAGCGGAATCAGTTGCTGCAGATCCCGCAGATACACGCCCAGCGCGGCGAGCAGCCAGGACAATCCCAGCAGGAGCGGCACGAGCGGCAGCAGGACCAGCAGGACCAAAGGCCACGCGGGTGGAACGGCGCCGACGATCCACCATTGCGCGACGAGCAGGATGAGCAGGTTCGCGCACAACTGGAACGCGGCCGTCGCAACCGACACCCACGGCAGCGTCGCCAGGGGAAACACGACCTTGCCGATGTATCCGCGGTGTTCGAGGATCAACGAAGGCGCGCGCGCGAGAACGTCCGCGGCGAACCAATAGACGACCAGGCCCGAGAACAGCATCAGTGCGAACGACGCATCCTGCCGGCCACCCCACTTGACCTGCAGGACGACACCCAACACGAACCAATACGCGGCGAAGGAGATCAACGGCACCGCGAGCGCCCAGCACGCGCCCAGCATCGAGCCCTGGAACCGGGAACGGATGTCGCGCGACACCAGGCGCGCGACAAGCACGCGATTGGCGAGCAGCGCCTCGAAAGGCCCGGACAACATGCGCGACACGATCAACGCCCCGCTCCGGTCATGCGGGACACTGCGCGCGCAATGCCGCGCACGCCCGATTCCCACAACACGATGGCCAACAGGGCGCCTGCGAATCCGCTCAGCGAGGCAACGAGAAAGAACATTCGCAGAGTTTCATCCGGCGAGTGCAGCCAACTCCATTGCACTCGGGGGAAGCGCTGGCGCGCGCCGGGATACCAACGGTTCACATCGCGGACAATCATCGGCCGAGCGTTCCAAGGCGCCGGGCCAGGCGCCACGAACGCGACTGTTCGATCTTCACGATCTCCTGCTCGAGTTCGGCTTCGGTCATCCGCCACACGCACAGCGGCTCGCGCTGGCGCTTGCCGCGAAGCACGCGACCGAACGCGCGCATCGAAGCGATCCAGCGCCACAGGCCCGAGTTGAGCAATGCGTTGCAGCGCAGGCGCAGCTGTTCGATACGCAGATCCGGCTCTTCGGCTTTCGTGTTTTCGGGAGGCTCGACCGCGTGCTTCGCCAGTTCGATCCCCATGTCCCGCAGCCGGCGCGCCGAACCTTCGGGCAACAACAGCGGCAGCCGATCCAGCTTGTCCAACACCTGGAAGTAGTTGGATTGCCACTCATCGAAGGCGTGCGTGGCGACCGAGGTTTCCAGGTTGCGCCAGTGGCGGTAGATGCAACCGATCGACGGCGATGCCACGACGCCGGCAAGCGGCGCCGCGCGCAGGATGTAGTCCCAATCCTCGAGCGTGGTGAGCGACGCGTCGAACTGCACATGGATCTCGTGGAAGAGCGCGCGCGGAAACGCCAGGCAATGCAGTGGCGTGCGGTTCTCGACGAGGTGGTCCAGCAGGTCGAATCGCCTGGCGTACACCGGCTTCATCGCGCCGACCGCGCGAGTGGCCGTGCTTCCGACGGCCGGCGACACCAGATCCCAATCCTGGCCGACGGCGACCTGGCGCAGCAACTTTCCCGGCGCTTGTTCCGCGAGCTGCGCGAAGGCTTCCACCCAATTCCCGAGCAGCAGGTCGTCGTCATCGAACACGGCGATGTAGCGTCCCCGCGCCGCGGCGAATCCGGCGTTGAGCGGCGTGGCGCGCGAACCGCCCGCCACGCGGACGAGGCGGACGCGGCCACGCATGTCCTCATGCAGCTCGGCGATGATGCCTTCCACGGCGCGTTGTCGTTCGTCGTCGAGATCGTGGCCGACGATGCAGACTTCGAAATCCTGCGACGACTGCGCGGACAGGCACAGCAGCGACTCGCGCAGGGTCGTGGTGCGATTGCCCTGCGTTCGCATCACGACGGTCAGGAACGGGAGGTCGTGCATCAAAGCGCGAACCTGGTTTGCGAATAGGGACCATCGACGAACGAAGCCACCTTGTGCGCGTTCGCGATCCTGCGCGGCAACGCGCCGCGCGCCTGGCGGCGCTGGAACTGATCCGCAGCCGTGCGCATGTGCGGCGCGTCGCTTGCGATGCAGGTCTGCAGGATCGCGTCGACGACGTCGTCGCGGTCGTACTTGCAGGCCAGCAGCAGCGCGGCTTCCACCGCAATGGCGCCTTCGATCTCGTTGGCGATCCGTGCGCCGCGCTCGCCCAATGGCTTGTCGCGGAACACGAACGCGCTGGGCAGGTAAACAACGCTGCGGCCCGCGAGGCGCGCGCGCCACGACAGATCGACGTCGTTGCAGTGGAAAAAGGTTTCGTCGAAACCACCAAGGCGCTCGAACAACTCGGCCGGCAGCAGCGCGCACGCGGTGGACGCCCACGCTGTTTCGCCGTTCGCTGCGTCGTACGCCTTCGGATCTTCGATCGGCAGTTGTTTGGCTTCGACCAGTCCGGCGGAGCGTTCGGCGAAAGGCTTCGCCAGTTCCAGCAGGAGGTTGGGCGCGACCATCACGTCCGGCGCCATGAGCA
This sequence comes from Lysobacter sp. P5_B12, assembly GCF_056400425.1. NCBI lineage: Bacteria > Pseudomonadati > Pseudomonadota > Gammaproteobacteria > Lysobacterales > Lysobacteraceae > Lysobacter > Lysobacter sp. P5_B12. Next base: position 321,138 of record NZ_JBFULG010000002.1, read on the forward strand.
GCACGGCGTCGGCGTGTGCCTCCCGAAAAAGCCGGTTATGGCCGCGCGCCGAGCCCACACCGGCCCCGAAGAATCGGTACCCCAGCAACGAAAACGCCGAGTCGGGACGACGCAACGCTTCGACCGAATCCCGCAGCGCGGGCGACGGCGAGCAATCGCCGAAAATCAGCGACACGCTTTGCGCGACGCCCGCGGAAATCGCGATGTCGGCGGCGCGCTCCAGGTGGGCCATGGCGCGCGCAACGACATCGGGCGCATGGCCGCACAGCACGGACTGCACGTGCACCGTGCCGAGCACGGGAAAATTCGAACCTGCGTTCATCGCCCTGTTTCCAATCGCACGTCGCGATCGCAAGGCGCATTTCAGCCGGGTGGCGCTTGGTCCGCCATTGTACTTTCGGGCAGATCGTCAGCGCCGCCTGGCGCGATTCGCTTCCTGCTCCACCAGCGTCAGCGCGACGTTGTCGCGCAAATAGGCCGGCTCCGCGCGCTCCGGCGCAACACCTTCGCCACGTTTGAATGCCTGCGCCGCCAGGCGCGCGACATCGGACGCGCGCGGCAAGGCCGTCGCATCGATGCGCGCGAAGCGATGCGCGCGCGTTTTGCGCAGGTTTCCGTCGAGCGCATCGAAGCCGGTGCCGACGCCGACCCAATCGTTCGAATCATCGGGAAGCAGCACCGCATCCGGCGCAAGCACGCGCTCGTCATCCAGCGCGAACGCGTTGTCGCCTTCGCAACGGAACGCCGCCGCGTAGACCTCGCCCATGCGTGCATCGATCGCGGCGAGCACGTGCGGCGCGCGCGCCTGCAATGCGAGCGCGGCCAGCGTCGACACCGGCACGACCGGCCGATCCAGCGCGAGCGCGACACCTTGCGCCAAGGCGATCGCCAGACGCACGCCCGTGAACGCACCCGGCCCGCGCCCGACGGCGATCGCATCGAGCGCGGTCCGTGCGATGCCCGCCTGCGCGAGCATTTCATCCGCCCACGGCAACGCGAGTTCGGCATGGCGGCGCGGCGCGAGTTCGAAGCGTTCGCACACCTCGCCATCGACCCACACGGCCACCGAACACGCTTCGGTCGCGGTTTCGAAGGCGAGCAGTTTCACGCCGCGGGTTCTTCCGGCGGTTGTTCCCACAATTCGATGAGGCCGCCTTCGGGATCGACCACGTAGCCGAACTTGCCGTATTCGCTCGCCGAGTAGCGCTCGTCGAGGACCTGGCAGCCTTCTTCCTTCAACGCGGCCAACACCGCGTCGAGATCGTCGACGCGCATGTTGATCATGTAGGGCTTGTCGCTGGGCTTGAAATGGTCGGTCGTCGCCTTGAACGGCGTCCACACGCTGTAGGCCGGCGAGCCGTCGTCGCGCTTCCACTTGAAGATATGGCCGCCCCACTCTTCCGAGCCGACACCGAGGTGTTTCGAATACCAGGCGGTCAGCGCCTTGGGATCCTCGGCCTTGAAGAAGATGCCGCCGATGCCGTGGACGCGGGGACGATCAGCCATGGGAGGGCTCCTCGAGGATGGGTTGGAGGGATTCTGCCGCAAAGAACGCGGCCACGTCGGCCACGTCCCGCGTGCGCGCGAAAGGCGGCAAGGATTCGAAGAACACGCGACCATAACTCTTGCCGATCAGGCGCGGATCGCAGAGCACCAGCACGCCGCGGTCGGTCTCGCTGCGGATGAGGCGGCCCACGCCCTGCTTCAGCGCGATCACGGCCTGCGGGAGTTGTTCGTCGCGGAAGGGGTTGCCGCCGCTGCGGCGAATGGCGTCCAGCCGCGCCTCGAACACCGGATCGTCGGGCGCGGCGAAGGGCAGCTTGTCGATGACCACCACACTGAGCGCATCGCCCGCGACGTCGACGCCTTCGCGGAAACTCGCTGCACCGAGCAACACGCCGTTGCCCGATTCGCGGAAACGCTGCAACAGCACGTGGCGCGGCGCTTCGCCCTGCACGAACAAGGGCCATGGGCCCTCGCGCAACGCGGTGGCCGCTTCGCGCAATGCGCGGTGCGAGGCGAACAGGACGAAGGCGCGTCCCTTCGAGGCTTCGAGCACAGGCGTCAAGGCATCGATGACCGCCGCGCCGTAATCGCGCGACATCGGTTCGGGCATGCGCGGCGGCAGGTAACACAGCGCCTGCGCGTTCCAGTCGAAGGGGCTCGGCTCGAGCAGCGTTTGCGGATCGTCCAGGCCCAGGCGCGTGCGCAGATGATCGAAACCACCGGCGACTGACAAGGTCGCGGACGTGAACACCCAGGCGGCGTGCGAACGCAAGCGGTGATCGCGCAGCGGGCCCGAGACATCCAGCGGCGTGCGCTGCAGACGGAAGCCGCGCGGCGAGAGTTCGAACCACAACACGTCGCCTGCGTCCGGTTCGCCCGCCTCCGCGAAATCATCGGCGTCCGGCGATTCGACCCAACGCTTCAACCGCCCCGCGAAATCCTGCGCGCGCGCATGGCACGCCTCGAAACCGGGCGATGCCTCGCGCAGCCCCGACAAGGCATCGACGAAATGCTGCAGGCGCTCCATCAACTGCGCGCACGCCTCGCGCACCGGCGCGTCCTGCAGCGCGCGTCCACGCGTGCCACGCGTGGGCAGCACTTCCATCGCGGCGCGCAACACGCGCGTGGCTTGTTCGAGCTGCTGCGCCGGCCCTTGCACGGTCGCGATCGACGCGCTGACATCCTTGCATTCGCCGATCGCGTCGCGCGCCAGTTCGACCAGCGGCCGCGCGCCGATCCCTTCGCCGAAAAACTGCGCGGCCAAATCCGGCAACTGGTGCGCTTCGTCGACCACGAACGCCTGCGCACCCGGCAGGATTTCGCCGAAGCCTTCCTGCTTGAGCGCGAGATCGGCGAGCAACAGGTGATGATTCACCACGACGATGTCCGCGGCCTGCGCACGCGCGCGCGCCTGCACCACGAAACAATCCGACCAGAACGGGCATTCGCTGCCGAGGCAATTCTCGGCGGTGCTCGTCACCATCGGCAGCAGCGGCGAATCCTCGGGCAGCGCGTCGAGTTCGGCCATGTCGCCCATGCGCGTGCGACCGCTCCACGACACGATGCGCTGGAACTGCGCGATCTGCTCGCGGTTGGCGAAACGCGGCTCGCCCTTCGCACGTTCGAGGCGATGCTTGCACAGATAATTCGCGCGGCCCTTGAGCAACGCGGTCTTGATCGGCGTGCCGAGCGCATCGCGCACGCGGGGCAGGTCGCGCAGGAACAACTGGTCCTGCAGCGCGCGCGTGCCGGTCGAGATGATGGTCTTCAGGCCCGACAACAACGCCGGCACCAGATACGCATACGTCTTGCCCGTGCCCGTGCCCGCTTCGGCAAGCAAGGTGCCACGCGCGTCGAATGCCTCGGCCACCGCAACGGAAAGCCGCTGCTGCGAGGCGCGCGGGGTGAAGGCGTCAATGGCGTCGGCGAGCGCGCCGCCTTCGGCGAGCGCGTCGCGCGCGGCGGCGGACAGGTCGGACATCATGCCTATCTTACGGCCGCATCAATACCGCGGTGGCGCGGTCACCTTGCACGCGTCGCGTTCACGTTGCGCGTCGGCGACGGCCGCCGAATCGCCATGCTCCAGGCGCACGACGCGCACGGTTTCCCAATGGCGCCGGCACAAGGGGCCGACCTTGGCGCCGACCTCGATGGCCTGGCGCGCGAAACGTTCGGCGCCGTCGAGATCGCGGTTCAGCAGCGCGGCTTCGGCGCGTTCCTGGAGGATCGCGGGGTCGTCGCCGACCTGCGCGATCGCCTCGTCGAGGGATTTCGCGGCGTCCGCGGGCCGGCCTTCACGCTCGGCGCGCGTGGCATCGTTGCGCAGGCCTTCGACCATCGGGTCGCGCAGCGGGCGGATCGCGAGTTCGTCTTTCGCATCCTCCGGGCCCGCGGCCGCGCGGATCTGCGCGACGAGCGCGACCGGGTCGTAGGCGGGCGCGATGCTGTCGGCGGCCGGCGGCGGCGCCGATGCGCAGGCCGACAGGCCGACCGCGCACGCCAAGACGAAGGCGAAACGCACCGTCATTGCTGTTCCTGCGGCGCCGGCTGCGCTTGCGGCTGCGGCGGCGGTTGCTGCTGTTGTTGTTCGTCCTTGCCGAAGCCGAACCAGTCGCGCCAGCCGCCCGATTCGTCGGCGCTCTGCGCCTGCACGCTGCAAGGTTCGAAAGGCGGCTGGAACCCGGCGACGAAGGCGAAGCGGCGCGCACCCGGGCATTCGGCGTTGGTCGCGTTGCCGCCGACGACCCACTGCCAATCCAGTCCCTTGTCGCCGATTTCCAGCGGCCGGCTCGGCAGGCGCGAGAAGATGCCGGACCACACGCGCATGCCACCCGTCGCGCCGTACAGTCCCGTCGGCTGGTTCTGGTCGTTGCCGACCCAGACCACCGCCAGATGGTCGCCCGTGTAACCGGCGAACCAACTGTCGCGGCTGTCGTTGGAGGTACCGGTCTTGCCCGCGGCCTGCAGGCGGCCGAGGCCGTCGCTCACGAGCGGACGCCCCGTGCCGGAGGTGACGGCATGCTGCAGCGCCGTTCCGATCAGGCGCGCGGCGATCGCATCGCCTTCCTGCGCGGGCGCCGGTGCGATGTCGTAACGCGTGAGCGCCTTGCCGTTCGCATTGAGCACGCCGCGCACGGCATGCAGCGGCTGGATTTCGCCGCCCGAAGCGAGGAACTGATACAGCTGCGCCATCGCGTAAGGGCTCTGGTCCACCGCACCGAGGATCAGCGCCGGATGCGGATCGGCGTCGATGCCCGCCAGCGCCTTGATCAGCGCGGCCAGGCGGCGCGGATCGACCTGCATGCCCACGCGCACCGTGGCCTGGTTGTAGGACATGCCGAGCGCATCGATCATCCGCACCAGGCCGTGGCTGCGGCCGTCGGAATTGCCGGGCGTCCAGCGCTTGCCGCGACCGAGCGTGACCGCCACCGGCGCATCGTCGACGAAGCTGGCGAGCGAGAATTTGTTCGGCTGCGCAAGCGCGAGCAGGTACACGAAGGGCTTGAGCAGCGAACCCACCGGGCGCTGCGCTTCCACCGCGCGATTGAAGCCGTGCTCCTGGAAACTGCGGCTGCCGACGACGGCGACGACATCGCCGTTGTGCACGTCGGTCACCACCAGGCCGGCCTGCAAGGGCGGGCGCTTCTTGTTTTCGACGGCCTTCAGCGTGCGCGTCACCGCGCCTTCGGCATAGGCCTGCGCCGAGGGCGACATCGCGCTGAGCACGGTCAGGCCCGCGCCCTGCAGGGCATCGGCCGGATAGTCGCGCGCGAGCTGGCGGCGAATGAGGTCGACATACGCCGGGAAACGATTGGCGATGTTCACCGGCGTCTTCGTCACGCCGAGCGGGGCGGCCTTGGCGCGCGCGTATTCCTCGTCGTTGATCAGCCCGGATTCGCGCATCTTGCCGAGCGCGAAATTGCGCCGCTCGGTCGCGCGTTCGGGATTGCGGCGCGGATCGTAGAGCGAGGGGCCGCGCACCATGCCGATCATCAGGGCGATCTGTTCGGTCGACAGGTCGCGCAGGTCGCGGCCGAACCAGAATTCAGATGCCGCGGCCACGCCATGGATCGCCTGCGACCCCTGCTGGCCGAGGTACACCTGGTTGAAGTAGGCCTCGAGGATCGTCTTCTTGTCGTAGCGCGCTTCGATCAGCAGCGCATAGAGGATTTCGTTGAACTTGCGGCTGAAGGTCTGTTCCTTGCCGATGCCGAGCAGGCCGCTGCGGGCGAGCTGCTGGGTGAGCGTGCTCGCGCCCTGCCGGGCTTCGCCCGAGCGCAGGTTGACCCACATCGCGCGCGCGATGCCGGACAGGTCGATGCCGTGGTGGCGGTTGAAGTCGCGGTCCTCCACCGCCTGCAGGCCGGTGACGAGGAGTTCGGGCACTTCCTCGATGCGCACGATGCGGCGCTCTTCCTGCTGCTGGCCGTAGAGCGTGGCGATGCGCGCCGGGTCCAGGCGCGCGGCCTTGATCGCCTGCTTGCGCGCGTGGTCGCGCACGCTGGCCACGCGCGAACCCGACAGCACGAGGTCCACCTGGCGCGGCGCGACCTGGCCGTCGACATCGAAGAACCCGCGGCTGGCGATGCGCCAGCGCCCGCCATCATGCGAATAGGTGCCGGGGCGCACACCCGCGCCATCGTCGCGATAACCGGCGGCTTCCAGTTCGGTCTTCAGCGTCTGCGCATCCATCGCCGTGCCGGCGCGCAACACCAGCGGGCGCGCGTACACGCGCGTGGGCAACTGCCAGCGCAACTGGCCGAAGCGTTCGCCGACCTGGTGGTTGAGGTAGATCGTGTACGGAATCAGGAAACCGAGCCCCAACCCGACCGCGGCCAACCCCCAGGTCAGCAGCCTGCGGCGCCAGCCCGGCACCGTCGCCGTGCCGTGTCCGTCGCGGCCGTCGTCGTCTTCGTCGTATTCGATCCGCGGGGATTTGGGCATTGGGTCTTCAGGGAAAGCCCGCTGGCCAAGGGCCGGGGCGATGCGACAATGGAGCCGCGAGTCTAGCGCAGGGCCTTGTCCACGCCAGTTCGCGCCCCGTGGCCCCACCCCTTTTCTTCAGCCGGAGTTGTGTTGGCATGTCGATGACCCCGGCCGATGCGCGCTTCTTCCTGCGACGGGCCGTCGGACTGGCCACGCGCGGGCTGGCGAGCCTGCGCACGCGGGGTTGGTCGGCGACGCTGGCGCAGGCGCGCCTGCGGTTCGCGCGCGCGCCTTCGGTGGATCGAACGCAGCTGTATCTGCCGCAGGCCACGCCCTTCGCGCCCTTCGCATTGCCCGACACGCTGCAGGTCGCCGGCCCCGCGCCGCGCGCGAGCATCGTGATCCCGGTCTATGGCCAGTTCGCGCGCACGCTCGCCTGCCTGCGCGCTTTGGCGGCGCATCCGCCGGCCGAGCACGCCGAGGTGATCGTCGTCGACGATGGTTCGACGGACGAAACGCCCGACGCCCTGCCCCACGTCGAAGGCCTGCGCTATCACCGGCGCGCCGAAAACGGCGGGTTCATCGCGGCCTGCAACGACGGCGCGTCGCTCGCGCGCGGCGAATACGTGGTCTTCCTCAACAACGACACGATCCCGCAACCCGGCTGGCTCGATGCCTTGCTGCGCACCTTCGATGAACACGCGGACGTCGGCCTGGTCGGCGCGCAACTGCGCTATCCCGATGGGCGCCTGCAGGAAGCCGGCGGCGTCGTGTTCGCCGATGGCAGCGCCTGGAACTACGGCCGCCGCGCGTCCCCCGAAGATTGCCGGTACGCCTACGTGCGCGATTGCGATTACGCCAGCGGCGCGGCGATCGCATTGCCGCGCGCCTTGTTCGCCGAACTCGGCGGCTTCGCGCACGCCTATGCGCCGGCCTACTACGAGGACACCGACCTCGCCTTCGCCGTGCGTGCGCGCGGCTTGCGCGTGCTGTACCAGCCCGACGCGGTGGTCGTGCACGACGAAGGCGGCACCGCGGGCACCGACGTCAACGTCGGCCCGAAGGCGGCGCAGGTGCGCAACCAGGCGCGGTTCGAAGCGCGATGGCGCGATGCGCTCGCCGCGCATGCGCCACCCGGCACGATCCCCACGCCCGCCGTGTTGCATGCGCGCACCCCGCAGGTGCTGATCGTCGATGCGCTGACGCCGCATCCGGACCACGATTCGGGTTCGCTGCGGCTGGTGAACCTGATGCGGTTGCTGCGCGAAGAAGGCGCGCATGTCGTCTTCCTCCCGGCCAATCGCGCGAACGACGGCGCCGCCACGCACGCGCTGCAGCAACTGGGCGTGGAATGCTGGCACGCGCCCTTCGCGCCGCGTGCGCCGGCGTGGTTCCGCGAACATGGGCCGCGATTCGACACGATCGTGCTCAGCCGCCATTACGTCGCCGCCGAATTCCTCCCGCTCGCGCGCCGTTACGCGCCGCAGGCGCGCGTGGTCTTCGATACGGTCGACCTGCATTACCTGCGCGAAGCGCGCGGCGCGGAACTGGCGAACGACGCCGCCCAGCGCCGCGGCGCGCTGCGCACGCGTGCGCTGGAACTGGACGTGATCGCGCGCAGCGACGCCACGCTGGTGGTGAGCGAGGTCGAGCGCAAGCTGCTCGCCATCGACGCACCGGGCGCGCAGGTCGACATCCTGTCGAACCTGCACCAGGTCGCAGGCGCGGGCCAGCCCTTCGCGCAGCGCGCAGACCTCGTGTTCGTCGGCGGGTTCCGCCATCCGCCGAACGTCGATGCGGTGCGCTGGTTCGTCGAAGCGATCTTCCCCACGGTGCGCGCGCGCCTGCCGCAGGTGCGTTTCCATTGCATCGGCAGCCACGCGCCGGACGAAATCCGCGCGCTGGGCAAGGTCGAAGGCGTCATCGTGCACGGGCACGTGCCCGACATCGATCCCTACATGCGCGGCGCGCGCATCGCGATCGCGCCGCTGCGTTTCGGCGCCGGCGTGAAGGGCAAGGTCAACCTGAGCATGGCGCACGGGCAACCGGTGGTCGCCACCTCCTGCGCGGTGGAAGGCATGCATCTGCGCGCGGGCGAAGACGTGCTGGTCGCCGATGAAGCGCAGGCCTTCGCCGATGCGATCGTGCGCCTGTACGAAGACGAAGCGTTGTGGACGCACCTTCGCGACAACGCGCTGGTGAATGTCGAACGACACTTTTCGCTCGACGCCGGGCGCGCGGTCGTGCGACGCGTGCTGCTCAACAAGCCTTAACGGCGCGAAGCCAGCCGCAGGCGCTCGGCGAAGGCATCGAGCCCTTCGGCATTCGGATCCAACGCACGCGCGGACATCAACGCGCGTTGCGCGGTCGTGATTTCCCCCGCGCCCAAGCGTTCCTGGCCCACTGCGATCCAGCGCATCGCCAGGCGGTTGTGGTCCTGCAATACGCTGGCCCGGTCGTCGCCGAGTTGGTCGCGCGCATCCAGGCAACCTTCCGCGCGAACGAGGCGATTGGTCCGCAACGCATCGTCGAAACACGTGCGTGCCGCAGGCAGGAGACGCGCCTGCGCGGCTTTCACCGACGGATCGTCCGGCGCGAGCGCGCGTGCACGGCGAATCTGGTCGTACGCACTGTCGCCGGGCGGCGTGAGCAGGTCGCCGCGCGCCTCGGATTCGGCGGCGCCGGCGAGCAGTCGACGTACTTCGGCGATGCGGCCGGGCGACGAAGCACGCAACGGCAATCGTTCGCCGCGGGCGCGCGATTGCGCGAGGTGGCGTTCGGCCTCGGCGATCGCAGGCGATTTCGGATCGATGACCCGTGCCAGGTCCAGCGCGCGCTGGGCTTCGTCGAAATCGAAGTCCGAGGCTGCGCGCTGGCTGCGCTTGGCCCAGGCCTCCGCAAGGCGCGCGAGGTTGTCGCGTGCCTGCGCGTCGTTCGGATCCAACGCGAGTGCCGCGCGATAGGCATCCGTCGCCGCGTCGAGTTGCTTTCCGCGAAGGGCGGTATCGCCACGCGCGCGTTGTCTGTCGCGTGCCTGTGTCAGTGCGGCCTGCGCATCGGGCAAGCCGACGTGGCCCGGGTCGAATTCCCGCACGCGCGCCACCATCGTCGCCGCTTCGTCGAATTCGCCACGCGACAGGCGCGCCTGCGCCTGCTGCAGGAGGTGCGACAGGGCGTCTTCCCGCCCTTCCAGCGCGGTGTTGTTCGCCGGCTGCAGTGTCAGCACTTCCTTGTACAGCGGCAGCGCGGCCGTGGGATCGCCATCGAGATGTCCGGCCTGTCGCGCCTTGTCCGCGTCGGCGAGCAGCGTGTCGATGGCGACCAGGTCCACTTCCTGTTGTCGCAAACGATCTTCGATGCGAACGACCTGCGCATCGGGGACCGCAAGCTCGCGCGCGAGCCGCAAGGCCAGGTGCGCTTCCTGGAAGCGGCGCGCGTCCGTCGCCTTGTCCGCTTTCGCCAACGCGACTTCGCCCACGCGCTGCAGGCCTGCGCGCGCTTCGTCGCGATCGGAATCCATCGCGAGCGCCGCGGCGTACAACTCGCGCGCGCCGGTGCCGTCGGGCGCGGTGAGTTTGCCGGCCTGCAAGGCACGCGCGGCCGCATCGAGCGTCTGCTGGTATTGCGCTTCGGGATAGACCTTGTCGGACATCGGTTGCCGGAACGCGACGATCAGCACCACGAGCCCGACCACGGCGACCGCGCCGATCTCCACGCGCCGGCGCAACGCAGGCGGCCAGCGCCGCAGCCAGTCGAACAGGCGCAGGCGGAGCGGATCGCGGCGGAGCGGCACGCGGGGCATGTCAGGTCGCACGCCGTGCGTCTTCCACGCCAGGCACGGACGACAGCTTGCCGAGCAGCGAGGAGAGTTGGCCGTAATCGGACACGCGCAACCGCAGGTTGATGCGCACGCGGCCCGTGCCGCGTTCGGGATCGCCGGAAATCGACGCGACGTGGGCGTTCTCCTGCGCGATCAGGTTGGTCAGGTCCTTCAGCAACCATTTGCGATCGAGCGCGAGCAGCACGACATCGACATCGTGCCCGCCCCCCACGCCGCCCCATTCGACGGGGATCGCGCGTTGCGGTTGTGCCGCGGCCAGGCGTTCGTAGGTCGCGCATCCCGCGCGATGCACCGATATGCCCTTGCCGCGCGTGAGGTAACCGACGATGGGCTCGCCCGGCAGCGGCTGGCAGCAGCGCGCAGGTTGCGCGAGCAGGTTGCCGACGCCGGCGATGGTGAAGTCCGAGCGTCCCTTCTTCGCCGGCGCGCGCGAGACGACGGGCGATGGGACGGATTCGGGTTCGGCGAGCGCACGCTCGTGTTCGAGCAACGCGCGACCGACCTGGTGCGGGCCGACGTCGCCCAACGCGACGAGCACGACGAGCTCGTCTTCGTTGGAAACATTGAAACGCGACAACACCGGCGACAGGTCGGCTTTCGCCAGGCCCAGGCGCTTGAGTTCCTTGTCGAGCAGCTCGCGCCCGGCCAGCAGGTTGCGCGCGCGATCGAGCTTGTGGAACCAACTGCGCACCTTCTCGCGCGAACGCGGGCTCGCAAGGAACCCGTTGGATTGCACGAGCCAGTCGCGCCGCGGTTCTGCGACCTTGCCGGTGAGGATTTCGACGCGATCGCCGCTGTGCAGCACGTGGTCGAGCGGCACGATGCGGCCATCGACCTTCGCACCGCGCGTGCGATGGCCGACGTCGGTGTGCAGCCGATAGGCGAAATCGACCGGGGTCGCGCCCTGCGGCAAGTCGATGACTTCGCCGCGCGGCGTGAGCACGTAGACGCGATCCTCGACGAGTTCGCTGTCGAGCTCGCGCAACAGGTTCGCTTCTTCGCCCGGCGTGCCTTCCAGCAACTGCCGCATCCACGCGATGCGCTTTTCCATCGCGGCGTCGGCGCCCTTGCTGGTCGCGCGGCCTTCCTTGTATTTCCAGTGCGCGGCGACGCCGAGCTCGGCCTGCGCATGCATCTGGTGCGTGCGGATCTGCACTTCGAGCGTCTTGCCTTCAGGCCCGATCACCGCGGTGTGCAGCGAGCGATAGTCGTTGCGCTTGGGACGCGCGATGTAATCGTCGAACTCGTCCGGCACCGGCAGCCACAGCGCATGCACGACACCGAGCACGGCGTAGCAGGCGGGCACGTCGTCGACGAGCACGCGCAATGCGCGCAGGTCGTAGAGCTCGCCGATGGGCGCGTTCTTCTTCTGCATCTTCCGCCAGATGCTGTAGATGTGCTTCGGGCGGCCGGCGACTTCGCCGCGGATGCCCGATGCGTCGAGCGCTTCGCGCAGCGTGTCCTTGACCGTTTCGATGTAACGCTCGCGGCCGCTGCGCTTGTCGTCGAGCAGGCGTGCGATCTGCTGGTAGGTCTGCGGCTCCAGGTACCGGAACGCGAGGTCTTCCAGCTCCCACTTCAACTGCCAGATGCCCAGGCGGTTGGCGAGCGGCGCGTGGATGTCGCGCGTGAGTTGCGCGAGCGCGCGTTGTTGGTCGGGTGGCGCGTTGGCGGCCAGGCGCAGGCGCGCGAGGTGGCGCGAGAGCAGCACCAGCACCACGCGCAGATCGCGGACGATCGCCAGCAGCAGGCGGCGCAGGCCTTCGCTGTTGCCGTGGCCACGTTGTTCGGCGTGCAGCGCCCACACCTGCACGGCCGCGCGCTGGCCTTCGAGCAGCGCGACGATCTGCGGATGCTCCTTGTCCAGGCGAGGGCGTAGCTGCGCTTCCACCGCCGGCAACGCGCGCAGCACCGCAGCCGCTGTCACGTCGCCGTCCGCGCCGAGTTTGGCCAGGGAAGCGAGCGTATCGGCGAGCACCGCCGGCGGATCGGGCGCTTGTGCGAACGGATCGCCGTCGACCTGCAGCATCGCGTCGCGCAGGGGTTGCGGGATGGCATCGGCCGGCGGCAGCGCCAGCAAAGCGGGCAATGTGAGGGGGGTGAGCTTGCTCAAGGGTTCGAATCCTGCGACAGCCCTACAGTACCGCGCCCCGTGCGAAGGGCGCGGGAGCGCCGTTCATTCACCGCGAAGCCGCGCCAGCCGCGCCGCGAGCCGCTTGGGCGAGACTCCCGCGCGCGCGCCGAGTTCCTGCGCAAACAGCGACACCCGCAACTCCTCCAGGTCCCAGCGCAAGGCCTGCCACTCGGGATCCAGCGCCGCATCGGCGCCGGCAGCGGCCAGCGCATCGGCGAAGGGCTTGAGTTCGAGCATGCGGGCCTGGTCGCGGGCGGGGTCGCGCAGGGCGCGCTCGCTGCGCAGGACCAGCGCGCGCAGGTAGCGCGGGTAGTCGGCGAGCGCGGCGGCCGGCACGTCGCGCAGGAATCCCGGCGGCACCAGCGCGGCCAGTTGCCGCCGCATGTCGTCGAGATTGCCGCTCGCCCAGCCCACCAGCTTGCTGTCCAGGCCCGCGCGGACCTCCGCGACGAGGCCGAGGATCGTTTCGGCCTGGCGCAGGCGCGCGGTCGCTTCGGGGAACAGGCCCTTGGAGATGGCCTCGCGGCGCGCGTCGAAAGCGGCGGTGTCGCGGACATTCTCCAGATCGTCGGCCGCGAGCGCGGCGAACGCACCTTCGATGAGATCGGCGCGCAGGCGATCGGAGTCGTTGCCGGACAGATCGCGCGGGGCGGCCGATTCGATGGCCGCGTACAGCAGCGCGAGTTTTGGCTGGATCGGCAGTTGCTTGCGCGCCTGTTTCAATTTGTCCGCAAGTTCCAGGCGCAGCAGGCGACGCACACCCTGCGGATGTCGGCGATCGGCTTCGGCGCGGCTCGCGTGCACCGTGAGCGCGACCGATTCGCCGCGATCCTCCAGCGCCGGATACGCGGGCACGCCACCGGCGCCGGGCACCGAAGGCGGAATCGGCTGTTCGGGGAAATGCACGAGGCCTTGTTGCGCGAGACCCTCCGCGGCCCGCGCGGCGAAGGCGGCCTGCGCACGTGCGCCGAAGCGGGCGCGCAAATCGGCCAGATCGCGGGATTCGGCGAGGACCGGCGCCTCCCTGCCCTGCTTCACCACATCGAGCAGACGCAGGTTCGCATGCAGGTGCGAATCGATCGATGCAGGGTCGAATTCCGTCGCCGCAATCGCCACGCCGGTGAGCTTGTGCAGGAAGCGCGCCAGTTCGCCTTCGATCGCATCGCCGGTCGGTTGCGGAAACGCTTCGGCGAAGGCGCGCGCGAAATCCGGCGCCGGCACGAAGTTGCGACGCAAGGCCTTCGGCAGCGACTTGATCAGCGCGCTCGCCTTGTCGGCGACGAAGCCCGGTGCAAGCCAGGAAAGCCGCGCGGCATCGAGCGCGTTGAGCAAATGCAGCGGTACCACGACCGTCATGCCGTCGTCGGGCGCGCCGGGTTCGAAGCGATAACGCACGGCCAGGCGCGCCTCGCCGATCGGGAAATACGGGGGAAAACGCGTCGCATCGCTTTCGTCGCCGACCATCAGGTCGGACAGCGACCATTCCAGCGATGCTTTCTGTTCCTTCGACAGACGCGCATACCACGCATCCAGCGCCTGCGCGTTGTGCACATGCGGCGGCAGGCGATCCAGATACCACTGCGCCTGCCAGTCGTCGTCGACGACCAGGCCGGTGCGCCGTTGCTTGGCTTCCTCTTCCTTCGCCTTCGCGAGCATCGCCAGGTTGCGCGGCAGGAAGGCGGCACGCGTGTTGATCTCGCCCGTCACCAGTGCATCGCGCGCGAAGATCTGCCGCGCTTCTTCCGGGAACAGCGCGCCGTAATGGATCGGCCGCTTGGGCGCGAGCACCAGCCCGAACAGGGAAATCTGCTCGCTGCCGACCACGCGCCCTTGCGAGCGCGCCCAACGCGGATCGTGCTGGCGGCGCGCGAGCAGGTGCGGCAAGGCCTCGATCGCCCACTCCGGCTCGATGGTGCCGTTGGTCAGCGACCAAACACGCTCGGTATCGAGCAGCGTGGCCGACAACACCCACGGCGGCGGCTTCTTCGCCAAAGGCGAGCCCGGGAACAGCTGGAATTTGCGCCCGCGCGGGCCGTCGTAGATGTTGCGGTCGCCGCGGTTGCCGACCTGCGTCGGCAAGCCCGTCAGCAATGCGCGATGCAGGTCCGCGTAGGGCGCGTCGGCGTCGTTCTGTTGCCATCCGAGTTCATCGCACAGCAACTTCAACTGGCGATGCAGTTCGCGCCACTCGCGCAGGCGCAGGAAGCCGAGGAAATGTTTCTCCGCCCACTGGCGCAGTTTCGACTGCGTGAGGTCTTCGTGCGCCTGCCGGTAGGCGTCCCACAATTTGACGATGCCGACGAACTCGGATTTGGGGTCGGCGAATTCCGCGTGCGCGGTGTCTGCCGCGCCGCGCTGGTCCGCCGGACGCTCGCGCGGATCCTGGATGCCGAGGAAGGCGGCGATCGCCAACATCTCGCGCAAACAACCGCGTTCGTTGGCGGCGATGAGCATGCGCGCGAGCTTCACGTCGACGGGCAGGCGCGCCATCGTGCGGCCGATGGGCGTGAGCTTGCGCAACCCCTTGTCGCCCTCTTCGATCGCGCCGAGTTCCTGCAACTGCTGCCAGCCATCGGCGACCGCGCGCGGCTCGGGCGGTTCGAGGAAGGGGAAGTCCTCGATGCGCCCCAGGCCCAGCGACAACATGCGCAGGATCACGCCGGCCAAGGCTGCGCGGCGGATCTCCGGATCGGTGAAGCGCGGGCGCGATTCGAAATCCGCTTCCGCGTACAGGCGATAACACGTGCCCGGTGCGATGCGTCCGCAGCGGCCCTTGCGCTGGTCGGCGCTGGCCTGGCTGATCGGTTCGATGTGCAGGCGATCGAGTTTCTGCCGCGGGCTGTAACGCTTGACGCGCGCAAGCCCCGGATCGACGACTGCGTGGATGCGCGGCACCGTCAGCGAGGTCTCGGCGACGTTGGTCGCGAGCACGATGCGCCGCTTCGGGCCCGGATTGAACACACGGTCCTGGTCTTTCGCGGAGAGTCGCGCATAGAGCGGCAGGATTTCCGTGTGGCGATATTTGCGCCGCTCCAGCGCCAGGTGCGCATCGCGGATTTCGCGCTCGCCCGGCAGGAAGATCAGCGTGTCGCCCATCGGGTGATCGCGCGCGATTTCGTCGCACGCGCCGACGATGCCGTCGAGCACGGTGCGATCGCCCGTGTCCTCGCCCTCGCCTTCGATCGGCCGCCAGCGCACATCGACGGGATACCCGCGGCCTTCGACGCTGACCACTGGCGCGTCGTTGAAATGCGCGGAGAAACGCGCGGTGTCGATCGTCGCCGAGGTGACGATGATCTTCAGGTCCTTGCGGCGTTCGAGCAGTTGCTTCAGGTAGCCGAGCAGGAAATCGATGTTGAGGCTGCGTTCGTGCGCCTCGTCGACGATGATCGTGTCGTAGGCCGACAGCCAGCGATCGGACTGGATTTCGGCGAGCAGGATGCCGTCGGTCATGAACTTCACCGCGGTCTGCTCGGAGACGTTGTCGGTGAAGCGCACCTGGTAGCCGACCGCGCCGCCCATCGGCACCTTCAGTTCCTCGGCGACACGCCGGGCCACCGCGCGCGCGGCGATGCGGCGCGGCTGCGTGCAACCGATCATGCCCGCCGCGCCGCGACCGGCGGCCAGGCACAACTTCGGCAACTGCGTGGTCTTGCCCGAGCCGGTTTCGCCGGCGATCACGACCACCGGATGGCGACGGATCAGTTCGACGATGCGATCGGCTTCGGCCGCGATGGGGAGCGTGTCGTCCACGGCCGCCTGCGGCAACCGCGCGGCGCGGAGCTCGCGCGCTTCGACCGAACGGGCCAGCGCGGCGGCGAACGCATCGCGCGCGGCTTCATCGCCAGGCTTGGCGTTCCAGCGGTTCCACAGCCCCAGCAGGCGGCCGCGATCCTTCGACAATCCGCCGTCGATCGCCCGCCTGCCCTGCGATGACGCGCCCTTTGCACCGGTATCCATACACTCCAAGACCATTCACCGAATCAATCGCGACGCAAGCAACTATCGATTTCCGTCGCCAACCCCGCCCCACTATTGTGATCGCAACCCGACGCGAAGGAGCACCAACCGCATGGCCACCCCCGCCAAGAGCCTCAAAGAAGACCCGCAGGTCGGCGGCAACGCCCCCGACATCGACATCGGGATCAGCACCGACGACCGCAAGAAAATCTCCGAATCCCTGATGGTGTCGCTGGCGGACGCCTTCACGCTGTACCTGAAGACCCACAATTTCCATTTCAACATCACGGGCGAGATGTTCAACAGCCTGCATACGATGTTCGAGACCCAGTACAACGAGCAGTGGATGGCCTTCGACGAGATCGCCGAACGCATCCGCGCCCTGGGCTACAACGTGCCGGCCTCCTATGATGATTTCCAGCGCCTGACCAGCATCAAACCGGGCACGAAGGTCGAACATACCGATTGGCGGGAGATGGTGCGCCAGCTGGTGGTGGGCAATGAAGCGGTCGCGCGCGCGCACCGCAAATCGCTGGAAATCGCCGACAAGGCCGGCGACGACCCGACCGTCGACATGCTGACGCAGCGCCTGAAGGTGCATGAGAAGAACGCGTGGATGCTGCGCGCGTTGCTGCAGTAGCGAAAGAGCGGGAATAGGGAACAGGGAATAGGGAATAGGTGAACTACTATTCCCCATTCCCCATTCCCCGCTTTTGCCGACGACTCGGCGCCACCGCGCTTGACGCCGCTGCTACCCTTCCACCATGCAGCGCGCCCTCGACACCCTCCGCCACGTTTTCGGTTACGACGCCTTCCGCGGCGTGCAGGGCGCGATCGTCGGGCACGTCGCCGAAGGCGGCGATGCGCTGGTGCTCATGCCCACCGGCGGCGGCAAGTCCCTGTGCTACCAGTTGCCCGCCCTGCTGCGGCAGGGCACGGCGATCGTCGTCTCGCCGCTGATCGCGCTGATGCAGGACCAGGTCGAAGCCCTCCGGCAATTGGGGGTGAAGGCCGCATTCCTCAACTCCTCGCTCGATGCCGGGCAAGCGGTGTCGGTCGAACGCGCGTTCGCCGATGGCCATCTCGATCTGCTCTACGTTGCACCGGAGCGCCTGCTGACGCCGCGGTTCCTGTCGTTGATGGAACGCGCGCGCATCGCGCTGTTCGCGATCGACGAAGCGCACTGCGTTTCGCAATGGGGCCACGACTTCCGGCCCGAATACCGCCAACTCACGCTGCTGCACGAACGCTGGCCGGACGTACCGCGCATCGCGCTGACCGCCACCGCCGACGCCCCCACGCGCCGCGAGATCGTCGAGCGTTTGAAACTGGAGGACGCGCGCCAGTTCGTCAGCTCCTTCGATCGCCCCAACATCCGCTACACGGTCGTCGCCAAGCAGGACAGCCGGCGGCAGCTCGTCGATTTCCTCGGCGCGCGGCGGCGCGAGTCGGGCATCGTGTATTGCCTCTCGCGCAAGAAAGTCGAGCAGACCGCGGAATTCCTCGTCGCGCAGGGGTTTTCCGCACTGCCCTACCACGCCGGGCTCGATGCGGAGAAACGCGCCGCGCACCAACGGCGCTTCCTGCGCGAAGACGGCATCGTCATGTGCGCGACGATCGCCTTCGGCATGGGCATCGACAAACCCGACGTGCGTTACGTCGCGCACCTGGACTTGCCGAAATCGCTCGAAGGCTACTACCAGGAAACCGGCCGCGCCGGCCGCGACGGAGATCCGGCGGATGCCTGGATGGCCTACGGCCTCGGCGATGCGGTTCTGTTGCAGCGGATGATCGAGGAGTCCGAATCCGGCGAAGAGCGCAAGCGCCTGGAGCGCCGCAAGCTCGATGCGCTGATCGGCTACTGCGAATCCACCGCGTGCCGCCGCCAGACCCTGCTCGCGTATTTCGGCGAACCCCACGCAGGCGAATGCGGCAACTGCGACAACTGCATCGCGCCGCCGCGCAGCTGGGACGGCACGGTCGCCGCGCAGAAAGCCTTGTCGTGCGTGTATCGCACCGGGCAGCGCTTCGGCGCCGCCCATGTCATCGACGTCCTGCGCGGCGCACAGACGCAGAAGGTATTCCAGTTCGGGCACGAGAACGTCAGCACCTACGGCGTCGGCACCGAACTCGATGCCAGGCAATGGCGCAGCGTGTTCCGGCAACTCGTCGCGGGCGGCTGGCTCGCGGTGGATGTCGAAGGCCATGGCGCGCTTCGCCTGACCTCCGCGAGCGCGGGCCTGCTGAAAGGCGAAACGACCTTGACCTTGCGCGCGGAAACAGAGAAAGCGCCGAAGCGGCGAGAATCGAAAAACGCCGAGGTCGTTGCAGACCTGCCGGAAGATGCAGCGCAACGGTTCGAAGCCTTGCGCGCCTGGCGCAGCAGCGTGGCGCGGGAACAAGGCGTGCCGGCTTACGTCATCTTCCATGATGCGACGTTGCGGCAGATTGCGTTGCAGGAACCCGGAGACCTGGACGCCCTGGCACGGGTCCAAGGCGTCGGGGTGGCGAAGTTGGAGCGTTACGGGCGCGAAGTGCTCGAGATTCTCGTTCCCGAATGAACGCACATACGACGACGGGAAGACCTCTCGGCCTTCCCGTCGCCAGCCCTGATCAAAGGCTGTTTATTGCATTGGCGAACGCGTCAGCTTTTCTTGTTCTGGTCGCTGCTGCGTGCCTGGTCGGTGCTCTGCGTGCCGGACTTGCCGGAGCCGCCCTGCATGTCGCGGTCGGCGTCCTTCGGGTTGGCCTGGCGCTGTGCGCCCGAATCCTTGCCCATGCCCTGCTGACCGGCCTGCTGGCTCTTGTCCTGCGGGCTGCCCGGGTTCTGCTGAGTACGATCGTTCTGATTGTTGGCCATCGTGATTCTTCTCCGTCTGGTTACCAATGCTCCGGCGTGTGTTTCTCCGGCCCGCCCAGTCTGCAATTGGTTGCATGAGAAACACGTGATACGTCCGCGCATTCAGCGCGCAATCGAAGGTATTACTTCAACTGCGCGCTGAACATCGGCCGCTTGCACAAAACACAATGCGGGCATTCACGTCGCACTGTGGCGCGCCATGCGAGCGTCGCGCCTCTCGCACGGCAAGGATGACCGCCATGTTCCGTCTGCTGCAGGCCGTGCTCGTCGCCGCGCTGTTGTGTGCGTGCGTGGCGAAGGGAGATCCGTCGCAACCGATTCCGACGGCAACGATTCCCGCGACGAGCGGCAAGGCCGATCGCCTCGTCATCGTTTTGCCAGGTCGCGGCGACGACCTGCGCGCACTGCACGACAGCGGCGTCGCCGACGCCATCCACCAGGCGTGGCCCGATGCGGATGTCGTGTTCGCCGAACTCACGCTCGACTTCTATCGCGAAGGCGATGCGCCGAAGCGCTTGCGGTCCGAGGTGATCGAACCGCTGCGCGCACGGGGCTATCGCGAAGTGTGGATGGCCGGCGCATCGATGGGCGGCATGGGCACGCTGATGTACGACGCGCAATTCCCCGGCGAGCTCGACGGCATGATCCTGTTGGCGCCCTACCTCGGCGACTTCGACTTGCTGCTCGAGATCGACACCGCCGGCGGCGTGCGCCGTTGGAACGGCGGCGCGTCGCAGGGATTCACGGCGCAAAGTTGGCAGCGCGATGTGTGGCGTTACATCAAGCAACTCGCCGACGACCCCGCGCGCAGCCAACGCATCTGGTTGGCTTACGGCGATGCGGATCGGCTGCGCAAGGCGATGCCGCTGTTCGTGCCTGCATTGAACGCGCAACAGGTGTTCGTGCGGGATGGCGGCCACAACTGGCGCGTGTGGACACCCGCCGCGCTGGACATGCTGCGCGCGATCGACGCGCAGCGTGCGACCGCTCACGCGGCGAGCGTGGGCAATCGCGGCAAGGCCTCTTCCGGCACGACTTCGGAGAAGCGCGCGGACACGCGTTCGCCGTAACTGGGCGGCGTCGAAGCCACCAGGTGGGCGAGCGCTTCCAGCAGGCGTTGGAGCAACAGCTCCGGATCGCTGGTCGACTGGATCGACAGGCGCAATTCCGCTGCCGTGGGCGAGCGTTGCAGTTGCAACATGTCGATGAGGTACATCTTCGCTGCGGCGAGCGAGCGGCGCTTCGCGGGCGGCGTCGTCGCCGGTGCGATCGCGGGTGCAGGCGCCATCGGAATGACGACGGGCGCGTTGTCCGTCGAAGCCAGGAACCCTTCGCGCACGAGGCGGTCGATCGACGCGACGCGCTCGGCGCCGAGCATCGCGATCAACTCCGCGCGCGTCCGCTTGCCGTCGGCGAGGATCAGGATCTGTCGGTCGCGCAGTTCCAGCGCGCCGGACTTGCCCGCGCCCAGCGCATCGCGGGCCTTGTCGGTCTTGGACAGTCGCATGGCATTCCCCCTGAGCGGCGAGAGGCTAGTGCGTGGATGTTTTGATTCGATGACAGCGCCGGTGTCATGCGTCCGACGCAACGATGTCACCTGCGTGTCTTCAAGCGGCAGCAGGCTGCGCACAGTCGAACCACGACCGGAGCCCGCATGCGCACGCCCGCATCGTCCGTCGCCGTGCCCTTGCCGCCCACGCCGCGGCGGACCGCCTTCCTCTCCGACATGCACCTGGGATCCAGGCATTGCCACGCCGCGGAACTGGCGGCGTTCCTCGAATCACTGCAATGCGATCGGCTTTACCTGGTCGGCGACATCGTCGATCTGTGGTGGCTCTCGCATCGGCGCGCGCACTGGCAAGCCTCGCACCAACGCGTGATCGAAGCCCTGCATGCATTGCGGCGCGCGGGCACCGACATCGTCTACATCCCCGGCAACCACGATCGTCCGATGCGTCGCTTCTGCGGGCTTGCCCTGCCGGCGATGCGCGTGCGGCGGCGCGCGGTGCACGTCACCGCCGACGGGCGCCGGTTGCTCGTCGTGCATGGCGACGAGTTCGATGCGCAGACGCAGTTCGGCAATCTGCAGGAGCGCTTCGGCGATTGGTTGTACTACCGGATCCTCACCGGCAACCAATGGCTCAATCGCGCGCGCCGTCGGTTCGGCATGCGCTACTGGTCGCTCGCCGAATTCCTCAAGCGCCGCAGCGATGCCGCCGAACATTACATCGGGCGCTATCGCGAGGCGGGCCTGGCCGAAGCGCGCCGCCGCGGGCTCGACGGCATCGTGTGCGGGCATATCCATCGTGCGTCGCTAGAAGTGCGGCGCGGCCTGGTCTACGCCAACGACGGCGATTGGGTCGAATCGCTGACCGCGCTGGTCGAAGACCACGACGGCACGCTGCGGCTACTGTCGCACACGCATGCCACGCTCGCGCGGATCGGGCCCCGGCCGGCCCTCGTGCCCACCCTGCCCTCCGCGCGGCGCCTCGCGGCCTGAGCCGGTCGCAAAAGTGTCACAGGCCTGCCATACCGTGGCCGGCATGGACATCCTGATGGTGTCGGACGTGTACTTCCCGCGGATCAACGGCGTGTCGACGTCGATCCGCACCTTCGCCAAGGCGCTGGTCGCTCTGGGCCATCGCGTCGTGCTCGTCGCGCCGGATTACGGCGGCGCGCACCGCGAGGAACAGCGCATGCGCGATGCGGAGTTCGGGCCCGCGTTCGAGGTGATCCGCTTGCCCGCGCGCACGATCTTCTTCGATCCCGAAGATCGCCTGATGAAAGGCAGCGCGTTGCGGGCGGTGTTCGAACGCCTGGCGCATCGCCGCTGGGATGTGGTGCACATCCACACGCCGTTTCGTGCGCATGCGCTCGGGGTGCGCGTCGGGCGTGCGTGCAATGCGCCGGTGGTGGAGACCTACCACACCTACTTCGAGGAGTACGTCGCGCACTATCTGCCGTGGTGCCCTTCGCCGCTGACGCGCTTCCTTGCGCGGCGCCTGTCCCGCAAGCTTTGCGGCGAAGTCGACCGGCTCATCGTGCCCACCGACGAGATGGCGGATGTGTTGCGCCGTTACGGCATCGACACACCGGCGACCGTGTTGCCGACCGGCATCGACCTGGCCGAGTTCACCGGCGGCGATCGCACGGCCTTCCGCGCGCGCCATGGATTGAAGGACGTGCAGCCGGTCCTCGCCACCGTGAGCCGCCTGGCCGTCGAAAAGAACATCGCGTTCCTGGTCGACGTCGTGCAGCGCCTCGTGCCCGAATTTCCCACGGTGCGTTTCGTGATCGCAGGCGAAGGCCCGGACGCGCCGCGACTGCGGCGACTCGTTCGCGAGCGCGGGCTCGAGGCGAACGTCCTGTTCCTCGGCAACCTCGATCGCCGCACGACGCTGCTGGATTGTTATCGCGGGGCGGATGCCTTCCTGTTCGCATCGCCCACCGAAACGCAGGGCCTGGTGTTGATCGAGGCGATGGCGCTGGGCGTTCCGATCGTCTCCACCGCCGTGATGGGAACGGCGACCGTGCTGCGCGATGCGGCGTCGGCGTTGGTGGCGCCGGAGGACGTCGAGGGCTTCGCCGACCAGGTCACGCGCGTGCTGCGCGATCCGGTGCTGCGCACCTTGCTCTCCGCCGCCGGCCCGCGCGATGCGCGCGCATGGAGCCACGAGGCGCTGATGCAGCGTGTGCTTACTGTTTATGGCGCGCAGAATCCGGCGCCGCTACTGCGAACCGCCGAGGAAATCGCATGACCGCCCATCGCCGTCGCTGGTTGCCGATCCTGTTGCTGCTCACCGCCTGCGTCGCCTGGGCTGCCGCGCCGTGGGTCGATCTCGAAAAGCGCTTCACGCCCAGGCAGATGCACGCGACGGGCCTGGATACGTTGACGCCCGAACAACTCGCGCTCCTCAACCAATTGCTGCGCGACGACGCGCGCGACGCTGCTGCATCGGCGCCCGCGCCCGCACCCGTCGCCACGGTTCCGGCGGAAGGCGGCGAGCAACGCAAGTCGCTCTTCGGCTACGACGAGGGCGTGATCCTCACGCGCGTCGTCGGCACGCTGACGGGATGGGAACCGGGCACCGAGTTCACGTTCGCCAATGGGCAGCGGTGGAAAGTGCTCAAGGGGCATTACACCTTGAACAAGCCGCTGGAGAACCCCGAGGTGAAGATCGTGCCGGGCGCCGCGGGTCGTTGGTTCTTCCGCATCGACGACGACACGCCCGGCGCGCGCGTGTACCGAATCGACTGAGCGTCCAAGGGAATTCTGCGCTTACGCGCGCTTCTTCCGCCACACGCGGCGGCGCACATCACCTAGCGACGCGCGGGCACCGAATCCAAGCTGCGGACTCCGTATTCCATCCGGAGGTTCGCAATGTTCCGCAACGCAATCCGCCGCATCGTCCTCACGGCACTGGTCGGCATCGCATCGTTCGGCTCCACCGCGATCGCACAGGTCGCCGTCACCCCGGGCACTTACCTCATCGACGCGGACAAGAAGATGGCGCCCGGCACCTCCTGGTGGGGCGGATGCGTGATCGTCGGCAACAGCGGCAACGCCAGCGTGCCCTCCCTGTTCGTCTGGAACCCCGATGCGGCCGGCTGCGGCCAGGCATCGGGCAACACGCAACCGCTTTGGTCGATCTATCCGGTCACGTCGCTGTCGGGCAAGGTCGCGCACGTCATCCGCAGCCAGGTCAACGGAAAGTGTTTGATCCGCTCTTCGAACGGCCAGGCGGCGCAAGCGTCGCTGCACCTGTGGACGGACTCGTCGCTCAAGACGTTCTGCGGCTTCCTCACCGCGGAGGCGCTGATCGCCAATGGCCAGGGTGCGTGGGATTTCAGCGGCATGGTGCGCGTGGGTCCCTTCGGTGGTCTTTCCAACTACGCGGGCCGTCCGCGCATCTCGGTCGGCAGCAAATCCTGGCTGGTGTTTTCGCCGGATCCCACCGAATGGCCGAGCCGCCATCCCGATCGTTCGTTGGCGACCTTCACCGACGATGCCGCACTCAGCGATCTGTGGATGATCGGCCTGACCCAGGTGTCGAACGTGCTGCCCAATTGATCAAACCGCGGCGAGCCTCGGCGCGACCGGAAGATCCACCGGCAGGCACACGCGGAACCGCGCGCCCTTGCCGAGGCCCGGGCTCGTGGCCTTGATCGTTCCGCCGTGCTGTTGCACGAGGCTGCGCACCAGCGACAAACCGATGCCGAGGCCGCCTTCGTTGCGGTCCGGCGTCGGCTCGGCCTGCACGAAGAGGTTGAACACGCGCGGGATCAGGGTAGCGTCCATGCCCACGCCGTCGTCCTCCACGTCGATGCACGCCAGGTGGTCGGCCACGTGGACCCGCACGTCGATGTGGCCGCCGTCGGGCGTGTACTTCGCCGCGTTGACGAGCAGGTTGGCGAACACCTGCCGCATGCGCGCTGCATCTCCCATCACGCGCACCGGGCCCTCCGGCAGAGACACGCGAACGGCGTGGCGCTTGCGTTCGACCAGGGGCGCGACCTGCTCCAGCGCTTCGCGCACCGATTGCGCCAGGTCCATCTCGCGCACGTCGAGCACCGCCTGTCCTTGCGTGACGCGCGAAACGTCGAGCAGGTCGTTGACCAGGTGCGTCATGTGTTCCACCTGGCGATGGATGATGTCGCTGGCGGCGAGCACGCGGTCGGGATCGTCGGGAGACATGCGCAGCAGCGAGGCCGCGGTGGCGATCGGCGCGAGCGGATTGCGCAGCTCGTGCGCGAGTGTCGCGAGAAAGCGGTCCTTGCGCTGGTCGGCGTCGCGCAGGGAATACTCGCTGCGTTCCAGTGCTTCCTGCACGAGCTTCTGTTCGTGGATCTCGGTGCAGGTGCCCATCCAACGCACGATCGCGCCGGTGGCGTCGCGGATCGGGAGCGCGCGGCCCAGCGTCCAGCGATACTCGCCGCTGCGATGGCGCAGGCGATATTCGATTTCGTAGGGCTCCCCCGTCGCGAGGCTGTGTCGCCAGCGCTCCCATGCGCGCGGCTGGTCTTCGGGATGGAACATGCCGTTCCAGGCCTCGCCGTCGGTCGAGCCTTCCGGCACACCGGTGTAGGCGTACCACTGGCGGTTGTAGTAGTCGTGGTAGCCATCGGGCAACGTGGACCACACCATCTGCGGGATCATCTCGGCGATGGTGCGGAAGCGTTGCTCGCTTTCGCGCAGCGCGTCGAGCGCGGACTCGCGGTCGGTGACGTCGTGGCCCTGCACGAAGACGGCGGCGGTCTGCCCGTCTTCGCCCACGATGGGCTGGTAGACGAAGTCCACGTAGCGCGGATGCAGCTCGCCGGCGCTGGAGGCCAGGCGCACTTCCATGCCACGACCGACGAAACGCCGTTTGGTCTCCCGCACCTGGTCCAGGAGGTTGAAGTAACCCTGGTCGATGATCTCCGGCAGGACCTCGCGCAGCCTGCGACCGATGAGATCGCTGCGGCCGATGAGTTCCTCGTACGCGGGATTCGCGATTTCGAACACGTACTCCGGGCCGGAGAGCACCGCCATGAAGCCCGGCGCCTGCGCGAACAGCGACATCAGGTGGCGGCCCTGCGCAACAAGCGCGCTGTTCGCATCCTGGACGGCGCGAGCGCGCGAGACCACGCCTTGCCACATCTGTTCCGGCGTCGCGCCTTCGCGTTGGCGCACCGCTTCCAGCTCCGCGCGATTGCGTTCGACCTCGGTGACATCCGTCGTGTGCTGCAACACCGCCTGCACGCGGCCACTGTCGTCGAACATCGGCGTGTGCGTCGCGCTCCAGTAGCGCTCTTCCACGTGCCGGCCGTCCGGTGCTTCGCGCTCGATGGTGTACGGCACCAGCGCGAGCATGTCGGGGCGCCCGGTTTCGAACACGCGCAGCATCGAACGGCGCACCGCATCGCTTTGGGAATGGCCCGCGTCGTCGACCTCGCCCGGGAAGGCATCGAACACGCGACGTCCGACGAGCGCCTGCGTCGTCGTACTCAGGAGCGTCGCGTAGGCCTCGTTGACCGCGAGGTAGCGCAACTCGCGATCCACCACCATGTAGGGGTTGGGCGAATGGCGGAACAGGGCTTCGAAGTCGAGCACGTGCGCTCCGGCGCCGTCGCAGGGTCAGGAAGGCCGGGATTGTGAAGAAGGCGCCGTCATGGCGCCTTCACGCGATCAGAAGCGCTGGTCGCGGTGCCAGCGCAGCGCCGTTTCGAGCATGGGTTCGAGGCGATCGTAGGCGGGCACCCAGCCCAGCGCCGCGCGCGCCTTGTCGCTCGCTGCGACCAGCACCGCGGGGTCGCCCGGGCGGCGGGGCTGTATCGAGAACGGGATCGAACGGCCGCTCACCGCTTCGGCCGCGGCGATCACTTCGCGCACGGAGAAGCCGCGGCCGTTGCCGAGGTTGAAGGCATGCGCGCCGGGATGCGCGTCGAGGAAGGCGAGCGCGCGCAGGTGCGCTTCGGCGAGGTCGTCGACGTGCACGTAATCGCGGACGCAGGTGCCATCGTGCGTCGCGTAGTCCTCGCCGAAGACCTTGAGCGCGGGGCCGCTGCCGAGGGCCGCGCGCAACACGTTGGGGATCAGGTGCGTTTCGGGCGAATGCGATTCGCCGATCGTCGCCTCGGGGCTCGCACCGGCGGCGTTGAAGTAACGCAACGCGACCGAACGCAAGCCGTAGGCGCCGGCCGCATCGGCCAGGATGCGTTCGACCATCAGCTTGCTGGCGCCGTAGGGATTGATCGGCTGCGTCGGATGGGTTTCGTCGATGCGCTCGCTGTTCGGATGGCCGAACACCGCCGCGGTCGAAGAGAACACGAGCCGCGCGACGCCATGCCGCCGCATCGCCTCCAGCAGGTTGAGCGTGCCGGTCACGTTCGCCGCGTAATACGCGTAGGGATCGGCGACGGATTCGCCGACGAGCGAGCGCGCGCAGAAGTGCATGACCGCATCGAAGGTCCGGCCTTCGAACGCACGGTCGAGCGATGCCGGTTGCAGGACGTCGGCTTCGACCAGCTCGCCCCATTGCACCGCTTCGCGATGTCCGGTGGAGAGATTGTCCAGCACGGTGACGCGATGGGCGCGCAGGGCGAGCCAGCGGGCCATGTGGCTGCCGATGTAACCCGCTCCGCCGCAGATCAGGATATGCATGGCGTGGGAGCATGACCCGTTGCATCGGCGCGCCGCAAGGGCCAAGGTCGCCCCATCGCATCGGCATGGAGCACGCGATGAAGTACTGCGACCTGGTGATGAAGGGCGGGATCACGAGCGGCATCGTGTATCCCAATGCGGTCCTGGCCCTGGCCCGGGAGTTCCGCTTCAAGAGCGTCGGCGGCACGTCGGCCGGCGCCATCGCGGCTGCGGTCACCGCCGCGGCGGCCTGCGGCGATCGGCGCAGGGCCGATGGCGCGGCACGCGGCGATACACAGGGCATGGGCTTCGACGGTCTGGCGGACGTGGCCGCGCAATTGACGACGCAAGGTTTCATCGCGCGCCTGTTCCAACCCGCGTGGGGTGCACGCAATGCCTATCGCGCGCTGGTGTGCGCGACGGGCACGGCGCCGCGCTGGAAGAAGATCGCCGCGATCGTCGGCGCGGTCCTGGCGACGGCGCCGCTGGAATTCGCGCTCGTGTTCGGGATGTTGCTCGCGCTCGGCCATTGGCTCGCGAACGCAGGCGGCGTGCTCGCGATGGTGTTGCCGTCCCTGTTCTGCGCGTACGCGGCCGCGGCGATTTCGGCGGCGCTGCGCGTGGCGCGCGTGATGCGCGGGAATCTGTTCGGCCTGTGCAACGGCATGTCCGCAACGTCGAAACCGGCGCTCATCGAGTGGCTGCATGCGGTCCTGCAACGCCTCTCAGGCCAAACCGGCAATGCGCCCCTCACCTTCGCCGACCTGTGCAACGCGCCGCGTTTCGCAGGCGAACCGGCGACGCCCGACGCCATCGTGCTGCGCATGATCACCACCAGCATCTCGCATCGCGAACCGCGCACGCTGCCCTTCCGCGACGTGCGCTTCTGGTTCCTGCGCGACGAGTTCGACCGCCTGTTCCCGAAGGACGTCGTGGACTGGATGATCGCCAATGGCGGCACGCCCGAACAGGTCGAAGGCAAAACGTATTACCCGCTCCCGGCCGACGACCAGCTTCCCGTCCTCGTCGCCACGCGCATGAGCCTGAGTTTCCCGTTCCTGGTGAGCGCCGTGCCGCTGCACGAGCCGGCGCGACGCGCCGCGCCCGAACCCGAAGTGGACCGCGCGCAACCGGCGCCCGCGCAATCGCAGGCCGATGCCGCCGACCAACTCGCCACCGGTGGTGCACGCGCCCCATCGAACATCGGTGCGATGCGCCCGGTGTGGTTCTCCGATGGCGGCATCGGCAGCAATTTCCCGATCCACCTGTTCGATGCCGCGCTGCCCTTGTGGCCGACCTTCGCGATCGACCTGGTTTATCCGGGCGTCGACGACACGCGCGCCGATGCGATCTTCCTGCCCGAACGCAACGCCCAAGGCTGGCAACGCACGTATCAGCGGCTCGGCGACGGCAACGCCGCGGGCGATGTCGCGGGTTTTCTGTTCGGCATCGTGGCGACCATGCAGAACTGGCGCGATCTCCTCCTCGCGCGCGCACCGGGCCAACGCGACCGCATCGTGCACATCGCCCTGCAGGGCGACGAAGGCGGCCTGAACCTCGACATGCCGCAGGCCGTGCTCGAACGCATCGCCGCCAAGGGCACCGCGGCCGGCGAACGCTTCAACACGTTCTCCTTCGAGAACCATTACTGGATCCGCTGGCGCAATCTCGCCTCCGGCCTGCAGCGCTACACGCGCCAGGTCGCGCGCACGCACGATCCCGCACTCCGCGTTCCCGATTACGCCGCCGCGTACGCGTTACCCGAATCGCCCGACACCGAACCGCCGTCGTATGCGTTCACCGATTACTTCCAGCGCAACGAATCGGCGCGGTTGCTGCAGCAACTCGTGCACCAGGGCGAAACCTGGGGCGACATGCAACCCGACCTCACGCAAGGCGCGCCGCGGCCCTTGCCGCAAATGACGATCACGCCGATCTATTGACGCGCGATCACTGCAGCCACGGCTTGTTCCAGGTCGGGGTGAGGATCTTGTTGCCGCCGCCGTTGGTCGAGCACGTGGCGATCGTCGCGTAGGTGGGGCTGCCGGCCTGCTCGGTGAATCCGATCATCACCAGGCCACCCTGCGCGATCGCGGAGAAACTCACGCTCGTCGTCTCGGCCGTCTTGTTGTCGTTGGTGGGCGAGCCGATGATCCCGTTGATGCCGCCCAGGGTCGCCGTCGACAACACATAGTTGCGGAAGGTGGGCACCGCGATCGTGTCCGTCACCGTGCGGCCACCGCAGTTACCCGTGATGCTGCGGTTGGTCGTCGTCTCGAGCCAATAGTTCGAGATCAGCAGCGCGCCCGTCTGCGGCAAGGCATTGCCCGCCGACAACACGCAATGATGGTCCGTCCCGGCCGGCTTCAGGCATTCCTTGTTGACGTCCGTGGACACCGTCGCGAAGACGAATGGATTGCCGCCGCCACCGGTCACGCGCACGTCGAAGGTACCGCCCGTGCTGCCGCCGACCTGGAAGGCCTGCGCATCGGACCACACTTCGCTGTTGTCGTTGGGATCCACGCCGCCGAGATTCGGCAGCGACGCATTGATCGCCACGCCCGAACTCGAGCGCCGCATCTCGCCGGTGTTGTTCGCCGTGCCGGCGGTCTTGCCGATCGTCCGGCTTCCCGAAGGCTGCAAGGGGTCGCTCGCCAACAGGTTGCCGCTGTTGACCGTGATCACCGCGGCGTTGCTGGCCGTCCACTTCGCGATTTCGGTCAGGTTGACCGTCGTGAAGGGCAGGAAGGGCATCACGCATTCTTCGTTCGGCGTGCCGCTCGGGCACTCGCCGTCGGCGGCGGTGTCCTGCAACGCCTTGCCGAGCCTGTCGCGCGCATCCTGTTCGAGATAGTCGACGTACAGGCCGCGCCCATGCAGGTAGCGATAGTCGGTGTTGGAGGCCGTCGCGATGTTCACGGTCGGCGCGTTGAAGAGCAAATCGTTGTTGAACGTGTTCTGCGCATTCGACG
Organism: Lysobacter sp. P5_B12; assembly: GCF_056400425.1. Classification (NCBI taxonomy): domain Bacteria; kingdom Pseudomonadati; phylum Pseudomonadota; class Gammaproteobacteria; order Lysobacterales; family Lysobacteraceae; genus Lysobacter; species Lysobacter sp. P5_B12. The sequence continues at coordinate 351,459 of NZ_JBFULG010000002.1, forward strand.
GCGCCGTCGACGAGCTGGCGTTGTAGCCGGACAGGAAGCTCTTCACGAAGTTGGTGTAACGCGTCACCGCATCGTTGGTCGGCAAGCCGCTCTTCGCCGCGACGCTGCCGGCCGGCTGCGTTTCGAGCAGGCCGAACTGGCGTGCATACAGGTCAGACGCCGTCCGCCAGAAGCCATCGACGCGCACCAAGCGGCACGAATCCACATACGTCCCGTTGTTGGTGTTGTTGACGGCGACCAGGACATTCGAATTGTTGAGGTCGTACTTGGAGACGGAGTTGTCGTTGCGCTCCGGATCGAAACGCACCTGCGTGTTGTTGCCCGTGTCGTGGTGGTCGCGGCAGCATTCCTGGCACAGGTCGCTTTGCGTCACGCCCGACTTCATGCCCGAGGCCTTCGATTGCCCCGGCGCCGCAGGACTGCCCGCCGGCTGCGCCACCGCGTAGCCCTCGCCGGTCCACACCGCCGGCCACAGCGCCGTGCGATAGATCTCGGGCAGGTTGTTGCCGCCCGCGCCGTACTTGCAGCTGCACTTCACCACTTCCTGGTCGAAGCGCTTCTGGATCGTGACGCCGTCGCCGAAGCCCGGCGGCGAATAGTTCAGCACCGTGTAGCGCGTACCGACCACGATCTGGTTGTTACGCGAACCGACCAGTTCCGGGCTCGGGTTGCTCGTGGCGCTGTTGGATTGATCGCTGAGCGCGATCGGGATGACACCGTTCGTCGCAGGGCTCGTCGTGCGCACGATCGGCCCGCCGGTGCCGACGCTGATCGGGTCAGGCGGGATGACGACACTGCTGGTCAGCGTCATCGCACTGACGTCGGAGACCAGTTGCATGTCGTGGCGCACGTTGCCGGCATCGGTCCACCACGCGTTCAGGGTGATGCGCTTGAACTGCGCGACCTTCGGATCCTGCACGTTCGGTGCGGGCGCGGGCGTGGCGAAGGACCCCGCGCCGTACCAGGTATTGACCGTTTGCTGCGTATTGAGGCTGCCCAGGCCGGACTCCACGCGCGCGCAGTCGAGCCAGTCGGTGTTGTCGGGCGAAGCCGGATCGCAATCATTGGCAGGCACCCCATCCTGGCTGACGACGGCCGCCTGCGTGCCTTCCGGGGTGAGCCCCCCGTAACTCCCGCTGCGCAACGCGTCCATGCGCGCCGACAACATCGCCGCCACGCGTGCGCGGACCTTCGCATCGGCCGACGAGCGCGTCAGGCTGCCCTGCAAGGCCGCCAGTGCGAGCAGGCCGACGGTGAGGACGACGATGGCGACCAGCACCTCGAGGAGGCTGAACCCGCCGCTGCAGCGATGGATGATCATCGTGCGTTCTCCTCAGTACGACTCGCGGTCGGTCCACGCACCCGGCAAGGTCGCGTACACGTCGCCCGTCTGCGTGACGATGCTCCCGAGCACGCTTCTGTCGGAGATCACGGCCGCGGTACCGTTGACTTTCATCTGGCCCTGCACGACGAGCGCGCCGTAGATCGCGGAGCCTGCGTTCATCTGCAGCATGCAATTGCTCGGGCAAGAGCCGGACAGGCTGCTGCCCGTGGCCGGGCGGAGCGTGTTGCCGGTATCGCGCACGAACACGTAACCGAACACGACGCCGTGGATCGTCACCGGCCCGTCGAGGATCAGGAACACCGGGGCATCCGGCGTGCCGACCTGCCCGCTGATGTCGCAATCGGCCTGGCACCAGATGATGCCCTTGCTCGATGAAGCGGACAGCAGCGCGCTGGTGCCGTTCTGCAGCGTGCGCACGAGGTTCTGGTGCGCGAGGGTCGGGATCACCTTGTCGGCGATCTTGTACAGATAGGCCTCGTCGGGTGGCATGGTCGCGATCACCCCGTTGTCGGGGTTCTGGTACAGCACCGAAGCGGCCTTGGTTTCGGCGAAGCAATCCAGGTCGTTGTCGACCCACGCCTTGACGCCGAAGACGAAACGGAACATGTCCGGCGGGAACTCGCAGGTGGGATAGGACAGGGAATCGGAGCGCACGTTGAAATTCGCGCCCACGTGGCCGCCGGTGTTGTAGAGCGTGTTGGAGTTGGTGCCCGCGTCGACGTCGAGGATGTCGATGCCTTCGCAATCGGAGGTGGCGCTCAAGCAGCGGTCCAGGCCGCTGGTGTCGTAACTCAACGTTGCCGGCGCGCCGTTGCCGTCGCAGGTGCAGTCGTCGCAGCGGATCGTGCTCTGGTAGATCGACGGCGTGTGGTTTCCCTGCGTGTAGCGGAAGAATTCATCGGAATAGCAGGTATTGGGCGTGCCGTGCTTGTCGATGTCCAGGCGGCTCCAGACCGAGACCGGCACACCGGTGCCACCGGCCCTCGCGTTCGTCACGATCTGCAGGTTGCCGGTCACGTCGACCGCGCCGGAAGCCATGATCGGCGGCGTGCTGACGATCTCGTCGCCGAGCTTCGGATACTGGCCCACGGTTTGGACGAGCGTGCTGTTGGTGTTTTCGCCGGGCAGGCGCGCAACGCTGACGAAGGTGGCAATCTCCACGCTCGACGACCCGACGGCGCCGCAGGGGATCGGCGATGTCTCCGTCTCCGGCGATTGCGCGAAACACACGACCGGCGCCACGCCGTAGGCGACGCCCTGCCCGTTCGCCATCGAGGTGATCTTCGAGGAGGCCGGCATGCGCAACATGTATTGCGACAGCGCGGTGTCGATGTTGCCGATGGTGTTGGTGGTGTCGGCCCTGAGTCGGTACATCGAACCGCGGCGCGAAAACTCGGTGCCGTTGACCTCGAACCGCGTGTCGGGGACGGCGCCGCAGGGGAAGGTCGTGTCGGCCGCGTCGCAACGCTCCCAGAGCCCCGCGTTGGTCAGCATGTCCGGGTGTTGCCGGATCAGGAATTCGAAGCCCTGGGCCAAACCGGCCTCGGCCACTTCGCCTGCCACTTTCGAACGGACGTCGTTGCCGGTGCTGTGCTGCTCGAACACGCCCACGCGCAGCGCGAACAGCGTCAGCAGGCCCGCGAGCAACAACAACACGAGCGCGATGAGCAGCACGGTGCCCGACTGGCGCGAACGCGAAAGACAGTGGGCACGCATGGCGGCCTCCGTGGTGTTCAAGTGCCCGTACCGACCGAGCGCACGTAGACGGTCTGGCGCATGGTCCGTACGACGGGCGTGGCCGAGGGATTGGTATCGACGAGGCGGCCGGTGATGGTCACGTCGATCTGCCGGACGAAGTCGTCGGGGGCGGTGGTGGGAAAGCGTTCGAAGCGGAGGTCGGTGATTTCGACTTGATCGGAGCTGAGCTGGGCGCCGCCGCCGACACAGGCGTTGGGGCGAGCGTTCGCACCGCGAATCATCAGGCGGCCATTCTGCAAAGCAAGCGTGTGCCACGGTCCTTCGACCGCATCGTCGTAGGCGTAGATCGCACACGTATTTCCCGGCGTGCGCACTTCGCGATACGCGTTGGCACCCAGCGCCGCACTGAGCGGATCCCCCACCGACCGCGCACGCCGCAGGTCATTGGCGACCAGGTTGAGGGTCGCGCGCAATTCCTGGTTCAGGCGCGTGGATTGCAGCGTCTCGCGATTCGACCGGATGACCGCGACGACGAGCGTGGTCACCGCCGCCATCACGACGAGCGAGAGCACGAGCGAGACCATCAGCTCGATCAGCGTGAATCCCGCTGTCCGCTGGCGCATCAACATTGCGACATCCCCGACAACACCGGACTCGCCGCCGGCGTGCACGCCCGGGCCTGGCCCAGCGCTGGCACGTCCACGCGGACGTCGTACTTCCCGGTCGGAGAGGTCAAGGTCAGGGTCTGGTTGCCCAAGGTCCGGTTGACGCCACTGCCCGAGACCATCGCACCCAGCGTGTTGTCGAACAGGATGTCGCCGGGAAGCGCGCCGATGGAGACGTCGCGATAGTCGGTCGACGACACCACGCGTCGAATGCCTGCAACCATGCAGTCGTTGCCATCGGTGCAGTCGCAAGCGTCGGCATCCGTACGCGCCTTTTCGCCAGGCGTCGGCGCATCCGCCGCGTTCGCGCCCACGCACCAGTTGGTGCCACTGCCGCTTGCCGAGACCAGGACCGGCAAATCGTTCTTCACCGCCTCCGCCCGCGCCTGACTGATGAGGCTGGCCACGTCGTCGGCCGCCGCGCGCACGCGGTTGCGGTCGAAGAAGTCGGACAACGACGGCGCGGCGAGCGCGGCCAGCACCGCGATGATCGCCACGGCGATCATCAGCTCCAGCAAGGTGAATCCGGGGGACGGCGCGCGCGCCATGATCCTGACCTGTGTGGCCTGCACATTTGCGTGCACGTGCATTGAAACGCCGCTGGCGCTTCTTCACGGGCACGAAACGGACGGGCGGGCCAGCGAGGCGGACGAACGAAAACGCAAGGTGTATCGCTGCGCGCGCCGCAGCGCGATGATGATGCTGCGGCGCGTGCGCCTTTCGCTCAGTGGCAATCGAGCGATTGGATGATGTTGTCCTTGTCCGTGTAGATCGTCAGGCGGTCGGGGCGGTAATCCGCGCGCTCGACATTGTCCGGCCCGATGATCCGCCACAGCCCGAAGCCGCTCTCGCGCACCAGGCGGCGCGCGTTCGCTTCGTTCGCGGGCTGCCCTTTCGCCCAGTCGAGCTTGGAGGTGTCGCACTTCGCGACGCCCTTGCCGTTCGGGGCCGTTTTCTCCTTCGCGTCCGTCGTCGCGCATGCGCAGAGCATGCAGGCCACGACGAGTGCAAGACCGAACCGATGCATCGCGCTCTCCTGGTCATCGTCCCGCCGAACGCGGGGGCTCAGATTAAATCAACGCAAGGCGGCCGCATTCACGGCAATTCGCCGATCGAATGCGGATCGATCGAATATGGATGCATCTGCGCCAGGAACCCCGGCTGCGCTTCCACGCGCGCCACCCATGCGCGGAACGCACCGAACGGCGCGAGCGACAGGCCCGCCTCTTCTGCGCGGCTTGCATAGGCGAACAGCGCGATGTCCGCGATGGTGTAGGTGTCGCCCGCGATGAAGTCGCGTTGCGCGAGTTCGCGATCGAGCAAGGCGAGCGTGCGCACGCCGCCCGCGCGCTTGCCTTCGACGAGCTCGGGCGAACGCTTCGCAAGTTTGCCCGTCATGGTCCAGTGGCGTAGCGAACCGATGACGGCTTCCACGTTCTCCTGTTCGAACGACAGCCACTGATGCACCTTGGCGCGCGCGAACGGATCGCCCGGCAGGTACTGCGTGCCATCGGCGAGGAAGGACAGGATCGCGTTGGATTCGGCGAGCGTGCGGCCATCGTCGAGTTCCAGCACCGGCACCTTGCCCGTCGGGTTGCGCGCGAGGAACGCCGGCGCGCGGCCTTCGCCTTCGAAGATCGACACTTCGACCGTGCGGTGTTCCAGCGACAGGTGCCGCAGCAGTTGGCGGACCTTCCAGGCGTTTTGCGAAGGCAGGTAGTCGTAGAGCGTCGGCATCGGGGCGCATCCGGTTGGAAAACGCCAGTCTGGCGCGTCGCGTCAAGCGCCAATATCCGATTCCTGCGCAGGCCGCCTGCGCTTTGGCTTCGCGTTAGGCTCGGCATCCCCTCCCCCCGCAGGATCCCGCCATGGCCCGCTATCTCGCGATTTTCACCGGCACGCCCGAAGCCCGCGCGGCGAGCGGATGGGATGCGTTGCCCGACGACCAGCGCAAGGTGCGCGAGCGCGAAGGCATCGCCGCCTGGAAGGCGTGGATGGAAAAGCACGCCGGCGCCGTCGAGGAAAACGGCGCGCCGTTGGGCAAGACCCTGCGCGTCGACAAACAAGGCGTGCATCCGATCCGCAACGCGATGTCGGCCTGGGTGGTGGTCCAGGCCGATTCGCACGACGCGGCCGCGCGCATGTTCGAAGGGCACCCGCACTTCACAGTCTTCCCCGGCGACGGCGTGGAAGTGATGGAGTGCCTGCCGATGCCGGGCGGCTAGCCCGCGGCGCTCACGCGTCGGTCAGCGCCGACTTCACCGCCGGCGGAAGCACCAGCAGCGGAATGATCCGGTCGGCGTTGTCGACCAGGAATTGGCAGCTCTCGGCTTCGCCAAGATGCGCGCCCTTGCCGATGTCGCGCATGTCCTGGTCGATCGCCTGCACCATCTGCGGCTTGATCAGCGGATACGCCTGTTCCGGATCGGTGCCTTCGGCGGCGAGGATGGCGGTGGCGCGCGCGTATTCCTGCGAATGCGCACTTTCGAATGCGGACACGAACGGGCCGATGTCCACGCCGCGCGCGTTGCAATAGTCCTTGCGCGTGCGCGTGTTCGACCAATGGAAACCCATGTAGAAGCCCGCCGCCATCTTGGCGCGGTTCTTCGCATCCAGCGAAGCGAGCGTCTTGTTCGCCAGTTCGGTGGACGTCGCCTTCATCGCATCGGCGAGCGGCATGTCCGGGTGGTCGGCTTTCGCCTTGGCGACCATGCCTTCGTAAGCGGCCTTGGCCTGCACCTGCACGATCGCCGGTGCGATCTTCTTCGACCAACTGCGATGCACTTGATAGCCCACGATCAGGACCGCGACCAGCGCCGCCGCCCACATGACTCGCTTCATGTCCCCTCCCCAGAGGCTCCCCGGGCCGGGACCGGCGGTCCAGGCTGGCGCGGATCATAGCGTGGGGCTCACTCCCAGGTGGTGGCGTTCTTCGGCCAACCGGGGCGTTGCACGCGGACGATGCAGAACCGCTGGCCCGTCGGTGCTTCCATCACGACCCAACGCTCGAGCGTGCGCACGACTTTCGCGCCGAGCCGTTCGAGGCGCGCCACTTCGGCCGGGATGTCGTCGGTCTCGATATCCAGGTGCACGCGGCTTTCGTGCGAGACGCGCTGCAACTGCACGATGGGTTCGTCCTGCGGCGTTTGAAGCATCACGTAGTCGCCGCGCGTGCCCGGGTGCTCGCGGTCGATGCCACGGCCGAGCGCGGCGGACCAGAAGCCGGCCGCGGCGTCGATGTCATCGGTGTTGCAGTCGATCAGCAGGGCGCAGAGTCGGGAACGGTGCATGCGGCAATCTTACTGAATCCAGGCGCGCCCTCAATCCAGGTGCGCGGCATTCTTGTCGCGATGCTTGCCGTAGCCGCGGTCCATGCGGCCGGTCAACCATTTGACGAAGCGCGAGAGTCGGCCGCGCCGTGTCTTGCGCGCTTTCGCCGCGGCATCGACCAGCCAGGCCACCTGGATCACGTGCCGCTCGCCTTCGAACGGCAAGTGCCCGTGGTAGGAGCAATCGCTGCGCTTGAAGGCGGCCAGCATGCCGTAGACCGGCGGGATTTCCGGCACGAGCGTGGCTTCGATGTCGTTGGGCTGCGTGAGGAAACGCAGGCATCCTGCGTGCGTTTCGCTCGGCCATTGCGGGTTGAGATACAACAGCGCGCTGGCGACTTTCGACAAGCTGTCGGTGTGGATCGAACCGTGGCGAAGGTTGAGCGAGCGGCAGATCGTCACCAATGGCGGGTATTGCGACAGCCGCTCGATGCCGAGCTGTTGGCCGAGCGCGTCGGCGAACGCAGGCGCCGTCAGCTCCGACACCAGTGCGTTGATGCTCTGCCCGCAATCATTGTCCGAATGGGGGAAATACCCCGCGCCGCTGTAATGCGGGAAATCCGCATCGAGCTCAGCGCGCGCCGCATCGTCGAGCACGTCGCGCGCGATCAGCAGCGGGAACGGCGCATTGCGCACGTCGGCGACTGCGAGCTGGTCGGGGCGCAACAGCATTCGAACCTCGCCGATGTCGAAGGTCGACTCAGTGCAGGTCGACCTTGGCGACATGCTCCTTGTAACTCTTCTTCGGATCCACGCCGAGCAGCAACTTCACGCCCGCGAACAGGCTCGAGGCGTTCTCCCACACTTCGGCGTCGTCGGCATCGAAGCGCAACAGTGCGAGCTTCGGATCGTCCTTGCCCTCGTACCAGGCGGCGATGAAGGGATTCCAGAGACGGTCGATCACTTCACGGTCCATGTGCAGCGCGAGGGAACCGCGCAGGCTCGCGAACAGGTCATGGCCCTTGGATGCAAAACTGCCAACGGCGCGGGCACCCGTATCGCCCAGTTGTTGCACCAGCGCACTGTCGCGCGCCGTGAAGAACCAGATCGGACCGCGTTCTTCCTCGTACACGGCGGTCAGGGGGCGCGCATGGTCCTCACCCTGCAGGCCGACGAAGAGCGTCCGGTCGGACTTCAGCGCCTTCCACATTTTTCCTTCGAGTTCCTGGGGCGTGGACATGCATGGCTCCGCAATGGGGACCAGCCGGTTGTATTGAAACCACGGTGAACGCGGGGCGATGGCGGCCGGTATCATGGCGCATGAACGACGCCGTCGAATTCTCCGATCTCCCGCTCGATCCGGCGCTGATGCAAGGCCTGGATGCGCTCGGCCACGTGCGCATGACACCGGTCCAGGCGCGCAGCCTCCCGGCCTTGCTCGAAGGCCACGACCTGATCGCCCAGGCGCCCACGGGCAGCGGCAAGACCGCGGCTTTCGGCCTGGCCCTGTTGCAACGCATCGACCTCCCGCAAATCCGCGCGCAGGCCCTCGTGCTGTGCCCGACGCGCGAACTGGCCGACCAGGTGGCCAAGCACATCCGCAAGCTCGCCACCGGCTTGCCGAACCTGAAACTGCTGACGTTGACCGGTGGCGTCGCGCTCGGGCCGCAGCTCGCGTCGCTGGGGCATGCGCCGCACGTCGTCGTGGGCACGCCGGGCCGCGTGCAGGAATTGCTGCGCAAGAAGGCGCTCGACCTGCGCGGCATTCGCACGCTGGTGCTGGATGAAGCCGATCGCCTGCTCGACATGGGGTTCGAGGAGCCCATTCGCGAAATCATCAAGGCCACGCCGAAGGACCGGCAGTCCCTGTTGTTCTCCGCGACCTTCCCCGATGCCGTGCGCGCCATCGCGCGCGCCACGATGCGCGAGCCGGTCGAAGTCACCGTCGAAGGCGCCGCCGATGCCGCGCCCATCGAACAACGCTTCTACGAGGTCGATCCCGAGCGCAAACCCGCCGCCCTCGCCGGCTTGTTGATGGACCATGGCGGCAACAACGCGGTCGTGTTCTGCAACATGCGGCGCGATACCGAAGAAGTCGTCGCTTCGCTCACGCATTTGGGTTTCTCCGCGCTCGCCTTGCATGGCGACATGGAACAGCGCGATCGCGAGGAAGTGCTGGTGCGTTTCGCCAATCGCAGTTGCACCGTGCTGGTCGCCAGCGACGTCGCCGCGCGCGGACTCGATATCGAAGACCTGGGCGCGGTGGTCAACTACGACGTGCCCAACGACCCGGACACCTACCTGCATCGCATCGGACGCACCGGCCGCGCGGGCCGCGAAGGCCTGGCGCTGACGCTGTGCACCTCGCGCGAGTTGCCGCGGCTCAAGGCGATCGAGGACGCGCTGAATCTGCGCGCCACTTTGCAGCGTCCGCCGATGGCGGCGTTGAAGGCGAACGTCGGGCAACGCGCACCGATGGCGACGCTGCGCATCGACGCGGGCCGCACCGACAAGCTGCGCCCGGGCGACATCGTGGGCGCGCTCACCGGCGAAGGCGGGTTGAAGGGCGACACGATCGGCAAGATCGATGTGTTCGCCACGCGCAGCTACGTCGCTGTTCCCGCGGCGCAGGCCAACAATGCGCTCGCGCGATTGACGCAAGGCAAGATCAAGGCGAAGCGGTTCCGCGTTCGGAAGCTGTGATCGTTGCCGTGATGCGCCGGGCCATCTCGTCGTAGAACGGATTCCACGTCAGGCGGTCGATGCTGTCCTGCGAAATCGCCAGCGTGTTGCGCTCGCCGCGCACGGCAACGGCGCCCAGTTGCAGCACCGGTAGGCCCGACGGACGATTGCCGTAGAGCGGATCGTCCGCGGGAAACGGCAGCGCGACGTGCGAGAGCGAATACACGTCGCCCGGGTAGCGCATGCCGAGTGTTTGCGTTTCGACCTGCGCGGCGCCCGCGCGGCGGGTGCGCGCGCTGGCCGTCGCATCGCTTTCCGACGTCGCGCCGATGAGCGTCAGCGTGTAGCGCCGCGGGACCTTGAAGGCATCGCGCATCCACGCGGCGGCGGTCGGCCGCAGGATCGGATCGATCACGCGCCCGCGGTGCACATCGAACAACACCAGTTCGCTGCCGTTCGCGAGGAGCCTGTCGAACAGCCGCACCATCACCGCCTGCGCCGTGACGGTGTCGTCGACCACGGATTGGAACGCGAGGATCGGCGGCACCTGCCCCATCGCCTGCCGTTCGACGACGGCATCCATCGCCTCCTGCAGATCGCGCGTCACCAGGTAGGATTCGCGCGCCGCGCGCACTGGGAAGGAGTTGTACTTGAAGGGGTTGTATTCGGGCAGCACGTCGAGCCACGCCGACTTCGCATAGCGACCGAAATACGCGGGCACGCCGGCGAGACCGGCGTAACGCGCGAAGGCGTTGACCTCGATCATCGGCGAGAGCAGCACGATGCGTTGGACATCGCTACGCTCGCCCTTGCCGACGCGGCGCATGACGTGGAGCAGCGCGAGCGCGCCGCCATTCGAATAACCGACCAGGTGCACCGGAAGGCGATGGCCGGCACGGCGCGTGGCTTCGGCCATGGCCATGTCGACCGTCGCTTCCCATTGCTTGCGGCCTTCGCGCGTCAGGCCGGCGGGGACGGTGCCATGGCCCGGCAGGCGCGGCACGATCGCGATCCAGCCGGTGTCGCGATACAGCTGCGCCAGGCTGCGCATGCTGTACGGACCGTCCGACAATCCATGCAACAGGACGACAACGCCGCGCGGTGATTCGGCAGGCTCCAGGACGAAGGAGCGGTTCCAGTCATGGCCGAAGGACGCGGGCGAGGACAGGCCCCCGTCGTTGTAACGATTGATCGGCGTGCGGTCGGCGGGCGTCATCGTCCGCTGCAGATCGCGATGCAATTGGTCGAACATCCGGGACTCGGCCGCGACGTAGTCGGCCCACGTGCCGCGCGCGATCGCATCGGCATGCAACTCGACCGGCACGATCGTGTGCCAGGGCCGCAACGGCGGGCCTTGCGTCGACTGCCAGGCGCGCAGCCCTAGCAAGGTCAGGAGAAGGAGCAGACCGAGAATCGCGACCCGGCGTATCCATGCGCGCATCGGCGCGTCCCCTTGGAATCAAGCCCAGATCGACACTGTACGCTGGATCGTCCAGAACGCCGCGGCACCGCCGATCGCATAGGCCGGCGCGTAATGGCTCCAGGCCGGCAGGCGCCGGATCCAGCGTTGCGTGGCCGCAACCATGGCAAGTACCGCGCAGACGAACGACAACTGCCCGATTTCCACGCCGACGTTGAAGGTCAGCAGCGCGACGGGAATCGCCTTCTGCGGTAAACCGACATCTGCCAGCGCGCCGGCGAATCCGAATCCATGCAACAACCCGAACGAGAACGCGACCACCCACGGCGCGCGCGCCGTGAGCCCCGGTTTTCCCTGCATCCCGCGGATCACTTCCGCGGCGACGAACACGATGCTCAGCGCGATCGTCGCTTCAACCGGCGCACCGGGCACATGCACCCAGCCCAGCGTCGCGGCGACGAGCGTCAGGCTGTGCGCCGCGGTGAAGGCCGTCACCGTCGCGACGATCCGCCTGCCGCCGCGCACCACCAGCAACAGCGCGAGTACGAACAGCAGATGGTCGATGCCGCCGAGGATGTGTTCGACGCCGAGCACCAGGTAGGACCAAGCGACCTGACTCGTCGTCGCGGGCGCCTGCACGACGAAGGCCGTGCGTTCCGGCGGGAGGCGTTCGACCTGGCTGGCGCCGTCGGCCCATTCCACGCGCGCGATGATGTCCGTCGCGCCCGTCGCGCGCCCTTCGAAGGCGATCGCCTGCCCCACCAGGCCGCCCGGCCGGTGCACACGCCACTGCTCGACGATCGCGTCACCCGTGAATGCGCTGCGCGGCGGCGCATCGACCACCGTGCCGTCGGGAAAACGGACATGCATCGCCATCGGCGTGCTGCGATCCAGCGCCGGCAACTTCCACAACACGTCGTAACGTTCGGCGTCGACCTGCCGGAGTTCGAAGTACGCCGGGCGGAAGGTATCGGCGTGCGCGATGCCGAACCAGGTACCGAGGATCAGGAACAGGACGATGCACCGGATCGGCCATCGCATCACGGGGCACCGTCGGCCGCGAGGCGTTTGACGTTCTCGGCGATCGATTGCGCGAGGTCCGCGTCGATGTCGACGGTATAGTGCTTGCGCAGCGCCGCGAGATAGGCGCGGTCGGCGCGTTGCGTGCGATCGCGCAACCAGTCGCGCTCCACGTCGTCGCGCACTTCGGCCAATGGCGGCATGCGTGCCGGTGTGCGTGCTTCCACGCGAACCAGGTGCATGCCGTAACCGGAGGCGATCGGCCCGCTCCATTCGCCGAGCGGCGCGCGGCCGAGTGCGTGCACGAATGCGCTGCCGAACAATGCCGCAAGATCTTCTTCGCCCATCGCATCGACGGTGGCCGGCAACAGCGTGGCGTCGCCGGGCGATGCATCGATGCCGCGCGACAACAGCGCCCGCGCCGCCCGCACGTCGGCATCCAGACGCGCGCCGCGGCGCCGCGGATCGAAATACACCTGCTGCAAGGTGTAACGCGGCGCGATGCGATAGGCCGCCGGATGCGTCTGCAACCAGGCCTGCAACTCGGCGTCCTGCGGCACCGCGGCCGCCATGCCTTCGTTGAGCGAGGCCATGCGTTGCGCGACGCGGCGGCGCACGACTTCGTCTTCGCGATCCAGCCCGGCGGACAGGCCTTCGCGATACAGCATTTCGTCTTCGACCCAGGCTTCGATGGATTGCCGCAGTTCTTCCTCCGTCGGCGGCCGTTGCCAAGTGCGTTCGAAGCGCACGGCCAGGGCATCGGATTGCGCCTGGTCGACGACGATCGCCGATGGATCGCTCGCCGCGTGCCCGTTCACGAACGCGTTGACCGCGAACAGCAACGCACCGATGGCGAGGAAGTGCAGCAAGGGTTCGCGGAGCAGGCGCGGGACGTTCAACTTATCGGGCTCCCGCGATGGGCGTGTACCAGATCGGCGAAGTGAAGCCGCGTTCCTGCAGCGTCATCTGCACCGAGGCCGGCATCTTCGAATGGAAGCGCACGACGTCGTAGGCGGTCCAGCGCGGCGTCGGGATTTCGAGCACGCGCACGTAGTAGACGGCGCGCACGCGCGGGTCGAAATCCGGATCGGTCCATGCGGTCACCAGCTCCGGTGCGCCGATGGTGTTCTTGTACGTCGCCGTCTTCAGGTCGACGGTGCTGCCCACATCGGGCAGGTTTCCCGCGGCGTCGGGCTTGCGGTCGCCCGACCATTTCACGTCGTACACCTTTTCGTAGGTTTGCCCGTCGACACCCACCCAGCCCTTGATCACCGAGACGCGATCGAGGTTCGCGCCGTCGGCGTCCTTCATCGCCGCGATGAGGAAGGTCGGCGCCTTCGCGCGCTGCGGCGAAGCGGACAGATCGCCGCCCATCGGCACGCCCCTGGCGTAACCGTTCGCGACGAGATCCTTCAAGTCGGCGTTGCTGAAGTTGAAGCCGCCGAAGAAACGCAGGGTCATGCGCGATCCCGTGGTCGCGAAGGTTTCGCGGCGTTGCATCGCATCCCACAGGGCTTCGCGCGTATTCGCGGTGGCCCAGACGCCCATGTAGCCCGCCGACACCATGTCCGAACCGTGTTTCGCAGCCGGACCGGCACCGAGCACCGTCGGCTCCCAGCGCGTGGCCGAGGGCTCGACGCCGCGGAACTTGCCCCAGAAATTGTCTTCCTCGGCGGTGGGCATGCCGGTGTGCGTGTCGGTCGCCGCATTCGCGCCGAGCTTGAAGGGATTGACGCCGAGCTGGCGTTCCAGCCGCAGGCCCGACTTCAAGGCTTCGCGCCAATACTCGGTGCGCAACATGCCGGCCTGCTTGGGCAAGCCGACCAGGTTGCCGGCATCCCACAGATCCCAATTGGCATACGCATCCTTCGGTGACAGGCTGGGATGGCTTTCGCTCTGGCCCTTGATCTGCACCAGTTCGAACAGGCGTTCCCAACGCGCGCGCGTGGCCGCGTATTCCGGCGTCAACGGACGGCCATCGAAACGCTGTTCTTCGAACATGCGGCCGTTGGACAGATTGCCGTTATGCGGGATCGCGAGCACCTTGCCACCGGTCTTGTGCTCGTAGGCTTCCATCCACGCCCACAGCGTTTCGGGATCCTGGCTTTCGAAGGTGGTCAGCGGCAGCATCTGCTTCGCCTTGTCGGCGCCGTCGCGATAGATGATGTTGCGATGCAGGTTGTTGCCGCCGTTGGCGTTGACGGTCCACTCGTAACCGATGAACGCGGTGAACTTGCCGGGCGCGTTGTAACGATCGGCGATGGCGATGGTTTTCTCCCATGCCGAGCCCATCCATTTGGGATCTTCCATCACCTTCGGCGTCTGGCCGTTGGCCTGGTGGCGAATCAGGTCCATCGCCGCTTCGTGCGTGCGATGTTCATCGCCGCTGCGCAGCGCATCCGACCAACCGCGGACGACCGGGTCGGCCATCATCTCGGGATTGCGCGCGATGACTTCGCTGATCGTGCCCATGCCGTCGGAGTGATCGGTGATCGCCATCCAGTCGAGCGGGCGCTTGAGCTTCGCGGGGCGCCCGGTATTCGACGTGATCTCATCGCCGCGCGCCAGGCGGAAGGCATCCTCGGGCGTGGTGATCACGCCTTCGGTCCCTGCATCGACGGACCAGCCGGTGTGCACGTGCGTGTCGCCGAAGTAGGCGCGCGTGGGATAAACGGTGGTGGCGACCGACTGCGATTTCGCTGCGGGAATGTCGGTGTTCGTGGGGTCTGCCTCGGGCGTCGGCGTGCATGCGGACAGGACCAGCACGAGGGGCAAGGATCTGATCAGCGCTCGCAAGGGATGGGGTGCCTTCGGGGCGCGCAGGGAATCCGACATGATGTCGCTCTTCGAACGGTGTTTTGACATCTAATGCCGTGTCCTGGAGAAAAGCGAACGAGGCATTTCTTGCGTGAGACGCTTCGGATTCGCAGCAGGGACCGATGCCTCTTGCATCCGCTTCCAATCGTCCTCACGAACCCGCGACACGCGCCGTTTTAAAGAAGGCGCACGCGAAAACCGGAGGGCACGGCAATGCCACGCGGCGACAAGTCTTCGTACTCACCCAAGCAGCGGCGCCAGGCCGCGCACATCGAGGAATCGGAAAAGAAGGAAGGCCGCTCGACCGCCGCGGCCGAACGCATCGCGTGGGCGACCGTCAACAAACAGGACGGCGGCGCGAAGGGTCGGAAGACCGCGAAGAAGGCGACCAAGACGGCCGCCAAGAAAGCGACAAAGAAGTCGACGAAAAAAGCGGTGAAGAAATTCCCCGCGAAGAAGACGACAAAAAAGGCCGTGAAGAAAGCGACGAAGAAAACCACCGCCCGCAAGTCCGCGACGAAGAAGTCGACTGGACGCAAGTCGGCGACGAAGAAATCGACCGCACGCACGACGGCGAAGAAAGCCGCGCGCAAGTCGCCCGCCCGCAAGACATCGCGCAAGGCGACAAAGAAGCGCGCCCGCAAGTCGGCGTAGAACCAGTCGCTGCGCCGCTTCACCCGTCAAATCGCCGCGAAGGCGCCGATGCCCGAGAGAGGACATCGCGGTTGCGAGGACCAGCACCCACGCGACTCGCGATGTCCTCGACGGGCGAGGCGCCGGCCCGTCTGGTGTGCTGGCTGTAGGCGCGCAGCGATCAATTCGCGACGACAACACTCACCAGATTGCTGTCGCGCATAACAAATGGCTACGCGCGGTGGTCGTCGCGTTGGAGGGCCTCATTGCGGAGCGTGAGCTCTTGCGGAGCAATGAGGCCCTTCAATGCGGCGGCGCGCCGCGCAATTCTGGTGGCGCCGACCACAACCCATCCGACGACCCATCTGCGCACCCCTCGGCGCTATACGTGACCATTTCCCAGCCCACCATGACTGATGGGCCAGCGGCCACGGCGCCCCCAATGGCAGACTCGACGCTTTGCCGGGTTCCCAGGGGAATTGCAATGAAGCGAGTGCTGGTGGCGGCCGTGGCCGCCATGCTGGTCGGCGGTGTGCACGCCGAGGAAAACATCGACCTGGCCGTGACAGGTCGCATCCGGCAGGAAGCCTTCACCCATTCGCAGGTGCTGCCGCTGCTTACGCACCTGACCGAACAGATCGGCCCCCGCCTCACCAACTCCCCCGCGATGGCGCAGGCCAACGCCTGGACCCGCTCGAAGTTCAATGAATGGGGCCTGGCGAACGTCCACGACGAAGCCATGACCGACGCCTTCGGCCGCGGCTGGGAATTCCGCTCGGCCAGCGTCGAAATGCTCAGCCCCCGCGCCTTCCCGCTGCACGCACTGCCGAAAGCCTGGACGCCCGGAACCAACGGTCCGGTCGAAGGCGATGCCTTCGCCGCCAAGCTCGAATCGAAGGCGGACCTTGAAAAGTTCAAGGGCAAGCTGAAAGGCAAGATCGTCTTCATCGCCGATGCGCGCGCCTACAAGCCGGGCGAGAAAGCCGACTGGACGCGCGAGACCGACGAAACACTCGGCGCCATGAAGTCGCTGGAAGTCCCGGCCGACCAGACGCCCGAGTCCCGCGAAGAAGCGCGCGAACGCCGCCGCAAGCGCATCGAATTCACCCCGCTGCTCAACCAGTTCCTCGTCGACGAAGGCGCGATCGCCGCGATCAGCCCGAGCGGCTGGGACAACGGCATCCTGATCGTCACCGGCGGCGGTTCGCGCAAGGCGGGCGAATCGGTCGGCGTGCCGTCGCTGTCGATGTCCCTGGAAAACTACAACAACGTGATGCGCGCGCTCGGCCGCAATGAAACCGTGCGCCTGCGCGTCAACGTCGATGCGAATTTCACCAGCGACGCCGATCAACCGGCGTACAACACCATCGCCGAAATCCCCGGCACCGGCCCCCACCGCAACGAAGTGGTGATGATCGGCGCGCACATGGATTCCTGGCACGCAGGCACGGGCGCGGCCGACAACGGCGCGGGCGTGGCGGTGATGATGGAAGCCATGCGCATCCTCAAGGCGGTCGGCGCGAAGCCGGATCGCACGATCCGCGTCGCGCTGTGGACCGGCGAAGAACAAGGCCTGTTGGGTTCGGCGGATTACGTGTCCCGCCACTTCGGCAAGTACCCCGACCCGACCGACCCGCAGGAGAAGGCGATGCCGCTCTCGCTGCGCAAGGTCAAGGGCACGCTGCAGCCCACGCGCGATTACGGCAACCTCGCCGCGTATTTCAACCTCGACAACGGCGGCGGCAAGATCCGCGGCGTGTACGCGCAGGAAAACATGGCGGCGGCGCCGATTTTCGAAGCGTGGCTCAAGCCCTTCAACGACGTCGGCGCGACGATCGTCACCCAGCGCACCACCGGCAGCACCGACCACATTTCCTTCGACAATATCGGCCTGCCCGGCTTCCAGTTCGTGCAGGACGACCTGGACTACTTCACCAACGTCCACCACACCGACCTGGACGTGCTCGACCACATCGCGCCGGAGGATCTGAAGCAGGCCTCCGCGATCGTGGCCGCGTTCGCCTACAACGCGGCGATGCGCGCGCAGAAGTTGCCGCGCAAGGCGTTGACGGAAAACTGAGTGTCCGAGTGGCGCGCGCGCCGGGGGCCGCGCGTCACGGTGAGACGAACCGGAGCCCGACCCCGGGCTCGGTCGCGAGCCAGCGCGGATGCGCGGCGTCATCGCCGAGTTTCTGGCGCAGCTTTGCAAGCAGGACGCGCAGGTAATGCGCGTCCTGCTGGTGCGTCGGGCCCCAGATCTCGCGCAACAGTTGCGGCTGGGTGACCACGCGCCCTGCATGCCTGACCAGGAACGCGAGCAGCGCATATTCCTTGCGCGACAGGGCGATGAGTTCACCGTGCAGGCGCACTTCGCGGCGCGCGAGATCCACTTGCAGCACGCCATCGTCGAAGACCGGCGGCAGCGCACCTTCCGGCAATGCCTGGGTCCGCAACAACGCGCGCAGGCGCGCCATCAACTCCTGCACGCCGAAGGGCTTGGTGACGTAGTCGTTCGCGCCGGCATCCAGCGCGGTGACTTTTTCCGCTTCGTCGTCGCGCGCGGTCAGGACGAGGACCGGGACCTTCGACCATT
Source organism: Lysobacter sp. P5_B12 (assembly GCF_056400425.1). NCBI lineage: Bacteria > Pseudomonadati > Pseudomonadota > Gammaproteobacteria > Lysobacterales > Lysobacteraceae > Lysobacter > Lysobacter sp. P5_B12. Next base: position 369,601 of record NZ_JBFULG010000002.1, read on the forward strand.
CGCGCAGATCGGCCAGGACCTGCAGCCCATCGCGATCGGGCAACCCGAGGTCGAGGATCACCAGGTCGACGCCTTGCGTGGCGAGCGCTTCCAGGCCCGCGTGCGCGTCCGCTGCGTGCAGCACCTGGTAGCCCTGGGCGCGCAGGCTGATGTCGAGGAAACGGCGGATCTGCGGTTCGTCGTCGATGACCAGGATGCGGGCAGCGGTGTTCATGCCGACGTCGCCTTGACGGGTTGCAGCAATGGCAGGGTGATGCGCATCGTCGTGCCGCGCCCATCGATGCCATCGAGTGCGACAAGCGTACCGCCATGCGCCGCCACCATGCCGCGGCTGATCCCCAGCCCGAGGCCGGTGCCTTCGCGCTCGCGGTCCCCGCGCGCGACGCTGTAGAACAGATCGAAAACGCGCTCGCGTTCGTCCGCGGGAATGCCGGGGCCCGCGTCCGTCACATCGATGCGCAGCGCGCGCGTACCGTCATGACCCGGCACTTCACGCGCATCGACGCGTACCGGCGCACTTGGTGGCGAAAATCCCGCCGCATTGTCGAGCACGTTCAACAACGCCTGCTCGATCAGCGCGGGCTGCACCCACACCGGGCCGATGTCGCCCGCGACCGCGACGTCCACGCGCACGCCCGGATGACTGCGTTGCAGGCGGCCGATCGCGGCCCCGATCAATTCGTCGACGCCGATCCAGTCGCGTTTCGGAGCGATGCCGTGCCCCACGCGCGTCATGTCGAGCAGGTTGCGGATGAAGCGCTCCAGCCGCAGCCCTTCTTCGCGAACCGTGTCGACCAGGCTGCGCCGGTCCTGGTCGCCCATCGCATCGCCATACAACGCCAGCGTATCGGCCGCACCGATCATCGCCGACAGCGGCGTGCGCAGGTCGTGCGAGACCGACGACAGCAATGCGCTGCGCAGCCGTTCCCGTTCCACTTCCATGCGTTGGGATTCCACCGCCGCGGCGAGGCGAACGCGAAGCAAGGCCTGCGCGACGTCGTTCGCCATCGCACGCGCGAGGGCGCGCTGGCCGTCGTCGATGTCGGCGACCGGATCGCGCAACTTGATTCCGATGGTGCCGAGCACGCCTTCGGCCGATTGCAACGGCAGGAACCACCAGCCATGGTCGTCGGTACCGCTGCCGATGCCCACGCGCGCTTCGTCCGGCGATTCGGTGCGCACCCAGGTTTCCGCGTCGAGGCTTCCCTCGAACGCATGATGCGCGGCCTGCAGGATCGCGTTCTCGTCGTTCGCCATGCCCAGGCGTTGCGAGAGTTCCTGGCGTGCGGCGATGTGCCGCCCCGTCGTGCGCAAGGCGTCGACCTGCATCGCCAGGCGCGCGGCCATGCGCCCGGCGATCAGGGCTGCGGCGAGGAACAACACGACCGTCGCGATGCCGTGCTGTGCATCGATGTAAAGCGAATAACGCGGCGCGATGAAAAAGAAGTTGTACGCCAGGAAGCAGAGCAAGGCCGCGAGCGCGGCGGGGCCGGTGTGGGTGCGCGCGGCGACCAGCAGGACGACCAGCATGAAGACCAGCGAGAGGTCGTCGATGCCCAGGAAACGTTCGGCCAATGCGGCCACGCCAACGCCGACGGCCGTGCCGAGCACGGCCAGGACGTAACCACGTGAATCGCGCTTGCGGGCCTGGGCGCTGGGCATGGCGGGATTGTGGCGCTTGCAGGCGGCCGGTGCAGCGGGCGGCATCGAGAATTGACGAAGAATTGATGCCGGCGACGGGCCCAGGGGATTCAGCCGTGACGCCCTTCGGACGAACACTGGCGGCACGAGGCCAGGCCCCCCCGATGAACACCACCACCCTCCCGCAAGCGCAGCAACCCACGTCGCGATCCCGCTTCGGCACCCTGCTGCTCGGCGCCATCGGCGTGGTGTTCGGCGATATCGGCACGAGCCCGCTGTACACGATCAAGGAAGCCTTCTCGCCGCACTACGGACTGACGCCCGACGTGGCGACGGTGCTCGGGATTCTGTCCCTGGTGTTCTGGTCGCTGGTGATCGTCGTCACCGTCAAGTACGTCGCCGTGATTATGCGCGTGGACAACAACGGCGAAGGCGGCATCATGGCCCTCACCGCGCTGGCGCAACGCTCCCTGTCGAAGACCTCGCGCGCCGCGTATGTCGTCGGCATCCTCGGGGTGTTCGGCGCTGCACTGTTCTTCGGCGACGGCGTGCTGACGCCGGCGATCTCGGTGTTGTCCGCGGTCGAGGGCCTGCAGGTGGCGACGCCGGCGTTCTCGCATTGGGTGTTGCCGCTGACCATCGGCGTGTTAGTCGTCCTGTTCGCAACGCAGCGCTTCGGCACCGAGGGTGTCGGCAAGGCGTTCGGTCCCGTGATCGTCGCGTGGTTCCTCGCACTCGCGGCGATCGGCGTGTCCAACATCGCCGGTCATCCCGATGTGTTGCGCGCGCTCAATCCCTGGTGGGGCATGCGCTTCTTCCTCGATCACGGGCCGCACGGCATGTTCATCCTCGGCGCAGTGGTCCTGGCCGTGACGGGCGGCGAAGCCTTGTACGCGGACATGGGTCACTTCGGACGGCGGCCGATCCAGTACGCATGGAACTTGCTCGTGTTGCCCGCGCTGACGATCAACTACCTGGGCCAGGGCGCACTGCTGCTCCACGACGCGCGCGCGGTCGCAAATCCCTTCTACCTCGGCGTTCCGGGGTGGGCGCAGTTGCCGATGGTGGTGCTGGCGACTCTCGCGACGGTCATCGCGTCCCAGGCCGTCATCAGCGGCGCGTACTCGGCCACGCGCCAGGCCATCCTGCTCGGCTACCTGCCGCGCATGGACATCCGCCACACCTCGCACGCGACGATCGGGCAGATCTACATTCCGTCGATCAACTGGCTGCTGATGCTGTGCACGATCGGCACGGTGCTGGCCTTCGGCAATTCGACCGCCCTGGCGACGGCGTACGGTGTTTCGGTCACCGGCACGATGCTGATCACCAGCATCCTGCTCATCGTCGCCGTGCGCCATCGCGCTTCGATGCCGCACGCGGTGTTCTGGCCGTTGGCGGCCCTGTTCGTGCTCGTCGACGTCGCGTTCCTGTCGGCGAACCTGGTCAAGTTCCTGGATGGCGCGTGGTTCCCGCTGTTGCTCGGCGTCGCCGTCTTCGTGCTGCTGCGGACGTGGTCGCGCGGTCGCCAGTTGTTGAATGCGCAGATGCGCGAAGAAGGGCCCACGCTCGACACGTTCCTGCCGGGCCTGATGCTCGCCCCGCCCTTGCGCGTGCCGGGCACCGCGGTGTTCCTCACCACGCAGGCCAATCTCGTGCCGAAGGCCTTGCTGCACAACCTCAAGCACAACAAGGTGCTGCACGAACGCAACGTGTTGCTGACGGTGGAAACGCTCGAAGTCCCGCATGTGGCGCCGGCCGACCGCCTGCAACTGCACACCATCGGCGAAGACTTCCACCAGGCCACCGTGCGCTTCGGCTTCATGGAAACGCCGGACGTCCCGATGGCGCTGATGCGTTCGACCGATGCCGGCGGCCCGGTCTTCGACCCGATGGACACGACCTATTTCGCCAGCCGCGAATCGGTGGTCGCTGCCCGGCGGCACGGCATGCCGACCTGGCGCGACAACGTGTTCCGGTTCCTGCATCGCAACGCGACGCCGGCGACGGATTTCTTCCGCATCCCGGGCACGCGCTTGATCGAGTTGGGATCGCGCGTGGAGATCTGACGCACTCAGTGCGCCGGCACCACGCGCCAGATCGTGTTGGACAGATCGTCGGCGACAATCAATGCGCCGCGCGGATCCACGCTCACGCCGACCGGCCGGCCGCGCGTCATGCCGTCGCCGCCGCGGAATCCTGTGACGAAGTCGATCGGCGCGCCCGACGGGCGCCCGTCGCGGAACGGCACGAAGACGACCTTGTAACCCACCGGATCGTGGCGGTTCCAACTGCCGTGCTCGCCGACGAACACACCATCGGCGAATTGCGCACCCATCGACGGCTTCGAAAACGCGACGCCGAGTGCGGCGACATGCGATCCAAGGCCATAGTCGGGAACGATCGCGGAGGCGACTTTCTTCGGATCCGGCGGTTGCACGCGCGGATCGACGTTGTGGCCCCAGTAGCTGTAAGGCCAACCGTAGAAGCCGCCTTCGCGCACCGAAGTCAGATAATCGGGCACGAGGTTCGGGCCGAGCTCGTCGCGTTCGTTCACGACGGTCCACAAGCGCCCGGTCCCCGGTTGGATCGCCAGCGCCGTGGGATTGCGCAGGCCGGTCGCGTACGGCCGATGCGCGCCCGTCGTCGCATCCACTTCCCAGATGCGCGCGCGGTCGGCTTCGAGCGACATGCCGCGCTCGGTGATGTTGCTGTTCGATCCGATGCCCACGTAAAGCAAGCGACCATCCGCGCTCGCCGCGAGGGATTTGGTCCAGTGATGGTTGACCGCCGACGGCAAGTCGGTGAGCTTGACCGGCGGCGCGCTCGCGCGCGTTTGCCCGTCGTGGTAATCGAACCGGACCAGCGAATCCTGGTTGGCGACGTACAACCGCGCGCCGACGAGCGCGAGCCCATAGGGCGCGTTGAGGTCGCCGGCGAAGATCGTCTTGAGTTCGTATTTGCCGTCGCCGTCCGCGTCGCGCAGCAGCGTGAGGCGATTGCCGCCTTTCACATGCGTGGTGCCCTTCGCCTTGATGTAGCCGGCGATGATGTCCTTGGGGCGCAACTTGGGTTCGCCCGCACCACCGCGTCCTTCGGCCACGAGGATGTCGCCGTTGGGCAGGATCAGGGTCTGGCGCGGAATCGCGAGATCGGTGGCGATGGCCGTGATCGTGTAACCGGCCGGAACCGTCGGCCGCGCGTTGCCCCACTGCGCGGGGTTGGCGATCTTCATGTCGGGAAGCAGCCCGCCCTGTTGTTCGGGCAGCTTCGGGTTCGGCCCGACTTGCGCGACGTCGGGGTCGTTGCCGCCGCCGCACGCGGTCATCACGGTCGCAGAGAGCACGACGAGGGAAAACACGACGCGACTCATGGACTCAGGCTCCGGTCGAAACGCGCGAATCCCAACCAGGTCGCGATGAGCGCGAGTGCGAGCACGACGATCGAAAGCACGAATCCCATCGGCATGACCGCCCACGCATCCCTGGCATGCACGAACGCGTCGATCAATCCGATCACCCACGTCGCCACCAGCACGAGCAGCGCGAGGGACTGCAGACCACGACGACGACGGCCCGCAGCGCGCGCGAAATCCAGGAGCGCGCAAACGATCGCCAGCGCGCCGAACACCAGGCCGCCTGCGAGCAACCACGAAGAAAAGTTGCTCCACTGCATTTCGTACGTCTTCGTATACGCGTAATCGCTCAGCACCGCGCCGAGGAAGGGCGACACCATCGCGGCGAGGAAAAAGGYGTGCGCCGGGTGCGGTGGCGCGGGGCGTATCGGATCGACCGACGTGGAGGCCATGGGGGTTTCCTTTCGATCCCCGTACCTTCCGACCGACTCCGTGTATGAGGCGTGTTGTCGCGCGCGAACTCAGCCGTCGCGTTGACCTTTCGCGCGCGCCGGACTACGTTGGGTGCATTGTCGAGGCAGGGCGAAGGCCGCTGCCTCTTTTTTACGTTCCGGAGATTTGCCGTGGCTGCGACGCCGAACATCGTTGTATCGACAAAGGACGCTTCCCGACTGGAAGCCTTGCTGGCATCGGCGCAGGCCGACGATGTCGCCCACGACCTCGAAGCCGAATTGGCGCGCGCGGAATATCGCGAGCCCGACCAGATGCCCGAGGGCGTCGTCAGGATGGGTTCGCAGGTGCGCTGCATCGATGAAACCACGGGCGACGAACATGCGCTGACGCTGGCCTATCCGCGCGACGCGGATTTCGCCGCGGGCCGCGTGTCGATCCTCGCGCCCGTCGGCGCGGCCTTGCTGGGCCTGCGCGTCGGGCAGACGATCCAGTGGGCGCTGCCGGGCGGACGCACGACGCGCCTCACGGTCGCGGCGGTCACGAACGACTGAGCAAGCGGTTGGCGCAGGGCGGAGGGTTCGACATGGCAGACAACATGCAGATGCCCGCGGTCTTCCTCGGCCATGGCAGCCCGATGAATGCCCTCGAACGCAACCGCTACTCCGATGCATGGCGTGCGGTCGGCACATGCGTGCCCCGGCCGCGCGCGATCCTGATGGTCTCCGCGCACTGGTACGTCAACGCCACCGCGGTGACGGCGATGGCACGCCCGAAAACCATCCACGATTTCTTCGGCTTCCCGCAGGCCTTGTTCGACGTGCGATACCCGGCGCCGGGTTTGCCGGAACTCGCCGAGGAAGTCGCCGACGCCGTGCATCCGGAATACGTCGGCGCCGACCACGACAGCTGGGGCCTGGACCACGGTACGTGGTCGGTGCTGGTGCACGCATTCCCGGATGCCGACATTCCCGTCGTGCAGCTGTCGATCAATGCCGCCAAGCCTGCCGACCATCACCTCGCGTTGGGCGCGAAGCTCGCGGCCTTGCGCGAACGCGGCGTGCTGGTGATGGGCAGCGGCAATGTCGTGCACAACCTGCGTGCGATGGATCGCAACGCGAAGGACGCAGGTTTCGACTGGGCGAAACGGTTCAACGAGAAGGCCATCGAGATTGCGACCTCCGCGCCGGATCGCGCTGCGTCGCTCGTCGGCGACGCGGATTTCCTGCGCGTCGCGCCGACGCCCGAACACTTCCTGCCCTTCCTTTACATCGCCGGCTTCGGTGCGCAGACGCGGCAACCACTGGAGGTATTGGTCGACGGGTATGCGTTCGGCTCCCTGTCGATGACCTCGTATCTGGTCGGCATGGAACGGCCCGCGAGCGATCACAATGCCGGCGGCTCCGCGCCGCTGGGCAGCAGCGCGCCGCCCGAGGACGCGAATATCTGAGGGCGGTTTTTACGCTACCCTGCGGCCATCGGACACCCAGCGTTCGACCCTTGGCGACGACCATCAAACCCACCCACCAGCCGATGAATGACGCCGCGCGCGTCCTCGTTCGCGTCGCGGTGCTCGAAGACGACGACGCGTTGCGGGAATCGTTCCTGCTGCCCACCTTGCGCGACTACGGTTTCGATGTCGCGGGCGCGGCGACCGCGGCCGAGCTCTATCGTCGGATGGTCGGAAAGACGTTCGACATCGTGCTGCTCGACATGGGCCTGCCGGACGAAGACGGCCTGGAGGTCATCCAACATCTGCGCGCGTCCCTGCCCGGCCTCGGCATCGTCATGCTCACCGCGAGCAGCGGCGCCGACAAGCATGTGCGCGCACTGTCCAATGGTGCCGATGCCTTCCTGGCCAAGCCGGTCGACGGCGAAGTGCTGGCGGCCACGCTGCACAGTCTTTCGCGGCGGATGACGTCGACATCGACGTCGGCGAACGTCGCACCGGCCGAGCCGGGTCGCTGGCGGCTGGAGACCAACGACTGGTGCCTGGTCGCACCCAATGGCACGTTGCTGGCACTGACGGCGCCGGAACGCTGCGTGCTTCAACTGTTGTTTGCCGCGGCCGGAGAACCGGTCGAACGGGAAGCATTGGTGACGGCGCTGGCCGGGAGCGATCGCGACTTCGATGCACGCCGGCTCGATGCGTTGGTGCATCGCCTGCGGCGCAAGGCCGAGGTGCAGGCCGGCACGACGCTGCCGTTGGTGGCGACGCGCGGCGTCGGGTTCCTGTTCGCAGCTTCGAGCTAGTCCTCGACGCGCGGCAACCGGATCGCGAACGTCGTGCCGTTCGCGTCGCTGCTTGCCACGCGGATCGAACCGCCCAGTTGCTGGATCAGATCCTGCGTCACCGCCAGGCCCAGGCCGGTCCCGCTTCCCGCGGGCTTGGTGGTGTAGAACGGTTCGAAGACGCGTTCGCGCACCGCATCCGGCATGCCGCCGCCGCTGTCGGAAAACGTGAGTTCGATGGCCTCGTGCGAACGCTTCGCGCTCACCGTGAAGCGTCCGCCGTCGGGCATCGCGTCGCGCGCATTCGCCGCGATGTTCAGCGCCATCAACTCGAACTGCCCGCGATCCATGCGCACGTGCAGCGTTTCGTCCGCCATGTCGAGTGAGACGCGCGTCGCCGCACCGAACAACTGGCGCAGCATCGGTTGCAGTTCGCGTAGCGCCGCAACCGCGTCGAACACTTCCGGCCGGCTGAGATCCTGCCGACTGAAGTTGAGCAACTTGCGACTGATCGACAGCGCTCGACGCACCGACAGCTCCACGCCCTCGAGTGCGTCGATCAATGCCGGCGCGCCGCGGTCGGCGATGCGTTCGCGGCCCACGGCATAGCCGAGCGCGACGTTGAGGACGTTGTCGAAATCGTGCGCGACGCCGCTGGCCACGCGCCCGACCGCTTCCAGCTTCTGCGCGTGGATCAGTTGCGCCTGCGCGCGTTCGCGCTCGGCCATTTCGCGGTGCAGGCGCTGGTTCGCGTCCGCGAGCGCACGGCTCTTGCGCTCGCTTTCGTCCAGGCTGCCGCGCAGTGCGCGGATGGTGCGATCGAGCACGATCGTGATCATCACGTACAGCAGGAACGCGGACATCGCCCAGTTCGGCGCGTATGCGGTGGTGGGCGCAACTGCCGGGCGGAACGTATCGACGAGTGCACCGAGCGCAAGCATCGCCACGAGCGACGCGAACACTTTCCACAACGCACCGCGCCCGAGCACCAGGCCGCCGATGACCAGGCACAGCACCGGATAGGTCGTGTCGATCACCAGGCCGCGCAATCCGGTTTGCAGGAACACCACGGTCAGCGACACCAGGACCGCCGCCAGGAAGCCGATCACCGCACGACGGAGCTGGCCACGGCGGATCAGCCAGATCCCGATCCATGCCGAGAAGATGATCGCCACGTCGGTGGTCGCGTTGAGCCACGTCGAAACGGCGGGCGAACGCGCCACGAAGCCCGACACGAACAGGTAGTGATACAAATTCAGCGGCAGGTACACGCCGAAGAACAGCAGGACCAACTGCATGAACGGCGCGTTCTTGCGGTCGACCGGATCGCTGATCGGCACGTCTTCGAGCCACGCGGACACGGCTAGCCAGGAACGACTGATCACGCTTCCCCTCCCCGAGGCCTGCGCCTGCATTCTGCGAAATCTGGCGAAGTTTTGCGAACAAACCGTGGATGACTTCGCCCACCCCGTTCCCCAGAGTTCGGCGGACACGGCCTTGCCCGTGCGTCTGCAATCACACCTGGGGAAACACGTCGATGAACACCTCTTTCCGCCCGGCGCCCGAGATCGCGCCGCGGCCGCTCTCGCGCAAAGCCACCAAGGCGCTCGCCATGGCGCTGGGCACGATCCTGTTCGGCAGCGCGCTGCCGGCGCTGGCGCAGTCGAAATTCGACGCCACCGGCCGCACCGATCCGGCCGACGATGCCGGTGCTTATGTCGAAGGCGAGGAAGCCACCGCCGGCGGCGAGTCGTCCAACGCCATCGGGAATGGCGCTTCTTCCTTCGGCGCCGGTGCGTTGTCGTTCGCGAACTGGGCCAGCGCCTTCGGTTTCAATGCCACCGCGCTCGGCGAAAACGCCTTGGCGATGGGATCGAACAGCTACGCCGCCGCTGCCAGCGCGACGGCGATCGGCGGCGCCTACGTCGCATGGGACGGCACGATCTATTACACGCAGGCCAACGACGTGGCGACCACGGCGGTCGGCGCCGGTGCGCGGACCGACTACGGGTTCGGCGTCGCGCTGGGGACGATGAGCTGGTCCGAAGGCTCCGGTGCGGTTGCGATCGGTGCCAACACCCACGCGATGGGCTTCTACAGCATGGCCATCGGCGGCAATTCGAGCACGACCTCACCGTTCGCGATGGCGATCGGCTCCTTCAGCGTAGCCGGTGGCTGGGAAAGCGCCGCCATCGGCAACGCGGCGCTGACGACGGATTTCTTCGGCACGGCCCTCGGCTCGACTTCGAATGCCACTGGTGTCGCCGCCACTGCGCTGGGTTCGTATTCCTTCGCCAACGGCGACGGCAACACCGCGGTCGGCTATCGCTCGACAGTGACCGATTGGAACGACGAACACGCCGACATCGGCGGCATCGTCGTCAATGGCACGGCGGTGGGCGCCGAATCCGGCGCGAACTGGGAAGGCGCAGCCCTGGGTTACAACGCCTGGGCGCGCAACACCGGCAGCGTGGCCGTCGGCGCGAACGCCTGGGCACAGACCGACCGCGGCGTCGCGATCGGGCACTTCGCACAAGTGACCAGCACGGGCACCAACAGCGTTGCGCTCGGCGCGGGTTCGGTGGCGGATCGTGCAGACAGCGTTTCGGTCGGCGCCTCCGCGGACTGGACCGACGAAGTCACCGGTGACGTGCATTCGGCGGTCGATCGCCAGATCACCAACGTGGCCGCAGGCACGCAAGGCACCGATGCGGTCAATCTCGACCAGTTGCAGGCCGTCGACACCAAGGCCGACACCGCGCTGGCCGCCGCGAACAACGCGCAGTCGACTGCGGATCTTGCGCTGAGCGCAGCAGGCACCGCGCAGGCCACGGCGGACACCGCATTGAACGTGGCCACCAATGCCGTCGATACCGCGGTGACGCAGGCCAACACCTACACCGACCAGCAGGTATCCGGCGTGGTCGACACGGCCGTGACGCAGGCGAAGGCCGTCGCCGATGCGGGCGACGCGGCAACCCTTGCGTCCGCGCGCACCTATGCGAACTCCACCGCAACCCAAACCCTGCATTCGGCCAACGCCTACACCGATGCGCGCTTCGCGGCGTGGGACGACAACCTCTCGCAGCTGCGCACCGATGTCGAACATCGCCTCGGCAAACAGGACCAGCGCATCGAACGCCAGGGTGCGATGAGCGCGGCGATGCTCAACATGGCGGTGAGCGCCGCGGGCGTGCGCACGCCCAACCGCGTCGGCGTCGGCGTCGGCGCGCAAGGCGGCGAAGCCGCGCTGTCGATCGGCTACCAGCGTGCGATCAGCGATCGCGCGACGTTGACCATCGGCGGTGCGGTGAGCGGCGAGGACAGTTCGATCGGCGTCGGTGCCGGTTTCGGTTGGTAAGCATCCATTCGAGGAAGCAGCAATCATGAAGATCCAACACATCACCCGCGTGCTGGCCTTGCTGGCCATCGCCGCATCCAGTCCGACCACGCACGCCGCGGTCGTCGCCAAGCCCAAGGTCATGCCGATGCAGGTTGCGGGAACGACCACCCGCAACTCCGCGCGCTTGATCGTGAGTTACCGCGCCAACGTGGTCGTTCCCACCGACTACGCGCGCAAACGCGCCATCGTCGAAGCGGCCGCGGCGCGTGCGAACCTGCGCACGCCGAGCGTGGGGAAGACGACGGCGCCGCTGCGTGCCATGCGCCTGCGCGCGCTCAGGAACGGGCGCGACCTGATGCGCGTCGGCCGCATGCTCAACCAGGCGGAATTGAACAGCATCGTCGCGCAGCTCAAGGCCGATCCGACCGTGCAGAGCGTCGAAGTCGATCGCATGATGCACCCGACCGCATGGTGGGATTTCAACGATCCCTACATCGCCGATCAGTGGAACCTGTACAACGAGATCGGCGGCATGCGCGCCGACGTGGCCTGGGACACCTCCAAGGGCGACGGCGTCGTCGTCGCGGACATCGACACCGGCGTGGTGCCGCATCCGGATCTCAACGCGAACCTGCTGCCCGGCTACGATTTCATCAGCGATGCCTTCGTCTCGCGCCGCGCCACCGACGACCGCGCCCCCGGCGCGCTCGACATGGGCGATTACGCCAACGGCAACTTCACCGAAACCGACGACTGCGGCCCGTACACCGGTCCGAAGGACAGCAGCTGGCACGGCAGCCACACCGCCGGCACGATCGGCGAGGTGACCAACAACGGCATCGGTGTCGCCGGCATCGCGCACAACGCGAAGGTGTTGCCGGTCCGCGTGCTGGGCCGCTGCGGCGGTTACACCTCCGACATCGCCGATGCGATCACCTGGGCGTCCGGCGGTTCGGTCGCCGGCGTGCCGAACAACCCCACGCCGGCCGAAGTGATCAACCTCAGCCTCGGCGGGTTCGGCCCGTGCGAAACCTATACGCAGGACGCGATCAACGGCGCCGTCGCGCGCGGTGTCACGGTGGTGGTCGCCGCCGGCAATTCCGCGGACGATTCGTCGCTGTATTCGCCTGCCAATTGCCAGAACGTGATCACTGTGGGCGCTTCGCGCGTCAACGGCGGCAAGGCGTCGTATTCGAACTACGGTGCGATCGTCGACATCGCGGCGCCGGGCGGCGACCCGACGGCGGACGGCCTTCCCAAGGGCTACATCCTGCAGGCCGGCAACAGCAGCCGCACCGCGCCGAACCTGGATCCGGTGACGGGCCCGGCGTACTACTACATGGCGGGCACCTCGATGGCGGCACCGCATGTCAGCGCGACGGTCGCCCTCGTGCAAAGCGCGGTGGTCGGCGCAGGCCGCGCGCCGCTGACGCCCGCCGCGATGGAAGCGCTGTTGAAGCGCAGCGCGCGTGCGTTCCCGGTGGGGATTCCCGCGCTGCAGCCGATCGGCGTCGGCCTCCTCGACGCGAGCCGTGCGCTGGCCAATGCCCTGCAACCGCCGTGCAACCCGCAAACGCAGACGTGCCTGGACGCGATCGAGTTGTTCAACAACGTCAATGCCCCGGCGCAAGGCGCGCCGACCGGTGGCGAGGTGTTGTACAAGTTCGTCGCGCAGGCGGGCGTGCCGGTTTCGTTCATGAGTTTCGGCGGCATCGGCGATGCGTCGATGTACGTCAGCTTCAATGCCGCTCCGAGCGCGGCGTCGTACCAGTTCCGCTCCGTGCGCACGGGGAACTCCGAGACCATCCGCATCACTTCGCCGCAAGCCGGAACCTACTACATCAAGTTGGTCGGCACGGTGTCGTACAGCGGGTTGACCATGGTCGCGCGGCAGTGATCATGCGCTGCGTGTAGCGAACGCGGCGGGACCAAAATCCCGCCGCGTTTTTTTCAACGTGTCGCCGGATGCATCCTGCGCACCGCCGGCACCACTTGCGCGAACAAGCCACACGCCGCGAGCAACCAGACGATCAACGCGCCGCTGGGCAAATCGAACACTGCCGACAACGCAAGGCCCAGCACGTAACCGGCGATGCCGATGACGTAGGCCGCGACCAATTGCCGTTTGCCCTTGCCACCGACCGTCGCCAACGCGGGGATGATCAGGCTGGCGAACACCAGGTACACGCCGACCAGTTGCACCGACACGGTGATCGCCAGGGCGAACGCGCCGTAGAACGCGAGCCCGCGCAAGTTGTTGCGCCGCCACCAGACGAACGCGAGCAACGCCGCCGACAACAGCGCGGCGGGCCACAACTGGTCGTAACTCACCCACAGGATCTGGCCCACCAGCAAATCCTTGAGGTGTTCCCCGCCCTGCGGATTGTTGGCGAGCAGCAACAGGCCACCGGTCGCCGCCAACACGAACAAGGTGCCAATCAGTGGTTCCTGCAACTTCGGCCAGCGCTTGTCCGTCCACGCGAGCAAACCCGCGCCCGCGAGCGCCGCGACCGCCGCGGCGATTTCCACGCCGTAGCCGTGCTCGTCCACGCCGAGGTATTGCGCGAGGATCACGCCGAGCGCAGCGACCTGCGCGATCGCCAGGTCGATGAAGATGATGCCGCGCGACAACACCTGCCGACCGAGCGGCACGTGCGTGGAAAGCACGATCAGGCCCGCGACGCACGCGGGCCCGAGGATGCTGGCGTCGAGACCGTCGAGATTCATTTGGCGGCACCCAGCAGCTTGTCGATCGTGGAGTCGTACAGGCCGAACAGATCCTTGGCCTGCGCATCGCCGCCGACGGAGAACGGCAGCACGACGACCGGCACGCCCGTGCGATCGGACAACCAATGCGCGGGCTTCGGGTCCTGGTAGGCGGCGGTGATGATCGCGTACGCGCCCGCGGCCTTCGTCGTGGCGATCAGGCTCGACAGATGACCGCTGGTCGGCGGCACGCCGGGCTTGGGTTCGAGCGCGCCGATCTGCTGCAGGCCCAGCCAAGTGTTGAGGTACACCCAGCTGATGTGGTGCACGACGACCTTCTTGCCCTTCAGCGGTGCGGCCTTCGCTTCCCAGCGCTTGATCGCGGCCTGCCAGCGCGTGGAGAAATCGGCGAGGCGCGATTGATACGTCGCCGCATTCGCCGGGTCGAGCGTGATCAGCCGCGCATCGAGCGCCTTGGCGATCTTGAGCACGCGATACGGATCGAGCTGCACGTGCGGATTGCCGCGCGGGTGCACGTCGCCGTTCGCGCGGTCGAGCGCGGTGGGACGTTCGAGCGTCTGCACCTGCTCGCTCGCCATGAAATAACCGTTGCCGCTGGCGACGCGTGCGTTGCCCGATTGCTTCAACAGCTGCGGCAGCCAACCCACTTCGAGCTCGCTGCCGGTGCAGGCGATCATGTCGGCCTGGCGCACCTTCGCGATCAGGCTGGGCTTGGCTTCGATCTGGTGGACGTCCTGCAACGCGGTGGTACCGACGCTGAGTTCGACCTTGTCGCCCGCCAGTTCGGTGACGAGCGCGCCCCATTCGGGTTCGCAGGCGAAGATTTTCGGCTTGGCGAACACGGGCGTCGCGACCAGGCCGAGCAGGAGGACACAGGCAAGTTGCTTTTTCATTTGATTTGACCTTCCGATCAGAATTTGTGGGCGCCGTGGGCGCCGAATGCAGCCTGGTATTGCAGGCTGACGATGTTGTCGGTGTCCTGCGCGTTCGGGCGGTCCTGCCCCAGCTGCAGGCGGATGAGCGTGAACTCGCTGTTGTGCCAGGCGAGCATCACGCTGTGGCGGAACGGATCGAAGTCGCTCGCGAAAGGCCCGCTGTCGTCGGACCACAGGCGGTCGTAGCGATAGCCGGTTTCCCAGGTGCGATTGATGCGCCAGATGCCTTCGACATAGGCGCCTGCGCGTTGTCCCGACCAGGGCTGGTCGAGCGCGGAATCCGTCGGATCCAGGTACAGGCCGTCGCGATCTTCGTGGAAGTATTCGCTGCGC
Organism: Lysobacter sp. P5_B12; assembly: GCF_056400425.1. Lineage (NCBI taxonomy): Bacteria > Pseudomonadati > Pseudomonadota > Gammaproteobacteria > Lysobacterales > Lysobacteraceae > Lysobacter > Lysobacter sp. P5_B12. The sequence goes on from NZ_JBFULG010000002.1 coordinate 384,617, forward strand.
ACGGTGACGCCGCCGTCCTTCGTGTTGCCGCCTGGCGCCCACTTCCAGGTGAAATCGGCGATGTAGAGGTTTTCGTCGCCGCGGAATCCGTCTTCCGCGCCATCGGTCTGCGAACGCAGCATCGACACGCCGGCCAGCCATTCGTTGTTCGTGCCGACATCGCCGCCCGCGTGCGCGAACAATGTCTTGACGCCAGCACCCGCGTGGCCCGCACCGCCGCTGGGGAAGCTATCGCCGCGCATGACTTCGCCGCCGATTTCGAAGAAGACATCGGTCGGCGCGACCCAACGCACCTGCACGCCATCGTCGCCGTACTGGTTACCGAGGAACGCCTGGTAGGCCAGCGGCCGATCGGAGAATGCATCGGTGTGCGCGTGGTGGCTGTTGAGATAGCCGATGTTGGAGAAGAAGCGCCCCGCGCGCAGCGACAGACCGCCGGGCATCGCGATCGTGTCGATGTAGGCCTCTTCGACGCCGAGGTGATCCTCGCCATCTTCGTTGTGGACCGACAGCGTCGCCTGCCCGTAGAACTTGTCGTCGATGTTCGAGGAGAAGGCGAACTCGCTTTCGCCCAGCGACAGGCCCTGCGGGCCGGGACCGGCTTCACCCGCGAGCGGGAAACCTGCGCGCACGTAGTCGTCGGGATTCAACGAGTTGTACGCATAACGCCCGTTGAGGATCACGCTCATCGCGGGATTGAACGCGTTGGGGTTGGACGCCGCGCTTTCGCTCGACGATGCGACTTCTTCGGCCGGCGCTTCCTGCGCTTGTTCGGCGACCTGCGGTTGTTCCGCCGACTGCGCCTGCGCGGGCGGGTTGGCTTTCAGCGCTTCGATTTCCGCACGCGCGTCCTGCAGCGCCTGCGTCGTCTGGGCCTGGGCGTCTTCGAGTTGCTTGATCTTCGCTTCCAGCGCGGACATGCGCTGGTCGGCGGTCTGTGCGTATGCGGGCGTGGCCAACACGGCCAGCAGTGCGCCCGCGAGCAAGCCGCGACGCAATGGGTAAGACAAATCCACGGATAACCTCCGGATCGAATGGACAACGGGAAAGGCTGCGCAAGGCAGCGGCAAACCGCGTCAGGCGATCGGAGGTCGGAACGGAGAGGAGGTTGCGCGCGGATCGACGTCAGACGTCGCCATCGGCGGCAGCGCGACGTGCGGCAGTTCCAGCAAGGTCATCGCGAACACCGGCGCGACGGGTGCGAAAGACGGCCCGCCGCCGAGGTTCCAGATGCCGTCGGCGCCGTGCACGTGCTTGGTGCCCGATTGGCCCATGTCGCCCGGATCGTCCTTGTCGCCTTCGAAGTGCACGCCGTGCGGATCTTGCGAAGCCAGCATCGCGTGCTGGATCGAATGCACTTCGCACATCACGTGCATGACGGGCATCGCGACCAGCCCCAACACCAGCAGCGCCAGCAAGCTGGCGCGAAAATACCGGTGGAGGCGGCGAAAGATCATTGGCCCGAGCGTAACGGACGCGCTGGGCCCGTACAACGCCCGGAGGTCACCGGCGTTCGTAGTACGCCAGGAACATGTCGACCGCCGATTCCGCGACCTGCCTGCCCTGCGCGGGCGTGAGCGGCGCCTGCCCCAGCGCGATCTGCGGCCAGAACGCGAAGCCCTTCACCAACGCATGCATCTGCATCGCGGCGAACAGCGGGTCGTCGGTCTTCAGGCGTCCATCGGCGGCGGCCGCACGGATCCAGGTCGTGAGGCCTTCTTCGCGATCGCCCATGCGGGCAATCACTTCCTGCGCGAGTTCGGGCGAATGCAGGCCCGCGGCGATCGCCACGCGCGCCAGCTCGCCGAAATTTTCGTCGCGCAGCAATGCCAGTTTCTGGTCCAGCAGTTCGAGCAACTGCGCGCGCAGCGGTCGCGCCTTGCTGTAGGCGAGGTCCACCCCTTCCATGCTGCGTTCCCACAGCTGCTCCAGGATCTGCGCGAACAGCGCTTCCTTGCTGGGGAAGTGGTTGTACACGGTGCGCTTGGACACGCCGGCGCTGGCGGCGATGCGATCCATGCTGGTGGCCGCGTAACCGGACTGGCGGAACTCGGCCATGGCGGCATCGAGGATGGCCGCGCGCTTGCGGTCGGTGAGGCGAACGGGGGTGGGCTGGCTGGACATGCGAAAAAGTTTACACCGGGGGGTTTACTTTTCGGAACTGGAAACTACACTGTGTCGTGTACTTCTTCAGGACCCGTCCATGAACGTGTGCCCCGTCCTCCCCGTCGCCGACTACCCCGCCTCCCCGCAGGCCGCCCACGGCCGCTTCCGCAACCCGGCCCCCAAGCCGGCCGAGGGCGCGGCGAAAATCGTGCGGATTCTCTGGAACGCGCTGTTCAACAAACCCGCCACGGCCGTGCCCTCCGCCCCGCTGCCGGTGGATGCCCTGACCCGCGAGGCCCTGGACGCGGCGCCCGACCGGAGCCTGTTCCGCCTCGGGCACTCGACGATGTTGATCAAGCTGCGCGGTGGGTTCTGGATCACCGACCCGGTGTTCGCCCAGCGCGCCTCGCCCGTGCAATGGATGGGCCCGAAGCGTTTCCATGCGCCGCCCATCGCGCTGGAAGACCTGCCGCCGCTGCGCGGCGTGATTCTTTCGCACGATCACTACGACCATCTTGATCGCGACACCATCGTGCAACTGGCGCAGACCACCGATGTCTTCCTCACGCCGCTGGGCGTGGGCGACCGCCTGATCGCCTGGGGCGTGGATGCAGGGAAAGTGCGGCAGTTCGACTGGTGGCAGGACACGTCGATCGACGGCATCACCTTCACCGCAACGCCTGCGCAGCACTTTTCCGGGCGCGGTTTCTTCGACGGCAACAAGACGCTGTGGGCCTCGTGGGTGATCGTCGATGGCGCGCGCACCACGCGCGGCCCGAACGACACCGCGTTGCGCCTGTTCTTCAGCGGCGACACCGGCTACTTCGAAGGATTCAGGGAAATCGGCCGGCGCTTCGGGCCCTTCGATGTCGCGATGATCGAAACCGGCGCCTACGATCCGCAGTGGCCCTACGTCCACATGCAGCCGGAAGAAACGGTGCAGGCGCATGAAGACCTGCGCGGCCGCTGGCTGATGCCGATCCACAACGGCACCTTCGATCTTGCGATGCATGGCTGGCAGGAGCCTTTCGAACGCGTGCTCGCATTGAGCGCCGCGCGCGGCATCGCACTGACGACACCGCGCATGGGCGAACGCCTCGACCTGGCTGCGCCGCATGGCACGACCTGGTGGCGCAAAGCCGAATCCGAAACGCTGCAGACAACGACGGTGGAAGCACGATGAAACTGCGCATCGACGGCCTTCGCGGCGACGACGGCATCCGCACGATCATCGATGCGCTGCTCGACGTGGACCTGGGCGCACGCATCAACTTCGATGCACCCCTTGTGAGCATCGCCGGCCGCATGACGGTCGACGATGCCAGCGCTGCGATCGAACGCAGCGGTTACCAAGTCACTTCGATCATCGACCGTACGCTGGTCGACGCCGGCTTCCGCTACAAACCGCACGACAAGCCGGCGTATTGATCGGCCTTACTTCGCGGCCCCGGCGTGATGGGCGTCGAGTGCCTTCACCGCATCGAGCGTTTCCTTCACGTGCTTGTTGGGGTTGAGGTCGGAGTACACGTGCGCGATCGTGCCCGAGGGCGCGATGACGTAGGACGTACGGTTCGACCATTCGGGCTTCTCGGCGAGGATCGCGTCGTACTGCTTCGCGATCTTCGCGCCTGCGTCGGCGGCGACCGCGAACTTGCCGCCGCAGTGTTCGGTTTCCTTCGAAAAATCGGCGAGCTCGTCGACGTTGCCCGCGGTCACGCCGATCACGGTGGCGTGCGCGGCCTTGAACTGGTCGATCGCCTCGGAAAACAGATGCGCTTCCAGGTTGCAGCCGGACGTGTGCGCCGCGGGGAAGAAGTACACGACCACCGGGCCCTTCTTCAGCGCATCGGCCAGGTTGAACGTAAACGGCGCACCGGCGAGATAAGCCGGCGCACTGAAGTCGGGGGCCTTCGCATCGACTTTCAACGCGGCAAGCGCGGGCGCGGCGAATGCCACGGCCCCGATGACGGCGGAAGCGGCGAACTTCAGCAATACATTCATGGTGGACGGCTCCTCGGGAATTTGTCGCGCAAGCCTACTCCGTAAAGGCGACGGGAGACCACGCCTGGCTGGCCATGGTGGCCACCGCCTGCGTGGTCGCCGCGTTGGCCGAACGCCAGATCGTGTTCGCGCCGGTGCTGGTGTTGCGCCACAGGATGTCCGCGCGCAGGTCGCCGTTGTAATCGCCCGATCCGACGGCGCGCCACGCGGTGGCGACCGTCGCCACGGCCTGCGTCGTGGCCGAGCTGCCCGAGCGCCAGATCACGTTCGCGCCGGTGCTGGTGTTGCGCCACAGGATGTCCGAGCGGCCATCGCCGTTGTAGTCGCCCGACCCCACCACGGTCCAAGCCTGGCTGGCCATGGTGGTCACGGCCTGCGTTGTCGCCGAACTGCCCGAGCGCCAGATCACGTTCGCCCCCGTGCTGCTGTTGCGCCACAGGATGTCTGCGCGGCCATCGCCGTTGTAGTCGCCCGAGCCCACGGCACGCCACGCAACCGAGAGCGTGGACACCGCCGTCGTCGTGCTCGAACTCGCCGAACGCCAGATCACGTTCGCGCCGGTGCTGGTGTTGCGCCACAGGATGTCGGCGCGACCGTCGCCGTTGTAATCGCCCGAGCCCGCCACGGTCCATGACAGGCTGATCATGCTCGCCACCGATTGTGTCGTGGCCGAACTGCCCGAACGCCAGATCATGTTCGCGCCGGTGCTGCTGTTGCGCCACAGGATGTCCGCGCGGCGATCGCCGTTGTAATCGCCGACGCCCACTGCGCGCCACGCGACCGCGAGCGTGGTCACCGCCGTGGTCGTGGTCGAACTGCCCGAACGCCAGATCACGTTGCCGCCCGTACTGCTGTTGCGCCACAGGATGTCGGAGCGATTGTCGCCGTTGAAATTGCTGAGCTTCGCGATGGGCGCAGTCACGGTGATGGTGCCGGACATGCCCACGCCACCGGCGGCGCCATGGCGCTCGCAGAAATACCGGATCGTGCCGGTCGTCGGAAAGAACACCGTCCCGTTCCAGGCCGCACTGCTGAGGTTGCCGTTTCCACCGGTGGCATCGCAGCCGTTGGCGCAACGGAAACTCGTCGGCGATCCCGGATCGGAGCGCACGTTGTGCGTGCCGCCGTTGTTGTGGAACGTCACCGTATCGCCGGCCGGAATGGAGAGGGTTTTCGGCGAAAAGGTCATGTTCGAATTCGCATTCACGACGTGGTTCGCCGACAAGGCCGCCGACGAAAGCAGCACGCCGGGGGCCACCGCCGACCACGCCAAAGCGCGGAATACCCCGATCGCGATCGATGTTTGCTTTGCTTGCATGGCGCGCACCTCGCCGGTTTGCCCGGACCGGCCCTCCGGTGGATACACCAACGCGCGAATCCGGTTCGCATGGCCGGGCCCGCCGATCAGCCACGTTGGCATGACGCATGCCCAGACGACTCGCCCGACGCTTGCGCGACCACGATTGGGTCGGCGCGCTGATCGACCTGGTGATCGTGGTGGCCGGCATCCTGATCGCATTGCAGGTCGGCAACTGGCACGAGGACCGGGTCGACGCACGGCGCAAGCATGCCTACCTCGCGCGCATCGTCACCGACCTCGACACCGACCTGCGGGTGAACGCCAATCGCGATCGATTCCTCGCGCAGGTCCGCAGCTATGGCGAACATGCGCTCGCGCATGCGGAGACGGGCAACCTGGTCGAAGGCTCGGCATGGAAGACCGTGCTCGCCTATTTCCAGGGCGGTCAGTTCTATGCGTATTCGCGCGAGAACAATACGTTCGACGAGATGCGCGATGCCGGCGACCTGGGCCTGATCGCCGATCCGAAGTTGCGCAGCCAGCTGGCGTTCTATTTCGAGTCCAACACCAACCGCATGGCCGACAGCATGATCATGAACCTGGTGCCGCAGTACCGGCAGGACATCCGGAGCGTCACGCCCATCGCGGTGCAGGACTACATCTGGACGCACTGTTTCCAGCTCATGCCGGGAAGCGGGCGCGACCAGCGCATGATCGACTGCCCCGCGCCCATCGACGAAGCCCGCGCGCGTGGCATCCTTGCCACTTACGCGCAGTCCCCGGAACTCGCGCGTGAATTGCGGTTCTGGTTGTCCAGCCAACGCATCGCGTCGATCACCGTGCCCGAGGACAGGCGCGATGCGCTGCAACTCAAGGCGCGATTGGAAGCCGAACTGCGCGACTGAAACCCACCGTTCGAGAGGACTTCGATGAAGCCGACGATCACCGCATTCGAACATTCACCCGACCGCGGCAGGGGCTTGTCGCGCGACATGCGCGTGCGTTGGGCGCTGGAAGAAGTGGGGCAGCCTTACGACGTGCGCCTGCTGTCGTTCGAAGCAATGAAGTCGCCCGACTATCTCGCGCTGCATCCGTTCGGACAGATCCCGATCTACGAAGAAGGCGATCTGGTGCTGTTCGAATCGGGCGCGATCGTCTTCCACATCGCGCAGCGCCATCCCGGCCTCCTGCCGGTCGATGCGAATGCCCGCGCCCGCGCGATCATGTGGATGTTCGCCGCGCTTTCCACGATCGAGCCGCCGATCCTCGACCTGGTGATCGTCAAGTTCGTGGAGGGCAAGGAGTCGTGGTTCGAAAAACGTTTGCCCGCCGTCGAACAACGCATCCACGAACGTCTGCGCGAACTCTCCGATCGCCTTAAGGACGCGGAATGGCTCGACGGCGCGTTCAGTGCCGGCGACCTGATGATGATCACGGTGTTGCTGCGGGTGAAGGCCGGCGGCCTGCTCGATGCGTATCCGAACCTCGGCGCGTACGTCTCGCGCGGTGAAGCGCGCCCCGCCTACCAGCGCGCGTTCGCCGCGCAGTTGGCGGTGTTCAAGGCTGCGTCGACGGCTTGATCGACGCGGCTGCGCCTACTCTCCGAAACCGACGACCGACCACAGGTAATAATCCATCGCGGCAACCGATTGCGTCGTCGCCTTGTTCGCCGCGCGCCAGATGACGTTGGTTCCCGTGTTGGCGTTGCGCCACAGGATGTCGGCGCGGCCGTCGCCGTCGTAATCGCCCGAGCCGACGATCCACCATGTGGGTGCAACCGCGGCCACCGCTTGCGGATTGGCCGCATCGGCCGAGCGCCAGATGACATTCGCGCCCGTGCTGAAGTTGCGCCACAACAGGTCCGATCGCCCGTCGCCGTTGTAATCGCCCGATCCGACGACGGCCCAGTCCAGGCTGGCGACGGTGTGGACGGCGCGCGGCGTTGTCGAATTGCCCGACCGCCAGATGATGTTCGCGCCCGTGGTGCCATTGCGCCACAGGATGTCGGCGCGACCATCGCCGTCGTAGTCGCCCGAGCCCACTGCTTCCCAAGCCACGGGCAGCGAGGACACCGCTTGCCGCGTCACCGCATTGGCCGAGCGCCAGATCACGTTCGCACCGGTGCCGGTGTTGTGCCACAACAGGTCGGCGCGTCCATCGCCGTTGTAATCGCCGGAGCCCACGACGATCCAGGACAGGTTGCTCACGCTCGCCACGGGCTGCAGCACGGACGTGGTCGAAAGCGAAATCCGCATGGCCCCTGCCGTGTCGCGCCACAGGATGTCCGTGCGGCCGTCGCCGCTGTAATCCCCGAGGCCCACGATCCGGAAGGTGGTGGGCATCAGCGGTCCCTGCAGGCGCATGGCCGTATCGGCCGAAAGCCAGGCGACCTCCCTCGTGCCGCCGATGGGAATGGCGAAGCGCCACAGGATGTCCGAGCGCGCGTCGCCGTTGAAATCGCTGCGTTTCGCGCCGGGCGTGGTGGCGAAGGATGTCGATGGAACCAGTGCCCCGGTGATCGCCGCCACCCAGGCGATACCCAGCAATAACCCTTTCGTGGTGGAAGCTTGCGTTGCTTGCATGGCGTGCACCTCGCCGCCTCTCGCGGATGCCCCACTTCCACGAACGGGCGCGCATGCCGCCATCGTCCATGTCACCGCGTCACCCCACCCGCTTGTTGTATGGTTCGCTACGGCGGACGCGCCCGCCACGCCAAGGGTGTCCGCACGCATGGCTAGCGCTCTGTTCGCCGAATTGAAGCGGCGCAAGGTCGTGAAGGTCGGTGCCGTCTACCTGGTGGCGGCGTGGCTCGCCGTGCAGGCCGCGAGCATCGGCTTCCCCGCCTTCGACGCACCCGCCTGGGTGCTGCGCGTTTTCATCCTCGTGTTGCTGCTCGGATTCCCCATCGTGGTGGTGCTCACCTGGGTGCTCGAACTCACGCCCGAGGGAATGCGCATCGAGCCCTCCCCGGTCGGCAACAAGCGCGTGATCGGCATCGCGCTGGTCCTGGTTGCGCTCGGCCTTGCCTGGTTTTTCTTCGGCCAGCCGAGCGTGCGGCCCGGGCAGCAGGTCGTCGAATCGTCCGCGACACCCGCACCCCTGGCCGCACCCGCGCCCGACAACAAGTCGATCGCCGTACTCGCCTTCACCGACCTGAGCCCGAAGCACGACCAGGATTATTTTTCCGACGGCATGTCGGAGGAGATCCTCAATGCGCTCGCGCAGATCCGCGACCTGCGCGTGGCCGGTCGTACGTCGTCGTTCTACTACAAGGGCCGCAACGTCGACCTGCGCACGATCGGCAAGGCGCTCGGCGTCGCGCACGTGCTCGAAGGCTCCGTGCGCACCCAGGGCAACAGGGTCCGCATCACCGCGCAGTTGATCCGCAGCGTCGACGGCATCCACCTGTGGTCGAAGCAATACGACGGCGAGTTGTCGGACGTGTTCAAGCTGCAGGACCAGATCGCACGCGCGATCGCCGACGAACTCCAACTGGTGCTGGACGACGAACAGAAGTCCCGCCTGGTGACGCAGGCCACGGACAACCCCGAGGCCTATCGGATGTACCTGCGCGCGAGCGAGGTGTTGAACAAGCGCGACTACGCGCACGCGAAGGATGCGGTCGCGTGGCTCGAACAAGCGCTGGTGCTCGACCCGAAGTTCGTACGCGCGCGATCGCAACTGGCGCTCGTGCAGATGGTGCTCGACATCCGCGACCCCGCGCACGGCGCACAAGCCGAGCGCCATGCGCGCGCGGCGATGGCGATGGACCCGCACCTGGCCCAGCCGGTGTACGTGATGGGATTGACCTTGCGCTACGCGCGCCACCTGGCGCAGGCGCGGGCGTATCTCGATCGCGCGGTGCAGATGGCGCCACAGGACGCATCGGCCCACATGTACCTGGGCCAATGGCTGATCGTCAGCGGTTACACCAAACAAGGGATCGCCGAGCTGGACCGCGCCATCGCGATCGATCCGATGTTGCCGAACGCGGTCAACTGGCGCGGTTATCAATATCTGTTCGCCGGCGACATCGACAACGCGCAGGCGCTGTTCGCGCGTACCGATGCACTCGGCCTGAGCCTGGCCAAGGCAGGCCTGGGCGAAGTCGCGCATCGCCGCGGCGATTTCGTGCAAGCCCGGCGATTGCTGGGCGTCGCACCGAATCTCGATCCCTCGCTCTGCGGCGGCGTGGGTGCCGGCCATTTCGATACCTTGCTCGAAGGCACGATCCACGGTGATGCCGGCGCGCAGGCCCGCTCGCTGCGGCTCATCGACGAATGCCTGGCCACGCACCCGGCGATCGTGCCGTCGTGGACCGTCCTGTCGCTGATGCGGCTGAAGCAGTACGCACGCGCACTCGATGTCTTCGCCGGGCACCTCATCACCGACGACGCCGGCGTCATGCTCCGCATGTGGGCGCCGGAGAACGCACCGATGCGCGCGTTGCCGCAATTCCCGGAGGCCGCGCGCAAGATCGGCTGGGTGGAGGCATGGGAGCAGTACGGGCCGCCCGATTCGTGCGAGCGCGTGGCACCGGGCCGGTATCGCTGTCGCTGATCGTTCACCACCCGGGCCTTCATAATCGGGCGTGCCCGACGCAACCCACCCCATGAACGCCCATTCGAACCTGCGCTTCCTCGATGCACCGGGGCGAGTCGCAGCCTTGATGCGCGACCACGATTGGAGCCGCTCCCCGCTGGGACCGCCCGATCGCTGGCCGCAATCGCTGCGCAGCGTCGTCAGCCTGATGCTGCGGTCGGAGTTCCCGATGTTCGTGGCCTGGGGGCCGGCGCTCGGGTTTCTGTACAACGATGCCTACGCCGAAGTGCTCGGCGCGAAGCATCCCTTCGCGCTCGGGCTGCCGTTCGAGGAAATCTGGTCGGAAATCTGGGAAGACGTCGGCCCGCTGGCGCGCCGCGCGCTGGCCGGTGAATCGGTGTACATGGAAAACCTGCCGCTGATGATGCGGCGCAAGGGCTACGACGAATCGACGTGGTTCACCTTCTCCTATTCGCCGGTCACCGACGAACAGGGCGATGTGGCCGGCATGTTCTGCACATGCACGGAAACCACGGCGGGCGTCACCGCCGAGCGCACGCGCATCGCGCAGATGCAGCGGCTGATCTCCCTCTTCGAACAGGCGCCGGGCTTCGTCGCGGTCACGCGCGGGCACGACCATGTGTACGAGATCGCGAATCCGGCGTACCTGGCGTTTGTCGGGAAGGAGCGCATCGTCGGCATGTCGGTGCGCACCGCGCTGCCGGAACTGGACCAGAAGTTCATCGACCAGCTCACGCACGTCTACGAAACCGGGCAGCCGTATATCGGCCGCCGCATTCCCGTCGGCCTGCGTCGCGGGCACGAGGGCGACATCGAAGACCGCATCGTCGACTTCGTGTTCCAGCCCATCGTCGATGACCACGGACGAGTCGACGGCATCTTCATCCAGGGCACCGACATGACCGACCACGCCCTCGCCGAACGCCAGGTGGAAACCGAGCGCCTGCGCCTGGATGCGGTCGTGGAGTCGCTGCCCTCCGGTGTCGCGCTCGCCAATCCCGAAGGCGTGATCACGCGCGTGAACGCCGCCAATCGCGAGCTCTGGGGCATGCCTCCGACGACCGGTGCGCTGTCTGCCTATCGCGCGCGGCAGGGCTGGTGGGCGGACGACTCCACGCGCCGCGGGCAGGCCCTGGACGACGAGGACTGGGCGCTGGCGCGCGCGTTGCGGGGCGAAGTCGTGCGCGGCGACATCGTGGAGATCGCCCCGTTCGACGACCATCCGCGGCGCACCGTGCTGATGCAGGCCAGGCCCGTGCGCCTGGAGGGCGGCGACCTCGCCGGCGCGGTCGTCGTGCAGACCGACATCAGCGACCGCGTGCGCGCCGAAACGGATCTGCGCGCGAGCGAAGCGCGCTTCCGCACGATGACCAATGCGATGCCGCAGATGGTGTGGTCGGCGCTGCCGGATGGTTACAACGACTATTACAACCAGCAGTGGTACGACTTCACCGGGCTGGTCGCGGGCACGTCGGAAGGCGAGCGATGGGCCGACGTGCTGCACCCGGACGATCTCGAACGCGCCTGGTCGCGTTGGCGCCGCAGCCTGGACTCGGGCGAGGATTACGAAGTCCAGATTCGCCTGCGCCATCACTCCGGCGGCTATCGCTGGGTGCTGGCGCGTGCGGTGCCGGTGCGCGGCGACGACGGCGCGATCCTGCACTGGCTCGGCACGGCCACCGACATCCACGAACAACGCATCGCGCAGGAAGCCCTGGAACGCAGCGAACGCGCCCTGCGCGACGCCGACCAGCGCAAGGACGAATTCCTCGCGATGCTCGCGCATGAACTGCGCAATCCGCTCGCACCCATCGGCACCGCTTCGCAGTTGTTGATGTTGTCCTCCGATCCGACGCGCGTGCGCGCCGCGGGCGAAGTCATCGCGCGACAGGTGCGGCACATGACCGAGCTGGTCGACGACCTGCTCGATGTCTCGCGCGTCACGCGAGGCCTGGTGCACCTGGACATGGAAACGGTCGACCTGAAGTCGATCGTGACCAGCGCGATCGAGCAGGTGCGCGCGCTCATCGACGCGCGCGGCCACGCCCTGCGCACGCGCCTGCCGGCGGGCCGCATGTGGGTGAACGGCGACCGCACGCGCCTGGTGCAGATCCTCGCCAACCTGCTGAACAACGCCGCCAAGTACACGCCCGAAGGCGGTGAGATCCATTTGGTCGCCGATGTGGTGCAGGACGAAGTACGCGTGTCGATCCGCGACAACGGACAAGGCATCGATCCGGGACTGTTGCCGAAGATCTTCGATCTGTTCACGCAGGCCGATCGTTCTCCCGATCGCACGCAGGGTGGCCTGGGCATCGGCCTGGCGCTGGTGCGGAGCCTGGTGGTGTTGCACGGCGGCGCGATCACGGCCGACAGCAAGGGCCGCAACCAGGGTGCAGCGTTCACCGTGTCCCTGCCACAGGCACAAGCGCCGACGAGCGAAGACCCTCGCGCGAGCGACCGCGCGACGCCCGAGGGAACCGCGCTGGACATCGTGGTCGTCGACGACAACGTGGACGCGGCCGAAACCCTGCAGGTCCTGCTACAGGCGATGGGACATCGCGCGCGCGTCTTCCATCGCGCGCGCGATGCATTCGAATCGATCGTGGCGCAGCCGCCGGACGTGGCCTTCCTCGACATCGGGCTGCCCGACATCACCGGACACGAACTCGCACGCAGCATTCGCGAACGCCTCGGCCCACGCACCGGCGTGCTCGCGGCGCTGTCGGGTTACGGGCAGCCGCAGGATCACGCCGCCTCGCGCGAAGCCGGGCTCGACTTCCACCTGGTCAAGCCCATCGACCACGCGATGATGATGGACGTCCTGGCGCGCGCGCGCGATTTCGCGGGCGCGCAGCATCGCACCTGAGGCGTCGGGGCGTCAGCGAAACGCCGCCAGCACGGCGGCCACGTTCTCGCCGATCTGCGCAACCGCGTAGCCGCCTTCCTGCACCAGCACCGTCGGCAGGTCGAGCGCCGCGATCTGCGCGCCAAGGCGCGGGAAATCCGCGGCGCCCAGGCGGAACTGGCTGATCGGATCGTCTTCGAAAATATCGACGCCGAGCGAGACGACGAGCGCTTGCGGTGCGAAGTCGCGAACATGCGCGAGGGCACGCTCCAACGTGGCCGAATACGCGGCCCAATCGGTTCCGCGCGGCAGCGGGAAGTTGAAGTTGCAACCCTCGCCCGCGCCTGCACCACGCTCGTCGGGATGACCGAGGAAGTACGGGTACTCGGTATTCGGATCGCCGTGGATCGAAACAAACAGTACGTCGCCACGCTCCCAGAAGATGTCCTGCGTGCCGTTGCCGTGGTGGTAGTCCACGTCGAGCACCGCCACCTTCTCCATGCCAGCATCGCGCAGGCGCTGCGCTGCCAGCGCCGCGTTGTTGAGGAAGCAATACCCACCGAACATGCCGCGCCCCGCGTGATGGCCGGGCGGGCGGCAAAGTGCATAGGCACTGCGATCGCCTTCGGCCACCAGGTCGGCCGCCGTAAACGCGCAATGCGCGGCCGCGCGTGCCGCCTGCCAGGTGCCCGCCACGATCGGGCTGCCCGAATCGAAGCTGTAGTAACCAAGTCGACCGTGCAAGCCCGTCGGCATCCGGTCGCGACGCATGCCGCGCGCCGGAAACGCACCCGGCAACAGGAACCCGTCGCGCCCCTCGGCTTGCCATTCGTCGTACGCGCCGCGCAGGAATGCAACGTAGTCGGCGTCGTGCACGCCTTCCAGGACCGCGTCGTCGTAGTCGCGCGGGGCCTCCACCGACCATCCCGCCTGCGCGATCGCAGCCAGGATGTGGTCGACGCGGCTGGGCATCTCGAACGACGGCACCAGCTTGCCGCGATGCAGTTCCATGCCGCCGTCGTGGAGCGCATGGAGCGGAGAGTGGATGAACCTCAATACCGCTCCTCCACGTACTTGTAGGGGTACTTGGGATCCACGTACCCGTGCGGCTTCTGCCGTTTCGGGAACTTGATCTTCTCACGCGGCAGGTCTTCGTAGTGCACGTGGTCGAGCAGGTGGCGGATGATGTTGAGGCGAGCGCGGCGCTTGTCGTCGGTGCGCGCGACGTACCACGGCGCCTGGCCGCTGTCGGTGGCCGTGAACATCTCGTCCCGCGCGCGCGAGTAGTCGTACCAGCGGCTGAAGGATTTCATGTCCATGGGCGAGAGCTTCCAGATCTTGCGCGCGTCCTCCGCACGATCCCGCAAGCGCTTGGTCTGTTCCTCTTCGCTCACCTCGAGCCAGTATTTGAGCAGTTGCACGCCGGAGTGGACGATCGCCAATTCCACCATCGGCACCATCGCCAGGAACTGCTGCACGTGGGCTTCGTCGGTGAAGCCCATCACGCGCTCCACGCCCGCGCGGTTGTACCAGCTGCGATCGAAGATCACGATCTCCCCCGCGGCCGGCAGGTGCTTGATGTAACGCTGCAGGTACATCTGCGATTTCTCGCGCTCGGTCGGCGCGGGCAGCGCGACCACGCGGAACACGCGCGGGCTGACGCGGTCGGTGATCGCCTTGATCGTGCCGCCCTTGCCCGCGCCATCGCGGCCTTCGAACAGGATGCAGATCTTCAGGCCCTTGGCGACGACCCAGCGCTGCAATTTCACGAGCTCCACGTGCAGCTTGTCCAGCTCTTCCTCGTACTCCTTCGCTTTCATCTTGCCGGGCGGCGCGGCGACCTCGCCTTCGGCGACGGCTGCGTGCTTCGCCACGGCGCGTGGCAGTCTCGCGACTTTCTTCGTCGCGCTCTTTTTCGTGGTGCGTGTCATGGGGATGACTCCGTTACGTTTGCCATCGGCGGCTGCAACGCCTGCACCGCCATTTCGAGATTGAAGAACATGCGCCCCTGGCCCAGCGTTTCGTCCAGCGGGGAGCGGCGCACCATCGCGAGGGCCTCCGGCAGCAGCCCGACGAGCACGACCTGGATGCCCGCCTCGCGCATGCGCCGCTCCCCTGCGATCAGCGCCTGAAGTGCCGAGTACTCGATGTCGAATACGCCCGACATGTCGATCGCGACGACCTTCGGGTGGTACTCCGCGACCAGGGCCTGGAAGCGTTCGGCAAGGCGATCGGTGTTGAGGAAGAACAGCCTTCCCTCGGGCCGCAACAACAACAGGTCCGGGAAGGTTTCGTCATCGGGATGCTCCGGGGAAATCGGCCGGAACACATTGGTCCCGCGCTTGCGCCGCAGCACATGCAGACGTGGATGCGTCGCCTGCTGGCTCAGCGCGACGAGCGAGACGATGATCGCGACGAGGATGCCCTTCAGCGTGCCGAGCAGCATCACGCCTGCGAAAGCCACGAGCGCCCAGATGAATTCGACGCGGCGGATGCGGAGGATGTCGCGGAAGTCCTCGAGCTTGAACAAGCCGACCGAGTACACGATCACCAGGCCCGCGAGCGTGGCCTGCGGCATGCGCGCGATCAGCGGCGCGAGCCACAGCATCGTCACCAGCGCGGTCGCGGCGGTGACCAGGCCCGCGGCTTGCGAGGACGCACCCGCGCGCCGATTCACCGCCGTCTGCGACATGCCACCGCCCGCCGGCATCGCCCCGAAGAACGCGCCGACCGCGTTGCCCGCACCCGTCGCGATCAACTCGCGATCAGGCCGTGGCGATGGCTCGTCCTGCCCCTGGAAGGCGCGCGCGACGGCGATGGTCTCGGTGAAACTCATCAACGCGATGCCCAGGGCCGCCGGCCACAGCGCTTGCACCAGGTGCAGGTCGGGCATCGTGATGTGCGGCAAGCCGCCGGGAATCGCACCGACCAGGTCGATGCCGAAGCGCTCCCACGCGAACAGCGCCGAACACGCGATGGCCACCGCGACCGCGATCAAGGGCGCGGGCCATCGGGGGCGTACGTGCTCGAGCGTCGTCAGCAACGCGATCGTGCCCAGCCCGACGGCAAGGGTCGGCCACGACACATGCCCCAACCCGCCCAGGATCTGACCGATGTTGTGCACGAAGCCTGCCTTCTCGAAATGCAGGCCAAGCAACTTCGGCACCTGGTCGACGATGATCACCACCGCGATGCCGGCCTTGAAGCCCACCAGCACGGGCGTGGAGATGAAACTCGCGACGAAGCCCAGGCGAAGCACGGCCGCGAGCATCAAGGCAACGCCGACGAGCAACGCCAACGTCGCCGTCGCGGCCAGCAGTTGCGAGGGATCGCCATTCGGCACGACCTGCGACAACTCCGCGCCGGTGAGAATGGCGATGGTGGTGGTCGTGCTGACCGACAAGGGTCGCGACGTGCCGAGGAACGCATACACCGCCATCGGCACCAGCACGGTGTACAGGCCCACTTCGACCGGGAGCCCGGCGATGGTCGCGTAGGCCATCGCCTTGGGAATGACGACCGCCGCCGTCACCAAGCCGGCGACGACGTCCTCGCGCAACCTGAGGCCGGCGAACATGCGTGCCTCACGCGCCCTTCTGTTCGTTTTCGAGCGCCTTGCGCATGATCTGCCCGTACAGGTCGACCAGGCGACCCGCGAGCGAATGCAATTCCGGATGCTGCACGACGAAACTCGTGCTGCGATTGGCGTCGTCGAGCATCTGCTTGAGGAACGCGATGTCTTCCTCGCGCAGGCGCTCGCCCTCGTCCATGCGTTTGTCCAGCGCCAGCGCACGCGGCAGGCGCTGCTCGATCAGGCGGTCGATCAGGGCCTGGCTGGTGGCAGCATCCATCTTGTCGGACATGCCGACCCTCCGCAGTTCGGCCCTGTCGTGCAATGGCAACACTCGGCCGCAGGGGAATCCATTGGACTTCGGGCCAACGCGCTTGGCTCGGCAGTGGCGGCGCTAGCTTTCGAGCCACGCGACCGCCGCGCGATGGCTGTTGAAGCGTCGCACCGGGTAGCCGATGTCCTTCGCGATCGATTCGGTGGGGACGGCGTGGAACTCCGGCGGATTGACCAATGCGACGCGACACCGTTGCAGGTAAGGCTCGCTGCGCAGGCGCGCTTCCAGCGCCTGGAACGTTGCGGGGGACGGCTCGTGCACCCAGGCCTTCGAGTAGTCGATCAGGATGCCCRTCAGCCCATGTTCGACGAGCAGCGGGAACACGGCCTCCATGACGTCGATGCGGTCCTGGAAACTGACGGGGCCACGGAACGTGATTTCGAGTCGTCCCTGCGCCTCGAAGATGCGGATGTCCCGTTCCACGGTCAGCGACCCGTGCCCGTCGCGCGGCGCGTCGGATCGGCGAGGCGACGCAGGAGCTTCTGCAGGACCGCTTCGTCGTGCCGCTCGCCGAGCCGGTCGCCCAACTTTTCCAGGGACCGTGTTTCCGATTCGATGGGATGTTTCGTCGCCTTCTTCGCGACGTCGGGCGCGAACTCGGCGACGGCTTCCAACTGCATGCGCAGTCTGCGCACGCGACGACGCCAACGGTGCAGGTTCTGCATCGACGGATCGTCTTTCGCCCGCCGCCTGGCCTTGGCGACACGCCGTCGACTGCGCTTGAGTGCGGAGCGCAGGTCCGCGGCGTTCAGTTCCTGCCATGGCAGGGCCTCCAGCGCGCGGGCAACGCGTTCCACCCGCGTGCGACGCAACCGGAATTCGGGGTCTCGCACCAGCGCCCGCTGGATCAACACGTCGCGCCGGCGACGCAGGCAAACCACGACCGGCCTCCATGCTTCCTTCGCGCCCTGCTTGCCCAGGCGCTCGGCGGTCAGGACCGCAACGTGTGCATCGCGCAGCGCGGACAGACTGTCGCCGACACGCTTCAGGACGTGGTCGCTGTCTTCCGATTCGACGAACGCCAGGAGCGAAAGCAACGCGCGCAGGCGCCGAATCGCCTTGCGCGCAGTGTGGATCGAGATGTGCACGCGACGTTGCGACGAGAGTGTGCGCAGGAGCGACCGACACGCCTTCATGGCCATGGCCCGTGCTGAGTTGCCGAGATCCGGGGAATCGCTGGGTGGCATCTTGGATCGCGCTGGCTCAGCGGTGGGATTGCGAACTTCCTAGAATACGCCGACGACCGGTCGGCAAGAGGAACCGCCCCGATGCATCCATCACTCAGGCGACGTGCCGTCTTCGTTGCGTTGCTCGCGCTCTGCGGCTGCGCCTCCCATGGCGACGCGCTCGACACCACGCCTCCGCAAATGCTGCTCGGGGACTTCGTCGACGACTACGGCATCCCGTATCGCGTCTCGGCGCAGGAATGGCATCAACGGCCGAACACACGCTATCGCCTGGTCGCATGGCATCCGGAGGCGCAGTACCTGGTCGCGCAAAACGATGGCGCCAACGCCAGCGACGCCGGCCTGTGGACGCGTATCGACTGGGTCGCCCTCCCCGGCATGCCGCCGTACGAATGGGGGTTTTGCCTGAGTGCTTACAACGCCCGCACACAAGCCGATGCGGAGCGCACGACCATCGCGCGCCGCGACGATCCGAAGACCGGTTGCAATGGCTTTCCGTTTTCGCGAATGCGCCGCATGGGCGCCGGCGGAGAGTGAGCACGCGCGCCAGCGGACGATCAGCGGACGCTCGATGCCTACGCTCGCGGCTCCTCAATGCACCGGGAGCCGACCATGGCGATCTTCGATTCCATCCGAACCTTGTTCGCCGACGACGATGGGGCGTCCACCGTCGTCCTCTTCAATCATTCCCGGCCGCACGCGCGCGCGCCTGTGTTCGTCTGCCTGCCGGCGATGGGGGTCGCCGCAAGCTTCTACACGCCGTTCGCCGAAGCGCTTGCGCAAGCGACCGGCGGCGTGGCGGTCCTGGCCGATCTGCGCGGACAAGGCGACAGCACGGCGCTTGCACGACACGGCGCGCGATTCGGTTATCAGGAGATCGTCGAGCAAGACCTCCCGTCGTTGATCGCCGCGATCGCCGCGCAGTTTCCCGGTCGGCCCATTTATCTCGTCGGCCATAGCCTCGGCGGTCAGCTCGGCAGTCTTGCGGCCGTGCACGCATCGCGCGGCCTCGCGGGTTTGATCCTGATTGCAAGCGGTACCGCGCACTATCGCGCGTGGCCAAACGCCCTGCGCCTGCGCGCGCGCATCACGGTGCAGGCGGTGCGAATGGCGGCTGCATTGCTGCCCTGGTATCCGGGCCGGCTGCTGGGCTTCGGCGGCGACCAGCCGCGTCGATTGATGGCCGATTGGAGTTACAACGCCAGCACCGGCCGGTATCGCTTTGCCGGCAGTAGAATCGATTACGAGGAGGCGCTGCATGCCCTCGTGTTGCCCGTGTTGTCGGTCGAACTCCGTGGCGATCCGGTGGCGCCGACCGGCGCGACGACCGAGTTGCTCGCCAAGCTCGCGTCCTGCGCGATCGCGCGTCGGCAGATCGACGGTGTCACCGCCGACGCGCCGTGGCGGCGGCACTTCTCCTGGGCGCGCAGCCCGGACGCGGTGGTCGCTGAAATCATCGCGTGGTTGTGCGCGCAGTCGCGCCGGGGCGACGTCGAACGTCGCGAACGAGCCGCTGCATGAGCGTTGAGGTGACATCGCCCCTCGCGCTTCGCGTGCTCGGGCCGGTGCGGCTCGAGCATGCAGCGGGCGCGTTCGAACCGGGCGCGCGGCGCGAGCAGGCAGTCCTCGCGCTGCTCGCCGCCGAAGCGCGTCCGATGAGTCGCGCGCGCCTGTCCGCCCTGCTCTGGCCCGATGCCGACGAGACAGACGCGCGCGGGCGCATGCGCCGCTTGTTGCATGCGCTGTCGAGCCACGTTGGGCACGACACGCTCGTCACCGATCGTCAGACCGTCGCGCTCGCCGACGATGTGCGTGCCGCCACCGACCTGGCTGCGCTGCGCCGCGACCTCGCGGAAGGACTGTATCGCGCGACCGAGGATGCGAGCGACGAGCGCCTGACCGTCCTCGAACACGCAGCGCACCTGGCCGCGGCCGAGTTCGCGGAGGGCCTGGTGCTCGACGAATGCGACGAGCTGTCGGCGTGGCTGGAACGACAGCGCGAATCGCTGCGCCAGGCGCGTGCGCAGGCTTTGTCCCAGCTCATCACGCGGCTCGAAGACGCACGACAGTACGAACGCGCGCTCCAGCATGCGCAGGATCTGCTCGCGATCGATCCGCTGAACGAAGCGGCGCAGCGCCGGCTCATCCGGCTGTACGTCGAAGTCGGACAGCCACACGCAGCCTTGCAACAGTTCGAGCGCTGCCGGCAACTCCTGCACGACGAGCTCGGTGTCGAACCGGAAGCCGCGACGCTTCGAGTCGCCGATGAAATCCGCGCGCGCGACGCCGGGACGACAATGCGCGACGACAACGCCCCCGCACCCGCGACGGCGCGGTTCACGCGCAGCGGCGACACACATCTTGCCTATCAGGTGATTGGCGACGGCGCGCTCGATGTGCTCTTCATCAGCGGCTTCGTCTCGAACCTGGAGCAGGCCTGGGAGCCCGGCGGGCCCGCGGATTTCTTCCGCGCGCTCGCGCGCGAGTTCCGCGTGATCCTTTACGACCGGCGCGGTGTCGGGCTCTCGGATCGCACCGTCGATCCCTCCGATACGTCGGTGAGCAGCGTCGACGCGTTATCGGTCCTCGACGCAGTCGGGAGCAAACGCGCGCTCGTGTTCGCCGTGTCCGAAGGCGGGCCGATCGCGATTCGGCTTGCGGTCGAGCATCCGGAACGCGTTGCGGGGCTCGCGCTTTGGGCAACGCTCGCGCGCGGAACCGCCACGCACGACTATCCGTGGGCACTGACTGCGCAGCAGTACGCGCGTTGGCTCGATGCGCTCGTCGCGCAATGGGGGCGGCCGGCGGACATCGAGACCTTCGCGCCCGGCCACGCGGACGATCCGCTGTTGCAGCGCTGGTGGGCCCGCATGCTGCGCCTTGGGTCCAGCCCGCGCTGCATGCGCGCCGTCCTGCGCACGCTCGCGCTGAGCGACGTGCGCGATTTACTGCCGCAGGTGCGCGTGCCGACGCTGGTCATGCATCGCACCGGCGACCGCGCCGTGCGCGTCGGCGCCGGCCGCCAGGTCGCGAACGCGATTCCCGGCGCGCAATGGCTCGAATTGCCCGGGACCGCGCATTGGTGGTGGCTGGGCGAGACCGCGCCGATCCTCGACGCGATCACGCGCTTCGCGCATCAGGGCACATGCACGCGCAGGATTTGACCGGCGCCGGGCAGCGGCGGACCGAAGCCGATGTTCGAGACGAACAGATCCCCCCCGGGTCCCATCACCATCGCGGTCGGCAAGGTCAGCCCGCGCACGATCGTCTGCGGGCCACCGCCCGGGCGAATCCGCACGATGCTGCCCATGCCGGGCGTCGGGTCGGGCCCGCCGGACGACATCTGCAGGATGTAGAGCGCATCGTTCCTGTCGAACGCGATGCCGAGGATCGCGGTTCCGCGTGCGACCGCTTGCAGGCGTGTCGGATTCGGCAACACGCGCCAGACGCGCTGCGAACCGTCGACGATCGGGAACGTGCCGAGGTTGGCGATGTAGAAATAGCCGTTGTGTCGCGTGAGCGCCGTCGGAACGCTGTGGCCGCCGAGCGCCGCGGAGACATCGAGGATGCGCGTGATCGCACCCGTCGTCGGATTCACGCGGATGAAGAGCCCGTTGTTCGGCTCGACCACGTACAGCGCACCGTTGTACGCCACCATGCTGTACCAGGTGCCGTCGGTCTCGACGTCCGGCCCGAGCGCGCCGCCTGGGTGCGCCTTCAACCACCGGCTGAGGTTGGCAACGATGACGGGCGAAGCACCAGGCACCAGGCGAACGATCGCGTTGTCGCGATTGACGACGCCATGGGAACAACCCGCACCACTGATCAGCGCGTACAGCGTGTCGTCGACGTACGCGATGTCCGCGACGCCGCTGACGAGGGAACCGGAGCCCGCGCTCGTCTGGCTGCTGGGGAGGTTGCTGTAGTACGTCGCGCGCCGACGGAACCCGCCGAAGTCGAGCACGCGGGAAATCCGCCCACCCGTCGCGCTGCCGGTATACGGCCCGATCGGCGGATCGATCTGATCGCACCGCCCCGCCGTCGACTGCGTACCGCCCGTGCCACCTTCGGCGACAACGAGGCGATCGCCGATGGCGAACTTCAAACCGCGCGGGTTGTTGAACCCGGTGGCATACACGCTGACCGAAACGCCAGGCGCGGTGGTGATCAGTTCCTGCGCCCGCAGGAGCGGATCGGAAGGCGTCGCGGCATGCGCGCCGAAGGCCAGCGCGCACGCGAGTGCGCACGCACCGATGAGATTGCGTGGCTTCATGGGGCATCTCCAGGGCGGATCGCAGCACCGCCATGGAGAAAAACGATTGCCTTGCTTCGATGCGGACGGGGTCACCCGCGAGGGGGAGCGACAGACGAGATTCGATCTATCGCTGCGTCAACAGCATTGGCTTGTCGCGGTACAAGGCCGGGTAAGTCGCCTTCAACGCCGTCAGTTTCGGCGCATCCCAATAGCGGATGTAGCCGGCCTGCGGATTCAGGGCCATGTAATCCTGATGGTAGGCCTCCGCCGGATAGAAGGGCCGCGCCGTCTGCACCTGCGTGACGATGGGTGCGTGGAAGATGGCGGCCTTGCGCAGTTGCGCGATGTACGCGGTGGTGTCCTGCCATTGGGCGCGCGTCGTCGTGTAGATGGCGGACCGATATTGCGTGCCGTGGTCGGGGCCCTGGTAGTTGCGTTGCGTCGGATCGTGCACGACGGAGAAGAACACCTGCATCAACTGCGGATAGGAAATCTGCGATGGATCGTAGATGACCTGCACCGCTTCGGCATGGCCCGTCAGCCCGGTCGCGACGATCGCGTAGTGCGCCGACGCCGCGTCGCCACCGATGTAGCCGGACACCGCACGCTGCACGCCCTTGACGTGCTGGAACACGCCCTGCACGCCCCAGAAGCATCCGCCGGCGAAGACGACGGTCTCCGGGCGTGCCGTTGCGGCGGGCCTGGTGGCGGTTGTCTCGACGAACGCCGGCACCTCGATCGCCTGGACCGCGGCCACCGCCGGATTGCGAATCGTCGACAGGCCAGCCACCAGCAAACCGACGACACCGAGTGCCACCGCACCGGCCACGATTTTTTCTGTTGCAACGTGCATCGGAACTCCTTGCGCGTCGAATGTCGCGACGCGTCAGCCGAAGGTGAATGCGTAGGCGCGAACGCCGGGGTCGAGGAAGCGGATCTCGAACGTGTGTTCCTGCACCGCCGTGCGTTGCCGCACCAACTGGTAGAGGCGATGGCCGTCGACGACGCCTGCGCCCGACGCGTCGATGTCGTCGCCGTGGTCGCCGCCGGGCGGCTTGCCGTCGATGCGCACCTGGAAGCGCACCGGCTTGCCCTCCTTGCCGGGCGCGAGGACCAGATGCAGGTCGCGTGCGTGGAAGCGATAGACGATGTCGCCATTCGCTGATGCCAGTCGCGCATCTTCTTCGCCGACATTCCACTCGCCCTTCAAGGCCCAGTGGTTGAGCGACACGCCGGGTGTCGCGTCGTAACGCTTGACGCGGTCCTTTTCGACGCCGCCGACCGACACGAAGTTTTCCGCGCGCGCGTACCCGATGTAGGTCTCGGGCGACTTGAGCTGCGCCAGGTCCGCATCGGCTTCGACGCCCGTCGTCGGCGCATGCTGCGCGACCATCGCGGGCAGCGCGTGCTTCCCCGCTTCGCTCAACAGCGTGCGGATGATCTGCTCGGACTGCGCGTACTCGCCTTCGCCGAAGTGATGGGCGCGTACGCGTCCCTGCGCGTCGATGAAGTAGTGCGCCGGCCAATACTGGTTGTCGAAGCCGCGCCAGATCGCATAGCCGTTGTCGACGGCGACCGGATAGGTGATCCCCAGATCCTTCACCGCCTTGCGGACGTTGCCGAGGTCGCGCTCGAAGGCGAACTCGGGCGCATGGACACCGATCACCACCAGGCCGGCGTCGCGATACTTGTCGGCCCACGCGCGCACGTGCGGCAAGGTGCGCAGGCAGTTGATGCACGAGTACGTCCAGAAGTCGATCAGCACGACCTTGCCGCGCAAGGATGCTGCGGTGAGCGGCGCGGTGTTCAACCACGCGGTTGCGCCATCCAGCGCAGGCAAGGTGCCTTCGACGGGCAAGGCCTGCGTTGCGCCCGATTTGGCGTCCATCATCATCATGCTCGGGGCCGCTTCCGCGCGCGCTTGCGAAGGCTGCAGGCGGTCGAGCAGGCGTTGCTCGATGCGGCCGGTGCTGGCGATGGAAAGCTTGGTGAGCACGCCCGTGTCGGCGCCCGTCGCGATGGCGACCACCGCGACCAACATCGCCATGCCCAAGCCACGGCGCACCCATTCGCCGGCGCCCATGGAGCGCTTGAGCGCATCGAACACGCGCCCGCCGACGAGCAACGCGATCGCCAGCGACGTCGCGGCACCGAGGCCGTAGGCCAGCAACAATCCGGTGGTGCCGACATTCGCGCCCTGCAACGCAGCGCCGGTGAGCACCAATCCGAGGATCGGGCCAGCGCACGGCGCCCAAAGCAAACCGGTCGCAACACCGAGCAGTAGCGATGCACCGAAACCTGCACTCGCGCCGCGCCCGTTGGCCCCATCGACCGACGTGCTCAGCTTCCCGCCCAACCACTGGAAGGGCTTGCCGATTTGCAGCGCGAGGCCCGGCCACAGCAACGCCAATGCGAAGGCCGCCATCAACACGAGCGCGATCCAGCGCCCCACGTGGTTGGCCTGCACCACCCACTCGCTGCCGACCGCCGCGAACGTGGCGACGACGGCGAACGTGGCCGCCATGCCGATGAGCAGCGGAAGCGCGCTACGTGCGAAGGGTTGGTCGGAACGTGCGAACACGAACGGAAGGACCGGCAGGATGCACGGGCTGACGATCGTCAGCGCGCCGCCGAGGTAAGCGAGGATGAGGAGCAACATTCGGAAATCCCGTGTGGAAGGCGGTCAGCCCGCCATGAACGTCATCGCCGCGCCGTTCATGCAGTAACGCAAGCCGGTGGGCTTCGGCCCGTCGTCGAAGACGTGGCCCAGGTGGCCGCCGCAGCGACGGCAATGCACTTCGGTGCGCGGAATGCCGAGCAAGGTGTCCACGTCCTCGCCGACCGCATTGGTCAGCGGCTGCCAGAAACTCGGCCAGCCCGTGCCGCTGTCGAACTTGGTGGCCGAAGAGAACAGCGGCAAGGCACAGCCCGCCCATGCGAACGTGCCCTTGCGATGCTCGTCGTTCAGCGGACTCGAATAAGGACGCTCGGTCGCCGCCTGTCGCAGCACGGCGTACTGGGCGGGCGTCAGGCGCTCGCGCCACTGCGCGTCGCTACGCATGATTTCGAATTGCCTGGCGGCCGCAGCCGCAGGACGCTGCGCATCGCAGGCCCCCAGCCCGAGCACACACCCGGTCAGCGCCAAGCCACCGGCGACGATCACTTTCCTTCGGGAGAGCTTGTTCATGCATCCAGATACGGATGCCCACGCCCCGCGGATTCAGCGCCGTGCTTTGACCGCCAGAAATCTGCGCCCCGAAATGGAGGAACAGCCCCTTTTAGTAAAAGGGGCGGCGCGACAGCGCGGGGTATTTGGCCTGCAAGCAGGGCCCCGACATTTGCGAAGCGAATGTTGGGCAGGTCATTCGCCTCGCGAATGACCCCCACCAGCCCGCGCGCTTAGCGCGAGCTGGTGGGCCGTGATGGATTCGAACCATCGACCAGCGGATTAAAAGTCCGATGCTCTACCGACTGAGCTAACGGCCCACATGTTCCAGGCGCGGCGCCATCCGGCGCGCGGCGGGCATTCTACCCGACGTAGCGTGTCGGGTCTTCGACGCCCGCGGCCGCGAAGCCTTCGGCGCGCAGGCGGCACGCGTCGCAATGGCCGCAGGCGCGGCCTTCGGCGTCGGCCTGGTAGCACGAGACGGTCTGCGAGAAATCGACGCCCAGGCGCAGGCCTTCGCGCACGATGTCGGCTTTCGACATCCGCATCAGCGGCGCGTGGACGCGGAATCCCGCCCCTTCGACGCCCGCCTTGGTCGCCACGTTCGCGACTTTCTCGAAGGCGTCGATGAATTCGGGCCGACAGTCGGGGTAGCCGGAGAAGTCGACGGCATTGACGCCGCAGAACAGGTCCGAGGATCCGAGCACTTCGGCCCAGCCGAGCGCGAGCGACAACATGATCGTGTTGCGCGCCGGCACGTAGGTGACGGGGATGCCGGGGCCGCCGGATTCGGGGACGTCGATGTCGGCGTCGGTCAGCGCGCTGCCACCGATCGAACGCAGGTCGACGACCACGGTCTTGTGCGCGGCGGCGCCGAGCGCACTCGACACGCGGTCGGCGGCGTCCAGTTCGCTCGTGTGGCGCTGGCCGTAGCGCACGCTCATCGCGTAGGTCTCGAAGCCCAGTTCGTGCGCGATCGCGAGCACCACCGCCGAGTCCATGCCGCCGGAGACGAGTACGACGGCACGCTTGGATTCACGATTCAACGGCCCGGCTCCTCGCCCCACAGGGCCTTGTGCAACTGCGTCTGGAAGCGCACGGGCAAGCGCGCTTCGACGATCCAGTCGGCGAGTTCGCGCGGGGCGATCTGCGCGTGGCTCGGCGAGAACAGGACGTCGCAGCGCTCGAAGATCCTGTGTTCGAACAGCACCTTGCACGCCCAGTCGAAATCCGCGCGGCTGCAGATCACGAACTTCACCTGGTCGTGCGGCGTGAGCAGCGCCAGGTTTTCCCAGCGATTGCGTTCGACTTCGCCGGAGTCGGGCGTCTTGATGTCGACGATGCGCGAGACACGCGTGTCGACATCGGAGATGTCGATCGCGCCGGAAGTTTCGAGCGAGACGACGTAACCGGCGTCGCAGAGTTTCGCCAGCAACCCGATCACGCGTTTCTGCGAGAGCGGTTCGCCGCCGGTGACGCAGACGTGGCGGACGCCGTGCTTGGCCACTTCGGCGAGGATCGCGTCGATGTCCCACCACTCCCCGCCGAAGAAGGCATAGGTGGTATCGCAGTAGCGGCACCGCAGCGGGCAGCCGGTGAGGCGAACGAACACGGTCGGCCAGCCCGCATCGCGGGCTTCGCCCTGCAGGGACAGGAAGATTTCGGTGAGCTTGAGGCGCGCGGCCTCGGCGGCGGGGGCCGCGTCGGTGGCGGGGAGGACGGCAGACATGGGGCCATTTTACAGGTCGCGAGTACCCTGATTGCCCGGCGACTTGTGCGGTGGGAGCCAGGGGGCAACGCCCCCTGGCGACCCCATGTGAGGCTGCGGTTTAGCGAACCTTGCTCAGCTGGATCGCCCGGAGCCGGTCATCCGCGGTGCGGGCGGCGTCGGTGCCCGGGTATTGCTGGGAAACGCGGGCCAGGGTGGCTTCCGCGGCATCCATCTGCTTCAGGCCGAACTGCGACAGGCCCACCTTGAGCAGCGCTCCCGGGGCCTTGTCGTGCGTCGGATACTGGCTCAGCAGGGCCTGGAACTGCTCCTGCGCGAGCTCGTAGTTCTGCGTGACGTAGTAGCTCTCGCCGAGCCAGTACAACGCATTCGGCGTGTACGTGCCGCCGGGATAGTCGTGCAGGAACTGCTGGAACTTCTGCGCCGACTGCACGTAGTCGCCGGCCTTGAGCACGTCGAAGGCGGCGTTGTAGGCGCTGCGTTCGTCGGCCGATTGCGCGACCTTGCCGGCATCGCCGCGCACGGTCGGCGCGCGTTCGGCAGCGACCGTCGTCGCGCCACGCGACGCCGTCGATGCACTGGCGGGCGTCGCCGGCACGGTGTTCGCACCGCCGCCGGTTTCGATGCGTGCCAGGCGCGCATCCAGATCGCCCCAGCGCGCGTCGTAATCGGCCTTCATCTGCGCGTTCTGCTGGTGCGCTTCTTCCAGTTGCGAGCGCAGCGCCGTCACTTCCGAACGCAGTTGCTGCACCTGGTTGAGCAGGTCGACGTTGCCCTGGTTGTTGGCCGCCTGTTGTTCGAGCAGGGCCACGCGGTCGGCGAGGCTGGCGCGTTGCGCGAACGCGGGCGCGGCGGCCACGAGGGCCGCCGCGATGACACACAAGGCGATCTGGCGCCGCATGTCTTACTTCGCCGTGTAGACGATCTCGACGCGACGATTCTTGGCCCAGCAATCTTCGGTCGATTCGTTGCAGGTCGGGCGTTCTTCGCCGTAGCTCACCACGGTGATCTGGCTGCCCGAACCACCGTTGGCCTGCAGCGCGGAGGACACGGCGTTGCCGCGGCGTTCGCCGAGGCCGAGGTTGTATTCGCGGCTGCCACGCTCGTCGGCGTTGCCTTCCAGCGACATGCGCGCGGACGGACGATCGCGCAGGTACTTGGCATGGCACGCCATCGCGGCCTGGAATTCCGGACGCAGCGAATCCTGGTCGAAGTCGAAGTACACCACGCGCTGGCGCAGGCAGGCATCGGTGTCGAGGTCTTCGGGCGTGAACGCACCCGCGGCGGCGGGCGCTTCGGTCACCGGCGCCATCGTGCTCGGCGCGACCGGCTGCACCGGCTCTTCCTTGACCTTCTTGGAGCAGGCCACGACGGCCGTGCAGAGCATGGCGGCCATCATGATGCGACCGAACTTGTGTGTCGTTGCGTTCATCGTCGTTCCTCGTCTTCTCGCAGTGTGGGGCGGCCGCGTCGGGGGACACGGCCGTGGATCCGAAATACTACGCCCGTTCAGCGTTTCAGCCGGTACGGGCCCCAGGCCGGTTCCTGGACGCTCGCGCCCTGTACCGGCAGCTTCGCGCGGGCGCGGCCGTCGGCGGACACGGTGTACAAAACGCTGCGCCCGCCTTCTTTCGCGGCGTACAACAGCATCGATGCGTTGGGGGCGAAGCTCGGCGATTCGTCGAGGTTGCCCGGCGACAAGGGCGTCCACCGATTGCCCATCGTGCGATCCATCAGCGCGATGCGATAGGTGTTGCCGTTGCCCTGCGCGGTGGCGATTTTCTTGCCATCGGCCGAAACCGTCGCGCGTGCGTTGTAGCTGCCCGCGAAGGTCAGGCGCGTGGCGCCGCCACCGGAAGAAGACGCCTGGTAGATCTGCGGCTTGCCGCCGCGATCGGAGGTGAAATAGATCGTGCCGCCGTCGGCGCTCCACACCGGTTCGGTGTCGATGCCGAAGTGGTTGGTGATCTGGCTCAGCTGCTTGCTGCCGAGCGTCATCACGTAGACCTCGGGGTTGCCGCTCTTGGAGAGCGTCATCGCGAGCTTCGTACCGTCGGGCGAGAAACTCGGCGCGCCATTGATTCCGCGGAAGCTCGCGATCAGTTCGCGCCCGCTGGTCGTCAGGTTCTGGATGTAGATCGAGGAATTTCCGCGATCGAAACTGACGTACGCCAAGCGCTTTCCATCCGGGCTCCACGACGGCGAGAGAATTGGCTGCGGCGAACTCACCACGGCCTGCGAATTGAAGCCGTCGCTGTCGGACACCATCAACTGGTAGTGGCGGTTGTTGCCCGTGCCGCTCGCGGTGACGTAGGCGATGCGCGTCCAGAACGCGCCGCGCACGCCGAGGATCTTTTCGTACACCGAGTCGGCGACCTGGTGCGCGAGGTCGCGCGCCGCGGTGCCGGGAGCGATCTTCGCTTCGCCGAGGATGCGTTGCTGCTTGGAGACGTCGAACAGCTCGTACTCCACGCGCAGGTTGCCGCCTTCGGGCATCACGCGGCCGGCGAGCAGGAATTCCTGCTTCAACAAGCGCCACGTGGCGTAGTTCACTTCGCTCGAACGCGTCGGGCGCTCGACGAGGTCGCGATCGGGCAGCACGCGGAAGGCGCCGGAACGCGCGAGGTCGGCGGCGACGATGCCCCCGATTTCGTTCTCGCCCGTGGAACCGGCGAAGGGAACGACCGCGATCGGCAGGGCCGAGGCTGTACCGCCCACGACTTCGGCGTCGACTTGGGCCAATGCAGCCAGAGGGGCCATGCCGGTCGAGAGCAGCAGCAGGACAGTGGCGGCGAGCCGGCGCAGCGTTCGGGTCATCGGGGGATTCCTGAATGGAGCGGACGTAGTTAACAGCTTGGCCGTGAAATGTGGAACAAAGATGAACGAGACCGGACCCGCGGGTCGAGTCGCGTCATTCCGCGCGGAAACCCAGTCGCAATTCGGGCTGGAAAACGCGCTCGAATCCGGCGTAGGGGAGCGGCTGGGCCTTCAGCACCGCGGCTTCGACCGAACGCCGGGTGAGTTCGTCGTACGGGCAACCGGGGAGCACTTCGACCGACGCCACGCGCCCGCCCCGCTCCATCTGGATGCGGATCGGGCACATGCCGTTGGGCACGTCGTCGGGGCGGCTCCAGTTCTGGCGGATCTGGTCGACGATGGCCTGCAACCAGCGCGAACGCAGCGTGTCGGCATCGCCGCCCGAGCCGGGTTGCGGGGAGGCTTCGGAATTCGAATCGGCCGTCGCTGCGGCCTCGGCCATCCCGCGCGCATCGGCGATCTGGCGCAACTTCTGCTCGCGCAGGTTCAATTCTTTCTGGTTCGCTTCGCGCTGGCGACGGATGTCTTCGAGCTGCTTCTGGCGCATCTGTTCCATCGCGCTCAGGCGACGCTCGCGCTCGGCCTGTTGCTGGCGTTCCTGCGCGGTCGTGTCGATCTGTTCCTGGCGTTGTTTCGCTTCCTGCACCTTCGGCGCGGGCGGTTTCGGCGAAGGCGCGTCGACGACCGCTTCCTGCGTTTCGACATCGGGCTCGGGCACGACCTCCTGCGCGATCGGCTGCGGCGGCGTCGGTGCATCCTCGGGACGCGGTTCGGGCTTGGGTTGCTCGATCGGCGCGATTTCCTGCGGCGCGGGCGTGGTCTGTTCGGGCCGCTTGGCCAGCGAACGGCGCATCGACGCAGACAAGGCATTGGGATCGATCAGCGTGGCCTCGATCACCGGCCCGCGCTGGATCTCGTCGGCCTCGCTCCACGTCCAGAACAGGCCGAAATACATCAGCGCAAACAGGAGCGCGTGCAGCACGATCGCCGCAACGATGGACTGCACCGTATCGGCGCGCGTCTCCTTCACTTCTTCGCGGCTCCCGGCGCCAATGCGCCCGTGGGCTGGCTCATCAAGCCTGCGCGCGGCACGTTGGCGCGCGTCTGCAGCGCGGTGAGCACGTCATAAACCTTCTGGTACGCCACGTCGTTGTCGGCGGCCACGTACACCGGCGTGTCCTTGTTGTTGCGCACGAAGGCGCCGACCTTCAGCACGAGGTCGTCGAGCGTCGTCGCTTCGTTTTCCTGGCCCTGCAGCTTCAGCCACAGCTTGCCTTGCGCGTTCATGCTGATCACGACCGGTTCCTGCTTCTGTTCCACCGGGCGCGCGTTGGACTGCGGCAGTTCGATGTCGACGCCGAGGTTCAACAAGGGCGCGGTCACCATGAAGATGATCAGCAGCACGAGCATCACGTCGATGTACGGCACGACGTTGATTTCGGCCTTGAGTTTGCGCTTGCGATGGCGGCGCGGTGACATGGCGGTCATTGCCCGCTCCTTATTCGTCGGCGTGCGCCTGGCGCTGGAGGATCGAGGAGAACTCTTCGGAGAATGCGTCGTAACGCGTGGCGATGCGTTCGACCTTGGTGGCGAAGCGGTTGTAGGCCCACACCGCCGGGATCGCGGCGAACAGGCCCATCGCGGTGGCGATCAGCGCTTCGGAAATGCCGGGCGCGACGGTGGCGATCGTCGCTTCCTTCACGTTCGCCAGGCCCTGGAAGGAAATCATGATGCCCCACACCGTGCCGAACAGGCCCACGTAGGGGCTGATCGAACCGACGCTGGCGAGGAATTCGAGGTTGTGTTCCAGGCCGTCCACTTCGCGCGAGGTGGTGGCGCGCATCGCGCGTTGCGCGCCTTCGAGCTGGATGCGGCTGTCCACGCCGCGACGCTGGCGGATGCGGTTGAACTCGCGGAAGCCGGCTTCGAAGATCGCTTCCAGGCCTTCGGCGACGCGGCCGCGCTCGGTGGCGCCGGCATACAGCTTCGACAGTTCGGCACCCGACCAAAAACGTTCTTCGAAACGTTCGGTGTCTTTTTCCGCGCGGTCGAGCACGCGCTTCTTGCGGAAGATGATCACCCACGAGGCGATCGACGCGAACAGCAACAACAGCATCACCAGCTGCACCGGGATGCTCGCGTGGAGGACCAGGTCGAGCACGTTGATGTTGCCCGCCGATGCGGCGTGCGCCGCCTGCCCCGCCTGGTCGGCGATCGACACGGTTTGCGCGGGCGCCTGGTCGGGCAGGGCCTGGGTGGCGGCTTCCTGCAACATCAGGATGGGCGTCATGCGGGGGTCTCCACGAGGCGGTTCAATGCATCGAACAACGGTTGGGGGATGGCAACGGGTTTGAAGCGGGAAGCCGACAACGCAGCGACACGGACCTGCGCATCGAGCAACAGTTCCCCGTCGCGGCGGATTTCCTGCACGAGCACCAGGCTCGCGCGACGGCATTCGCGCAACGCGACGGACACTTGCAGCGCATCGTCCAGCCGCGCCGGGAGGCGGAAGTCGATCTGCATCGCCCGCACCGCGAACACCAGGTCATGTTCGTTGCGCAGGTGATCCTGGCCGTGCCCCTGCGCGCGCATCCATTCGGTGCGCGCGCGTTCGAGGAAGGCCAGGTATTGCGCGTGGTAGACCACGCCACCGGCGTCGGTATCCTCCCAATACACCCGTGTCGGCCAACTGAACACGGGCTCATTCACCGCTTGCATCATCGGGATCCGTCGGTGCAGGCGAGGCGAAGAGGTCCTGTGCGCCGGCCTTCGGTCGCAGGCCGAGGTGGCGATACGCCTTCGCCGAGGCCATGCGTCCGCGCGCGGTGCGGACCAGGTAACCCTGCTGGATGAGATAGGGCTCGATCACGTCCTCGAGCGTGCCGCGTTCCTCGCTCAGCGCGGCGGCGAGCGATTCCACGCCGACCGGGCCGCCGTCGAAGGATTCGACGATGGTGCGCAGCATGCGGCGGTCGAGTTCGTCGAAACCCTGCGGGTCGACTTTCAGCATCTGCATCGCCGCGTCTGCGACCTCGCGGTCGATGATGCCGGCCGCGCGCACCTGCGCGAAGTCGCGCACGCGGCGCAACAGGCGGTTGGCGATGCGCGGCGTGCCGCGCGAACGGTTGGCGATTTCCGCCGCGCCTTCGGGCGAACACTGGATGGCCAGGATGTTGGCCGAACGACGCACGATGCGCGTGAGCTCTTCGGGCGTGTAGAACTCCAGCCGCTGCACGATGCCGAAGCGGTCGCGCAGGGGCGCGGTGAGCAGGCCCGCGCGCGTGGTCGCGCCGATCAGGGTGAAGGGCGGCAGGTCGAGTTTGATCGAACGGGCCGCGGGGCCTTCGCCGATCATGATGTCGATCTGGAAATCTTCCATCGCCGGATACAGCACTTCCTCGATCGCCGGCGAGAGGCGATGGATCTCGTCGATGAACAACACGTCGTGCGGCTGCAGGTTGGTCAGCAGCGCGGCCAGATCGCCCGCCTTCTCGATGACCGGGCCGGAGGTCTGGCGCAGGCCGACGCCCAGTTCGTTGGCGATCACGTGCGAGAGCGTGGTCTTGCCCAGGCCCGGCGGACCGAAGATCAGGACGTGGTCGAGCGCCTCCCCGCGCGCCTTCGCCGCCTCGATGTAGATCTGCATCTGCTCCCGGACCGGCACCTGGCCGAGATATTCGGAAAGCTTCCTGGGGCGGATGGAGGCTTCGATGGCCTCGTCTTCGCGCGTGGCGGTGGACGTGATGACGCGGGTGTCGTTCATGCCGCCATGTTCGCGCCCTTTGCGCGCGGGCGCAAAACTTCAGGCGGCGACGGCCAGGGCGTCGGCGGCCGCTTCGGCCACGCGGGCCAGCGCCGCATCGTCCAGCGCCGGATGCAGGGGCAGGCTCAGGACCTGTGCACAGGCGGTTTGCGTGGCATCCAGGTGCGTCCAGCGGCAGCGGCAGCGCCCGGCGAAGGCCGGCTGGCGATGCAGCGGCACGGGATAGTGGATCGCGGTGCGGATGCCGGCCTGCGCCAGCGCGCTCGCGAAGGCATCGCGCGATTCAATGCGGACCGTGTACAGGGCCCACGCGCTTTCGGCCCCGGGACGGACGACGGGCCGTTGCAGCGCTTCGGGCAACGCGCGCGCATAGAACGCGGCGATCGCGCGCCGGCGGGCGAGTTGCGCTTCGAAATGCGCGAGTTTCACCAACAACTGCGCGCACGCCATCGTATCCATGCGGCCGTTGAAGCCCAGGCGCGCGTGGACGTATTTGGCGGATTGGCCGTGATTGCGGATCTCGCGCAGCGCGCGCGCCAGCACGGGGTCGCGCGTGAACAACGCGCCGCCGTCGCCGCAGCCGCCGAGCGGTTTGGTCGGGAAGAAACTCGTGCACGCGATGTGGCCGAACGCGCCGCTGCGCGTGCCGTGCAGCGTGGCGCCGAAACTTTGCGCGGCGTCTTCGATCAGGATCAGGCCGTGCGCATCGGCCAGCGTCTGCAGCGCAGGCATGTCGGCCGGCTGGCCGTACAGCGACACCGCGACGATGGCGCGCGTGCGCGGGGTGATCGCACCGCGAGTGGCCTCGACGTCGAGCGTATACGTCGCCGGTTCGATGTCGGCCAGCACGGGCACCGCGCCGAGCAGCAGCACCGCTTCGACGGGCGCTGCGAAGGTGAAAGCCGGCAGGATCACTTCGTCGCCCGCACCGACGCCGGCCGCCATCAAGGCCATCACCAGCGCGGTGGTCCCCGACGTGCAGGCGATCGCCTCGCCGCCGACCCACGCGCCCAGGCGCGCTTCGAGCGCCGCGACTTCCGGGCCGTCGAGATATTGCCCATGGCGATGGACGCGTTCGCACGCGGCCAGCAGTTCGTCCGCGATCGGCGCATGCAGCGCGACCGCGTCGAAGAAGGCGACCTCACGCTGCATGCGTGGCTTCCAGTTCGCAGGCGGCGCGTTCGACGCGATCCAGCACGCGATGCACCTGGAAGGCCTGCTCGAGCGATGCCAGCGGCGCGGGTTCGTCCATCGTGGCGCGCAGGAACGCGCGCGCCTGTGCGGTCAGCGCATCTTCGTCTTCGCGCACTTCGTCCAGCGGCAGCACGCCCTTCCCCGCGACGTGCACGGCGCGTTCGGGGCGCGTGGCGATGCGGCTCGCGGAGAGGTCGACTTCCATGCCGTTCGGGAAACGCAGGCGGCAACGGATCGCCTCCCAACGTTCGTAGTGACGGCGCGCATCGAGGATTTCGATCTGCGTCGGCGCGGCCTTGGCGAGTGCGCACAACCAATCCAGGTCGTGCGCGAGCAGGTCGCGCAACACGTCGCTCTCGCGCGGAACATCCAGCGCATGCGAAGAATGACGGCGGATCGCGAGCGTCGTCGGCGGCGGCGCGGCGAGCAGCGATTCGATCACCGGGTTGAAGCGTTCGCTGAAGGCCACGCGCATGCAGGTGCCGTCGATGTCGGACGCGGCGATCAGCGCGGCCGCGTCCTGCGCATTGGCACCGGCCGGCTTTTCGATCAGGCAATGCACGCCGCGACGCGCGAGCGCGCAGGCGACCTGGGCGTGGCGCGCCGACGGCACGGCGACGATCGCATGGCGGATGTCGTGTTCGAGCATTTCGATCGAAGCGTGCCAGGTCGCCCCCAGTGCGGCGGCTTCCTCGGCGCAGCCCACGTCGGGATCGACGATGGCGGCCAGGCGATATTCGGGCATCGCCGACAGCGTGCGCGCATGCAGGCGCCCCATGCGGCCGAAGCCCACCACGGCCACGGGCGTCATGCGAACTTCGCCCGGAAGCGGCGATACGTGCTCACCGCGCGCCATGCACGCGAGCGATGCAGTTCGTCGCGCACGCGATGCGCCTCGTCGATTTGCGATTGCAGCGAGGCGATGTGCGCCTGCGCCTGCGCCAACTCGCGCGTCGCCTGCCCCTGCCCGCGCAAGGCTTCGCTGAGATCCAGTGCGATCTGCGCCTGCGCACGCAAGGCTTCGGCGAGCGCCTCGGCGGTGCGCGCCTGCGCGAGCGTCGCGACGAGCGTTGCATCCTTGGCTTCGTCGCGCGCGGCGAACGCGGCGTCGCGTTCGATGCCCGCATCCAGCGCACGCTGCGATGCGCGCGCCACGCGTCCTTCCATCTCGTCGTGCGCCTTGAGCGCGACGGCGCGTTCGACGACGGCCGCTTCGCGCGCGTCGATCGCGGACTGGATGCGTTTGTTCGCGGCAGCCGTCGCCTCGGCGGCGGATTCGATCAGCGCTTCGCGCGCCTGTTCGGCTTCGCGTCGCGCGGCCTGCGCCTGTTCCATCGACTTCACCATCGGCGAGACCGTGTCGCGCAGGTAACGCGCGGCGGCTTGCGTGCAGGCTTGCGGATCGGGGAAGCGGCCGGCGTCGATGGCTTCGCGATACTGGACGACGAGCGCGTCGGCGAGTGCGTCGTAGTTTCCTTCGCTGCGGACGCGATCGCGGATGCGCGCGGCATCCTCGGCGTCGTAGGCGGCGATGGCTTCGAGCACGCCAGCTTCGGTGACCGCCGCGGCCTGCATGGTGCGGATGCCGAAATTCAGCGCGCGCAGGCGGTCGAAGTTCGACGAGGACACCAGGCCTCCCAGGCCCGCGCGGTCGGCGACGACCGTCGCGCAACCCACGGCCATCGCTTCGAGCGCGCAACGCGCCTTGGCGAAGACGATGTCGTAATCGCGCAGCAAGGTTTCCGGTGCGTCGCTCGCGCTGCCCGAGCACAGGCCGGCGATGTCGGCGGCGATGCCCGCCTGGCGGCACGCGCGCTCGATGGTCGCGGCCCATGCATCGCGCGTGGCGTAGTTGCTGAAGATCAGCGCGCGGCGCGGCGTCTGCGGAAGCGGCGCGCGCGGCTGGAAGCGTTCGATGTCCACGCCGTTGTACAGCGTGCGGATGCGCGTGCGATCCACGCCCGCCGTCGTCGCCAGGCGTTCTGCGCACAGATCGTCGACGGCGATCCAGCGCGCGATGGTCGGGAAGACCGGCGGCGTTTCTTCCCACGGCATCCAGCCATGGCACAGCGCCACGACCGGCGTGCCCGCGAAGTGCAGCGCGGCCGTCATCGTTTCCAGGTGGTGCTGGCCGTGGATCACGTCGGGCGCGATGTTCAGCGCGGACAGATCGTCGACGACGGGCACGGTCGCGCGACGCAGCGACTCGGCCACGTCGCCGAGCACCGTGCTGTAGACGACCGGCTGGTGCCCGCGGCGCAGCAGCGCGCGCGCGAGGTCGAGCACGTACAGCTCCGACCCGGCGCGCATCGCCGCGGTGTTGTTGGTGATGAGGACGCGCAACCCGCCCTTCGATGCCTTGGCCACTTCAAGCCTCCATGGCGCGCAGCAGCGGCGCGAAGTGGGGCGCGAAGCAGATCGCGGTGTCGTACAAGCCTTCGGCGACCTTCTTGCGGCCGTAGGCTTCGTAGAACGGTGCGGTCGTGGCGAAGGCGGCGAACGCGCCCTGCGTGTCGGCCGGGGAGATCACTTCGTCGCGGAAGGCCTCACGCCCGAAGTGCGCGATCATCTGTTCGGTTTCTTCGATCAGGGCGCCGCCCGCGCTGGCGGCGTAGGCGCGCGCGAAGTCGAGCTTTTCGTCGAGCGCGGCGTCGTCGAGCGACACGTGCACGCTCGCGGGCCTGGGCACCGGGGGCAGGATCACGGGATAGGTGTAGTGGCGCACCGGATCGGCGCGGCGCTGGTTGGCCAGGCGCACGGCAACGGCGGTGATCGCCGCGCACAGGTCGTGCGTCGGGTTGTAGCCTTCGGGCGCATCGCTGGCGACGCAATCGACGCCGGTTTCGACGAACCAATCGGCCAGGCGGTGCGCGATGGCCAGGAACGGCGCCGCATCCCCGGCGCACATGGCGGCGTAGACCTCGCGATCGCCGAGCACGCCGAAGACCGGGCCGGTGGCGGCGCCGATCTTGTCGAGCAATTCGATCGTTTGCGGAAGGCGGCCGCGTTCGCCGCTGCCCGATCCGTCCGTGAGGACCGCCACGGCGGGGCGCACCTGGCGCATCCAGCCGAGCAATCGCAATTCGTGCCCCGGGTGGCCGACGACGACCGCCCACGTGCGCGCACTTTCGCGCGCCGCGTTGTCCAGCATCCCCATTTCCCCTTGCCTTCCACCCACCGCCTGGATGGGCGGGGACAGGATCGCATTGCGCGCCGCCGGACGCCAAGCTTCCGTCCGAAAAAGGGTGAACGCGTCCGCGCGCCCGTTCAGATTTCGACTTGCGCGCCGAGCTCCACCAAGCGGTTGCCCGGAATGCGGAAGAAGCCCGTCGCCGGTGCCGCGTTGCGATGCAGGAAGGCGAACAGGCGATCGCGCCAGACCGGCATGCCGCGGTGGCGGCCGGCGACGATGGTTTCGCGGCTGGCGAAATACGTCGTGTCCATCGGGTCGAAGGGGATGCCGATGCTCTCGCCCATGTCGCAGGAGCGCATCAGCGCCAGCGGCACGTCGGGGACTTCCATGAAGCCGAAGCGCACGGTGATGCGGTAGAAGTCGTCGCCGATCGCCTCGATCTTCAGGCGCTTGTCCTTCGGCGCGTGCGGCACGTTGAGCGTCTGCACGGTCAGGAACACGTTGCGCTCGTGCAGCACCTTGTTGTGCTTGAGGTTGTGCAGCAGCGCGTGCGGCACCATGCCCGACTGCGCGATCAGGAAGATCGCCGTGCCCGGCACGCGCGTGGGCGGCGCGAGCATCAGGCCAGGCAGGAAGGAATCCAGCTGGATGCCTTCCTTGCGGATTTCCTCGTACAGCAGCTGCCGGCCGCGACGCCAGGTGCGCAGCACCGTGAACACGATGATCGCCAGCACCACCGGGAACCACGCGCCGTCGAGGAACTTCACGCCGTT
Organism: Lysobacter sp. P5_B12; assembly: GCF_056400425.1. Classification (NCBI taxonomy): domain Bacteria; kingdom Pseudomonadati; phylum Pseudomonadota; class Gammaproteobacteria; order Lysobacterales; family Lysobacteraceae; genus Lysobacter; species Lysobacter sp. P5_B12. The sequence continues at coordinate 423,357 of NZ_JBFULG010000002.1, forward strand.
GGCGACGAGGAAGGCCACGTCGATCACGCCGAACAGCACGCACAGCGGCAACACCCAGGTGCGCGCCTTCGGCCACATCGCGCGGGCGACGATGAAGAGCAGCAGCGTATCGATCAGCATCGTGCCGGACACCGACACGCCGTACGCCGAGGCCAGGCCCGTGGAGCTGCGGAACATCAGCACCACCGCGATCACCGCCAGCGCGAGCACCCAGTTGATCCACGGGATGTAGATCTGGCCGATCGTGTCCTTGGAGGTGTGCTGGATGCGCATGCGCGGGATATAGCCCAGCTGCATGGCCTGGCGCGCCACCGAATACGCGCCGGTGATGACCGCCTGCGAGGCGATCACCGCCGCCGCGGTGGCCAGCACGACCATCGGGATGCGCACCATGGCCGGCACGGCGAGATAGAACGGGTTGGCCGCGACCTTGGGATCGAGCAGCAGCAACGAGCCCTGCCCCATGTAGTTGAGCATCAGCGCCGGCAGCACGAACCAGTACCACGCATGCCGGATCGGCCGCGCGCCGAAGTGGCCCATGTCCGCGTACAACGCTTCACCGCCCGTCACCGCGAGCACCACCGCACCGAGGATGAAGATCGCGTGCCCGCCATGCGTGACGAAGAAGTTCATCGCCCACCACGGGTTGATCGCGTGGAAGACCTCGGGGTTGTGGCGGATGTTGAACACGCCGATGCCCGCGAGCGAAATGAACCACACCACCATCACCGGACCGAACACCTTGCCTACGCGCGCGGTGCCGAAGCGCTGCGTGCCGAACAGGAAGACGATGATGCCCAGCGTGATCGGCACGACCCAAGAATCCAGTTGCGGCGCGACCACTTCCAGGCCTTCCACCGCCGACAGCGTGGTGATCGCCGGCGTGATCACGCCGTCGCCGAAGAACAGCGAGGCGCCGAAGATGCCGAGGATGCCGACCGCGTACGCCGAGCGCGATCCTTTCGGCAACGTGCGCTGGGCCAGCGCCATCAAGGCCATGATGCCGCCCTCGCCTTCGTTGTCGGCGCGCATGATGATGGTGACGTACTTGAGCGTCACCACGATCATCAGCGCCCAGAACACGAGCGAGAGGATGCCCAGCACGGTGTCGTGGTTGGCCACCAGGCCGTAGTGCGGCGAGAAGGCTTCCTTCAGCGTGTACAGCGGGCTGGTGCCGATGTCGCCGAAGACGACGCCGACCGCACCGACGGCCAGCCCGAACAGGCCGGACTTCCCGGCATGGTGGGCATGTGCGTGGTTGGAGGAAGGAGCTTGGCGGGTATCGGCCATGGACCGGGGTGCCTCAGCGGAGCGCGGACTTTAGCGCCTTGCGGATGATGGTCGCGGCGTCGTCGCCCGTCGCAGCCGCGTCGCGCACCATCCGCGCCGCTTCGACAGGCTTGTAACCGAGTTGTTGGAGCGCCACGGTGGCTTCGGACTGCGGATCGCCCGGCACGCCGGGGGAACCGAGCGGGCCGCCGCCACCGCCGAGGTCGGCCGCGCGGTCGCGCAGTTCGACCACCATGCGTTCGGCGGTCTTCTTGCCGATGCCCGGGATGCGCGTGAGCGCGGTGACATCGCTGGTCTGCACCATGCGCGCGAAGTCCTCGACGCTCACGCCCGAGAGCACGGCCAGCGCGATCTTCGCGCCGACGCCGGAGACCCGTTGCACGTCGCGGAACAGGCGGCGCTCGTTCTCGCGCAGGAAGCCGTACAGCGACACGCTGTCTTCCTTCTGCGCGTAATGCGTGAACAAGGCGACTTCGCGGCCGATCTCGGGCAAGTCGTAGAACGTACTCATCGGCGCTTCGAGTTCGTAGCCCACGCCGTTGACGTCCACCACCAGCCACGGCGGCTGCTTGTGCACGAGCATTCCCTTGAGGCGTCCGATCACGTGTCTGGGTCCTGGTGGGTGTCGATCGCGTCGTCGATCAGCGGCGGCGGCGCAACAAGGCCACGCTCGCGCCGGCGCGCAACGCGGTGGCGTTCATGTGCGCATGCGTGAGTGCGACGGCCAGCGCATCGGCGGCGTCGGGTTGCAGTTTGGTGTCGGGCAGTTTGAGCAGCAGGCGCACCATGTGCTGCACCTGCGTTTTTTCGGCGGCGCCGCGGCCGACCAGCGATTGCTTGATCAGGCGCGGCGCGTATTCGTGCACGGCCAGGTGGCGACGCACGACGGTGGCGAGCGCCGCGCCGCGGGCATGGCCCAGCTTCAGCGCGGAGGACGCGTTCTTGTCCATGAAGACGGTTTCGATCGCGACCTCGTCGGGCCGATAGCCGTCGATCACCGCTTCCAGGCCTTCGCACAGGCGGCCCAGGCGCGCGGGGAAATCGGCGGCATCGAGCAGGACCAGTGCTTCGCAATGCACGAACGTGCAACGCCCGGCGTCGTCGACGTCGATCACGCCCACGCCGGTACGCTGGGAACCGGGGTCGATGCCGAGGATGCGGGTCACGTTTTGAGTCTACGCCGGTGCTTACGCGTTGAGGTCGGCGTTGGAGTAGACGTTCTGCACGTCGTCCAGGTCTTCAAGCCAGCGCAGGAGCTTGCCGACCTGCTCGGCGGTCTCGCCGGTCACCGCGATGTCGTTGTCGGCGCGCATCGTCACTTCGGACAGGTCGGCCTTCAGGCCCGCGCCTTCCATCGCGGCCTTGACGCTTTCGAAGGCGTCCGGCGCGGTGAGCACGTCGATCGCGCCGTCTTCGGGATAGACCACGATGTCGTCGGCGCCGGCGTCGATCGCCATCTCGGTGATGCGCTCTTCATCCGCGCCCGGCGCGAAGGAGAGGACGCCGAGCTTCTTGAACATGAACGCGACCGAGCCATCGGTCCCGAGGTTGCCGCCGAACTTGCCGAACGCATGGCGCACGTCGGCGACGGTGCGGACCTTGTTGTCGGTGAGGCAATCGACGATCACCGCGACGCCGCCGGGCGCATAGCCTTCATAGCGGATCTCTTCGTAGGTGATGCCTTCCAGTTCGCCGGTGGCCTTCTTGATCGCGCGCTCGATGACGTCCTTGGACATGTTCACCTGCAGGCCGCGGTCGATCGCCGCGCGCAGGCGCGGATTGCCCGACGGGTCGCCGCCGCCGGCGCGGGCGGCCACGCCGATTTCGCGGATCACCTTGGTGAAGATCTTGCCGCGCTGCGCGTCGACCGCGTTCTTGCGGGCTTCGATGGAAGGGCCACGACCCATGCTGGAAACCTAGGAGCTGCGTTGCGAAGGCGCGGATTCTACAGGCGGGGGCGGCTAAGCGCCCTGCCCTTCGAACCGGCCGCTGCCGAGGAAAGCGAGGGTGCGGTCGGCGGCTTCGGCCGAAAACAGCAGTCCGCTGTGGCTGGCCGCGATGACCACGTGGTCCTTCACGCCCGGCAGGCGCGTTTCGGAGACCGCGACCGTGCCGTCGTGCTCCCCGCCGAAGCCTGCGAACAAGGCGCCGAGCCCGTGCGGCGAGTTGCCGGCGACCACGCCGACCTCCGTGGCGCCCTCCCAATCGGGGAAGCCTTCGCGCAGCAATGTCGCGCTCTGGCCCAGCAGGATCGCCGCCATCGGCAGCCGCAACAGCCCCGACGCCGCGCCGCTGCCGCTGAGCGGCGAACCGATGCAGACCAGCCGGCCGACCTTGAGCTGCGGCGCCTGGCGCAAGGCCTGCATCGCGATCAGGCCGCCGAGGCTGTGGGCCACCAGGTCGACTTCACGCGCGCCGATGTGCTCGACCAGCGCCTGCACCGCGCGATCGGGGCCATCGGCCACGCTCATGTACGAGAACACTTCGGTGTCGTAACCCGCGTCTTCCAGGCGCCGCGCCAGCCAATGCATGGCCACGCCCGGCATCCACAGGCCGTGCAACAGGACGACGGTGCGTTTCACGCGGCGGGCGCGCGGCGCAGGATGAATTCGGGATCGCGCACGCTGCCGACGAGGAACTCGTAATTGCCGACCTTCTCGAACCCCAGGCGCTCGTAGAAACGCTGCGCACCGAAGTTCTTCGAGTACACGCCGATCCACAAGGTGGTCGGGCCGTCCTGTTCCAGCCAATCGAACGCCGTCTGGATCAGGCGCGATCCAAGGCCGCCGTTCTGCGCTTCGGGCAACAGATAGATGCGCTTGAGCTCGCCGTCTTCGGGGCGAACCTCGGCATGCGGCAACGTGCACGGGCGGCCTGCGAGCGCGTAACCCACCACCTCGCCATCGCGCTGCGCGATCCACATCGCGCACTTTGGATCGGCGAGGAACTTCTCGTGCTGTTCGACCGAATAACTGTCCTGCAGGAATTGCGCGAGATCCGCCGGCGGATACAGATGGCCGAACGCACGCACGAATGCGCGCTCGGCGACATCCGACAACACCGCGGCGTCGTCGGGCGTCGCGCGGCGGATCACGTCGGCGCTCATTTCGCCGGCTTCTCGCGCACCTGGATGTGCACCTCGGCCAGCTGCGCATCCGGCACCGGCGACGGCGCGCCGGTCATCAGGCACTGCGCGGTCGTGGTCTTCGGGAAGGCGATGACGTCGCGGATCGATTCGGTGCCCGCCATGAGCGCGGCGATGCGGTCGATGCCGAACGCGATGCCACCGTGCGGCGGCGCGCCGTACTTCAGCGCGTCGAGCAGGAAGCCGAACTTGCCTTCGGCTTCTTCCGCGCCGATGCCGAGCAGTTCGAACACCGCGCTCTGCATCTTCGAGTTGTGGATGCGGATCGAACCGCCGCCGATCTCGTTGCCGTTGAGCACCATGTCGTAGCCGCGCGAGACCGCGGTCTTCGCGTTCGCGCGCAGGTCTTCGATCGAATCCACGGCCGGTGCGGTGAAGGGATGGTGGAGCGCGACGAAGCGGTTTTCTTCGTCGTCCCATTCGAACATCGGGAAGTCGGTGACCCACAACGGCGTCCAGCCGTCGGCGACCAGGCCCAGGTCCTTGCCGAGCTTCAGGCGCAGCGCGCCCATGAAGTCGGAGGCGGACTTGTAGGTGGCGGCGCCGAAGAAGACCGCATCGCCGCTCTGCGCGCCGGTGGCCTTGAGGATGGCGTCGAGCGTCGCATCGTCGAGGAACTTGGCGATCGGCGAGTTGATGCCTTCGCGGCCCTTCGCCAGATCGTCGACCTTCATCCACGCCAAGCCCTTCGCGCCGTACTTGGCGGCGTGCGAGGCGTAGTCGTCGATCTGCTTGCGCGAGAACTGCGCGCCACCCGGCGTGCGCAACGCAACGACGCGGCCGTCGGCGTGGTTCGCCCAATCGGTGAAGACCTTGAATTCGCAGGTCTTCACGAGTTCGGCGATATCCGTGAATTCCATCGGATTGCGCAGGTCCGGCTTGTCCGATCCGTAGCGGCGCATCGCTTCTTCGTACGTCATGCGCGGGAAGGGATTCGCCAGTTCGACGTTCATCACTTCGCGGAAGACCACGCGGATCATTTCCTCGACCGTGTCCTGCACGTCGCGTTCGGACACCCACGCGAACTCCATGTCCAGCTGCGTGAATTCCAGCTGGCGATCGGCGCGCAGGGCTTCGTCGCGGAAGCAGCGCGCGATCTGGTAGTAGCGGTCGAAGCCCGCCATCATCAGGATCTGCTTGAACAACTGCGGCGACTGCGGCAGCGCGTAGAACTCGCCGTGGTGCATGCGCGCGGGCACGAGGAAGTCGCGCGCGCCTTCGGGCGTGGCCTTGGTGAGGATCGGCGTTTCGATGTCCTGGAAGCCGCGCGCGTCGAGCCAGCGGCGCAGCGACTGCACCAGCTGGATGCGCGTGCGCATCATCTGCTGCATTTCCGGGCGGCGCAGGTCGAGGTAGCGGTACTTCAGGCGGATGTCCTCGCCCGGGTTCTCGTGCGCGTGGAAGGGCAAGGGCTCCGCCTTGTTGAGCAGCTGAATCTGCGTGGCGACGACTTCGACCTGGCCGGTCTTGATCTTCGGGTTCACGCTCTGGCGGCGGCGCACGGTGCCGGTGATGCGCAGGCAATCCTCATAACCGACCTGGGAAGCGGCCGCCACGACTGCGGCGTTGCCGGCGGTTTCCGACGGTTCGGCGACGATCTGGACGATGCCTTCGTGGTCGCGCAGGTCGATGAAGCACAGGCCGCCGAGGTCGCGGGCGACATCGGCCCAGCCGCACAGGGTGACGGTCTGGCCGATCAGCGCCTCGTCGACGAGGCCGCAGAAGTGGGTACGCATGGGGGTTCCGTTCGAGTTGCCACCGGCGCGGGCGCCGGAAAGGGCGCCATTCTAGCCCGTCCTCCTCCGGCCGCTGCCCCCGTTTGGATCAGGACAAGGGGTCGCGAGGGGCAGCCGATGGTATTTCCGCCGGAACGCGAGGCGGCGTACGTACAAAGGATGTTCGGCTGGCAGGGCACGCGCCTGCGGCGGCTGGTGCTTTTCGCGCCGTTGTTCTTCCTGATCTTCATCGGTATCCAGGCGCTGCTGATGCCGGCGCCGCTGGCCGACTGGCTGCGGGCGCCCCTCACGTGGATCGGCTTCGTGCTGCTGGGCGCCATCGGCCTGTGGATGCGGACCGTGCGCAGTGCCGACCTGTTCGCCTGGGCGGGCGTGGCGTTGCAGACCTTGTTCCTCGTGTTCTGCGCCCTGAGCACGCGCCCGGGCCACGGCGGGCTCGCACTGCTGCTGCCGATGTTCGTCGCGACGCCGCTGGTGACCGCGCCGTTCTGGGCACGCGCGCGGACGGTGTTCATCGCGATCGTCTGCGCCTATCTCGCAGGCGCGCTGGCCCTGTGGCACAGCGCTGCGGGCAGCACGGTGTGGCTGGCCTACGGGATCCAGGCATTGGCCGGCGGGGCGATCGCGATGGCGATGCACGCGACGGTCGACAACGCGCGCCGCGGGTATTTCCTCGCGGAGGAAGAGCTCGAGCAACGCGCGCGGCTCGATGCGTTGACGTCGGTGTTGAATCGCCGCCATTTCATCGAGTCCGGCGAAGACATGTTGATGCGGATGCGGCCCGGGCAGGTGCTGAGTGCTTGCTTCGTCGACCTGGATCATTTCAAGCGGGTGAACGACGAGGGCGGGCATCGCATCGGGGATCAGTTGCTCGCGGCAGTCGCGCATTGCCTGCTGGAGTTGCAGGGCGAAGGGCGTTTGATCGGGCGCGTGGGCGGCGAGGAGTTCGCGTTGTTGCTGCCGGGGATGCATGCGCTGGAGGCGGAGCAGTTCATCGCGGTTGTGTGCGAGCGGATCGGTGCGCTGGCGGTCGATGGGTTTTCGTGTACTGCGAGTGTGGGTGTCGCGGAGTGGCACATGGGTGAGACCTTGTCCGATTTGCTGCATCGCGCGGACTTGGCGTTGCTTGCAGCGAAGCGTGGTGGCCGCAATCGGATCGTGCAGTGGAGTGCGGGTGTGGCGGCTTAGCTGCGGCTAGTTGGACTTCGCCGGTGGTTTGGCTTCCTTGGCTTCCGCAGCTTCGCGAAGCTCGCGCAGGCGGCGGAAATGCGCGTAACGCGCTTTTCCAGCGTCCAGGTAGGCGGTTTCGCGGGCGATCGCTACGTCCATGAGTGCACGGCATCCCAAGGCGGCGTCCCGTATCCAGTTTGCGCCGCTGGTTTGCACCCATTCGGCGGCCGCGATGGAGGTGAACAACCCATCGTCGATCATCACCACGCGCGCGACGCGACCGGAGAATTGACGCACGCCCACGCAGGCTTGCTTCCAGGGTTTCGATTCTTCCCACTCGAGCACGGCGTACGGCATCTCGCCCCGTGCAAGCAGCGCGGTCTCTGTCGCGCCGCAGCCATAGGGCGCGTAGGGTCCGCACGGTTCGTAGGAGATTGTTCCCGCTTTCACCTCTGCTTCGAGCGCATGGGTGAACCAGACGAACCCCTGCTTGTCGCCCTCCGCCAGCAGGCGCGATTTCAGGCGCAGGTCGCTTTCGAAGCGTTCCCCGGGGCGCGCGTTCGAGTGCACGTGCACACGCGTGGTTTGTCCCAGGCGGCCGGCGCGATCCATCGGCGTGACGTCGATGTCGAAGTCGAGTGCGCCGCCCGGCGGGGAATCGCCGATGATCACGTCCAGGTGTGCCTTGCCGTCGATCACCTGCACCATCTCGGCTTCGATGGGTTCCCCGTCCCCGGCGCGCGTGCGATGCACGTGTTTGCCGAACTCGGGCGAGGAGCCATCCGCGAGCACCGGGCGAACGATGAAACCGACATCGCTCCACTTCGGCGCCGAAGGATCGGACCAAGAGAACTCGAGGTCGACGCTTGCGTAGACGTCGCAGGCCGCGGCCGAACTCGTGCGCTCGATCGCGCCGATCTTGACGTCCACGGCGGGCGGCGGATCACTGCGGAGCAGCGCGGCATCGGCCTTTGCGTTCGGCTCGAATCGCATCACCGGGAAAAAGAAGGAACAGGCGAACGCCTCGCTCGAGAGCGAGAGACAGGCCAGCAAGCCCAGTGCGGTCCATCGCGGAAGTTTGCGCATGGCCGCCTTATACAACACCGCGGTGGCGCAGCATCGCCCCGCCACCAAGAGTCACTCCGCGACGTGAAACCGCGGCTTTACTCGGACGACGACGGCTTCGCAGCGGCGGGCTTGGATTCCACCGGTTTCGACTCCGCCGGCTTGCTCGCCTCCCCCGTCAAATTCTTCTTCTTGTCGCCGTCCTTCTTGAAATCCGTCTCGTACCAACCGCTGCCCGAGAGACGGAACGACGGCGCGGTGATGCTGCGCTTCACCGTTTCCTTGCCGCAGTTCGGGCACGTCGTCGGATCGGCGTCCGACATCTTCTGCAGACGGTCGAACGTGTGGCCGCAGTTGGTGCATTCGAAAGCGTAGATGGGCATGGCGGGATTCGATTCGGTTCGTTGAAAAGTCAGGCGGCGTCGTACAACGCCAGCAGGTCGGCTTCGGCACGTTCGAGATCGTTGCGCAACTTCGATTGCTGTTTGCCCAGATCGGTTGCGCGGCCGTCGGCATAGACCTTCGGATCGGCGAGTTGCGCGTCGAGCTGCGCGATCTTCGCCTCCAGCTCCGCCACGCGGGCCTCGGCCTTCTGCAATGCGTGCGTGTTGATCTTCTTCGCAGGCGCCTTCGGCGGCGGCGGTGCGGCAACCGCGGGCTGCGCCTTCGCGGCCTTTTCGGCCTTCGACGACTCGCTGCCCGGACGCGAACGCAGCCACGCCGCGTATTGATCCAGGTCGCCGTCGAAATCCTCGACCTTGTGGTCGGCCACGCGCACGAAGCGGTCGCAGACCAGGCCGATCAAATGGCGATCGTGCGACACCAGCACGATCGCGCCATCGAAATCGCTCAGCGCTTCGGCGAGCGCCTCGCGCATGTCGAGGTCGAGATGGTTGGTCGGTTCGTCGAGCAGCAGCACGTTGGGCTGCTTGAACGCGATCATCGCCAAGGCCAGGCGCGCTTTCTCGCCGCCGGAGAAACCGTCGATCGATTCGAACGCGCGGTCGCCGGGGAAATTCCACTTGCCGAGGAAATCGCGGAACACCTGCGTCGGCAGGTCGCCGGCGACCTTGCGCAGATGGTCGATGGGCGTCTGCCCGGCCATCAGCGATTCGACGGTGTGCTGCGCGAAATACCCGATGCGCATGTCGGGATGCGCGATGCGTTCGCCCGCCAGCAGCGGCAATTCGCCGACGAGCGTTTTCACGAGCGTCGATTTACCCGCGCCGTTCGGACCCAGCAAGCCGACGCGATCGCCCGCTTCCAGACCGAAGTTCACGTTGCCCAGGATCTGCACGTCGCCGTAGCCCGCATCGACATCGCGCAGGCGCACGAGCGAGGTCGGCAGCCGCTGCGGTTCGGGGAAGGTGATGTGCAGCGAACGTTCGGCGCGCACGGCTTCGGTGCCCGCGAGCTTCGCCAGGCGCTTCATGCGCGACTGCGCCTGCTTGGCCTTGCTGGCCTTTGCCTTGAAGCGATCGATGAACGACTGCAGGTGCGCGCGCTCGACCTGTTCCTTCTCGAAGGCGATCTGCTGCTGGCGCAATTGCTCGGCGCGCTGGCGTTCGAAGGCGGTGTAATCGCCGGCGTAGAGCTTGGCGCGCTGTTCGTGCAGGTGCAGCGTGTGCGTGCAGATGTTGTCGAGGAATTCGCGGTCGTGCGAAATCACCAGCAGCGTGCCGGGATAGCGCAGCAGCCATTGTTCGAGCCACAACACCGCGTCGAGATCGAGGTGGTTGGTCGGTTCGTCGAGCAGCAACAGGTCGCTCGGCGTCATCAGCGCGCGCGCGACGTTGAGGCGCACGCGCCAGCCGCCCGAGAAATCCGAAACGGCTTTCGCGTGCGTTTCCGGCGGAAAACCCAGACCGTGCAGCAAGCGGCCCGCGCGCGCGGTGGCGTCGTAACCGTTGAGTTCTTCGAGCTTGTGATGCGCGACGGCGACGGCTTCCCAGTCTTCGTTGGCGAAGGCGTTGGCTTCCATCTGGATCGCGTCGTGCACGGCCTGGTCGCCGGAGAGCACGAAGTCGATGGCCGAATCGGGCAGCGACGGCGTTTCCTGTGCGACGGTGGCGATGCGCGCCTTGCCGGGCATGTCGATGTCGCCCTTGTCGGCTTCCACCTCGCCCATCATCGCGGCGAACAGGGAGGACTTGCCGGTGCCGTTGCGCCCGACCACGCCCACGCGGTACCCCGCGTGCATCGCGAGATCGACGTTGGACAACAACAGGCGCTCGCCCCGGCGGAGCGAGAAATTGCGGAAGGAGATCATAGCCCCGGGATTTTAGCAGCCGCGGTGGCGCTCAGCCCTTGCTGAACGCCAATTTCCCGCCTTCGGCCTCGACCCGGATCGTATCGCCGCTCACGAATTCACCGGCCAGGATCATCTGCGCCAGCGGATTTTCGAGCTGCTGCTGGATCGCCCGCTTCAGCGGCCGCGCACCGTAGACCGGGTCGAAACCCACGTTTCCGAGCAAGGCCAGCGCCGAATCGGAGAGCTCGATGCGGATGCCCCGCTCGCCCAGGCGCTTGCCCAGGTATTGCGTCTGGATGCGCGCGATCTCGCGGATCTGGGCCTTGTCGAGCGGATGGAACACGACGATCTCGTCGAGCCGGTTGATGAACTCCGGCCGGAAATGCGCCTGCACCACGCCCATCACCGCGGCCTTCATCTGCGTGTAGGCCTCCGGGGTTTCGCCCGAGAGTTCCTGGATCATCTGCGAGCCCAGGTTGGAGGTCATCACGATCACGGTGTTGCGGAAATCGACCGTGCGCCCCTGCCCGTCCGTCAGGCGCCCGTCGTCGAGCACCTGCAGCAGGATGTTGAAGACATCCGAATGCGCCTTCTCCACTTCGTCGAGCAGGATCACGCTGTAGGGACGGCGACGCACCGCTTCGGTGAGATAGCCGCCCTCTTCGTAACCCACGTAGCCCGGGGGCGCACCAATCAGGCGCGCGACCGAATGCTTCTCCATGAATTCGCTCATGTCGATGCGCACCATCGCGTCGGGCGAATCGAACAGGAAATCCGCCAGCGCCTTGGTCAACTCGGTCTTGCCCACGCCCGTCGGGCCGAGGAAGAGGAAGGATCCATTCGGCCGGTTCGGATCGGACAGACCCGCGCGCGAACGGCGAATCGCATCGGACACCGCGCGCACCGCTTCGGCCTGGCCGACCACTTTCTTCTGCAGCACCGATTCCATCTGCAGCAGCTTCTCGCGCTCGCCTTCGAGCATCTTGGTGACGGGGATGCCCGTCCAACGCGAAACCACTTCGGCGATCTCTTCGGCGGTCACCTTGTCCTGCAGCAGCGTGAAGCCCTTGGATTCGACTTCCTGCGCCGCCTGCAACTGCTTCTCCAGTTCCGGCAAGCGGCCGTACTGGATCTCGCTCATCGTCGCGAAGTCCTGCTTGCGCTGCGCGCCTTCGAGTTCGAGCTTGGCCTGCTCGATCTGTTCCTTGATCTTGGTCGCGCCCTGCAGCGTGGCCTTCTCGGCCTTCCACACTTCTTCCAGGTCGTTGTATTCGCGTTCGAGGCGATCGATTTCTTCCTGCAGGTCCTGCAGGCGCTGCTTCGATTCGGCGTCCTTTTCCTTCTTCAGCGCCTCGCGCTGGATCTTCAGCTGGATCAGCCGGCGTTCCTTGCGGTCGAGTTCCTCGGGCTTGGAGTCGATCTCCATGCGGATGCGCGAGGCCGCTTCGTCCATCAGGTCGATGGCCTTGTCGGGCAACTGGCGGTCGCTGATGTAACGGTGCGAGAGGGTGGCCGCGGCGACGATCGCCGGATCGGTGATCTCCACGCCGTGGTGCACGGCGTATTTTTCCTTGAGGCCGCGCAGGATCGCGATGGTGTCCTCGACGCTGGGTTCGCCGACGAAGACCTTCTGGAAGCGGCGCTCGAGCGCGGCGTCTTTCTCGACGTACTTGCGGTATTCGTCCAGCGTGGTCGCGCCGATGCAATGCAGTTCGCCACGCGCGAGCGCGGGCTTGAGCATGTTGCCGGCGTCCATCGAACCTTCGGCCTTGCCCGCGCCGACCATCGTGTGCAGTTCGTCGATGAACAGGATGATCTGGCCTTCGTTCTTCGCCAGGTCGTTGAGCACGGCTTTCAGGCGTTCTTCGAATTCGCCGCGGAACTTCGCGCCGGCGATCAATGCGCCCATGTCGAGCGACAGCACGCGGCGGCCGCGCAGGCCTTCGGGCACTTCGTTGTTGATGATGCGTTGCGCGAGGCCTTCGACGATCGCGGTCTTGCCCACGCCCGGCTCGCCGATGAGCACCGGGTTGTTCTTGGTGCGGCGCTGCAGGACCTGGATGGTGCGGCGGATTTCCTCGTCGCGGCCCACGACCGGATCGAGCTTGCCCTTCTCGGCGCGCTCGGTGAGGTCGATGGTGTATTTCTCCAGCGCCTGGCGCTGGTCTTCGGCGTTTTCGCTCTGCACTTTCTCGCCTCCGCGAATGGCGTCGATGGCGGCTTCGAGTTTCTGCTTCGAGGCACCGGCGGCTTTCAGCGCGCGGCCGGCCTCGCTGCCGTCGTCGGCGAGCGCGAGCAGTAACAATTCGCTCGCGATGAAGGTATCGCCGCGCTGCTGCGCGAGCTTGTCGGTGACGTTGAGCAGGCGGGCCAGATCGTTGCCGAGGCTGACGTTGCCGGCCTGGCCGGACACCTTGGGGAGTTTTTCGAGCGTCTCGCCGATGCGTTCGCGCAACAGCGGCACGTTGACGCCGGCCTGCGTGAGCACCGACCGGGCGGTGCCGCCCTGCTGGTCGAGCAACGCGGCGAGCAGGTGGACCGGTTCGATCACGCTGTGGTCGCGGCCGACGGCCAGCGACTGCGCGTCGGACAGCGCTTCCTGGAATCGCGACGTGAGTTTGTCCATTCGCATGGGGATGGGACCTCTGGAGACTGGGGCCGGCCCGGCGGCCGGCGAATAGCGTGGAGATGCGGGCGTGGAGGCCGGATGCAAGCGCCGGTGCGGGTATCCTGTCGGCCGTTTTTCAGGCTCGGCAGGTTCGGTTCGCATGGCGCGGTGGATGTGGGGGGCGCTCAACGCGCTGCAAGCGTTGTTTACGGTCGTGGTGACGGTGTTGGGGATGCCGGTGGCCTTCGTGCTGGCCCTGGTGCTCGGGCCGCGGTTGGCGTTGCGCATGGCCGCCTGGTACTGGGCGCCGTTGCTGTTCGCCGGTGCGGGGGCGCGGCTGGAGGTCGAGGGGGCCGAGGGGATCGACTGGTCCAAGCCGATGGTCCTGGTCGCCAATCATCAGTCGATGATCGACATTCCGTCGTTGTTTCGCGCGGTGCCCGTGCCGTTGCGGTTCGTGCTCAAGCACGAGATCGCGAAGATCCCGTTGGTCGGGTGGTATGCGCGGATGATGGGGATGGTGTTCATCGATCGCGGGAATGCGCGGGAGGCGAAGCGCAAGTTGGTGGCCGCGGCGGACAAGTTGCGTGGGGATGCGACGTTTGCTGCGTTTCCGGAAGGGACGCGCAGCAAGGATGGTGTCGTTGGGCCGTTCAAGGCGGGGGCGCTGCAGGTTGCGTTGGAGGCCGGTGTGCGGGTGTTGCCGGTGGCGATCGAGGGGGCCGGGAAGGTGTTGCCGCCTTCGGGGTTTCTGGTGCGGCCGGGGGTCATTCGTGTTCGGTTCGGTACGCCGATCGAGACGGTCGGGTTGGCTGCGAATGAGCGGAATGTGCTTGCGCAGGTTGCTCGGGAGCAGATTGTCGGGATGCTTGGGGCTGCTGCTTAAGAGCGTTGCTCCAGCATTGGCGCGCCGCCCGAACGTTGTGAGTTCCAAATCTTTTTGGGAAAAAAATTTGAAACTCACAACGCTGGGGCATCACCTTGCGGGTCGCTTCGATCGGAGACGGTCGCTCGGGCAGTCATTGGTGGGTGCGAAGCGAGCTTCGCACTAGCCGATCATTTTTTAGCGGAGCCAGGCGATCGTCGCCATGCGTCCGGTGTGTTGGTCGCGGCGATGCGAGTAGAACCGGGTGTCGCCGATGGTGTCGAGTCCACCGCCGTGTACATCCGTAATTCCGGCGGCTGCCAAGCGTTGGCGTGCGAGTTTGTAGAGATCGACGCGCCAATGGCCTTCTCGCGTGGGGACGAAGGCGGATTCGGCGTTGTTGTCGTGCGCGACGAATGCGTCGTGGACTTCGCGGCCGATTTCGTAGGACTGCGGGCCTGCTGCGGGGCCTAGCCATGCGGTGATGGCTTCGCGCGGGGTGCGCATTGCATCGAGCGTGGCTTCGAGGACGCCGTTTGCCAGGCCGCGCCAGCCGGCGTGTGCGGCGGCGAGTTCGTCGCCGGTTCTCGAGGCGAGGACGACGGGGAGGCAATCGGCGGTGAGGATCGCCAGGACGGTGCCGGGGGTTCTTGTGAGGGCGGCGTCGGCTTCGGGTTCGTCGGTGCCGGGTTCGATCGCGACGTGCGTGCCGTGGGTTTGGCGCAGCCAGCGCGGTTCGCTCGGAAGCGCGAAGTGTTGGATGAGGTCTGCGCGGTTGCGTGCGACGGCGTGTGTGTCGTCGCCGCTGCGCGTGCCGAGGTTGAAAGTGTCGAAGGGTGCGCGGGAGTGGCCGATGCCGTGGCGCAGGGTCGTGAAGACTTCGACGCTGCCGGTCAACGGCCAATCCGCACGCAAGGCCGTCACCGGCCGAACTCCGTCGCCGCGCGTTGGTCGTCGCGCAATGCATCCATCAGTGCGCGCATGTCGCTGGGGACGGGCGCGGTGCAGCGGATCGGTTCGCCTGTCACGGGGTGCGCGAACTCCAGGGTTTCGGCGTGCAGGGCCTGGCGTTTGAAGCCACGCAAGGTTTCGATCAATGCCGGCGTCGCGCCGCGCGGGAGTTTCAGCGGGCCGCCGTACAGGGGATCGCCGACGATCGGGTGTTTCAGATGCGCCATGTGCACGCGGATCTGGTGCGTGCGGCCCGTTTCCAGGCGGCATTCGAGTGCGGTGTGCGCGCGGAAGCGTTCGCGCAGGCGGTAATGCGTGATCGCTTCGCGGCCGTCTTCGCGCACGGCCATGCGGATGCGGTCGCGCGGGTGGCGGTCGATCGGCGCGTTCGCGGTGCCGCCGGAGACCAGCGCGCCGACGACGACGGCCAGGTACTGGCGATGCACGCCGCGCGCGGAGAGTTGTTCCACCAGCGCGGTGTGCGCTTCGAGCGTGCGCGCGACGACCATGACGCCGGAGGTGTCCTTGTCGAGGCGATGCACGATGCCCGCGCGCGGCAGGTTGGCCAGGGTCGGATCGCGATGCAGCAGCGCATTGACCAGCGTGCCGGCCGGGTTGCCGGCGCCGGGGTGGACGACCAGGCCGGCCGGTTTGTCGATGACGAACACGGCCGCGTCTTCGTACAGGACGTCGAGCGGGATGTCCTCGGCCACCGCGTGGGTCTGCACTTCCAGGACCACGGTGAGGGAAACCGACTCTCCGCCACGCACGGGATCGCGCCCGCGCACGAGGCGGCCGTCGAGCAGGGCGTCGCCCGACTTGATCCACTCCGAAAGGCGCGAACGCGAGAATTCGGGGAACAAATCGGCCAGGACGGCGTCGAAACGACGGCCCGCGGCCTCGTGGGGGACGACGGCGGTGCGCGCGGCGTCGCCCGCGGGTGGATCGTTGGGTGTCATCGGTACTCCGGTTCAGCCGCCGGAGGCATGGCCCGGTCCGGCGTGGTTCTTCGGACTGGTATTATCGGTCCTTCGTGCCCTCCCGGCGCCCCTGAACGAAGCTGCGTCCTGCCCATGACCCCACGCTCCATGCGCCGCCCCCTGTTCCAGCGCCCCGCCCTGATCCTGCTGCTCGTCGCCCTGGTGCTGTCGATGTCGGGCTGCAGCTCGATCAGCAAGCTCTGGAAGAAGAAGGACCCCAACGAGGGCCAGCCGGTCGAAGTGCTGTACGACAAGGCGCACGAACAGATGCTGGAAGAGCGCTGGGCCAGCGCGACGGAAACCTGGCAGCGCCTCATTGCCCAGTATCCGTACGGCCCGTACACCGAGCAGGCGCAGATGGAAATGGCGTATGCCGAGTTCAAGGCCGGCAAGCACGACGACGCGGTGTCGACCATCGACCGTTTCATTCGCACGTACCCGACGCACCGCAACATCGCCTACTTCTATTACCTGCGCGGCCTGTCGAACGCCACGCGCAACGCGATCTTCCTCGCGCGCGTGTTCTCGCTGCAGACCAGCAACCGCGACCTCAGCACGCCGATGCAGGCGTACAACGATTTCTCGATCGTGGTCGAGCGCTACCCGAACAGCCGCTACGCCGCCGACGCGGCCCAGCGGATGATCTCGCTGCGCAACCTCTTCGCGAAGCACGAGCTCGACACGGCGGTCTATTACCTGCGCCGCGGCGCGGACGTCGCCGCGATCACGCGCGCGAAGTACCTGCTGGAAACCTATCCGCAGAGCGCCTCGCAGGACGATGCGGTGGCCACGCTGGTCGTGGGCTACGAGCACATCGGCAACCAGGTGCTCGCCGCCGACGCCAAGCGCGTGCTGCAGGCCAACGAGCCCAACCACCCGTATTTCTCGGGCGACTGGCCGGATTACCCTTCCACGTTCCGCCGCCTCAACCCGTTCGCGGGCGAGAAGTCGGGTGCGGAGCACGGGGACTGAGGACCACCGGGTCCTTGAACAAGAACGGCGCCTTCGGGCGCCGTTTTCGTTTCAGCCTGGCTTGGATCAACCATACCCATTCGTGATCGGATACCGCCGCTCGCGGCCGAATGCACGGCGCGACACCTTCGGCCCCGGCGCCGCCTGGTGCCGCTTCCATTCGCTGATGCGGACCAGGCGCACGACGCGTTCGACGGTCTGTTCGTTGAACCCCGCCGCGATGATTTCTTCCGGCGATTGCTCCAGGTCGACGTAGCGCAGGAGGATCGCGTCGAGCACGTCGTAGGGCGGCAGCGAATCCTGGTCTTTCTGGTTCTCGCGCAATTCCGCCGACGGCGGGCGATCGATCACCGCCACTGGAATCACCATGCCGCCGTTGGGCGCCGAGCCGCCCGACGCATTGCGCCAGCGCGCGAGCGCGAAGACTTCGGTCTTGTACAGATCCTTGATCGGCGCATAGCCGCCGCACATGTCGCCGTAGATCGTCGCGTAGCCCACCGCGTATTCGCTCTTGTTGCCGGTCGTCAGCAACAGGCCACCGAACTTGTTCGACAAAGCCATGAGCAGCACGCCACGGCTGCGCGACTGCAGGTTTTCTTCGGTCACGTCCACCGGCTTGCCGTCGAACATCGGCGCGAGCGCTTCGAGGAAACCAGCGAAGGGTTTCTCGATCGACACCGCGTGCAGCTTCACGCCGAGCGAGGCGCATTGCTCGGCTGCAAGATCGTTCGACATCCCGGCCGTGTAGCGCGATGGCAAGCGCACGGCGGTGACGTTCTCCGCACCCAGCGCATCGACCGCCAACGCGAGCACCAGTGCCGAATCGATGCCGCCCGACAACCCGAGCCACACGTTGCGGAACCCGTTCTTCCCGCAGTAATCGCGGATGCCGCGCACGATCGCGCGCCACGCGAGCGCGTCGCGGCTTTCCTCGTCTTCGACCGGCCAGGACACCGGCACGAACTTGCGCGTGCCGCCGTCGAAATCCGCGACGAGCCAGTGTTCCTCGAACGCGCGCGCCGCGGGATGCACGTGGCCGTCGCCATCGGCGATGACCGACGCGCCGTCGAACACCACCGCATCCTGCCCGCCGACGACGTTGAGGTATGCCAGCGCACAGCCCGACTCGCGCACGCGATCGGCGATCAGCGCATCGCGCTGCGCATGCTTGTCGCGTTCGAACGGCGAGGCGTTGGGCACCAGCACCAGCTGCGCACCGGCTTCCACCGTGCGCGACAAGGGTTCGGGAAACCACAGGTCTTCGCAGATCACCAGGCCAACGCGCGTGCCGTCGACTTCGAACACGCAGGCTTCGCCATCGGGATCGACGTCGAAGTAACGGCGCTCGTCGAACACCGCGTAATTCGGCAACTCGCGCTTGCGATAGGTCTGTTCGATCGCGCCGTCGCGCAACACGCTCGCGGCGTTGTAGACGACCGCGCCCACCGCCTGCGGCCAGCCGACGACGGCGACGATGCCGTCCGTCGCTTGTGCGATGCGCGCAACCGCCGCCTCGCAATCGGCGAGGAAGCGCGGCCGCAGCAGCAAGTCTTCCGGCGGATAGCCGCTGACCGCCAATTCGGGGAACAGGACGATGTCGGCGCCGTGGAGGTCGCGTGCCTCCACGATCAAGGCGGCGATGCGGTCGGCGTTGGCGGCGACGGCCCCCACCGGGAAGTCGAATTGCGCGAGCGCGATGCGGAGCGTCATGCGCGCAGTCTAGCGAACCGGCGCCCCGTTGCCGCGGTGGGCGGCGCGCAGCACGCGCAGTCCGGCCTGCTCCCACTGGCGCGGGCCCCGCGCGTCGGCGCAGGCGCGATGCAGACGCCCGTCTTCCCAGGCGGCGAAGATGCCGGGGTCGATGTAGGACTTGCGGCACACCGCGGGCGTATTGCCCAGTCGCTTGGCGACGCGTTCGACGACCGTATTGCGCAGTGCGTTCGCCACGCGCTGGTTGAGGCTGCCGTCGTCCTTCAGCGGCACCGGCTGGTCAGCCAGTAGTCGCAACGCGGAGATCGTGCCGCCCCAGGTGCGGAAGTCCTTCGCGGTGAAGTCGGCGCCCATCGCGTCGCGCAAATAGTCGTTGACGGTGCCCGAGTCCACGGGCTGCGGCTTCCCCTCGTCGTCCTCGTACTGGAACAACTGCTGCCCCGGCAGTTGCTGGATGCGGCGGACCAGGCGCGTGAGGCGCGCATCGTCGAGCACGATCTCGTGGTCCTTGCCGGCCTTGCCGCGGAACGCGATGCGCGCGCGGCCCCCTTTGATGAATTCGATGTGGCGATTGCGCAGCGTCGTCAGGCCGAAGCTGTTGTTGGTCTCGGCGTATTCGTCGTTGCCCACGCGCACGAGGGTGCCGCCGAGGAGTGCAACGACGATCGCCGCGACTTTTTCGCGCGGCAGTCCATCGAGGGCGAGGTCGCGCCGCAGGGCGCGGCGCAGCTTCGGCAGGGCTTTGCCGAAGTCGACGATGCGGTCGAATTTTTCGACGCCACGGACGTGGGACCAGCGGGGGTGGTAGCGATACTGTTTGCGGCCGCGGGCGTCGCGGCCGGTGGCCTGGATGTGGCCATCGGGTTTGGTGCAGATCCAGACGTCGGTCCACGCGGGTGGAACGGCAAGGGTGCGGATGCGTTGGATCGTGCGTTTATCTCGGAGCGTGCGGCCTCGGGCGTCGAGGTAGGCGAAGCCTTTGCCGGCACGCTTGCGCCGGATGCCGGGGTCGGTGTCGCCGACGTAGGTCAGGCCTCCCTGGGCTGCGGATTTCGCGTTCGGGTCGGTGGGCATCCTTTGGAGGCTGGGGGGTGGGGTGTCAAGTTGCTGTTAGTTCTCCTCGACTTCTTGCGTTTCCTCCAGCATTGGCGCGCCGCCCGAACGTGAGTCGTTCCAAATTTTTTTGGGAAAAAAATTTGAAACGACTCACGCTGGGGCATCACCTTGCGGGTCGCTTCGATCAGGGGCTTTCGCTGGGGCAATCGTTGGGGGCTGCAAAGCGGAGCTTTGCAGGTAGCCGATTGTTGAGAGCGGGGGCGTGGCGGGGGGGCGTGGCTGCGGTGGGCTACTGCGCTTGCCTCACTGCGAGACCGTTTTCGCGATCGATTTCTTCGAGGATTTCATCCAGGTCGCGCGCCAGGCGCGTGAACCACCAGGACAACGACTGGTCGCGGAACAGGTTGTCGAATGCGCTGGACGAATTCGCGGCGTCCGTCGCCCTCGTGAGAAATCGCAGTTGCTCGTGCACGTGGACCAGTTTGCGCTGCGCCGATTCCGGAACGACGAGAACCTCGGGCGTGGGGATGCGACTCATGGGGACCTCCGCGATTGCAGTGGACGTCCATGCTGCAAGCGGACGTGAGTGCAACCAATCAGACGAACGCCCATCCCGCGCGGGACAAATCTCGCGACTGGATGTTCTGCGAAGTCGGTCGGGAACCCCACCCAAAAAGAAACCCGCCATTCGGCGGGCTTCTTTTTGACCTCCCCGGAGGGGAGGTGGTCGCTGTTGAAAACGATCGGCCATCTGCAAAGCTTGCTTTGCAGCCCCCAACGACTGCCCCAGCGAAAGCCCTCTGATCGAAGCGACCCGCAAGGTAATGCCCCAGCGTGGGGAGTTTCAAATTTTTTTCCCAAAAAAATTTGGAACTTCACACGTTCGGGCGGCGCGCCAATGATGGAGTCGCGCTCTTAGCGTCTCCGAATCCACTCAGCAAGCAACACCGCAGTCGCAGCCGCAACATTCAAGCTCTCGACCTTGCCACTCCCAGGAATCGACACGCGCAAGTCGCACAACGCAGCGAGCGCACTCGACATCCCCTCCCCCTCCGCACCCAGCACATAAACTACGCGCTCGGGAATCGGCGCCTCGAACAACGGCAACCCATCGCGCACCACAGTGGCGACCAGCGAGAACCCCGCCCCCCGCAACTGCGACAGCGAATTGTCCTCGCGCCCCAGCCGCACGAACGGCACCACCTCCGCGCCCCCCTCGGCCACACGCGCCGCCGCACCCGACAACGACAACGTCGAATGCTTCGGCAACAAAATCGCCGACACACCGAAATGCGCCGCCGAACGCAGGATCGCGCCGACGTTGTGCGGATTGCCCACGCCATCCAGCCACAACGCACACACCGGCCCCGCCGGCAAATGCTGCAGCCACGTCGTCAACGTCGCCTGCGGCTCGCGCAACAGATCCGCGACGACACCCTCGTGATGCTCGCTGCCCGTCAGGCGACGCAGATCCTCGTCGTCCTCGACCACCCGATACCCGATGCGATGCGCGACGCACCAACGCAACATTGGCTGCAACTGCGGAATGCGCGCATTCACCAGGTACAACTTGCGCAACGACTCCGGCCGCCGATGGAACGCGGCCTTCACCGCGTTCACCCCGTACAACCGCAACTCGGTGTCGCGATGCTCGCGCGCATGCTGATGCCCTTCCGACGGCACCTCTTCGCGATGCACCGGCGGCTGCGGTTCGCGCGTCTCGCGCGGCGCACGCACCTCGCGTTGCGGACGCGCCTCCTGCGGCGGCCGCTTCGGACCACGCGATTTCCAAGGGGATTCCCGCTCGCTCACGAAGCCTCCTCGACCGGATGCGTGTCGCCCACCGGGCGCACGGTGGCTTCCAGTTCCTTCAACTCGTGCGCCACGGCTTCGGGCGAACGGGTGTAGGGCGCGAGCAGCGCATAGAACGCCGGCACGACGAACAAGGACAGCAGCGTCGAGAAGCCGACGCCGAAGATCACCACGATGCCGATCGTCGCACGACTCGCCGAACCCGGGCCGCCCGCGACGACCAACGGCACCGCACCGACCATCGTCGCGATCGAGGTCATCAGGATCGGGCGCAGGCGCACGCCGGCGGACTCGACGATCGCCTGGTGCACGTTGCGGCCTTCGTCGCGCAACTGGTTGGCGAACTCGACGATCAGGATGCCGTTCTTCGCCGCCAGGCCCACGAGCATCACGATGCCGATCTGGCTGAAGAGATTGAGCGTGCCGCCCGTGATCCACAGGCCGATCAGTGCGCCGAGCACGCCGAGCGGCACCGTCAACATGATCACGAAGGGATGGATGAAGCTTTCGAACTGCGCCGCGAGCACCAGGTACACGACCAGCAACGCGAGCGCGAAGGTGAGCAATACCGCGCCGCCCGCCTGCTGGTATTCGCGCGACTCGCCC
The DNA here is from genome assembly GCF_056400425.1 of Lysobacter sp. P5_B12. NCBI lineage: Bacteria > Pseudomonadati > Pseudomonadota > Gammaproteobacteria > Lysobacterales > Lysobacteraceae > Lysobacter > Lysobacter sp. P5_B12. The sequence continues at coordinate 445,574 of NZ_JBFULG010000002.1, forward strand.
TTCCAGTCGATCTGCGCCTGCTCGGGCAATTCCTGCGCGACGGCCTGGTTGAGCCAGGGGATCGCGTCGCCCATGCGATAGCCGGGGGCCAGGCCCATGCTGATGGTTACTGCGCGCAGGCGGTTGAAGCGATTGAGCGATCCGGCTTCGGCGACGTCCTGCAAGGTCACCAGGTTCGACAAGGGGATCAACGCACCATCGCGCGCACGCACCTGGATCGCGGCGAGATCGGCGGGCGTCGCGCGGCCGGTCTTGTTCGCCTGCACGACGACGTCGTATTCCTCGCCGCCGCGCACGAAGGTCGTGACGCGTCGCGAACCCATCATCGTTTCCAGCGCATGGCCGATCGATTCGACGCTCACGCCCAGATCCGACGCACGCTGGCGATCGATCTGCACGCGCATCTGCGGCCGCGTTTCCTTGTAGTCGCTGTCGGCGCCGACGAGACCGGGGTTGCTCTCGATGCGTTCGAGGAGGCGATCGCGCCACTTCGCCAGTTCCGCGTAATCCGGGCCGCCCAGAACGATTTGCACTGGCTGCCCGCGCGTGCGCACCAGGCCGCCGGCGACCTGCGTGGAGATCTTCATCCCCGGCATCTTGTCGAGCTTCTTCTTGAGCTCCTGCGCGACGTCCTGCGTGTTCTCGGTGCGCTGCGCCCAATCCTTCAGGAACACGCTGAAGCGCGCGGTGTGCATTTCTTCGCTGGCACCGAAACCGCCGGGCACGCGCGCGTTCGCGCGTTCGATCGGGCCGTGGCCGATTTCCGGCGCGATGATCTTCTCGGCCTGCTTCACCTGCTGCACGGTGTAGTCGTAGCCCGCGCCTTCGGGCCCGGTGAGCGAGACGTTGAAGCTGCCGCGGTCTTCCGGCGGCGCGAGTTCGGACGGCACGAACTTGAACAGCACGAAGCTCACCGCCAGCGCCACGAGCATCACCAGGCCGAACATCAGCGGCCGCTCGACGCTGCCTTCGAGGAAGCGCTTGTAGCGAGCGGTCACCCAGTCCAGGCGCTTGTTCACCCAGCGATGGACCGGGTTGCCCTTCTCCTCCGAATGCGGGCGCACGAGCTTGGACGACAGCATTGGCGTGAGCGTCAGCGCGACGAACGCCGACAGCGCGACCGCACCGGCGAGCGCGACGGACAACTCGCGGAACAAGCGCCCCGTGTTGCCTTCCATGAAGCCGATCGGCAGGAACACCGCGACCAGCACGGCGGTCGTCGCGATCACCGCGAAGGCCACTTGGCGCGTGCCGCGCGCCGCCGCAACGAGCTTCGGTTCGCCGAGGTCCGCGCGGCGCTGGATGTTTTCCAGCACGACGATCGCATCGTCGACGACCAGGCCGATACACAACACCAACGCGAGCAGCGTCAGCAGGTTGATCGAATAGCCGAACAGATACAGCGGCAGGAAGGCGGCGATCAGACACACCGGCACCGTCACCGCGGGGATCAGCGCGGCGCGCACGCTGCCCAGGAAGATCCAGATGACGATCAGCACCAGCACCACCGCTTCGATCAGCGTGTGGTAGACGCGTTCGACCGCGGCGTCGATGAAGGTGGTCGTGTCGAAGGCGACGAAGATCTTCGTGCCCTGCGGGAGCGAGGGCGCGATGCGTTCGGCTTCCGCGCGCACGGCGCGCGCCACGTCCAGTGCGTTCGCCGTCGAGGTGCGCGCGACGCCCAGGCCGATGTTGTTTTCGCCGTTGGAGTGGTAGTACGCGCGGCGCTCGGCGGAAGCGAGTTCGACCTTCGCGACATCGCCCAGGCGCACGACGTAGCCATCCGGGCCCTTGCCGAGCGGGATCTGCGCGAAGTCTTCCGGCTTCTGGTAATCGCGGGCCACGCGCAGCGTGAAGTCGCGCTCGGCCGATTCGATGCGGCCGGCCGGCAGTTCGACGTTCTCTTCCTTCAGCGCGTTCTCGACATCCTCCACGGTCAGCGCACGCGCGGCGAGCGCGTCGCGGTCGAGCCACACGCGCATCGCGTAACGCTGCTGGCCGCCGATGCGGACGGCGGCGACGCCATCGATGCTCGACAGGCGGTCGACCACGTAACGCTCGGCGTAGTCCGACAACTGGAGCGAATCCATCGACGTCGAGCTCATGTTGAGCCAGATGATGGGATCCGAATCGCTTTCGACCTTGCTCACCTGCGGCGGATCGGCTTCTTCCGGCAGGCGGTTGAGCACGCGGCTCACCGCGCCGCGCACGTCGTTGGCCGCGCCTTCGATGTCGCGCGACAGCGTGAATTCGATGGTGACCGACGAGCGCCCGTTGACGCTGCTCGACGAAATGGTCTCGACGCCTTCGATGCCCGACAGCGCGTCTTCCAGGATCTGCGTGACGCGCGTTTCGACCACCTGCGCCGAAGCGCCGGTGTAGTTCACTTCGACCGAGACCACGGGCGGGTCGATGGCGGGCAGTTCGCGCAGCGTCAGGCGCGTGAACGCCATGACGCCCAGCACGATGAGCAACAGGCTGATGACGGTCGCGAAGACCGGGCGCTTGATCGAGAGATCGGACAGGCGCATGTCAGCCCTTCGCCGCCGGTGCCGCTGCCGTGTCGGCGATCTTCGCGCCGGGGCGCAGTTTGCCGGTGCCGTCGACGACGATGCGGTCGCCGGCGCGCACGCCCTTCAGGATTTCGGCCTGGCCGTCGGTGCGCGTGCCGATCTGCACGTCGACCTGCTCGACGCTGCCATCGGATTTGACGCGATACACGAACGTGCGATCGCCCACCTGCACCACGCAGATCTCCGGCAACAGCAGCGCGGTGCGTTGCGCGCGTTGCAGTTCGACGTTCACCAACATACCGGGACGCAGCTTGCGTTCGTCGTTCGGGAAATCGGCGCGCACCGTCACCGAACGCGTCGCCGGATCAATGCGCGCTTCCACCGTCGTCACCGTGCCGACCAGGCGCGCATCGGGATACGCTGCCGTGCGACCGAACACGTGTTGGCCGGTGGCCAGTTGCGCGAGCGCGGCTTCGGGCACCGGGAAGTCGACGTACATGTGCGAGAGATCGTCGAGCGTGGCGATGGCAGTACCGGGCGTGATCAGTGCGCCGGGGCTGACCTGGCGAATGCCGAGCACGCCGGAAAACGGGGCGCGGATCGAGCGGTCGCCCAGCTGCGCGCGCATCTGGTTCACCTGCGCCTGCGCCTGGTCGCGCGTGGCGCGTTGCGTGTCCAGTTGCGAGGTGGCGATGAGTTGCTGCCGTGCGAGTTCCTGCTGGCGCGCATACATCTGCTGCGATTCCTTCGCCGCGGCTTCGGCCTGCGCGAGCGCGGCTTGCTGCTGCTGCCCGCTGAGCGTGACGAGCACGGCGCCCTTGGCGACTTCATCGCCGCTGTCGAAATGCACGGCCTGCACGATCTCGCTCACCTTCGCGGTGACGGTGATCGAATCGCGCGCACGCGCCGTGCCGATAGCGACGATCGAGTCGGCGAAGGACCTGGGCTGCAACACCGTGGTGGTGACGATGACGGGCGCGTTGGCGGCGTCCTTGCCGCGGTTGGAAGCGGCGGCTTCGTCCTTGCCGCAGGCGGACAAACCGGCCGCGAGCGCGAGCAGGGCGATGAGCGGGAGGGAGCGAGGAAAATGCTTCATTCGCGAATTCTAGGCCGTCCGGTGCGAGGGTTCGGTTACCGCGGGCACGAAAAGTGCGTGCTCTCCCGCGAACCTGCCGGGAACGGCTGCGAGGGCCCGGGGTTGACCCCGAACCACCCCGGATGTTCCATGACCAATGACAGTGGCGCGCCGCGTTCGAGCGTCCTGCGGCGCGGCAACTTCGCGTTCTCCTCTCCATCCCCCACGAGACTTGAGACCATGCGCTACGACAGCATCCTGGACACCATCGGCCGCACCCCGGTCGTCCGCCTCAACCACATCGCACCGAAGCACGTCACGCTGTACGCGAAGGTCGAGTCGTTCAACCCGGGCGGCTCGGTCAAGGATCGGCTCGCGATCGCGATCATCCTGGATGCCGAAGCGAAGGGCTTGCTCAAGCCCGGCGATACGGTGATCGAAGCGACCTCGGGCAACACAGGTGTCGCGCTGGCGATGGTGTGCGCCGCGCGCGGTTACAAGTTCGTCGCGGTGATGGCCGATTCGTTTTCGATCGAGCGCCGCAAGCTGATGCGCGCGTATGGCGCGAAGGTGATCCTGACGCCCGCCGCCGAACGCGGCAGCGGCATGGTGCGTCGCGCGGACGAACTGGCGAAGCAACATGGTTGGTTCCTCGCGCGCCAGTTCACCAACCCGGCGAACCCTGCGTATCACCGCCAGACCACCGCCGCGGAAATCCTGCGCGACTTCGCCGGCGATCGCCTGGATCATTTCGTCACCGGTTGGGGCACGGGCGGCACGCTCACCGGCGTCGGCGAAGTGCTGCGCGTGGCGCGTCCCGAAGTGAAGATCACGACATGCGAGCCGGCGGGCGCGGCCTTGTTGCAAGGCGCGGAATTCGTGCCGCACAAGATCCAGGGATGGACGCCGGACTTCGTGCCCGAAGTGCTCAATCGCGAGGTCGCCGGTTCGCTGATGAAGATCGATGAGATCCTCGCGCGCGATGTCGCGCGGCGGCTGGCGCAGGAAGAAGGCTTGTTCGTCGGGCTATCGGCGGGCGGCACGGTGGCCGGCGCGCTGGAAGTGGCCAAGTCCGCGAAGGACGGCGAGGTGATCCTGGCGATGCTGCCCGATACGGGCGAACGCTACTTCTCGACGATCCTGTTCGAAGGCGTCAACGAAGGTTCGGACGACGATTGGCTGGCGGGACTCTGAGGACCCGCCCGACGTCAGGCGACGAAGGTCCCGCCCTCGGCGGCATGCGGATCCACGCGCCCGTGGCAGATCGCCATGACGCGCTTGCGCATGCGGCGCGGGTTGTCGAAGGACTGGATGGCCAGCGCGGCCATGCTCATCGCGACGGTGAAGTTGGCCAGCGCGGTTTCGCCGTTGGCGGCGAGCATGCTCGGCGTCAGCGCGGCGGCGACGGTGAGTGCGACGGAGACGATCACGTACTTGCGGATCGCCGACCATGCGCTCTGGTCGACACCCTTGCCGTGGAAACCGCGGCGGTAGGGCAGGCCCATGACCTTCGCGAGCGAATCGGCCAGGCGGATTTCGTACAACGTCCCCGCGCCCTTGATGATGAAGCCGAGCAGCGTGGCGCTGAAGCCCGCCAGCGGCACCCACGACGGCAAACCCATGCCCTTGGGCAGCGTGACGCACACGCAGGCGAGCACGAACAGGACCAGGCCGAGGCGGTGGAAGCGTGCGGCGACATCGACCTTGGATTGCAGACGGTCGACGTTGAGGAATGTAATGGGCGACTTCATGGAGAGACTGACGTGTTCGACGCGCGAGCGGTTGCAGGGGCGAGGTTCGCAGCGGGGCCGGCGCGTCGCCGGGCGGCGCGTCACAACTCTGGAATTCCCCACGAGGCGCGCATTCCACCACGATTTCACGCCATCCTCATGAATGCGCTGATAGCGGCCGTTGTGCCCGGGATTCCCGCATGAAGATCGAAGTCCTGGAAGGCGACATCACCGCCCTGCCCGTCGACGCCATCGTGAATGCGGCGAACCACGCGCTGCTGGGCGGCGGCGGGGTCGACGGGGCGATCCACCGCGCCGCAGGCCCCGGCTTGCGCGAGGAATGCGAGGCCCTGCCCGCCTACATCGCCGGCATGCGGTGCCCGACCGGCGAGGCGCGCATCACCCACGGGCACGACCTGCCCGCGAAATTCGTGATCCACACGGTCGGTCCGGTCTGGCGCGGCGGCCGTGGCGGGGAGCCCGCCCAACTGGCGGCCTGCTACAACGCATCGCTCGCGCTGGCGGCCGATTACGACGTCGAATCCATCGCGTTCCCGGCGATCAGCTGCGGCGTGTTCGGCTATCCGGTCGAACTCGCGGTGCCGATCGCGGTGCGCACCGTGCGTGCGTGGACGGGCGCGAAACCGTCGCGCGTGGTGTTCTCGTGCTTCGACCCCGGCATGGCCGCGCGCTACCGCGCGATGCTCGCGCTCGCATGAGTCCGTCCACGCGCTCGTTGTTGTTCGCCAACGCCGGCACGCTGGTGGCTGCCCTGCTGTTGCAGTGGCCCGCGGGCTGGTTGCTGTGGCCGTACTGGATCCAGAGCGTGGTGATCGGCTGGTTCGCGCGCAAGCGCATGCTGGGCCTGTATCGCTTCAGCACCGACGGGTTCACCTCCAACGACCAACCCGTGCCCGAGAACGCGCAAGGCAAGCGATCGACGGCGAACTTCTTCACCCTGCACTACGGGTTCTTCCACCTGTGCTACCTGATCTTCCTGTGCGCAGAGCATCCGCTGACCGCGGGTTGGGATCTGCTGGTGCTCGGTGCGTGCGCGGCGTCGTTCGTGTTGTCGCAGCGGCAGACCTACGCGGTGCAGCACGACGCCGACCTGCGCGGCAGGCCGAACCTCGGCACGCTGATGTTCACCCCTTACCTGCGCGTGCTGCCGATGCACCTGGCGATCCTGCTGGGCGCGGCGCTCGGCGGTGGCGCGGGGTTGCTGGTGTTGTTCACCGTGTTGAAGACGGCGAGTGACGTGGGGATGGATGCGGTGGATCGGCGGTTGGCGGAGAAGCACGCCGATCGCGTCGAAGCGGACGAAACGGCGGCTTCGCCGCCGTGACCCCACCCCGTCCCTCCCCTGCGGAGCAGGGGAGGGAGACGGGCGTTACGCCGCTTTCTGCTTCCACTGGCCCAGCGCGGCCAGGCCGTTGTCGCGGGCGCGGGCGTAGACGGTTTCCTGCGCCTTGCGCACGTTGTTGACCAGGTCCTGCGACCAGATCTTCAGCGCGGCGGACTGCATCGCGCGGCCGTAGGAGAACGACAGCGGCCACGGATTCGGGCCCATGCGGTTCATCGCGTCCAGGTGCGCGGTGGCCGCTTCGTCGCTCTGGCCGCCGGAGAGGAACACGATGCCCGGGAGGATCGCCGGCACGGCGGTCTTCAGGCACATCAGGGTGTTCTCGGCGACGTCTTCGACGCTCACCTTCTCGCCGCTGTCCTTGCCCGGCACGATCATCGAGGCCTTGAGGATGGTGCCTTCGAGCATGACGTTCTGGTTGTAAAGCGCGTCGAACAGCGAACGCAGCGTCACTTCGGTGACTTCGTAGCACGTCTGGATGTCGTGGTCGCCGTCCATGAGGACTTCCGGCTCGACCATCGGCACGATGCCCTGCTCCTGGCACAGCGCGGCGTAGCGCGCGAGCGCGTGGGCGTTGGCTTCGATGCAGGTGCCCGAGGGGATGTCGTCGCCGATGTTGATCACCGCGCGCCACTTGGCGAAGCGGGCGCCGAGCTTGTAGTACTCCTCCAGGCGCGCGCGCAGGCCGTCGAGGCCTTCGGTGACCACTTCGCCCTGGAAGCCGGCGAGCGGGAAGGTGCCCTTGTCGACCTTGATGCCCGGGATGATCCCGTTGTCCACCATGACCTGGGTGAAGGGCACGCCGGCCTTGGTCGACTGGCGCAGGGTTTCGTCGTACAGGATCGCGCCGGAGATGTAGTCGCCGAGCTTCGGCGTGGTCAGCAGCATCTCGCGGTAGGCGCGACGGTTTTCCTCGGAGTTCTCGATGCCCACGCCGGCGAAACGCTTGGCGATGGTGGCATTGGATTCGTCGATCGCGATGATGCCCTTGCCTGCGGCGACCATGGCCTGGGCGGTTTCGGCAAGCTGTTCGATGCTCATTGGCGTCCTGACGGCGTTGGGGAAAGGCGGAATTATACCGCCCCTCCCCCGTGACGCCGCCGCCGACGCGGCCCGGAGGCTTACGGGCGCATGCCCGCCACGTCGTTCTGGTAGCCGCGGGTTTGCAGGTCGAGATCGTCGAGCACGTCGCCCGTCGCGGTGCGGTGGTCGCGCGAGGCCTTCAATTCGCGCAGGCGCGCGACCAGGTTGGGGACGGCGCATTTCGAACGCTGGGCCGCCGCCACGCCCGGGCCGTTGCCGAAAACGAAGGTCGCCACCGTGTAGACGGGCTTGGCCTGCGCGACTTCGGGCCGCGGTTGGAAGCGCCATTGCTTGAGCGCATCGGCCGCCGATTCGGCGAACGCCGACCAGTAGCCTGCCTCGGGTTCACTGCTGCCGGCGCTGGTCCAGCCTTTCAACAGCGCGAAGTCCGAGGTCGTTCCGTCGGGTTTGAGCAGATAACCCACGCCGATGCACACCGTGTCGTGTCGGTGCGCGAATTGCGGGGGATATTGCGGGACCGCCAGCGGAACCCCGGGCGCCAGCATCCAGTGGTCCCGGATGCCGCCTTCGTTCGTCACTTCGATCTTGTCCAGCGCACTCGCGGGCCCCGCGAGGGCGAGCATGAACAGGACTGCCAATCGCACCTTGCACATCGTCGATCTCCCTGCGGAGTCTCCGTGTGTCCGGAATAGCACCGGCGGTTGCGGCGGGCAACGACCGCTTGTCGGGAACCGGCTGGAGCCATTGCCCCGGAGGATTGCCGTTCAGAGATCGCCGAGGCCTTCGGCGCCGCCGTCGGGCCCGACCTTGAGGATGCGCAGCGTGTTGGTCGCGCCGTGGTGTTCCATGTGGTCGCCGCTGGTGAACATGACGCGGTCGCCCACATCCAGGTGGCCCTGGTCGTACAGCAGCTTGAGCGCCTTGCGCGCCGCGTCGCGCGAGGCCAGGCCGCGACTGTCGAATTCGACCGGGAACACGTCGCGCATCATCGTCATGCGGCGCCGTGCGCGAACGAAGCGCGACAGCCCGTAGACCGGCGCGGGCGAACGGAAGCGCGAGAGGAAACGCGCGGTGCCGCCCGATTCTGTCATCGCGATGATCGCGCGCACGCCGATGTGTTCGGAGAGGAACATCGCCGCCATCGCGATCGCCTGGTCGACGCGCTCCAGGTTGCGCGGCGCCTTTTCGAAATCCGTGTCCATCTCGAACTGGCGCTCGGCACCCAGGCAGATGCGCGACATCGCTTCGACGGCACGCAGCGGATACGCGCCCGCCGCGGTTTCCTGCGAAAGCATCACCACGTCGGTGCCATCGATGACGGCGTTGGCGACGTCGAGCACTTCGGCGCGCGTCGGAATCGGGCTTTCGACCATCGACTGCAACATCTGCGTCGCCGTGATCACGACCTTGTTGCGCGCCAGCGATTCACGAATGATCTTCTTCTGCAGGCCCGGCAATTCGGCGTCGCCGATTTCCACGCCGAGATCGCCGCGCGCCACCATCACCACGTCGCTGGCATCGACGATTTCGCCCAGGTTTTCGATCGCTTCGGCGCGTTCGACTTTCGCGACCAGCGCGGCATCGCTGCCGTGGCTGCGTGCGATGGACCGTGCTTCTTCCATGTCGGCCGCGTTGCGGCAGAAGGAAACGGCGATGAAGTCGGCTTCGATCTGCGCGGCCACGCCGATGAGTTCGCGGTCGCGATCGGTGAGTGCGCCCAGCGACAAGCCGCCGCCAAGGCGGTTGAGGCCCTTGCGATCGGACAGCGCGCCATCGTTGAGGATCGTCGTTCGGATGCGATCGCCCTGAATGCTGTCCACGCGCAGTTGCAGCAGGCCATCGTCGAGCAAAAGGGTGTCGCCCGCGTGCACGTCGTTCACCAGGCCGAGATAACTGATGCCGACTTCGCGCGCGGTGCCGGGCGGCGCATCGGCGCGCGCGACCAAGTCGAAGGGCTCGCCGGCCTTGAGCTGCACGCGGCCTTCGGCGAAGCGCTCGATGCGCAGCTTGGGTCCCGGCAGATCCGCGAGCAGGCCGACTTCGACGCCGACGCGCTGCGCGGCCTCGCGCACGGACTTCGCACGCGCCACCTGGCTGGAAGGATCGCCGTGCGAGAAGTTCAGGCGGACCACGTCGACGCCGGCCTTCAGCAGTGCGTCGAGGACGCCCGGCGGATCGGTGGCCGGGCCGAGGGTGGCGAGGATGCGGGTGCGGCGACGTTGTGTACTCTGGGTCATACCGTGTTTCTACCACAGCCACCCGAAGCGGCCATGGCGTTGCATACGTTTTCCATCCCCGGCTTCCCCGCGCTGAAAGGGAGACGCGTCCGCTTGCGCGCGCCGACGCCCGAGGATGCCGCGCCGGTCTTCGCGCTGTTCTCCGATCCCGACACCATGCGCCACTGGCCGCGCGCGCCGATGCAGCGCATCGATGAGGCGGCCGCTTACATCGCCGAATGCGCCGGGCATTTCGAAAGCGGCGAGCGCATCGACTGGATCGTCACCCTGCCCCAAGCCGGCGATGCGATCGGCACGTGCACGCTGTACGACATCGAAGCCGGACGCAGCGCGTCGATCGGCTACGCGCTGTTGCCTGCGCATCGTGGGCGCGGGCTTGCGAGCGACGCGGTGCGCACGGCGACCGCGTGGGCGTTCCGGACGCTGGCGCTGGAACGCATCGAGGCCACGGTCGCGCCTGCGAACGTGGCCTCGCAACAGTTGCTGGCGCGCGCGGGCTTCGCGCGCGTGGCCGAGGATCGTTACTGCTTGTCGGTGCGGTAATCCTTGCCTGCGGCGTAGAGCGCCAGGCGAGACTTGAACTCGGCCATCTGCGCATCCCGCTGCTTCCGGACGTCCTTCGCCACGGCCTTTCCGCCGGTGCTCTTGTCCTGCTCGGCAAGCAACGCGACAAACCCGTCGACGACTTCCTGCTGCTTTTTCTTCGCCGTCGCGAAGTCGCCGGCCGCGGCATGGCACGCGGCGATCGTGTCGATCTGGCCCACGGTCGGGTCTTCGATCTTCGCCGAGACCGCCAGGCCGGCCTTGCCGTCGCGGAAGGTCGGATCGTCGAACGTGCACAGCGCCCACGCGTAATTGTTGGCCAGGTTGCTCACGTCTTCGTACGCCATGCCCGCGCGCCAGATCTCCAGCGCACGCTTGCGCGCTTCGGGCGTTTTCTTGGTGTAGAACAGCCAGTACGCGAGACCATCGGCGGCACTTGCATCCTTGGCCGCGATCGCGCGTTCGAAGACACGCGTGCCTTCGACTTCGTCGACCTTGCCGAACGTGCCGTGCAACAGGTGATAGCCGAGCAGCGACTGCGACTCGTGGTCGTCCTTGTCGGCGTCGATCGTCAACAGGCGTCGTGCTTCCGCCGGATCCTTGTCGATGCCGCCACGTCCGTCGATCAGGGCGAGCGCGAGCACGCGATTGGCTTCCGCCGAACCCCATTTGCCGACGTTGCGCAATACGGTGACACCGTCGCTGGGTTTGCCCTTCGGACCCGGACGCCCGTCGATGAGCATTTCGGCGATCCAGATCAACGAAGAGACGTCATCGTTGTTGGCCGGATCGCTCAACCAGTGCCAGGCTTGCTCGTAGTCCTCGCGCAGGGTCGCGCGCAGTGCGAGCTGCCGCGCGGCCCATTCGTCGGCGCCATGCGCGGCCTGCACGAACATCGCTTCGGCCGCGGCGTCGTCCTGCTTGATGCCGTCCTTGCCGTTCTTCAGGAAATAGCCGTAGCGCGCTTGCGAGCCGGGATCGCCCATCTCCGCCGCGCGGCGCGAGTACTCGATGCTCTGCGCGTGCTGGTCCGTGGCGTCGGCATATGCCGCAAGGAGGTTGAATCCCTGGCCCGCGCCGTTCTGGGGCCTGGACGACAGCAGCGCGATCTCCGCCGGCGCCAGCGCGCCCTGGGGGGCGTGCAGGCGGCGATCGAGCAGTTGCGTGCGCTTGGCCCACTCGTTGCCCGCGGCCACCGACGCATCCAGGCGCGCGGCGATGTCGGCCGGAAACGCCACCTCGTTCTTGTGCGCGTCGTGCCACAGATTGGCGTAATACGCACTCGCGCCCTTCCGATCCCAGCGCTGGTCGGCCGCATCGAGCAATTGCTTGCCCGCCGCCGGATCCTTCGGCACGCCGACGCCTTCGTTGTAGGCATAGGCGAGCAAGGTCATCGGCAACGCGAATTTCTTTTCGGCCAGCGGCAGCACGGCGTCGACGAAGCCATCGCCGCAGTGCTTGTCCTGCGGGTTGAACGCGCACACCAGCAACCAGACATGGGGCGACTGCACGCCGCCGGCCAGCGTGCCCTGGCGGAGGCGATCGACGCGTGCCGGGACGGCGCCGGCCGTGCGCGACTGGCGCCACGCAAGGAGGTCGACGGCAGAAGGCATGTTTTGCTTGGCGCTGCCCTGGACGCCCACCTCGACCAGTTCCGACCGGAAGTGCGGATAGCGCGCCTGGGGGTCGCTGGCCACCATGCGCGTGGTCGCATCCACCCAATCGAATCGCAGATGCCGTTCGACCTTTTTCTGCGGATCCCACGCGGCGACGACGAGCGGGAACGTGCGCGCCATGTGGTAGGACTCGTAATACTCGTAGCGCCACTCCAGACCCATCGTGGCCACGAGCCCGTAGACATCGGCGTGCCGCAGCACGCGGATCACCGCGCCCTGCGGATTGTCGGTCACGCCGGACAGCGCATGCTTCGACAACGCGGCGAGCGGGGCCAGTGCGCGCTCGGCGGCGGCATCGTCGCCGAGCGCTTCGGCGCACAACATCGCGACGCGACGCAGCACGATCGACACGGGCACCTTCGCGACCGCGTCGCGCAGCGCATCGCCGTTCGCGCGGCAACTGTCGGCTTCGGCGGAGGTGCTGTCGTACTCGAGCTTGTCGAGGATGTCGTAGGCGGGCCAGATCGCCTCGTGGTCGCCATGTTCGACCAGCCACGTCCATGCGCCGGCCGGATCGGTGGCGACGTCGGGCATCGCGGGCGTCGCGGCCTGTGCGAACGCACAGCCCAGGGCGAGCGCGGCGCCGAGGGCGGCGCGCCGGGAAAAACGAGGGGTCATTGCGCGGTTCCTTCCTGGTCGACGTCTTCGAGCAAAGCTTTCAGGCGCGCATCGCGGGCCTTCGGGTCGAGGCGCTGGTCCGGCTGGAAACGCAGCACCGCGGAGAGTTCGTCGCGCACGCGGCGCAGTTCGCCCAGGTGCGAGGTCGCCTGCGCGGCGTCGAGATCGGATTGGGTGATCTGCAGGTCGTAGACCAGGGTGGCGACCTTCGGTTCGATCTTCAGCGTGCGCGCGTAGGTGAACGCGGACGAGCTGCGCGCGGCCTTTTCCTGTGAGAAGGTCGGATGCCAGCCTTCGGGCACCTGCACGCGGATTTCGTGGTGGTACGCCGCGGGGCTGCCAACCAGCAACGGTCCCTTGCGCGACATCGTGCGTGGCAGTTCGCTCGCATCGTCCAGCGTCAGCCCGTAGACCTCGAGCGCCGGCTTGGCATCGTCCTTGAACGGATGCTTGAGCTGGAAGGACTCGGTGACGACGAAGGTGTTGCCTTCGCGATCGTCGCGCGTGCCCAGGCCACCGACGGCATCGGCTTCGCCGTAGCGACGACGGAAATAATCGGTGCGGCTGCGCAGCACGTCTTCGCTGCGGGAACGCGACAGGCTGCGGCGCACGTCGTCGGCCAGCTCGCCTTCGTAGACGGTTTCGATGTCCAGGCGCACCGCGCCGTCCTTCACCTGCGGCACGTAGGTTTCGACCGTACGCATCGCACGCGTGGTCCTGGCAGGCGCGGCGATGTCCTGCAGTGCGGTGGTGCCCGCAACGATGGGCAGCACGGCGCCGTAAGCGCTGAGGTCGCGGTCGCGCGGTTGCCCGCCCAGTTGCGACATGGTCGCGTCGATCCACACGGTCGCGCCCTCGACGGTCGCGCGCACGATCACGTGGTTGAACGCGGCGGCGGTCGGCACGAGCTCGCGCGTCGCGCGGCCGCGGTCGGTCGACACCAGCGCGGGGACGGCCTGGATCCCCATGCGGCGCAGGATCGTCGCAAGCAGGTAGGTCTTGTCCTTGCAATCGCCGTAGCGGCGCGTCCAGGTTTCCGACGGTGCGGCCGGGCGATGCGTGCTGCTGCCCATCTCCACGCCGAAGTAGCGCACTTCATCCTGCACCGCGCGCGTCGCCGCGCGCACGCGCGCATTCGCGTCGGGGAGTTTCTTCCATTGCGCGATGCGCGCTTCCAGGTCGGCCGGCAGCGTCTTGACTTCGGGATACAAGGGCAACGCCCATGCGACGACATCCGCCCACGTCCGGTCGGGCCCGATCTGCGTGCGGGGTTTCGGATCGAACCACACTGGGTAGCTGCCTTCATCGATGACGGGCGTGGGGCCGTGCGTATCCACCGTGACTTCGACAGCGTCGGCGTTTTCGCGCACGACGGGCGCCGTGGAATCGAGCGTGCGATGCGAACGCACGTGCGTGCCCGGATCGAACAACACGCGCAAGTGGTCGTCGAGCATCGGTGCGCGCCACGCGGTGGCGAGCGAATCGTAGCCGTGGCCTGCGAGGATCGGGTTCGCGCCTTCGATGGTGTAGGTCACGCGCACCACGTCCCGCACGCGGACGTCGTCGAGCACGATCAGCGCGCTGACGCGGCCGTCGGCCATGTCGGATTCGAAATCGGTCTCGCGGCGCGCGAGCGTGATCTTGTCGGGCAGCAGGCGATCGTGCCACGCGCCGTCGCGGCGGATCGCGACGCGCTGCAGGACCAGCCGCTGGTATTCGGGATTGAATTCGATCGTGAACTTGCCGGCTTCGCCGAGGTTGGACGAGGCGATGGCTTCGTACACGGTGTCGGTGTACGCCACCACCTTGCCGCCACGGCGATCGACCTGGTGATCGAACAGCCAGTTGCGCCAGACGTTGTCGTCGGCGCCGGGTGCCTTCGCATCCCACTGCGCGGGCACCTGGTGCGGCACCACGAACGCGGGCGCATCGCCGACGAAGAACTTGAAATCGCCGCGCTTGTGTTCGACGTCAGCCGACCAGCACGCCCCCGAGACGACCCAACCCGCACACGCCAAGACCGCAACGCACCAGCGCTTCATGCCGAACTTCCGGAATTCCCCGGGGGCAGCCTACACCAGCGCCGCGCCATCTTGGGTGGCGTCAGCCCCGGTCTTGCAAAGCCGCTACCGCTGGTAACGTCTTGCCTTCCAGGAACTCCAGGAACGCGCCGCCACCGGTGGAGATGTAACCGACCTGGTCGGCGATGCCGTACTTGTCGACCGCCGCCAGGGTGTCGCCGCCGCCGGCGATGGAGAACGCATCGGACGCCGCGATCGCGCGCGCCATCGCTTCGGTGCCCTTGCCGAAGGCGTCGAATTCGAACACGCCCACCGGGCCGTTCCATACCACGGTGCCGGCCTGCTTGATCAGTTCTGCGTAGCGCTTGGCAGTGTCCGGGCCGATGTCCAGGATCATCTCGTCGGCGCCGACCTGGTCGACCGCCTTCACCGTCGCCGGCGCATCGGCCGCGAACGCGGGCGCGACGACGACGTCGCTCGGCAACGGGATGTCGGCGCCGCGCGCCTTCGCCTCGGCCATGATCTTGCGCGCGGTGTCGATGAGGTCGGCTTCGTACAGCGACTTGCCCACGCCGTGGCCCATCGCGGCGATGAAGGTGTTGGCGATGCCGCCGCCGACGATGAGCTGGTCGACCTTCTGCGCGAGCGAACCGAGCAGTTCGAGTTTCGTCGAGACCTTGCTGCCGGCGACGATCGCGAGCAGCGGGCGCTTCGGCGCTTCGAGCGCGCGCGCGAGCGCGTCGAGTTCGGCCATCAACAGCGGCCCACCGGCGGCGACTTTCGCTTGCTGGATCACGCCATGCGTGGACGCCTGCGCGCGATGCGCGGTGCCGAAGGCATCCATGACGAACACATCGCACAGCTCGGCGTACTTCTTCGCGAGCGCCGGGTCGTCCTTGCCCTCGCCCATGTTCATGCGGCAGTTCTCGAGCAGCACGATCTCGCCGGGCTTCACCGAGAAGTCGGCGGACAGCCAGTCGCGCACCAGGCGCACTTCGCGGCCGAGCTTCTCGCTCAGGCGTTGCGCGACGGGCTTGAGCGAATCGGCTTCGGTGAAGTGCCCTTCTGTCGGGCGGCCGAGGTGGGACATGACCATGACCGCGGCGCCCTGGTCGAGCGCGGCGACGAGCGTGGGCAGCGCGGCGGTGATGCGTTGTTCGGAGGCGACCTTGCCGTCCTTGATCGGCACGTTGAGGTCTTCACGGATCAGGACGCGCCTGTTGCGCAGGTCGATCTCGGACATCCGGACGATGGGCATCTTTGGCGCCTTGGGGTCTTTCGGGGGCGCACATTGTAGCGGGGCGCGGGTGGCCCCTACAGCGAGACCCGATTGCGCCCGGCGTGCTTGGCGCGGTACAGCGCCGCGTCGGCGCGGGCCAGCATCACTTCCGGGTCGTCGCCGTCTTCCGGCAGGTTCGTCGCCACGCCGATGCTCACCGTCAGCACGCCCATCGGCGAACCGGCGTGCGCGATGTCGGCATGCAGCACGTTGGCGCAGATGCGTTCGCCGACGCGGATCGCCTGCTCGAGCGTGGTTTCGGGCAGGAAGACGATGAACTCTTCGCCGCCCGGGCGCACGATGACGTCTTCGCGGTGATAGAGCGCGCTGCGCACGGCGCCGGCGAAACGCTTCAGCGCGTTGTCGCCGCGCGGATGGCCGTAGCGATCGTTGTAGGCCTTGAAGTGATCGATATCCAGCGCGAGCGCCGACAACATGCCGCCCTTCCCGTGCGTATCGCGCCACAACTGGTTGGCGACTTCGCGGAAGCCGCGATAGTTGAGGCAGCCGGTGAGTGCGTCGGTGCGGCTGAGGCGATCGAGTTCGGCCACGGCGTTGCGCAATTCGGCGGTGCGCAGCGCGATCTCGCGCTCGCGCGCATCGACGACCTGTTCGAGCGAGGAACGCAGGCGGCGTTGTTCTTCCAGGCTGCGGCTGGTCGCGCGGTACGCGTCGGCCATGCGATCGCTGAGCTGGTTCATCGCTTCGGCGAGCGGCGCCAGTTCCTGCGGCATCGACGCGGCGGAGATCGGCGATGACGCATGTTCGAGTGCGAAGCGCTGCATCTGCACCAGCAGCCGGTGCACGCTCGTCGACAGGCGCCGCATCTGCCACCACGCGATGCCGAGCACGCCGGCGGCGACGGCGATGAGCAGGCCGAGCATCGTGGCGATGGTGCGGAACAGTTCGGCATCGAGCGTCGACTTCGGCATCAGCACCAGCAAGCGCCAGCCGGATTCGAGCGGCATCGCGATGGCATAGGCGTCTTCGCCGTCGTGCAACACGCTGTCGACGCGGTTCCAGCCGGCGTCGGAATCGCCGGGTTCGACGGCGCGCAGGACCTTCCCGTTCGGCGTTGCGTCGAGCCGCTCCATCGGTGCGAGCGGCAGGCCGCTGCTGGCGTAGGCCACTTGGCCCTGGCGGTCGACCAGCACCGCTTCGTAGCCGTGCATGCGCAGCCAGGCGATGCGCTGGCCGGAATTCTCCACGCGCATCGCGCCTTCGACGATGCCGGCGAAGCGCCCGTTCGCGCGTAGCGGCGCGGCGACGCAGGAGAGCGGCGGGGTGTTGGGGGCGGCGCGGTAGACGTCGGAAATCGTCGGCGCGTCCTGCCCCTGCGCGGTGGCGAAGCAGGGGCCGGGATCGGACGTCGCGCGCTCGGCGGGATCGGCGGCGATGACGCGCCCCTGGGCATCGAGCACGCGCATCGTGGCGAAGGCGGGATAGTGGTCGCGCAGGCGGCGCAGGTCGTCGACCCACCGCGCGCGATCGCCGAGCGTGTTTTCGCTGCTGCGGCGCGCGGCCAGTACCGCGGCGACGGCCCCGTGCATGCGCAGGGAGTCGTCGAAGTCGCGCGCGGTGATCTCGGCGGCCGAATGCAGGTTCGCGGCGGCATCGGCGCGTTGCGAGGTGGACTGGCTCCAGGCCAGCAGGGCGCACAGGATCAGCGCCGGAAGAACGACGGCCACGACCAGCAGGCGCGCGAAGTCTCGCCGCAGCGCCCAGTCGGGCCCTGCCGACCGGATTTCGAGGGGAACTGCCGCCGCCATAGCCTCGCAAGCTACCGGGGCCGCGCGGGGTCGGCAACGGGGAAACGCCCGTCGGCGGCGGCACTACGTCGCAGAAATGCGCGACCCCGCAAAAGCGGGGTCGCATGTGAAGACATGTCCGTGACCCGGTCCGCGCGGGGACGGGGCCGCCGCAGGGGTCAGCCCTTGGCGATGACCTTGACCATTTCCAGGCACTTGTTGGAATAGCCCCACTCGTTGTCGTACCAGCTCACGAGCTTGACGAAGGTCGAATCCAGCGCGATGCCGGCGTCGGCGTCGAAGATCGAGGTGCGCGCGTCGCCGCGGAAATCGGTGGCGACGACCTTGTCTTCGGTGTAACCGAGGATGCCCTTGAGCGCGCCTTCCGACTGGGCCTTCATTTCGGCGCAGATCTCGGCGTAGGTCGCCGGCTTTTCGAGTTCGGCGGTCAGGTCGACGACCGAGACGTCGGAGGTCGGCACGCGGAAGGACATGCCGGTGAGCTTCTTGTTGAGCTCCGGGATCACCACGCCCACGGCCTTGGCCGCGCCCGTGCTCGACGGGATGATGTTCTCCAGGATGCCGCGGCCGCCGCGCCAGTCCTTGTTGGACGGGCCGTCGACGGTCTTCTGCGTTGCGGTGGCCGCGTGCACGGTGGTCATCAGGCCGCGCTTGATGCCCCACTTGTCGTGCAGCACCTTGGCCAGCGGCGCCAGGCAGTTGGTCGTGCACGATGCGTTCGAAACGATCGCCTCGCCCTTGTACTTCTGGTGGTTCACGCCGTAGACGAACATCGGCGTGTCGTCCTTCGACGGCGCCGACAGCAACACCTTCTTCGCGCCGGCATCCAGGTGCTTCTGCGCGGTGGCCTTGTCGAGGAACAGGCCGGTGGATTCGATGACGACATCGGCGCCGACTTCGTTCCACTTGAGGTTGGACGGGTCGCGTTCCTGCGTCAGGCGGATCTTCTTGCCGTTGACGATCAGCGCGCCGCCTTCGACCTTCACCTCACCCTTGAAGCGACCGTGCACCGAGTCGTACTGCAGCATGTAGGCCAGGTAGTCCGGCTCCAGCAGGTCGTTGATGGCGACGATCTCGATGTCGTTGCCGAAGTTCTGCACGGCAGCGCGCAACACGTTGCGGCCGATGCGGCCGAAGCCATTGATGCCAACCTTGATCGCCATTTCGACTCCTGGAGCTGGGAAGGGAAAACCGGACAAGAACCGGGCCGCGGTGGCCCGCGTCCGGGAAAGCCCGGTATTTTAGAGGAACCCTCCCCCACGGCTACCGTGATGCCCCGACTTCCGCACGCCCTCGCCCCCCTTGCCCTGCTGGTGGGCGCCCTGGTCGCGGCCCCGCAAGCCCAGGCCTGGAGCGCGCTGGGGCACCGGATGGTGGGGGAATTGGCGCAGCGGCACGTCCAGCCGGCCACGCAGGCGCAGATCGACGCGCTGCTGGCGGGCGAAAAGGACCCCACCCTCGCCGGCGTGGCCACCTGGGCCGACGATTTGCGCAACAGCGACGGCGAGCGCTTCCGGGCGACCTCGCGCTGGCACTACATCAACACCAACGACGGCACCTGCAACTTCGACCTGGCGCGCGACTGCCCGGACGGCCAGTGCGTGGTCGGTGCGATCGAGAAGCAGCGGGCGATCCTCGCCGACCGCACGCAACCGATCCAGGCGCGTCGCGAAGCACTGAAGTTCCTCGTGCATTTCGTCGGCGACGTGCACCAGCCGATGCATGCGTCCAACCATCCCGACAAGGGCGGCAACGATTACCAGATCAGCCTGGCGACGAAGCTCGAGCCCGAGGCCTACGCGAAGAAGAATTACGTCGACGGCGTGATGGGCACCAACCTGCATTCGATCTGGGATTACTACATCCTCGGCGAGGTGGGCGTTGACCGGAAGGGACATCCGGGGCTCGGCCTCAAGGGCTATGCCGATCGCCTGGATGCCATGCCGTGGCCGCCGGAATCCGGCGCGGTGAGCCCGCCGCTGGCGTGGGCCGGCGAGTCCTGCCGCGCCGTCGATGGCCGTTCGCTGTATCCGACGGGCCACAAGCTCGATCAGACCTACCTCGACACGATGCGCCCCTTCGCCGAGCAACGCGTTCGCCAGGCCGCATGGCGCCTGGCGAAACTGCTCGACGACACCCTGGGCGCGCCCGCGCGCTGACATCCGCAGGAACACCCCCCATGCGCCCCGACGTCGCCCCGTTCCACGATCCCGCCACCGGCACGTGGACCTACGTGGTGTCCGACCCGGCGACGCGCGCGGCGGCGATCATCGATCCGGTCCTCGACTTCGACGCGAAGTCCGCGCGCACCGCCCACGCGTCGACGCAGAAGCTGCTCGACCATGTGCAGGCCAACACGCTCGACGTGCAGTGGCTCCTGGAAACGCACGCGCACGCCGATCACCTGTCGGATGCGCAATGGCTGCTCGAACGCTTTCCGCGTGCGACGCTCGGCATCGGCCGCGGCATCGTGCAAACGCAGCGCAGCTTCGCGCCGGTGTTCGGGTTCGGCGACGACGTGGCGCAGGATGGCTCGCAGTTCGGGCGATTGTTCGAAGCGGGCGACCGGTTCGCAATCGGCGGAATCGACGTTGAGGTGATCGGCGCACCCGGCCATACGGCCGATTGCGTCGCCTATCGCATCGGCGATGCGCTGTTCTGCGGCGACACGTTGTTCATGCCCGATGCGGGCACTGCGCGCACGGATTTTCCGAATGCGGACGCGGCCACCTTGTATCGCACGATCCGATCGTTCTACGCCCTTCCCGACGACACGCGCGTCTTCGTCTGCCACGACTACGGCCCGAATGGCCGCGCCGTCGCCGGCGAAACCACCATCGGCGCGCAGAAGCGCGAAAACATCCACCTGCGCGACGACACCAGCGAAGCGGAGTACGTCGCGTTGCGCAAGGCGCGCGATGCGACCCTGCCGATGCCGGCGTTGATCCTGCAGTCGCTGCAGGTCAACCTGCGTGCCGGCGTGTTGCCCGACGCGTCCGACAATGGCGTGCGGTATCTGCGTATCCCCCTCGACAGGATTTGACGAATGCGTTTCATCGCCCGCGGCGTGCTGTTCCTGATTTTCGCGATCGCATGCCTGGCCCCTGCATTCGCCGCCGAACCGCTGACGGTTTTTGCCGCCGCGAGTTTGAAGGAATCGCTGGACGAAGCCGCACACGCCTACGAGCAGAAGACCGGGCAGCCCGTGCGCGTCTCCTACGCCGCGAGTTCTGCGCTCGCACGCCAGATCGAACAGGGCGCGCCGGCGGACGTGTTCGTTTCGGCCGACGTGGAGTGGATGGATTATCTCGCGCGCGCGAAGGCCATTGATCCGGCGACGCGCCGCAACCTGCTCGGCAACACGCTCGTGCTCGTCGCGCCCGCGGATGCGAAGACTGCGCCGATCGCGCTGCAACCCGGCCTCGACCTGGTCAAGGCGCTGGGCGATGGGCGCCTCGCCGTCGCGCTCGTCGACAGCGTGCCGGCCGGCAAGTATGCGAAGCAATCGCTCA
Organism: Lysobacter sp. P5_B12; assembly: GCF_056400425.1. Classification (NCBI taxonomy): domain Bacteria; kingdom Pseudomonadati; phylum Pseudomonadota; class Gammaproteobacteria; order Lysobacterales; family Lysobacteraceae; genus Lysobacter; species Lysobacter sp. P5_B12. The sequence continues at coordinate 466,954 of NZ_JBFULG010000002.1, forward strand.
TCGCGCTTGGTGCGTGGGAGGGTGTGAAGTCGCGCACGGCCGAAGCGGAGAATGTGCGCGCGGCCTTGCTGCTTGTGTCGCGTGGAGAGACACCGCTCGGCATCGTCTACGGCAGCGACGCGCTGGCCGAGCCGAAGGTCAAAGTGGTCGGCACCTTCCCCGACACATCGCATGCGCCCATCGTGTACCCGATCGCGCGTATCGCCGCGAGCCGGCATCCGAATGCGCGCGCGTTCGTGCAATGGCTGCAGACGAAGGATGCGCGCGCGATCTTCCTGCGCCACGGTTTCCGGTCGCTCTGACACGTGCAACTCACGCCCGCCGAAACCGCCGCGATCGCGCTCAGCCTCAAGGTGGCGGCGACGGCGGTCGCGTGCAGCCTGCCGTTCGGCATCGCGCTGGGATGGTTGCTCGCGCGCAAACGCTTCCCGGGCAAGTTGGCGCTCGACACCTTGCTCGTGATGCCGCTAGTCCTGCCGCCGGTGGTGACGGGCTTCGTGCTGTTGATGGCCTTCGGCGCGCGCGGCCCCATCGGCATGTTCCTGCGCGACACCTTCGGCATCGTGCTCGCCTTCCGCTGGACCGGCGCCGCACTCGCCTGCGCGATCATGGGCTTTCCGCTGATGGTGCGCGCCATTCGCATCGCGATCGAAACCGTGGACGCACGCTTGGAGCAAGCGGCTTCGACACTCGGCGCGCCACCGTGGCGCGTGTTCTTAACCGTGACCGTCCCGCTCGCGTGGCCGGGGATCGTCGCCGGCGCGGTGCTGGCCTTCGCGAAGGCGCTCGGTGAGTTCGGCGCGACGATCACCTTCGTCTCCAGCATTCCCGGTGAGACGCAAACGCTGTCGTCGGCGATGTACGGATTGATGCAGGTGCCCGGTGGCGAATCGGGCGTGTGGCGCCTGTGCGTGGTCGCGGTCGCGATTTCCTTCGCCGCGGTGTTCTGTTCGGAGTGGCTCGTGCAGCGGCAGCGGCGCGGAGTCGACCAATGAGCGCGCCGATGTTTTCCATCGACGTCGACCTGGTGCGCGGCGCGTTCAAACGCAACGTGCGATTCGAAAGTACGCGGCGCGTGATCGCGCTCGTCGGCCGCTCGGGTGCGGGGAAGACGTCGCTGCTCCACGCGATCGCCGGCCTCGTGCGGCCCGCGCGCGGGCGCATCGCGATCGGTGGACGGTGCCTCTTCGATTCGTCGACGCGCGTCGACGAGCCGGCGCATCATCGCCGCATCGGTTACGTCTTCCAGGACGCGCGCCTGTTCCCGCATTTGAACGCGCGCGAAAACCTCCGCTACGGCGCACCGCGCGGACGCGGCGGCGAAGTGCGCTTCGTCTTCGACCACATCGTCGAACTGCTCGGCATCGGAGACTTGCTCGAACGCCACGTCGATGGCCTCTCCGGCGGCGAAGCACAGCGCGTCGCGATCGGCCGCGCGCTGCTCTCGCAACCCGAATTGCTGCTCCTCGACGAACCCCTGTCGATGCTCGACCCCGAACGCAAGGACGAACTGCTGCCCTGGCTGCAACGCCTACGCGACGAAGTCGCGTTGCCGATGGTGTGGGTCAGTCATTCGCAGGAAGACACTGCGCGCTTGGCCGATGCGGTGCATCGGTTGGATTGAGGCTGCGCACAAAAAAAGGGCCCCGAAATTCGGGGCCATGAAGTGGTTCTCAACCGGATTCCAGCGCAGTGCGGGCCTGACATGCAGGCCCGCCTGCATGTCGTTATGGCTGGCTCGCGACGACCTTGATCTTCCGCTTCTGGTCGCCCTTGACCGGCGTGTACGTCGCGCTGGTCGCGCTGGCGATGTCGGCGTACGTGCCGGAGCCAGAAGCCGATTCGATCTGCCACTGGTACGTGATGCCGGCACCGCAGGTCGTGACGCAGGTCGGGGTCGCGGTGAGCAAGGTGCCGACGATCGGATTGCCGGTCGGGGTGACCGCAACGGAGAGCAGCGCCGTCGGATCGGCCGGGTTGATTTCGCCACCGCCGCCMGGGCCGGTGCCGCCGCCGCTGCCGTCGGTACCGATGTTGGCCGCGATCGTCAGCACGCCCTGGTAGGGATCGGTGACGGCCGCATCGGTGTGCGGGATCAGGGTGTAGGTGATGACCTTGCCGGCGTCGGCCGCCTGCACGGTGTAAGTCATGGCGCCCGGCGCACCGGCGCTCACACCGTCGACGGTCCACTGGACGGTCGCGTTGGTCGCGGCGAGATCGATGGTGTCGGTGTCGGGGTCGGTGACGGTGAAGGCCGCCGTCAGCACGTCGCCTGCAAGCACCTGGCCACCGGCGCCCGAGGGCGTCACGGTGATCGTCGCCGTGGCGACGACCGGTGCGCGACCCTTGACCGTTGCGGTTTCCGGGGAAGTGACGACGGTCTGCGCGAATGCCAGACCCGACAACGACAGGCCGAGGAAGGTCGCGAGTAGCGTCCTGCGCAGCGTGTTGTTGGAAGTTTTGTTGCGTTGCATCTGGGGATCTCCGGTTGATGTTGCGGGCCTTGCAAAACACTGCGCTCGCCGAAGCGAGCGCAGAAAAAATCAGGGCTTGGTGGCGAGCACGCGGATGCGTCGCTTCTGGTCGCCGCGCGTGACGGTGTAGGTCTCCGCGACCGCGCCGGGGAGATCGATGTACGTGCCCGAGCCGACGGCGCTTTCGATCTGCCACTGGTAAACCAGCGGCGTCGTGCACTTGCCGCCGCCGGCGCAGGTCACCGAAGCGTTGAGGACCGAGCCCACCATCGGCGCGCCCGTCAGCGGGCTGCCGTTGAAATGCACTTCCACGCCGGTCGGCGTGTTGCCGGTGCCCGGATCGTTCGGATCGAGCGGATTGGTGCCGCTGTCGACTTCGGTCTTGTCGTCGATGCCGTCGGCGTCGGTATCGGGCTTGTTCGGATCCGTGCCGAGTTTTTCTTCCTGCTCGTTGCTCAGGCCATCGCCGTCGGGATCGATGTCGATCACGTCGATGATGAAGTGCTGCTGCGCGACACGGCCGCGGCCGTCGACGACGTTCACCGTCGCCTCGAACCGGTTGTCCTTCGCCAGGTCGGCGGAGGTCATCTTCGTCGGGTCCAGGCGCAGCTCGTTGCCGACCAGTGTGAACAGTGCCGCGTCGGCACCGGCCAAGGTGTACTTGTGTCCCTCTTTCGCGCCGGTGACCTGCAGCTGGTAGCTGTAGGTCGCATCCGACATCACGCTGTCGTTGACCACCGACGGACCGACGAACGCGAGCGGAACGTCCTTCTCGCGGATCTCCGTGACGATCTTGTTTTCGCGTTCGACGAAGTCGGTCGCGCGCTTGCGGATATCGTTTTTCTGGGCGACGTTCTTGCGCGCCTTCTGCGCGCCCAGCGATTCGTCGAGCTGGTATTTGAAATTGAACGAGATCCGCGTGTCGCGCGTGCCGGTGCCCATCGCGCTGTCGTGCTCGAGCGCGATGTCGAACAGCGGCACCGGCGAGTACGCGATCTTGGTGGTCAGGACGAAGGGATCCTTGTAGGTCTGCCCGCTGCCGAACACGTCGACCTGGTCGCCGTGCCAGCGCGTGCCCTTGACGGTGAGGTCAAGGCCCGGCGCGCGCGTCGGGCTCCACGTCATGCCCAGGTCGTAACCGCTGGCCGCGCGTTCTTCGAAATCCGGGGCTTCGTCGATCGTCTTCCACGCATCCGATGCCGGGGCGTAGGTATTGGCGAAGAAGCGCAGCGATTTCGTCGCAGCCTCGACGCCCAGGCCGACGCGGTGCGCGCCGTTGTCGAAATCGTGGTCGTAGAACACATTGGCGCCGAGCAACCAGGCGTCGCCGGGCGCGATCCAGCGATAAACCAGGCCGACGTTCGCCGTCGCGCGATCGCCTTCGTTGTGCACGCCGAACTGCGTAAGCAGGTAGTGGCGTTTGTCTTCGCCACCGTAAAGCATGCCCATTGTTTTCAGATTGACGTCGACGTCGCCTTCCGAGCCCAGCGTGATGCCGCCTTCGAGGCGCTGGAGGTATTGGTTGTCGGAATCCTTGAGCGTGCTCAGGCCGGAGGAAATGGCGGCATTGGCGACGTCGGTCTTGAATTGGTCGGTCGCGTTGGTGCTGCTGGCGCTGGGGTTGGTCGACGAGCTCTTCGCCGCCGACTGCGCTGCACTGATCGCCTTGGCGGTCAGCGCATCGGCTGTTTCCTTCGCCTTGTTGGGGCCCTGCTCCGCGCCGCCGATGTCGGGCAGGTTGTCCTGCACGTTCTTGGTCTGCGCGCGGGAATTGGCCTCGACACTGGACGAACGCTGCGCTTCGTCCACCTTCTTTTTCTTATCCTCCTCCTCGGCGAGCGCCGCAGGGCTGCCGAGCAGGAACGTGAGCGCCAGGGCGATCGATTTGGACAGGAAATTGGAACGGTGTTGCTTCCGTGGATGCATGGTCATCTGACGCGTCCCCTACGACGCTGAAAGTGGGGCGCATTCTTGTGGTCGGGTCCTACGCCCGACATGAGGCGAATCCCCTTCGCCCCGTAAGAAATGACTGCGCGCGTTGTGCGAAACATTCCCTGCAAAGGGAACAGCAAGCGGCCATGGGGCGCTATAGACCCAAGGGGCAATGAAATGCGCGCAGGGAACTTTTGGCGTCGGACGCAATGCGTCCACGCAACGCACGCGAAGGCGCGTCGTTGTCGAATGGCCACGCAGAAACGACGAGGCCCGCGAATGCGGGCCTCGTTGCTATGCGTTGCGTGCGCGCGATTTACGCAAGGTTTTTAGCGACCTGCACGAGATTCTCGACCGTGAACCCGAAGTGCAGGAACAACTTCTCCGCAGGCGCGCTCGCACCGAAGCGATCGATGCCGATGACCGCGCCGTCCAGCCCGACGTACTTGCGCCAGAAATCGCTGACGCCGGCTTCGATCGCCACGCGGCGTCGGCAGGCGTTCGGCAGTACGGTTTCGCGGTACGCCGGATCCTGGCGGTCGAACACGTCGGTGCTCGGCATCGACACCACGCGCACGCCGTCGCCGAGTTGCGCGGCGGCCTGCATCGCGAGGTCAACTTCGGAGCCCGTTGCGATGAGGATCAACTGCGGTGCGCCCTTGCTGTCGCGCAGGATGTAACCGCCGCGACGGATGTCGGCGACCTGCTGCGTCGTGCGCGGCTGGTGCGCGAGGTTCTGGCGGGTGAACACCAGGCACGACGGGCCGTCGTGTTGTTCGATCGCCGCGCGCCACGCGACGGCCGATTCGACGGCGTCGCAGGGGCGCCACACGTCGTTGCCGGGGATGTAACGCAGCGAGGCGACGTGTTCGATCGGCTGGTGCGTCGGGCCGTCTTCACCCAGGCCGATCGAGTCGTGCGTGTAGACGTGGATCGCGTGCGCGCCCATCAGCGCGCTCATGCGCACGGCGTTACGCGCGTAGTCGCTGAAGACGAGGAAGGTCGCGTCGTACGGAATGAAGCACTCGTGCAGGCCGAGGCCGTTGCTGATCGCGGTCATCGCGAATTCGCGCACGCCGAAGTAGATGTAGTTGGCGTTGGCGTCGTCGCTGGTGACGGACTTGCTACCCTTCCACAAGGTGAGGTTGGAATGCGCGAGGTCCGCCGAGCCGCCGATCAGTTCCGGCAGCAGCGGGCCGTAGGCTTCCAGCGCCATCTGCGAGGCCTTGCGCGAGGCGACGACCGGGCCTTCGGCCTGGAGCTTCGCGATGTACGCATCGGCCGCCGACGCCCAGTTGTCCGGCAGTTCGTTGCGCGCGCGGCGCACGAGTTCGTCGGCGAGTTCGGGGTATCGCGCGGCGTACTTGTCGAACAAGGTGTTCCATTGATCTTCGCGCACCAGGCCCGCGTTGCCGGCGCGCCAGCCGTCGCGAATTTCCTGCGGAATGTCGAATGCGTCGTGCGGCCAATTCAGCGCAGCGCGCGTGGCGACGATTTCATCCTTGCCCAGCGGCGCGCCGTGCGAGGACTCCTTGCCCGCCTTGCCCGGCGAACCGAAACCGATTGTCGTGCGTGCGCAAATCAGCGTGGGCTTGTCGCTCGATGCGAGCGCCGCATCGACTGCGCGCTTGATCGCCTCGGCATCATGCCCGTCGACGCCGCGCACCACGTTCCAGCCGTAGGCTTCGAACCGCTTGCCGGTGTCGTCGGTGAACCAGCCCTGCGTGTCGCCGTCGATCGAGATGTGGTTGTCGTCCCAGATGGCGATGAGTTTGTTGAGGCCCCAAGTGCCCGCGAGCGATGCCGCTTCGTGCGAGATGCCTTCCATCAGGCAGCCGTCGCCCATGAAGACCCAGGTGTGGTGGTCGACGACTTCGAACTCGGGGCGGTTGAAGCGCTGCGCGAGGAGTTTTTCGGCGAGCGCCATGCCCACCGCGTTCGCGAAGCCCTGGCCGAGCGGACCGGTCGTGGTTTCCACGCCCGGCGTCATGAAGTTTTCCGGATGGCCCGGCGTCTTGGACTCGAGCTGGCGGAAGGACTTCAGGTCATCGATCGTCATTGCGTAGCCGGACAGGTGCAGCAACGCGTAATGCAGCATCGAGCCGTGGCCGTTGGACAACACGAAACGGTCGCGGTTGAACCACGAGGGGTTGTTCGGGTTGTGGCGGTAGTAGTCGTTCCAGACGACTTCCGCGATGTCCGCCATGCCCATCGGCATGCCCGGGTGGCCGGACTTCGCGGCCTCCACCGCATCGATGGCGAGGAATCGGATGGCGTTGGCGAGGTCGCGGCGGCTGGGCGTCGGCATGGCGGGGGCGGGGTCGGAATCGGCGGGCAGGAACGGAATTGTCCCATGCCCGGGGTTCGCGATGCTCCGGGCCTCGCGGACTCAGGGGCTGTCAGCGGCTGTTTCGCCAGCCCCGAGGTCCGGTTCGCCCGCGGCCACGAGCGTAGCGAGCGTGAGGTCGCCGGTCACGTTGAGCGTGGTGCGGCACATGTCCAGGAAGTGGTTGACGCCCAGGATCATGCCGATGCCGACGGGGTCCACGCCCACCATCGCGCAGATCAGCGCCACCACGGGCAGCGAACCCGACGGCACGCCGGCCGTGCCGATGCCGCCGAGGATGCAGACCACCATCACCATCGCCTGCTGGCCAAGGCTGAGGTCCACGCCGAAGAACTGCGCGAGGAACAGGACCGTCACGCCTTCGAACAAGGCCGTGCCGTTCTGGTTGGCGGTGGCGCCGACGGTCAGCACGAAGCGCGCGATGCGGCGCGGCAAGCCGAGCTCTTCCTCCGCCACGCGCAGCGCGGTCGGGAGCGTGGCGTTGCTGGAGGCCGTCGAGAACGCCATCACCATCGCTTCCTGCGCGCCCTTGAAGAAGCGGATCGGCGAGTGGCCGGCCAGCTTCAGCGCGACCGAATAACTCACGAACTGGTGCAGCGCGAGCGCGAGCACGACGACGCCGACATACGCGCCCAGTCGCAGGAGCAGGTCGAACCCGAAGATCGACACCAGGTTGAACATGAAGCAGAACACCGCGATCGGCGCCAGTCGGATCACCAGGCCGATCAGCGTCATCGAGATTTCGAACAGGCCTTCGATGCCGCGCTTGAGGACGTCGGTCTGCGGCGTGCGCGTCAGCACCAGGCCGATGCCGAACATCACCGCGAAGAACATCAGCGACAGGATCGTGCCGTTGTTCGCGGCCGCCGCGACCACGTTGTCGGGCACGATGGACACCAGCATGTCGATGCCGCGCGGTTGTTCGCCGACGCTGGCGACGATTTCCTTCGCGCGGTCGGCGTTGTCGGCGAGCAGTTGTTGCGCCAGCGCCGGGTCGACGCCCGCACCGGGCTTGAGCCAGTTCACCAGCACCAGGCCGAGCAGCACCGCCACCGCCGAAAGCACCACCGTATAGAACAAGGTCTTCCAGCCGATCCGGCCCAGCGCGCGTACGTCGCCCATCTCGGCGATGCCGACGACCAGCGCCGAAAACAGCAGCGGCACGATCAGCATGAAGATCAACGACAGGAAGATCTTCGAGAACGGCGTGGTGACGTAGGTCGTGAACAGCTGCACCCAGGCGGCGTCGCTGCCGGTGGCATGGACCAGCAGGCCCGCCGTGATGCCGGCGATGAAGCCGATCGCGATCTTCGTGTGCAGCGGAAGGCGCTTGCGCGCGGTGGGCGTGGCCATGCGGATTCCTGGGCCGCGGACCCCCCGCGGAACGAATGCGACTTTAACGCGCGGCTCAGGCCGGCGGATAGAGCGGTGGCAGCGGATCGCGGACGTTCGCCGTGCGCTCGGCCGTGGCGACGCGCACGCCGCGGGCGAATGCGCGGCGCAGGGCCTCGCGCGCGGCGCGCGGGTCGCCACCTGCCCAACGCGCACGCTGCAAGGCGTCGAGGGCTGCGCGTTGGTCGGTGTCGGCGATGCGTGCGCGCAAGGCGTCGATGTCGGCGGCGGGCGGTTGCACGGCGGCGCAAAGCGTTTCGGCGATGTCGCCGAGGTCGCCGTCGGCCAATGCGCGCTTGAGGTCGGGGCGTGGGGAGGCGGGCTTGTCCGGTGCGACGCCATCGGTTGCGAGCTTCGGTGGGTGGCGGCCCAGGAACCACAACAGCGTGAACAGCCAGAGCAGCGCGAAGGCGGCCGCGGCGGCGGCCCACGGCAGGACGCGCCCCTGGATGCCGGGAATCGAGATGCGGCCGTCGGCGGTTTGCGTCGCATCGGCGACGTCGACCGGTGCGCCCGCGTCCGGCGGCGCGGCCGCGTTCACGCCCGTGCCGGGCGCGACTTTCAGATCGATCGGCGGCAAGGTCGCGGTGCGAGCGACGCCTGCGCGCACGTCCCACCATTCCAACTGCGGCGGATCGATGCGCAACGCACCGGCGCGCGTGGGCACGATCGAAAACGTGCGCGACAAGGTGGTGCGCGGGCGCGCTTCGGTAAAGGATTCGTCGGCCTGCACGGCCGCGGGGAAGACCTGCGCCGCACCGTTGGACGCCAGTTGCAGTTCGGGCATCTGTGCGGCGACCGCACCGTCGGCGACCGCTTCGATCTGCACGGTCGCCGATTCGCCCGCGCGCGCGGCATGCGGCAACGTGACGTATCGCAGGCGCAAGTCGGTCAACGGCAGCCACGGCTGCGGTGCGTTCGCGGGAATCGCGCGCACTTGCAGCACGCGATCCGGCGCATCGGCGGCCAGCGGACGGCGGCCATCGCCGAGCAGATCGTCGAAGAAGCCACCGACGCCCTGCCCGCGGAAGCGCGCACCCGGCAACACGACGCGACCGCTGCGTTCGCCGATCACGAGGAAGCGGCGTTCGATCACATTGTAGTGCCGACCGCCCATTTCCTGCGTGTACTGCAAGTCCTGGCCGACCTTGCGCAGCGTCGCGCCCTCCGGTTCGGATTGTTCGAGCGCGCCCGACACCAGCGGGACGGCGGTATACAAGCGCACCTTCAAGCCGACCGCTTGTTGCACCCACGGATCGCCGTCGTCGATCTCCGCCTCGATGAACGTATCGTCGCCTGCTTTCGTCGGCACGCGGCTCAGGGGCGCGACGGTGAGCGTGAGCGGCGGCGTGGTCTGCGCGCCGATGTGCAGCGAGGGAATCGTGATCACGCCTTCGCGCCGCGGTTGCAACAACACCGTGTACTGCGCACTCACGGTGATGTGGCCGTTCTCCGCGCGCGCGCTGCGTTGGCTCGAATGCCCGCTGAGGATGAAGTCGCGTTCGAGGGGTGCGTAGTCGGGGCCGCCCTGTGCGGAATCGGCGGCGATGTTCAGCGTCGAGGTCTCGCCGGCTTCGATGCGGTCGCGATCCAGCCACGCGCGTACCTGCGCATGCGCCGATGGCGCAAGCATCGCGAACAGAACGAGGGTGGCGAAGGCCCACTTGCGCATCATTCACCGCCCTCCAGTTGGCGGCGTTCGTATTCGAGGCGGAATTTCGCGCGCAGCAAGCCGCCCGGATCATCGGGGACGCGGCGCAGCCAGGCTTCGTTCGCGAGGCGGCGTTCGCGCTCGGCCGGGGTTTCCGCGCGCGCCTGGGCCTGGCCTTGTTGCGGCTTGCCGTTCTTGTCCTTGGCGAGGGCGCGTTGCATGCGTTCGCGTTGCGCGGCATCGGCGGCGCGTTGCGCCTGTGCTTCCTGCGGCGATTGCGGTTTGGCCTGCGCCTGTTGCTGCGACTGGCCGGACTGTTGCGATGGCCTTTGTTGTTGGCCCGCCTGTTGCTGCCCTTGCGAGGGCTTGGGCTGCCCGCCCTGCTGCTGCGCGGATTGTTGCTGCTGCTGTTGTTTCGGCGACTGCGACTGGCCGGCTTGTTGTTGCTGTTTTCCGTCCTGCTTGCCTTGCGCGCGCGGATCGTTGCGTTTGCTATCGCCGGAGGGCGGCTTGCGTTTCATCGCCGCAACGACTGCCTTCCGATTCGCGATGGCGTCTTCCATGTTCGGATGCGCCCGCAGCGCGCGATCGTAGGCCGCCAGGGCGTCCTCGTAACGGCCCTGCTTGGCGAGTGCGTTGCCGAGGTTGTACTGCGCATCGGCGCCGGGCACACCGTCGAAGGCCTGCTCCGCGGCGTCGAACTTGCCCGAGTGATAAGCCGCCTCGCCCGACGCCATGCGCTGCGCCGCGACCTGGTCGGCGCGTCGCCACAGTGTTCCCTGCGGCTTGTCCTGCGCGTGTGCGAATCCCATCGGCACGCACAACACGACCAGCATCGCAGCCACGCCCGCGCCACGCCGGAACGCGAAGACCGCCAGCAACATCAAGGGCGGAATGAGCCAGTAACCCGCGTCTTCCCAACTGCGGCCCGCGCGGCCCTGCGTGGAGGTCGCGCTCGCGGGATCGGCATGCAGGATGTCCAATGCACGCAGGTCCGCATCATCGATGGACAAGGCTGCGTAGCGCCCGCCGCCCGCATTGGCGAGCGACCGCAGCGACGCCGGATCGAGCGACACGCGCGAGATCCCGCCACCCACCTGTTGCACGACGGTGCCCTGCTCGCTGCCCAGGCCGAGGACGGAGACGCGCATGCCGCGCTTCATCGCTTGCGCGGCGGCGGCATTCGCGGCGGCGTCGCCATGGTCGGTGAGCACGAGGATGTCGCCGTGGTCGAAGCCGGCTTGGCGCATCAGGTCGACCGCGCGCGCGATGGCGCGATCGGGCCGATGGCCGTCGACCGGCATCACGTCGGGCGCGAGTGTGTCGAGGAAGAGCACGACATTCGCGGCGTCGTCGGTGAGCGGCGCGACGGTGTACGCGTCGTCGGCAAAGGCCAGCAAGCCCACCTGCCCGCCTGCGCGCTCGCGCAACAGGGTGGCGAGTTTCGCGCGCGCCTGCAGCAAGCGCGAAGGCGGCAAGTCCGCTGCCAGCGCGCTGCTCGACAGATCGAGCGCGACCACCAGCGGCGTCCGACTTTGCCACGCCGGCTGCGCGACCTGTTTCCATGCGGGACCCGCGAGCGCCAACACCGCAAGTGCGAAGGCGAGTAGCACGGCAATGAGCGTGCCGCGCGTGCGCACGTTCGACGCCGGTTCGAGCAAGAAGGGCAGCAAGTGCGCATCGACGGACGCGCGCCAGACATTGTCGCGACGCGTGCGTTGCCACCACAGCCACGCGATCAGTGGCAGCGCGAGCAAGGCCCACAGCCACGCGGGGCGCAGGAAATGCAAGAGGTCGAAGCCGCTCATGCGCGCCTCCGCAAGGGCACGGCGCCCAGCGCTGCGAGGCCGAGTGCGATCGCCAGGGGCAACGGATAGCGCTCGATGCGCGGACGCACCGCCTGTCCCGGGCGGCGGATCGGTTCGAGCCGATCGATCTCCGCGTAGATGCCCGCGAGCGACTCGGTATCGCGCGCACGGAAGAAGCGACCGCCGGTAATCTGCGCGATGCGTTGCAGGCCCGCTTCGTCGATTTCCGAATCGCCCGCACCGGGCAGGCGGAAACCGAACAGCGACACGCCGCCTTCGCCACCGAAGGCGATGGTGTGCACGCGGACTTTCGCGTCGCGCGCGAGTTCGGCGGCCTTCGCTGGATCCAGCACGCCCGCGGTATTGACGCCGTCGGTCAGCAGGATGACGACGCGTTGTTCGGACGGCTGCGATTGCAGGCGCTTCACCGCGAGTGCGAGTGCGTCGCCGAGCGCGGTTTCGCGCCCGGCCAGGCCGACGACGCTGTCCTGGAGTTGCTGGCGCACCGTCGTCAGGTCGAGTGTCAACGGCGTCAACGTGTACGCGCGTTGGCCGAACACGAGCAGGCCGACGCGATCGCCGCCGCGGCGATCGAGGAAGTCGGCGAGGACGGCCTTCGCGGCGGTCAGCCGATCGACGACGTTGCCACCGAGTTCCATGTCCTCTTCGCTCATGCTGCCGGACAGGTCGACGGCGAGCATCAAATCGCGCCCCACTTGCGGCGGTGCGATGGGCGGGCCGAGTTCCTGCGGGCGCGCGCACGCGAAACACAACGCGATCCACGCCAGCCACGCGAGCAGCCCGGCGCCGCGGCCGCGCAAGGCGTGGCCATTGCCCGCCTGCGCGACCTTGTCGATGTGCGCGCCGTAGGGCACGCGCAAGGCGGCCGCGCCCGAACGCCGACGCGGCAGCAACCATCGCGCGAGCAAAGGCAAGGGAATCGCGAGCAACGCGAGCGGCCAGGCGAACGTGGAGAGCCATTGCGCGAGCGCGTTCACCGCATCCACTCCAGGTAGCGGCGGCGCGCGCGCTCGCGCAGATCGGCGACGTCCGCCGGATCCACGTCGCGCCGGAATGCGCCTTCCAGCAGCACGGCCCCGGCTTGTCCATCGAACAAGGGTTCGCGTGCGCCGGCATCCAGGTGCGTGCGCCAGCGATCGCCTTCGTAGCGGTCGGCTTGTGGATCCTTGCGGCGCGCGGCGCGGCGCAGGAGTTCGGAGATGGCGGCCACTTCCGCGGCGGGCGTGGTCGCGCGCGCGAGCGCCCGGTCGAACACGCCGACGATCGCGCGGCGGCGCGCGCGTTTGCGATGCGCGAGCAACGCGATCACGCCGATCACTGCGACGAACGCGGCGAGCACGAGCCACCAGCCGGGCGCCAGCGGCCACCAGGACGTCGCGGGAGCGGCATGCACATCGCGCAACACGAGATCGGGCGTCATGCGCATGTCAGGCCACGCTCGCCTGCGGGCGGCCCCAGGCACCGAGCCACGCGTCGCTGGTGGCATCGGTCGACAACACGTCCACGCGCACGCCGCGCGCAGGCAAGGCTTGCAAGGCCGCCTCGATGGGCGCGACGAACTCGCCCCGCCAACGCTGGCGTTGGGACGCGGTCGCCAGATCCAGTTCGACGCGGTGATCGCCCGTTGCGAAGGGCAGCGCTGCTTTCGGCGGATCGCGCTCCAGCGGATCGACGAGCAGCAGCACCGTCGTGTCGTGGTGCAGCGCGAACGCCGGCCAGCGATGCGGATCGATCGCGGCGATGCTCGCAGGATCGGCGAGGACGATCAGGCGCGAACCGGGACGCAGCACGCGCTGTGCCTGGTCGAGTGCGACCGCCAGGCCCGCGTCGTCTTCGGGCGGCACGGCATACCAGCGCACGAGTGCATCCAGCACGCGCAATGCGCCACGCGGCCCGCCCGCCGGGGGAATCGGTGCTTCGCGCTGGCTGCCGCGCAAGGCGGCGACGCGGTCGCCGTCGCGCAATGCGGCCCACGCGGCGATCGCGCCCGCGCGCGCGGCCTGCACCGACTTGAAGCGCACGCGCGTGCCGAAATACAGCGTCGGCGCGGTGTCGGCGACGATCAGCGTCAGGCGCTCGCGTTCGGCCTGGAACAACTTGGTGTGCGGGCGCCCGCTGCGCGCGGTGAGGCGCCAGTCGATGTGGCGTGCGTCGTCGCCGATCGCGTATTCGCGCGATTCGGCGTATTCCATGCCACGCCCACGCATCGGCGAGAGCGCATGCCCGGTGACGCCATGCCGGCCGCGACGCGGCGCACGCCGCCCGAGTGCGAGCGCACGCAGCCCGACCAGTTCCTGCAGCGTGGGCACGATGCCTTCCTGCGGGGGCACGGCACGAGGCATGGTCAGGGCAAGGGCACCTTGTCGAGCAGTGCGCGCACGAGGCGGTCGCCGTCCCAGCCTTCGGCGGTGGCTTCGTAACTCGGCAACACGCGATGGCGCAGCACGTCGGGTGCGATCGCACGCACGTCTTCGGGCGTGACGAAGTCGCGTCCGGCGAGCCATGCCCGCGCACGCGCGCAGCGTTCGAGCGCGATCGAACCACGCGGGCTCGCGCCCCACGCGATGCGGCGGGCGAGCGAGGCGTCGTAGCGCGTCGGCTCGCGCGAGGCGAGCACGAGTTCGATGAGGTAACGCTCCACCGGCGGCGCCAGGTGCAGGTCGAGTACGGCGGCGCGCGCTTCGAAGACATCGTCGATCGGCATGCGCTCGACCGCTTCGGTGGTCGCCTGCAACACATTGCGCGCGCGTTCGCGCGCCAGGCGCAGGATTTCGGTTTCCGCCGCCGCGGCCGGATAGCCGATGCGCAGGTACATCAGGAAACGATCCAGCTGCGCTTCGGGCAGCGGGAAGGTGCCTTCCTGTTCGATCGGGTTCTGCGTCGCCATCACCAGGAACAGCGCCGGCAACGGATAGGTCTGCCGGCCGACGGTGACCTGGCGTTCGCCCATCGCTTCGAGCAGGGCCGACTGCACCTTGGCCGGCGCGCGGTTGATCTCGTCGGCGAGCAGGATGGGATGGAAGATCGGGCCGGGCTGGAATTCGAAGCGGCCGTCCTGCGGGCGCCAGACTTCGGTGCCGGTGAGGTCGGCGGGCAAGAGGTCGGGCGTGAACTGGACGCGGGCGAAGGCGGCATCCAGGCGCGCGGCGAGTGCGCGGATCGCGCTCGTCTTGGCCAGGCCCGGCGCGCCTTCGACGAGCAGGTGCCCGTCGGCGAGCAGTGCGATGAGGAGGCGTTCGATCAGTTCGCCCTGCCCGACGATCTCGGCCGAGAGTTGGTCGCGCAACGCGGAAAAGGCCGCGTGCAGGCGGGACGGCGGTGCGGTGTGGCTGTCGGCGCGATTGTCCATGCTGGGGCGGGGGATCCCGGGCGGTGTCGGGCCGAGTTTGACTGGTTCGCGGCCCGTTGGTTCACCCGGAAACGGCAACGGGGCCATGAGGCCCCGTTGCATTCATCCTTTGGCGAAGAAGATCAACCGCGCTGGGAGACCATCATCACCTTCGGCGTCACGAAGATCAGCAGCTCGGCCTTCTCCTTCGTGCGGCCCTTCTTCTTGAACAGGTTGCCGATCACCGGCAGGTCGCCCAGCCACGGCACCTTGGTCACGTCGGCGCGGTCGCGGAACTCGTACACGCCGCCGATCACGACCGTCTGGCCGTTGTCGACCAGCACCGCGGTGTTGATTTCGCGCTTGTTGATCTGGGGCACTTCACCGATGTCGGTATCGATGAAGCCTTCGATCTCGTCCTTCTTGATGGCCATGTTGAGGAACACGCGGCCGTCGTTGGTGATCGTCGGGGTGACCTTGAGCTCGAGCAGGACGTCCTTGAACTGCACGTTCGGGATCGCCGCACCGGAGCCCTGCTGCTGCGCGATCGTCACGTAGCCGACTTCCTGGCCCTGGCGGATCACCGCTTCCTTCTGGTTGCTGGTGACGATGCGCGGGTTGGAGATCACTTCGCCGCGGCCTTCGGTCTGCAGCGCGGAGAGCTCCATGTCGAGCACGTAGCCGGCGTTGATGATCGACAGGGCGAGCGAGCCGGCCGCACCGACGACCGGGAGGTCGACGTTGAGCGACTTGGCCGGCGGGACCGGGCGCACCGCACCGCTGTTGGCGGTGTTGCTGGCGACGTTGCCGTTGAACAGCACGTTGTCGTTGGCACCGGCGATGCCGAACTTCGCACCCAGTTCGCGGGCGAAGGATTCGGTGGCGATCACGATGCGGGCTTCGATCAGCACCTGGTCGACGGGCTTGTCGAGCAGGCCGACGAGGCGGCGCACTTCGGCGACCTTCGACGGGATGTCGATGATCAGCAGCGTGTTGGTGCGGCGGTCGAAGCTCATGCTGCCGCGGGGCGAGAGGAAGCCGCGCTGGGCGTTCGCGCCGCCGCCACCGCCACCGGAGCTGGACTTGCTTTCTTCGGTGAGGAGCTTGGCGATGTCCTCGGCGTTGCCGTAGTTGATCGGGATGTACTCGGTGATCATCTCGGCGCGGTTTTCGATCGCGATGCGCGCGTCTTCCTTCGCCTGCTCGTACTTGGCGATCTCGTCCTGCGGGGCGACCCACACCACGTTGCCGTCGCGACGCTTGTCCAGGCCCTTGGCGCGCAGGACGATGTCCAGCGCCTGGTCCCACGGCACGTTGATCAGGCGCAGCGTGACGTTGCCCGACACCGTGTCGGAGGCGACGACGTTGAGGTTGGATTCCTCGGCGATCAGCTGCAGGACGGTGCGCACGGGCACGTCCTGGAAGTTGAAGGTCACCGGGCGGCCGCCGTAAACCTTGGCCGGCGCGTTGGACGTGGTGGCGCCGACGGCGGCGTTCGAGCCCGGCTTGGCGGCGGCGCGCGGCACGACTTCGACGACGTATTCGTTGCCCGTCTGGTAGGCCATCGACTCGTACTGGCCGTTGGTGGCCAGCACCAGCTTGGTGCCCGCACCGTCGGCCCGCGCTTCGATGCGCTGCACCGGCGTTGCGAAGTCGGCGACGTTCAGCGGCTTGGCCAGCGAGGCCGGCAACCTGGCGTTGCCGACGTCGATGATCACCCGCGAACCTTCATTGCGGATGTCCGGGACCGCGCCCGAGCCGCTGAAGCGCAGGCTCAGCCGGCCGGAGCCGCCGTCGCCGCGCTTGAAGTCGATGTTGGAGACGGAGATCGTGCCCGGCACGTTCTTGCTCGGATCGACGTTGGGCGTGGGCGCGGTGGCCGCGGTGGCTGCGGACTGCGCGGCGAGGACGCGCGATGCCTGGGCGGCATCGGCGGCGCCGAAGGCCGTCACGAGCCCGATCGCGAGCCCGAGCACCCCGGCCCGAAGGAAGGGGCGCCGTGCAGGCCGCATCGGTGTGGCGTTGTGCAAGGTCATCGTCCTTTCCCCTTATTGATCTTCGAGCGCGACGGTCGCAGGGCGTTCCAGCCAGCCGCCCGCACCATCCGGCACCAATTCCACGAGTTCGATCCGGTCTTCGTAGACCGCGGTCACGCGACCGTCGGCCTGCCCCAAATACACGCCGGGGCGAACGCGATACGTCACCTTGTCCGGCGCCATGACCAGCGCGATGAGGTTGGACCCGGTCCCCAGCGTGCCGACCATGTCGAGGCTGTCGAGCGGGAACTGTTCGAGCGTCTGCTTCGGGCGGTTCGGGTCCGGGCGCGGGCCGCTGCCGCCACTGATGTCGCTGAAGGCTTCGCTGAAGGGATCGCGCAAGGCCTGGGCGGCGTATTCGAAGGTCTCGAACTGCTGCATCACGGGCAGCGGATCGAGCGGCGGCGCAGGACGCGCCTTCACTTCGGCGACCCATTTCTCGAGGTCTCTCGCCGGTTCGGGGCCGCTGTTGACGCTGCGGCCGCAGGCGGCGAGCACGAGCAAGGCGATCGCCAGCAGGACGCGGGAGGTGTGCTTGGAAGTCATCACTTCTTCCCTCCCTTCGGCGGAGGTGCCTTCTTGCCACCCTTGGCAGGGGCACCGGCACCGGGCGTCTCGTTGTCGTCGAGATAACGGTAAGTCTTCACCGTACCGGCAAGCTGCAGGATGCTGTTCGGGCCGATCTTGGCGCCGGGCGTCGGATTGCGGGGGGTCAGCACGATGTTGTGCATCGTCATGATCACCACGCGCGGCAGCGAAGCCACGCCGCTCACGAACGCGCCGAACTGGTGGTAGGTGCCCACCATGCGCAGCTGGATCGGCTTCTCGGCGTAGAACTCCTTCGGCGCTTCCGGACCCGGCTGGAAGAGTTCGTTGGTGATGCCGGTGGCGAGCGCGGTCTGCGAGATGTCGATGATCAGGTCCGGCATCTCGGTCTTGCTCGGCAACTGGCGCAGCATCTGCTGCAGTTGCTGCTCCATCTGCGCCAGCTGGAGCTTGAGCGGTTCGAGGTTGGCCGCCTGGCCCTGCTTCTCTTCGAACGTGCCGCGCAGTTCGGCTTCCTTCCGGTCGAGCTCGTTCAGTTGCTCGCGCTGGCCGGTGATCACGAAGTACCAGACCAGGCCGATGATGGCCGCCGCGATGAACGCGCAGAAGGCGATCTTGTACGACTGCGGCCAAGCGGCGGTGTTGTTGAGGCTGATGTCCTTCAGCGCCATCTTCTTCTGGCTCATGGCGCGGCTCCATTCGTCGGGGCGGCGGCGGGCGCCGGCGCGGCCTTGGCCGGAGCGGCGGCGGTCCCTGCGCTGGCGGGCGTGACGCCGGTGGGCGGCGCGACCGTGGGCGCGGCATCGGGGATGCCGTCCTTGTTTTCATCCTTCGGCGCGTTGGGATTGGCGAGCTTGACCTGCAGGTCGAACTCGTACGGCAAGCCCTTGTTGGTGCCGCGCGCTTCGATCACCGAGAGTTCGGGGTTGGTCATCCAGCCCGAGCTTTCGAGGTTGCGCATGTAGGTGGAGACGCGCGCGTTGGACTGCGAGCGGCCCTTGAGCGTGAGCATCTCGCCGTTCTGCTGGATCGAGGCGAGCGTGACGCCGTCGGGGATCGTGCGCACCAGCGAGTCGAACAGGTGGACCATCTGCGAGCGGTTGGCCTGCAGCTCTTCGATCACCGTCTTGCGCGCGAGCAGCTTGGCCTTCTTGTCGTCGAGCAGCTTGATCTCGTCGATCTTGGCCTGGACCTTCGTGATTTCGCCTTCGAGGTAGGCGTTGCGATCGGTCTGACCGTCGATCTGCGCGTTGTAGAACATGTAGATCAGGAAGGAGAGGACGACCGCGCTCAGCGCGGCCGCGCCCACCATCGCCATGAATTCCTTCTGGCGCTGGCGCCGGCGCTCGGCGCGCCACGGGAGGAGGTTGATCCGTGCCATCAGTCGAAGCTCCTCATGGCCAGGCCGCAGGCGATCATCAGCGCGGGGGCGTCCTGGTTCAGCGCGTGCGCCTGCACGCGCGGACCGAGCGTCATCTGCGCCAGCGGGTTGGCCATCACCGTCGGCACGCCGAGTTGCTCTTCGACCATCGCGGCGATGCCGGGGATGGAGGCGCAACCGCCGGCGAGGACGATCTGGTCGACGCGGTTGAATTCGCTGCCGGCGTAGAAGAACTGCAGCAGTCGGCTGACCTGCTGGACCATCGCTTCCTTGAAGGGCTCCAGGACTTCGATGTCGTAGCTTTCCGGCAGGCCGCCCTGGCGCTTGGCCAGGCCGGCTTCTTCGTAGCTCAGCCCGTAACGGCGCATCACTTCGTCGGTGAGCTGCTTGCCGCCGAACACCTGTTCGCGGCTGTAGAGGCTCCGGCCGTTGCGCAGGATGTTGAGCGTGGTCATCGTCGCGCCGGTGTCGACCAGCGCGATGATCCCGTCGCGCGGCGCGCTGAGGGTGTCGGCGAGCAGCGAGAAGGCGTTCTCGATCGCGAAGGCCTCGACGTCCATCACCTTCGCGGTGAGGCCGCCCAGCTCGAGCGCGGCGACGCGGGCATCGACGTTCTCGGTGCGCGAGGCCGCGAGCAGCACCTGCACCATGTCCGCGTTGCCCGGCATCTGGCCCAGCACTTCGAAGTCGAGGTTCACTTCCTCGATCGGGTACGGGATGTAGTTGACCGCTTCGAGTTCGACCTGCGATTCCAGGTCGGTCTCGTCCAGGTCGCCCGGCATCGGGATGATCTTGGTGATCACCGCCGAGCCCGCGACGGCCGCGGCCGCGTGCCGGGCGCGGGCGCCCGAGCGGTTCACGGCGCGCTTGATGGCTTCGCCGACGGCTTCCACCTCGACGATGTTCTTTTCCACCACGGCGTTGGGCGGCAGAGGTTCGACCGCGTAGTGCTCCACGCGGTAACGGTTCCCGGATCGGGAGAGCTGCAGCAGCTTGACGGCGGTCGAGCTGATGTCGACCCCGATCAGCGGCGGCTGACTGTTTGTGATCAATCCCACGTTTTCTCCCCTATTCACGGGCGCTTACGCGCACTTCGTGCCCCGAAGCATTAAATAACGGACTTTAAACGATCTGGCAACCTCCCCTACCCCGGGCGCCCATCACAAGTCCGACATTCCCCTTCCTGAACGGCCTTGGCGGTCACTTCCGGCCGCCGAGGCATTCCCCACGCCTCCTCTATACTCCTTGTCCCAAGAAGCCCGCAATCGGATTGGTTTGATGTCTCGTTTTCGTCGTGTGCTGCGTTGGGGTTTGGTGGGTTTTCTCGGTGCGGCCGTCCTGGGGGTCCTGGGGCTCGGGCTGCTGTACTTCCTGATCGCGCCGAAGCTGCCCGACGTGGACCAGCTCCGGAACGTGGCTCTGCAGGAGCCGATGTACGTGTACGCGCGCGACGGGCGCCTGATGGCCCTGTTCGGCGAAACGCGGCGCTACCCCATCCAGATCGAGAAGGTCCCGCCGCGCCTGAAGCAATCCTTCATCGCCATCGAGGACTCGCGCTTCTACGAGCACCACGGTGTGGACTACAAGGGCGTCGCGCGTGCGGTGTGGCTGCTCGCCACCACCAACGACAAGCGCGTGCCCGGTGGTTCGACGATCACCCAGCAGGTGGCGCGCCAGTTCTTCCTGAGCTCCGAGTACAGCTACTCGCGCAAGATCGCCGAGATGATGCTGGCGATGCGCATGGAGAAGGAGCTGACCAAGGACGAGATCCTCGAGCTCTATCTCAACAAGAGTTTCTTCGGCAATCGCGCCTACGGCGTCGCCGCGGCGGCGGAGTTCTATTTCGGCAAGTCGCTCGACCAGCTCTCGCTCGACGAGATGGCCACGCTCGCGTCGATTCCGAAATTCCCGTCCAGCGGCAATCCGATCACCAATCCCGAACGCGCGAAGATCCGCCGCGACTACGTGCTGCAGCGCATGCGCGAGCTGCGTTTCATCTCGCCGTCCGAGGAACAGGCCAGCGCCGCGGTGGCGATGCACGCCACGCCGCATGAGCGCCCGATCGAGGTGTACGCGCCGTACGTGGCCGAGATGGTGCGACAGGAAATGGTCGCGCGTTTCGGCGGCGACGTGCTCACCAAGGGTTACCACGTCACCACGACGATCGACCCGACGCTGCAGACCGCCGCCGACCAGGCGATCCGCGACGGCCTGGCGGTGTACGACCATCGCCACGGTTGGCGCGGCGCCGAGAAGCAGGTGGAACTGCAGGCGAACGAATCGCCCGAAGCGTTGCGTGCGCATCTGCGCGGCGTGATCACCCAGGCCAATCTGCTCCCCGCGCTCGTCACCGGCACCGAAGGCGGCAACGCGACGGTGATGCTCGGCGACGGCACCGAACTGACGCTCGACGCCAAGTCGAGCCAGTGGACCGGCAAATCGCCGGGTGAGCTGCTCAAGCGGGGCGACATCGTGCGCGTGCGCAAGGACATCCCGCGCGCCACGCTCGACAAGGACGGCAAGCCGGTGCCGCCGCCGGCCGATGCCACGACCACGTACGCGCTCGACCAGGTGCCGCGCGCGCAGTCGACGTTGATTTCGATGGAAGCCGACACCGGCGCGTTGCGCGCGCTCGTCGGCGGCTATAGCTTCGCCGCGAACAAGTTCAACCGCGCCACGCAATCGCGTCGCCAGCCCGGTTCGAGCTTCAAGCCTTTCCTGTACGCGGCGGCGTTCGACCGTGGCTACAACCCCGCGTCGATCGTGCTCGACGCGCCCGTCGTGTTCCGCGACCGCGTCGGCCACCTGTGGCGCCCGCAGAACGACTCGGGCAACTTCGCCGGCCCGATGCGTCTGCGCGAAGCGCTCGTGCAGTCGCGCAACCTGGTCTCGGTGCGCCTGCTCGATGCGATCGGCGTGGACTACGCGCGCAAATACATCAGCCACTTCGGTTTCCCGATCGACCAACTGGTGCCGAACCTGTCGATGTCGCTCGGCAGTTCGTCGCTGCAGCCGCTGGCGGTCGCGCGCGGTTACGCCGTGTTCGCCAACGGCGGTTTCCTCGTCACGCCCTATCTCGTCGACGACGTGAAAGACCGCAGCGGCAAGGTGATCTTCAAGGAAAAGCCCTTGGTGGCCTGCCGCGGTTGCGGCATGCGCAACGGGCAGTTGGTGACCTCCACGGTCGTCGACGGTTTCGACCTGGGCAATGCGCCGGCATCGCCCTCGACGGTGAAGACCTCCAAGCCCGCCGAACCGGTGAAGCTCGCCGAAGGCACCACGCTCGCGCCGCGCGCCATCGACGAACGCACGGCCTACCAGCTCGTGTCGATGATGCGCGACGTCGTGCAGCGCGGCACCGGCACGGCCGCCAAGGTCCTCGGCCGCGAAGACGTCGGCGGCAAGACCGGTTCGACCAACGACCATCGCGACGCGTGGTTCTCCGGCTTCGGCGGCAACATGGCGACCACCGTGTGGGTCGGCCGCGACGACTACAAATCGCTCGGCTACCGCGAGTACGGCGGCAAGGCCGCGTTGCCGATCTGGATCGACTACATGCGCGTCGCGCTGGAAGGCCGCCCGGTGATGGCGAACGATCCGCCCGAGGGCATGGTGGAAGTCGCCGTGGGTCCGGGCGGTCACCTCATCCCGGGCAGCACCGGCGGCATCACCGAATGGGTGAAGGCCGAAGACCTCGAACGCATGGAAAGCTACGTCGACTACGGCCCCGACGACCAGGCCCCGAGCGAAGACACCTACGACATCTTCTGAGCCCGCGCCGGCCACGGCCGGCGTGACGGTTTGCGCGCGGGTCGATGCGTTACAGTCGGCCCGGGTCGACTCGGGAGACGCACCATGCACCACGCCCAGCAACACGCGCAGACCCGAACCCTCGAACGCCGCCGCCGCCTCGCCCACGAGGCCGCGCGCCTGATGGCCGAAAGCGGCATCCGCGATTTCCACCAGGCCAAGCGCAAGGCCGCCGAGCGCCTGGGCATCCACGACGACGCATCGCTGCCGCGCAACCGCGAGATCGAAGATGCGTTGCGCGAATACCAGCGCCTGTTCCAGGGCGACGCGCAGGCCGCCGGCTTGCGCGCGCGTCGCGACGCCGCATTGCGCGCGCTGGAATTCTTCGCGGTGTTCGACGCGCGCCTCGTCGGCCCGGTCCTCGACGGCACCGCCGATCGCTACTCGCCCGTCGCCTTGCATCTGTACACCGACGATGCAGAAGCGGTCGTGCGTTACCTCGACCAACACCTGATCCCCGCCGAATCGCGTTCACGGCGCATCCGCTTCGATCGCGAACGCGCCGACGACGTGCCAGTGTGGGTGTTCAGCGCCGAAGACCTGACCTTCGACCTGACCGTGCTGCCGCGCGATGCGCTGCGGCAGTCGCCGTTGTCGTCGATCGACGAGAAGCCGATGAAGCGCGCGTCGCTGGCGCAATTGCGCGAGTTGATCGCCGAAGACGAGATCGCCGGTTACGAAGGCGGGAAATAAAAAAAAGCCCCGCAGATGCGGGGCTTTTCGTTTTCGCATCGATCGATCAGCGCTTGGCCAGGTCGACGTAATCGCGTTCGGCGTAACCGGTGTAGATCTGGCGCGGGCGGCCGATCTTGGCTTCCGGATCGGTCTGCTGTTCCAGCCAATGCGACACCCAGCCGGCGGTGCGCGCGATGGCGAACATCACGGTGAACATCTCCGTCGGGATGCCCAGCGCCTTGTAGATGATGCCCGAGTAGAAATCGACGTTCGGGTAGAGCTTGCGCTGCACGAAGTAGTCGTCCTTCAGCGCGGCCTCCTCGAGCTTCACCGCCACGTCGAGCAGCGGATCGTTGACGCCGAGTTCGTCGAGCACCTTGAAGGTCATCTCGCGGATGATCTTGGCGCGCGGATCGAAGTTCTTGTACACGCGGTGGCCGAAGCCCATCAGGCGGAAGCCCGATTCCTTGTCCTTCGCCTTCGCGACGGCCGAGCCCACGTTTTCCGGCCGGCCGATCTCCGAGAGCATCTTGAGCACGGCTTCGTTCGCACCGCCGTGCGCCGGGCCCCACAGCGCGGCGACGCCGGCGGCGACGCACGCGTATGGGTTCGCGCCGGTGGAACCGACCAGGCGCACCGTCGAGGTCGACGCGTTCTGCTCGTGGTCGGCGTGCAGGATGAAGAGCAGGTCCAGCGCCTTGGCTGCGGTCGGGCTGAGCTCCAACGGCTCGCTCGGCACTTCCTTCATCATGTGCAGGAAGCGCGTGGTGTATTCGAGGTTGTTCTTCGGATAGCGGATCGGCCAGCCGATCGAGTAGCGGTAGCACGCCGCGGCGATCGTCGGGACCTTCGCGATCAGGCGGATCGCGGCGAGGCGGCGCTGTTCGGCGTCTTCCAGGTCGAGCGAGCCGTGGTAGAAGCTCGCCATCGAACCGAGCATGCCGACCATCATCGCCATCGGATGCGCGTCGTGGCGGAAGCCGTAGAGGAAGGTGCGGAAGGCCTCGTGCATCATCGTGTGATGCGTGACCTCGTGGTCGAAGGCTTCGAACTCGGTCTTCGACGGCAGTTCGCCGTGCATCAGCAGGTAGGCCACCTCGAGGAAGCTCGAGTTCTTGGCGAGCTGCTCGATCGGGTAACCGCGATACAGCAGCACGCCTGCGTCGCCGTCGATGTAGGTGATCGCCGACTTGCACGCGGCGGTGGCGGTGAAGCCCGGATCGTAGGTGAAACAGCCGGTTTCCTTCGGCAGCTTCGCGATGTCGATGCAGGGCTGGCCGAGCACGGGATGCTGCACCGGCAGCGCGACGTTCTTGTCGCCGGCGGTCAACGTCACCTGGTCGAGTTTGGACACAAGACGCTCCTTCGAAAACGTAGAGCCGCGGGCGGCCGCGGAAGGCCGGAATTATTGCATGGGAACCGTTTTCCCGACGCGCGACTTTCGACCTACGGCGTTGCGCCGGATTTGAAGGAATGCACTAAAAAACAGCCCCCGCGCACCGGGGCCGGAAACGAAAACGGCCGCCCTGGGGCGGCCGTCGTCTGCATGCGGGCCCGGAGGCACGCCGCGGATTACTTCTGCGCGTAACGCTTGCGGAACTTGTCCACGCGACCGCTCGTGTCGACGAGCTTGTTCTTGCCCGTATAGAACGGGTGCGTGGCCGACGAGACTTCCACCTTGATCAGCGGATACTCGTTGCCGTCCTCCCACTTCGTCGTTTCCTTGGAGGCAAGCGTCGAGCGCGTGAGGATCTTGAAATCGGAAGTCACGTCGTGGAAAACCACTTCGCGATATTCGGGATGGATGCCGGCCTTCATGGCTGCCACCGGGTCTGAGCTAGGAAAGAGCGGCATTCTAGCCGGCCGGCTGAGCTGGGCGCAACCCATCCACCCCGCAAAAGCCTGAATCCCCCTTCCAAGGGGGATCGAGCGCGCAAAGCGCGCTCGAGGGGGATAACCACGACGCCTACCCGGCAGCCAGCGCCGCCGCCACGCGGGCCTCGAATGCCGCCTGATCGTATCGCAGCAGGATCGCGACATTGTCGGGCCGGCCTTCTTCACGCCGCCAGTCCACGATCGTGGCGCCGCGCGTGTGGCGGCCTTCCAGTTCGATCGTCATCGGGCGCTCGGCAATGTCGATCGCCCCCGCGGGCTCCAGGGCATGGGCCATCGCCAGGGCATCGGCCGAATGCCAGTTCTCCCCGCGGCGCGCGGCGGCCCAGTCGCGCGTGCGGCGCGAGATCGCATCGTAGAAACGCGCGCGCGGCGAATCCGCCTGCAGCCACTGCTCGAATCGTTCGTGCGGGAACCCGTGCGCCATCACCGCTTCCCAGTCGACGAGCTCGGTGCGCGCGAACGAGGAGGACACGATGTGCGCCGCTTCCGGATCGAAGGCGATGTTGAACTCCGCCGCCGCCGTGATGTTGCCGTGCGCGGTGACCGCGCCGCCCATCACGACGAGGCGCGCGATGCGCGTGGGCAGCGTCGGATCCAGTTTCAACGCGAGCGCGAGATTGGTCAGCGGGCCGAGCGCGACGAGCAACAACTTACCGGCGTGCGCATGCGACAGGCGCAGGATCGCGAGCGCCGCATGTTCGGCTTCGGCGGCGCGGACCGGCGCGTCGTAGGCGATGTCGCCGAAGCCGTCGAGTCCGTGGACGTAGCCCGCGTCGCGCGCCGGATGCAGCAGCGGCGCCTGCGTGCCCGCGAAGACCGGCACGGGGTGCTGCGCGACTTCGCACAGTTTCAGCGCGTTGCGCACGGTGTGCGCCAACCCCACGTTGCCCGCGGCGATCGTCAAGCCGACGACTTCGTGCCGAGGATCGTCGAAGGCCATCAGCAGCGCGAGCGCGTCGTCGACGCCGGGATCGGTGTCGATCAGGAGGGGAATGCGGGTCATGTGTTCCTCAAGTTCTATGCCGAAGCGTAGCGCGCCGCGCCGCCGACCCAACGATCGATGACGCGATCGGCCAGCGCGGGATCGTCGGCGAGCAAGCGATCGGCGAGCGCGCGCACCTGCGGCAGCATCGCCGCATCGCGCGCCAGGTCGGCGACGCGGAACGCGGCCAGGCCGGTCTGCTTCGTACCGAGCAATTCGCCCGGCCCGCGCAGTTGCAGGTCCTTCTCGGCGATCACGAAACCGTCGTTGGTTTCGCGCATCGTTTCCAGGCGCTGCCGGGCCATCAGCGACAACGGCGATTGATACAGCAGCACGCACGAGGACACCGCGCTGCCCCGCCCCACGCGTCCACGCAACTGGTGCAACTGCGAAAGGCCGAGGCGTTCGGCGTTCTCGATGATCATCAAGGACGCATTGGGCACGTCGACGCCGACTTCGATCACCGTCGTGGCCACCAGCACTTCGAGCGTTCCTTCCTTGAACGCGCGCATCGTCGCCTGTTTCTCGGCGGCCTTCATGCGCCCGTGCACGAGCCCGACGCGCACCTTCGGCAATGCCGCGGACAGCGTCTCGAACGTCGACTGCGCGGCTTGCGCGATCACTTCATCGGAATCGTCGATCAGCGTGCACACCCAGTAGGCTTGGCGACCTTCGGCGCACGCCGCGCGGATGCGTTCGATCAACTCCGGACGGCGATCGCTGCTCAGCGCCACCGTCTGCACGGGCGTGCGGCCCGGCGGGAGTTCGTCGATCGCCGAGACATCGAGGTCGGCGTAGGCCGCCATCGCGAGCGTGCGCGGGATCGGCGTTGCCGTCATCACGAGTTGGTGCGGCACGCTGTCGCCGCCGGCGCCCTTGTCGCGCAAGGCGAGCCGCTGGTGCACGCCGAAGCGATGCTGCTCGTCGACGATGGCCAGCGCGAGGTCGTCGAACACCACGCCTTCCTGCATCAACGCATGCGTGCCGACGACGACCTGGGCTTCGCCGGAGGCCACCGCCGCGAGCACCTGCGTGCGCGCCTTGCCGGTCACCTTGCCCGCCAGCCAGGCCACCCGCACGCCGAGCGGTTCAAGCCAGCCGCGCAGGTTGACCAGGTGTTGTTCGGCAAGCAATTCGGTCGGCGCCATCAACGCGGCCTGCCGCCTGCCTTCGACCGCGAGCATCGCCGCGAGCGCGGCGACGACCGTCTTGCCGCTGCCGACGTCGCCTTGCACGAGGCGCAGCATCGGATGCGGTTGCGCGAGATCGTGGCGCAGTTGTGCATACACGCGTGCCTGCGCGCCGGTGAGCGCGAACGGAAGCGAGGCCTGCAAACGGTCGGCCAAGACGCCGGGCGCGTCGAGCACCGGCGCGCGATGCCGCTGCAAGGCGATGCGCTGGCGGCGCAGGCTCAGGTTGTGCGCCAGCAATTCTTCGAGCGCGAGCCGTTGCTGCGCAGGATGCGTGCCTGCGAGCAAGGCATTGATGTCCGCATCGCGCGGCGGGCGATGCATCGTGAGCAAGGCGTCGCGGAGCGAAGGCAGATTCAATTCGGCGCGCATCGCCGACGGCAGTAATTCCAGCGCGTCGGCGTCGGGCAACTTGTCGAGCGCCTGCCCGATCAACTTGCGCAAGGCGCCGGGGCCGATGCCTTCGATCGCCGGATACACCGGGTCGAGCAATTCACCGAGCGCATCGTCGGCATCGCCGACCACGCGGTAACTCGGATGCACGATCTCCATGCCCTTCTGCCCCGCGCGCGGCGTGCCGTAGCAGCGCACGCGCGTGCCCGGCGCGAACTGCGCCGCCTGCTGCGCGCGGAAATGGAAGAAGCGCAGCAGGAGCGTGCCCTGCGAGTCGTCGCCGATGGCCACGCGCAAGGAAGGCCGAAAGCGGAATCCGCGATCCACCGCTTCGACGACGCCTTCGACCTGCGCCGGCTGGCCCGGCTTGAGGGCACGGATCGGCGTGAGCGACGTGCGGTCTTCGTATTGGCGCGGCAGGTGCAGCCACAGGTCCTGCAGCGTGAGCAGGCCGCGCGTCGCGAGTTTTTCGGCCACGCGCGGGCCCACGCCGCCGAGCGAGGACAGCGGCGCATCGCCTGCGGCGGCGAATCCGGGAATCGGTCGAGCGACGCGCGCCACGCGGTGCGTGCGATGCGTCAGCGCAGGACGAGGATGGCGTCGACTTCGAACTGCGCGCCGCGCGGAAGCCCGGACACCTCGATGGTCGAACGCGCGGGGAACGGTGCGTCGAAATACTCCGACATCACCTGGTTGACGACCGCGAACTGCCCCAGGTCGGTGAGGTACAGGCCCAGGCGCACGACGTCGGCGAGCGAGGCATCGGCGGCTTCGCACACGGCCTTGAGGTTTTCGAATGCGCGGCGCGCCTGCGCTTCGATGTCGCCTTCGACCAACAGGCCGGTGGCGGGATCCAGCGCGATCTGGCCGGACAGGAACACCGTGTCGCCGGCGCGCGTGGCTTGCGAATACGGCCCGATGGCCGCGGGCGCGCGGTCGGTATGGATGGGCTGGCGGGGCATCGGTCGAGCTCCGTGACAAGAAGGTGATGCGCGAAGTGTAGCGGCCTCTACAGGCGCTGCACGCCATGCACCACGTGCAGGCGGCGCACGCGGCGGATCACGTCGGCCAGGTGCTTGCGGTCGTGTACTTCGATGGAGAAGCGGATCGCGCTGATGTTGCTGTCGCGTTCGACGTATTCGACGCGGTCGATGTTCGATTCGGCCTGCGCGATCGCGGCGGCGACCTGCGCGAGCACGCCCGGCCGGTTGTCGACTTCGATCTTCAGCGCGGCCTGGTAATCGCCGCTGACCTCGCGATCCCAACCCACGGGCACCCAGCGCTCGGGATTCTTGCGCAGCTCCACCACGTTCGGGCATTCGATCCGGTGCACCACGATGCCGCGGCCGGCGGTGTGGTAACCCATGATCTCGTCGCCCGGGATCGGCAGGCAGCAGTTGGCGAAGGTGATGACGCCGCGTTCGGCGCCGGTGATGAGGATGCGGTCGGTCGAGGGACGGAACAGGCCGGCGGCGTCGAGCAGCTCGCTGTTGTCCATGACGTCCGGCGCGCGGCGCGCGAGCACGTTGGCGACCTGCGAGGGCATGCGGTTGCCGAGCGCGATGTCGGCCAGCAGCGCTTCCAGGCGCGGATAGCGATGCTCGGACAGATACGATTCCAGGTGCTGCTGCGGAAGCCGGTCGAGCGAAGTGCCCAAGGTTTCCAGCGAGCGGTCGAGCATCCGATGGCCGAGTTGCACGGCGTCTTCGTGTTCCAGGTGCTTGAGCTGGTGGCGGATCGCGGTGCGCGCCTTGCCCGAGACCACGAACTCCAGCCACTGCGGCTTGGGCGTCGAGGATTTGGCGGTGATGATCTCCACCGTCTGCCCGCTGACCAGCTTGGTGCGCAGCGGCACCAGCGCGCGATCCACGCGTGCGGCGACGGCCTTGTTGCCGACGTCGGTATGCACCGCGTACGCGAAGTCGAGCACCGTCGCATTGCGCGGCAACGACAGGATCGCGCCCTTCGGCGTGAACAGGTACACCTCGTCGGGGAACAGATCGACCTTGACGTTCTCGAGGAACTCCAGCGACGAACCGGTCGAACGCTGCGACTCCACCAGGTTCGCGATCCACTGCGACGCGCGGCTCTGCGCGCTGGTCGGCGTTTCGCCGCCATGCTTGTAGGACCAGTGCGCCGCGATCCCGCGTTCGGCGATCAGGTCCATTTCCTCGGTACGGATCTGCACTTCGATCGGCGAACCGTAGGGCCCGAACAACACCGTGTGCAGCGATTGGTAACCGTTGGTCTTGGGGATCGCGATGAAATCGCGGAAGCGCCCATCCAGCGGTTTGAACGCGGTGTGCACGACACCGAGCGCGTGGTAACACTCCGGCACGGTGCGCACGACGATGCGGAAGCCGAACACATCCATCACCTGGTCGAGCGTCTTTCCTTCCGCGCGCATCTTGCTGTAGATGCTCCACGGCGACTTGATGCGGCCGACCAGCCGGTAGGAGAAACCTTCCTTCGTCAAACGTTGGGCCAGGCGCGCTTCGATCTGCGTCAGCGATTCGCGGCGCACGACCGGCTGCATGCGGATGCGCTTTTCGATCACCGCGTGCCGCCACGGATGCAGCCCGCGGAAGCCGAGGTCCTGCAGCTCGGCCTTGATCAGGTTCATGCCCAGGCGCTGCGCGATGGGCGCGTAGATCTCCAGGGTTTCGGTCGCGATGCGGCGACGCGCTTCGACGCTCTGCGCGCCCAGCGTGCGCATGTTGTGCAGGCGGTCGGCGAGCTTGATCAGGATCACGCGCAGGTCGCGCGCCATCGCCAGCAGCATCTTGCGGAAACTCTCCGCGGCGGCTTCCTGGCGGTCGCGGAACTGGAGCTTGTCCAGCTTGGTGACGCCATCGACCAGGTCGCCGACGGTTTCCCCGAATTCCTTGGCGATCGCCAGGCGCGTGAGCGGGGTGTCCTCGATCGTGTCGTGGAGAATCGCGGCGATCAGGGTTTCGACGTCGAGGCGTTCTTCCGCCAGCACCGTCGCGACGGCGACCGGGTGCGTGATGTAGGGCTCGCCCGACTTGCGGGTCTGGCCGACGTGGGCGGCGGCGCCGACGGCCCAGGCGCGGCGGAGCAGGCCGAGCTGGTCGGCGGGCAGATAGGACGCGGCCTTTTCCAACGCGAGGACGTACTCGGGGACCACCGGGGTCGATGGGGGTTCGAGCAGATGCGCGGATTCGGGGGACGGCATGGGGCCAGACTAACGCTTTGGGGAAATCGTCGCGACTTGGGGGTCCCCACCCCTGCCCTCCCCGCGGGCGGGGAGGGGGACTCAGAAAAAAGCCCCGCTTGTGCGGGGCTTTTTGTCGTTCTTAGTCGTCGCCCTTGGACATATCGTCGTCGGCGACCACTTCGGCGGCGGCCCATTCGAGGGCTTCGCGCTCCTTGCGCTCGCGTTCGGCCTTGTCGACCGCGTCGATGTAATCGGTGTCGATCTGGCGGGCGGCGATCTCGCGCAGGGCGAGGACCGTCGGCTTGTCGTTGTTTTCGGTGTTGTCGATGCGGGGCTCGACGCCGTTGGCGAGCTGGCGCGCGCGCTTGGCGGCCATCATCACGAGTTCGAAGCGGTTGTCGACCACTTCCAGGCAATCTTCGACGGTAATGCGGGCCATGGGGCTCCGGGGCCTTGCGGCCAGGCTGGATCAGAAGGGGCGCGATTGTAGGGGGGCAGCCGTCGCCTCCGCAAGCCCGGTCCTTTGAAATCAGTGAGTTGCGTTCACGAATCCGCCAACAGGGCGGCGATCAGCGCCCCGTGGCGCGCCTGCTGCATCGGCCGGCGCAGGCGGCTGGCCACGAAGATGGCGCACATCTCGTCGACCGCGGTCTCGAAATGCTCGTTGACGATCACGTAGTCGAAGTCGGCGTAGTGCGACATCTCGTCACGCGCGGCGGCGATGCGGCGCTGGATCGTGGCTTCGCTGTCCTGCGCGCGCTTGCGCATGCGCTCTTCGAGGGCTGCGCGCGAGGGCGGCAGGATGAAGACGCTGACCGCTTCGGGCACCTGCTTGCGGACCTGCAGCGCGCCCTGCCAGTCGATTTCCAGCAGCACGTCGTGGCCGGCGGCCAGTTGCGGTTCGACCGATTGCTTCGCCGTGCCCTTCCAGTCGCCATGCACGAGTGCGTGTTCGAAGAAGTCGCCCTGGGCGACCATCTCCTGGAATTGAACGGCGCTGACGAAGTGATAGTGCTCGGCGTGCCGCTCGCCCGGGCGCGGGTCGCGCGAGGTGAACGAAATCGACAGGCGGATGTTGCGGTCGCGCGCCAGGCACGCATTGACGATGCTGGATTTGCCGGCGCCCGAGGGCGCGGCCACGATGAACAGCGTTCCGCGCATGTGGCTCATTCGATGTTCCGGCTATTCAATGTTTTGAATCTGTTCGCGGATCTGGTCGATCAGCACCTTGAGCTCGACGGCCGCATTCGAGGTCCGCGCATCGACCGACTTGCTGCCGAGCGTGTTCGCCTCGCGGTTGAATTCCTGCAGCAGGAAATCCAGGCGTCGGCCCACCGGTTCCTTCTGGCCCAGCGCGCGCTTGAGTTCGGCGACGTGGCTGTCGAGGCGATCGAGTTCCTCGTCCACATCGAGTTTCTGCAGGCCGAGCACGAGTTCCTGTTCGAAGCGGCCCGGATCCACCGGCTGCGCGAGATCGGCCAGGCGCGTTTCGAGTTTCTGCTTCAGCGCCGCGCGGATGGCCGGCACGAGCGTGCGGACATCGGCGGCGATGCGCGCGATGCCGGCGTTGCGTTCGGCGATCACGGCGGCGAGGCTGGCGCCCTCGCGTTCGCGCGCGGCGACGAAATCGGAGATCACCGCATCGAGCAGCGACAGCGCTTCGGCGTGGAGCGCGGACGTGTCCGTCGCCCGCGTGCCGAGCACGCCGGGGAATTGCAGCAGTTCGGTGAAGCCGATCTGCAGGGTCGGAAAGCGGTTCTGCAGATCGCGGGCGATGTCGGCCAACTGCTCGACCACGGCCGTGTCCACGCGCAGCGCCTCGCTGCCTTCGGGCGCGCGCAAGCGCATGCCGACGTCGACCTTGCCGCGCGAGATTCGCGCGCTGATCTTCTCGCGCATCGCCGGTTCCAGCGCGCGCAGGTCGTCGGGCAGGCGCGTGCCGATTTCCAGGAAGCGATGGTTCACCGAGCGCAGCTCGCACGACAGCGTGCCCCAGGGCGTCGGGCGTTCGCCGGAAGCGAAGGCGGTCATGCTGCGGATCACGGGCTGTCCAATGGCGTCGCGCGGGGCGATGGAGGGCGGATGGTAATCTAGCGGCCCGCATCCTGCGTTCCCCCCGGAATCCCCATGACCGTCGTGCGCCCCAGCGGCCGCATGCCCGAACAACTGCGGGCCGTCTCCCTCCAGCGCGGGTTCACCCGCCACGCCGAGGGTTCGGTGCTCGTGTCCTTCGGCGACACCCGCGTGTTGTGCACCGCCAGCGTCGAAAACCGCGTGCCCCCCTTCCTCCGCGGCAAGGGCGAGGGCTGGGTCACGGCCGAGTACGGCATGCTCCCGCGCGCCACGCACACTCGCTCCGATCGCGAGGCCGCGCGCGGCAAGCAGGGCGGCCGCACGCTGGAGATCCAGCGCCTCATCGGCCGCGCCTTGCGCGCCTGCGTCGACCGCAACGCACTGGGCGAACGCACCATCACGCTCGATTGCGACGTCCTGCAGGCCGACGGCGGCACGCGCACGGCCGCCATCACCGGCGCGTATGTCGCGCTGGTCGATGCGGTGCGCCAGTTGCAGCAGCGGCGCGAAATCACCAAGGATCCGATCTTCGGCGCGGTCGCCGCGGTGTCGGTCGGCATCTACAAGGGCGTGCCCGTGCTCGACCTGGACTACGCCGAGGACAGCGGCTGCGATACCGACATGAACGTGGTGATGAACGACGGCGGCGGCTTCATCGAATTGCAGGGCACGGCCGAAGGCCACGCCTTCCGCCGCGACGAACTCGACCGCCTGCTCGCGCTGGCCGAAACCGGCATCGCGCAATTGTTCGCCGCGCAACGCGAGGCCTTGGCGCAAAAGTGAACGCGGTGCGCAAATTGGTCCTGGCAAGCGGCAACACCGGCAAGCTGGTCGAACTCCGCGACCTGCTCGCCGATGCCGGCCTGGCCTTGCACGCGCAGTCCGAATTCGGCGTGCAGGACATCGACGAGACCGGGCTGACCTTCGTCGAGAACGCACTGTTGAAGGCGCGGCATGCCGCGCGCGAAACCGGCCTGCCGGCGCTGGGCGACGATTCGGGCCTGTGCGTGGATGCGCTCGGCGGCGCGCCCGGGTTGTATTCGGCGCGCTATGCCGGTGCGCACGGCGACGCGCAGGCGAACATCGCCAAGTTGCTCGACGCACTGCGCGATGTCCCGGACGCGCAACGCACCGCGCACTTCCACGCCGTCGTGGTGTTGCTGCGCACGCCCGACGATCCGCAACCGATCATCGCCGAAGGCCGCTGGCCCGGCCGCATCCTGCATGCGCCACGAGGCGAGGGCGGATTCGGTTACGACCCGGTCTTCCTCGACCCGATGCTCGACCGCTCGGCCGCGCAACTGGATGCGCCGACCAAGCACGCACGCAGCCATCGCGGGTTGGCGCTTGCCACGTTGCGCGCGCGCCTGCACGAACTGTAAGTCTTCGTATTTCGATGTCCCTGCTCACGCCACCGCTGTCGCTGTACGTCCACCTGCCGTGGTGCGTGCGCAAATGTCCGTACTGCGATTTCAACTCGCACGAACAACGCGGCGTGCTGCCCTTCAATGCGTACGTCGATGCCCTGATCGCCGACCTCGACCAGGACCTGCCGCTCGCGTGGGGACGCGTGGTGCATTCGGTGTTCTTCGGTGGCGGCACGCCTTCGTTGTTCCCACCCGAAGCGATCGATGCGTTCCTGCAACAGGCCAGCGCGCGCCTGCGCTTCGCGCCGGGGCTGGAAATCACCCTGGAAACCAACCCGGGCACCGCCGAACACGGGCGCTTCGAAGGCTATCGCGCCGCGGGCGTGAACCGATTGAGCTTCGGCATCCAGAGCTTCGACGACGGCTGCCTGCAACGCCTGGGGCGCATCCACGACAGCCGCGAAGCCGACAGCGCGGTGAAACTGGCGCAGGACGCGGGCTACGACAACATCAATCTCGACCTGATGTACGCGCTGCCCGATCAAACCCTCGAAATGGCGGTGAACGACGTCGAGCGCGCGCTCGCGCTGCAACCGGCGCACCTGTCGCATTACCAACTCACGCTCGAACCCAACACCGTGTTCGCCGCGCGACCGCCGCAGGGCATTCCCGATCTCGACGAGAGTTGGGACATCCAGGAGGCTTGCCAGGCGCGGATCGCGCAAGCGGGCTTCGAACAATACGAAGTCTCGGCCTACGCGCAGCCCGGGCGGCAATCGGCGCACAACCTCAATTACTGGCGCTTCGGCGATTACCTCGGCATCGGCGCCGGTGCGCACGGCAAGCTCACGCAGGGCGCATCGCAATCGGTGCTGCGCCGCTGGAAGGTCAAGCACCCCACCGACTACCTGTTGAAGGCCGGCACGCCCGCGAGCATCGGCGGCGACGAAACCCTGACGACGCAGCGCCTGCCCTTCGACTACATGCTCAATGCCCTGCGCCTGCATGAGGGCTTCGCGCTGGATGCCTTCGAGGCGCGCACCGGGCTGTCGCGCGCGGCCATCGCGCCGCAACTGGACCAGGCGCGCGAACGGGGCTGGGTCACCGTGGACACCACCGGTCACGTGCGCCCGACCGAGCTGGGCCGGCGCTTCACCAACGACGTGATCGAACTGTTCCTCGCCGACGACTGACGCAGCGGGTCGGTGCCCGACCCTGCCGGTCGATCCGCGCCGCGAAGCGGCATCGATGCGGCAGCGCAGCGCATTTGCGAGTGGCGGGCGCCACAATGGCGTGTTATCTAGCGTCAACCGTTCCGCGCGAGCGACCGATGCCCGTTTCGTTCGACCTGCCCGGCACCCACACGCCTCCGGCCACCCTGGCCTCCGCCAACCTGCCGCGCCGCGTGCGCCGGGTGATGGAGCACCTCCTCAGTTTCGTCTCCGACGAGATGGCCCGCCATCTGTCGCAGATGCTCAACGAGGCCGAGCAACAGCTGTTCCGGCTCGCCGACCACGCGCGCAATCCCGGCATCCAGGCCGGGCACATGGAAACCCTGCGCACGCTGCGGCTGAACCGGGCCGACCTCGTGCCGCGTTACCTGATCGGGTTGGAAGCCGCGCTCGCCGGGATCCGCGATCCCAAGCTCGCGCAGAAGATCGGCGCCACCGGCGCCAAGCCGCCCTCGTTCCGCAACCTCAGCCTGGTCGACGACGACTCGATGGACGAGGAATCGGTGCTGCGCGACATCGCGCTGCGCCACGAGTCGCGCGCGAGCCTGCCGCTGCACCTGCTCGGCCAGCGCTTCGGCGTGCTCGCCGGCGCGCCCGCCTTCGACGCCGAACGGCTCGCGGTCGGCCCGCAGATGCTGGGCCGCATCCTGCGCGAGGCCACCAATTCCCTGCAGATCGGGCTCGAGGCCCGGCTGCTGCTGTTCCGCACCTTCGACCGCATCGTGATGGTGCATTACTCGCATCTGGCCGAAACGATGAACGCGCTGCTCGAGCGCGACGGCATCCTCCCCAGCCTGGCCTACGTGCCGCTGCGTCTGCGGCCGACCGTGCAGAACGCCAAGCCGCAGCCGCGCCGCGAGAAAGGCACGCCCGCGCCGCAGGCGGGTGGCGGCGGTGGTGCCGGTGGTGGCGGCGAAGCGAGTTTCGCACTCGGCGGCGACGCCGAGGCCCCGCATGCGACGGGCGCGGCACCGACCGAATCCGATGGCGAAGGCGAGTCCGCCCCGCCCCCGCAGCCGCGCGTCGGCGGTGGCCGCGGCCGCGTCATGGGCCCGCGCGAACAATTGCGTCCGCACACCGCGTGGATGGGCGAAGCCGACGGCGAAGAAGGCGGTTACGACGAAGAACAGGCCTACGCGCTGTTGCAGCAACTGCTGTCCGGCCGTCGCGACCTGATCGGCAAGCTGCGTCCGGGCCGTCCCGAACGCGCGCGCATGGAACTCACCACGCCCGACCTGCTGCGCGCGCTCGACAGCTTCGTCGCCTCGCCCGCCACCTCGCCCACCGGCAGCCCGCGCAGCCTGCTCGACATCAAGCAGACCCTGCTCGCGCAATCGCGCCAGGTGCACGGCAAGGGCGCGGCGTTCTCGCGCGAAGACAACGACGCGTTCGAACTGCTGGGCATGCTGTATTCGCAGATCGAGCGCGAAGTGCGGCGCGACACCCCCGCCGTCGGCCTGCTCGGCCGCCTGCAGGTGCCGCTGCTGCGCGTGGCCCTGCAGGACCGCGCGTTCTTCGTGCGCCAGCAACATCCCGCACGCCAGTTGCTCAACGCCGTCGCCGAATCCGGCGCCACCTGGCTCGGCGACGAGGAAGTCGATCCGCAACTGGTGCACTCGCTGCGCGGCGCGGTCGAACACGTCGTCCAGAATTTCCGCGAAGACCCGGCCGCGTTCGACACCGCCAACCGCGAATTGCAGGCCAGCCTGCAGCAACTCGCGCGCAAGGCCGAAGTCACCGAGCGCCGCCACGTCGAAGCGGCGCGCGGCAAGGAAAAACTCGAACTCGCCAAGCGCCGTTCCAACGAAGTGATCGAAGCGGCGGTGCGCGACCAGCGCCTGCCGAAGTTCGTGCGCGCGCTGCTCAACCAGGCCTGGGCCGACGTGCTCACGCTCTGCCTGCTGCGCCACGGCGAGGATTCGGAAGAGTGGCAGCGCCAGCTCGAAGCCACGCACCACATCGTCGCGGCCACCACCGGCAAGGCGACGGGTGAAGTCGACCCGCAACTCACGCAGCAGATCGAAAGCTCGCTGGTCCAGGTCGGATACCACATCGACGAAGCCGCGGCGATCGCGCGCCGCCTGACGACCGGCATCGCCGAAGACGAAGACGATCCGGCCTCGCGCACCGAACTTGCGATGAAGCTCAAGGCGCGCGCGCGCCTGGGCGAAGACTCGGACACGCCGAAGCCGAAGATGGCGCCGCGCAATCCGGACGAACAGGCCGCGTACGAACACTTGCGCACCCTGCCCTTCGGCACGTGGTTCGAATTCGTCTCCAACCAGCAGGGCGACCGCGTGCGTCGTCGCCTGTCCTGGTTCAGCCCGATCACCGACAACGCGCTGTTCGTCAACCAGCGCGGCCAGCGTTTGGCCGAACAGTCGCTCGATAGCCTGGCGCGCATGATGGCGATCGGCCAGGCCTACATCGTCACCGCCGACAAGGGCCGCATCGTCGATCGCGCGTGGCAGGCGGCGCTCAGTGCGTTGCGCAGTTTCGCCGGCGGCAAGGACAAGCAGGAGGAGGCATGATCGACGAATTCCGCCGTGCCAAGCGACGCAAGGTCGCCGACACGGTGATCGTGGTGGACACGATGGTCGATGCGGTCGTCGGCCGCCTGGGCAACCTGTCGGAGACCGGCATGCTGCTGATGGCGAACACCGCGATGCAGGAAGACGCGCTGTACCAGTTCCGCTTCAACCTCAACGACCCGCAGGGCCGCGAGGCCCCGATCGAAGTCGGCGCGCACCTGTTGTGGCAGGACGCCGCACACGCATCGGGCCAGCGCTGGAGCGGGTTCCGCTTCATCACGGTGCCGGACGACCACATGAAGCAGTTGCGCGAGTGGATCGACGGGCCCGGCGGCCAGTACGAGTAACCGCCGGCGGGCCTGCGTTGGGGCAGAATGTGGTCCCCCACCGCACCATGAGCGCCCGCCATGCGTCCCGATCTTGCCGCCCTCTACGCCGACCACCTCGACACGCTGAAGCAACGCGCGGATGAAGCGTTGCAGCGCGGGGGCTTCGATGCGCTGGTGGTGCCGAGCGGGCGCCTGCACTTCCAATTCTTCGACGACCGCGACTACCCCTACGCGGTGAATCCGCAGTTCAAGGCCTGGCTGCCGCTGGTGCGCGTGCCCGACAGCTGGCTCGTCTACGTGCCGGGGCAGCGGCCGAAGGTGATCTACCTGCAGCCCTTCGACTATTGGCACGTGGTGCCGAGCGCGCCGTCGGGCGACTGGGTCGAGCACATGGACATCGTGGTCATCCGCAAACCGGAAGAGGCGTTGGAGCATTTGCCGAAAAACGCCGCGCGCTGCGCGATCCTCGGTGAGCCGCAAAGTGCGCTCGGCGATTTCGTGCCGAACAATCCCGAGCCCGTCGTCGCGTACCTGGAATACCACCGTGCGTTCAAGACGCCGTACGAGATCGAAAAGATGCGCGCCGCCAGCCGCATCGGCGCACGCGCGCATCGTGCCGCGGAACGCGCGTTCCGCGCCGGCGCGAGCGAGTTCGGCATCCACCTGGCCTATTGCCAGGCCGCCGGACAGGACGCGAACGACCTGCCGTACGGCAACATCGTGGCCTTGAACGAACACGGCGCGGTGTTGCACTACACCGATCGCGACCGCATGCCGCCCAAGCCCGTGCGCAGCTTCCTGATCGACGCCGGCGCCAGCCACGACGGCTATGCGTGCGACATCACGCGCACCTATGCGCACGATACGGGCGACGAATTCCAGGCGATGATCGATGCAGTCGATCGCGCACAACTGGCCATGTGCGACCAGGTCCGCAACGGCGTCGACTATCGACAACTGCACCTGGACGCACACTTGTCGCTGTCGCGCATCCTGAAGGAGTTCAGCCTGATCACCGTCTCTCCTGAAGTCGCGGTGGAAACCGGCGTGACCTCGGCCTTCTTCCCCCACGGCATCGGCCATGGCATCGGATTGCAGGTGCACGACGTCGCCGGCTTCGCGCAGAGCGACCGCGGCGGCACCTTGCCCAAACCCGACGGCCACCCCTACCTGCGCCTGACGCGAACCCTCGCACCCGGCATGGTGGTGACCATCGAACCCGGCATCTACTTCATCGACATGCTGCTCGATCAGTTGAAGGACCGCGGCCTGGGCCCGAGCGTCGACTGGGGCCGCGTCGATGCGTTCCGCCCCTACGGCGGCATCCGCATCGAGGATGACGTGGTGTGCACCGACGATGCACCGATCAATCTGACGCGGGAAGCGTTCGCGGGCTGACCCACGGCCCGGCGCTACAATCGCACTCCCATGCGCCTGCTCCTGCAAGAACGGCCCACTGGCCGCGAGGCTCCGCGCTTCGTCCAGCTCCAACTCGAAGCCGACCTCCTCGGTGGCTGGACCCTCGTGCGCGAAACCGGGCAGATCGGCGGACGCAGCTCCCTGCGGCGCGAGCAATACCTCGACCAGGGCACCGCACTGGCCGCCTTCGAACACGCCCGCGACCTGCAACTGAAGAAAGGCTTCCAACTGATGTTCGTGCAGGGCGCCGACGCACCGCGCACCTGACCCTCCCTATTTTCCCGAGAACCACCGCGTGACCCCCACCCTGAAGAACGATCGCTTCCTGCGCGCATTGCGTCGCGAACCCGTCGACGCCACCCCCGTGTGGCTGATGCGCCAGGCCGGCCGCTACCTGCCCGAATACCGCGCCACGCGCGCGAAGGCCGGCAGCTTCCTGGCGATGGCGAAGAACCCCGAGCTCGCCTGCGAAGTCACGCTCCAACCGCTGGCCCGCTTCGACCTCGACGCCGCGATCCTCTTCTCCGACATCCTCACCGTGCCCGATGCGATGGGCCTGGGCCTGTACTTCGTCGAAGGCGAAGGCCCGAAATTCGAACGCCCCGTGCGCAGCGCGGCCGACATCGCGAAGCTCGCCGTCCCCGACATGGGCAGCGAACTGCGCTACGTGATGGATGCGGTCTCGGTGATCCGTCGCGAACTCGACGGCCGCGTTCCGCTGATCGGCTTCTCCGGCAGCCCGTGGACGCTCGCGTGCTACATGGTCGAAGGCGGCGGCAGCGACAACTTCTCGAAGGTCAAGCGCCTCGCGCTCGACGATCCGAAGGCGATGCACGCCTTGCTGTCGGTCAACACCGATGCGGTGATCGCCTACCTCCGTGCCCAGCGCGAAGCCGGCGCGCAGGCGCTGCAAGTGTTCGATACGTGGGGCGGCGTGCTGTCGCCGTCGATGTATCGCGAATTCTCCTTGCCTTACCTGACGCGCATCGCGCGCGAACTCGAACGCGGCGATGCGCCGCTGATCCTGTTCGGCAAGGGCAATGCGCCGTATCTGGAAGAACTCGCGGCCAGCGGCGCCGAAGGTGTCGGCGTGGATTGGTTGATCGAACTCGACGAAGCCGCGCGCCGCACGCAAGGCAAGGTCGCGCTACAGGGCAACCTGGATCCGGCGATGTTGTACGGCTCGCCCGACAGCGTGCGTGCACGCGTGCGCGAAGCGCTCGATAGCTATCAGGCGGGCAACGGCGGGTCGCGCGAGGGGCACGTGTTCAACCTCGGGCACGGGTTGTCGCCGGACATGAATCCCGAACACGTTGGTGCGCTTGTCGACGAAGTGCACAGGCACAGCGCGCGTTAACGCACGACCTCGCCCGAATCGACGGGGCCGGTGAAACGCCGGCTCCAACCATCTCCCGTGTTCACCTGTACATCGGTGAAATACGCAGGCAAGCCTTCCTCCCACTGCGGGCCCGACTGCAACTGGTAATGCAGGTGCACGAGGAAGGCATCGCCCGACATGCCCATCGCGCCGATGACCTGCCCTTGTTCGACACGCTGGCCATCGCGCACGCGCACGCTGCCCTGCTTCATGTGCGCGAACAGGCTGTATTCGCCGTTGCCGTGGTCGATCACCACGTAATTGCCGAGGAAGAGCGTCAGGTCCTTCATGATCGCGTCCTGCGCGAACGGCGGCGGCCCGTCCTTGCGGTTGTCGCGCATGCCGTCGCGCATCGCGTGCACCACGCCCGCGCCCGTCGCGTGGATCGCCGCGCCGTAGCCGTACCAGTCTTCGGGTGTCGCGCCGTTGGTGCGATACAGCTTTCCCGTCGCGTCGGCGATCGTGAAGTCGTGCGCGTAGCGCATGAAGTTGGCGTTGATGCCGAAGTGCGTGGTCATGCCGCCGGTGATGTCCAGGCGGCGATGGTGCGCGAGCAGATCGTGTCCGTCGTGCACGAAGATCTCGCCGTCCAGCGGCAGGCGCAACGCGGTCTTCGGTGCGAAGGCGTGCGGTGCGACACGTACTTCGACGCGTTGCTCGGGGCCGTCTTCGCCCGCGCGGAACGTGGCGACATAGCGCAAGTCGCCGAGCCATGCATCGCCGGCGAACGACGCGAAGGGATTGAACACGACCAACCGTCCCTTCGCCGGCAACGTGCGATTGGGCAAGGTCGCGAGCGACATCGTCGTCGCATCGCCGTTGCGGTCCAGGCGCCGCTGCGAATAGAAGTGGCCGTCGCGATCGAACAGCGTCACTTCCAGGCTCGTCAGATCCAGGGCCCGGTCGCCGTCGTTTGTGAACACCAGGTCGAAGTTCAGGTGCTGGGCATCGCGCGTGCGTTCGATCAGTGGCTGCGCGGGCAGCGTCGTCGCGGTGGGCGCGGCGGCCAGGGGCGCGGCCGCGAGCAGCAGGGTCAACAACCACGGGCGCATGGCGGGTTTCCGTCGAGGGATATCCCATCGGATACCGCCCTGCGACCGCCGGTTGCAGGGAATGCAACGTTCCGCCCACGACCGGCACACGATTCACATGGGCCGGTCTAGGATGGCGCGTCCCGCGGGGTCGAACCTTTCGCGCCGCGCGGGCCATCCACCCCTCGTCCCCGCCGAGCAAAGCCCGCCATGTTCCTTCGATTCGCGCTGGTGCTCGCCCTTGGCCTCGTGTCGTCCCGTACGCACGCGGCGCAGACGGTCTACGCGCTCGATCCCGTGCATACGCGCGTGATGTTCTCGGTGAGCCACGCGGGCTTCTCCAATCCGATGGGCACGATTTCCGGGACCACCGGCACGCTGGTGTTCGATCCCGACAATTGGGCGAGCGCACGCGTGGAAGCGAAGATCCCGGTCGATCGCCTCGACCTCGGCGACAAGAAGTGGAACGACGCCGTGCTCGACCGCACCTTCCTGGATGTGAAGAAGCATCCGTTGGCGACCTTCGTGTCCACGCGCATCGAACCGGTCGATCCGATGCACGCGAAGGTCATCGGCAATCTCACCCTGCATGGCGTGACGCGCGAAGTGCAGCTCGACGTCGTCTTCCACCAGGCCAAGCGCCATCCGATGCCGCCGTTCCGCCGCACCGCGGGCTTTTCCGCGACGGGCACGCTAAGCCGCTCGGCCTTCGGAATCACGTCGTGGAAGAGTGTCGTCGGAGATCCGGTGGAAATCCGCATCGAAGCCGAAGGCACGCGCACGCGCGAAGATGCGTCCGACGTGCCCGCGGCGTCGACGCAAACCGCGCCGCCGGGAACCTCGACCGTCGTTCCGCCATCCAACGCGACGACAATGCCCGCATCCAACGCAACGATCACGCCGTAACCTATCCATTCTCCAATGAGCGCAACCCCGATGCCGATCGATCTCCCCGCCCCGCGCCTGCGCAACGTGGACCGTTGGGGTGCCGTCAGCCAGATGTTCCATTGGCTCATCGTGCTGGGCATCCTGGCGATGGCGATCATCGGCCTGACCATGGTCGAGATGCACAGCAGCCCGGCGAAGGTGCGCATGTTCGCGCTCCACAAGTCGATCGGGCTGACGATCCTGGCGCTGGTGACGCTGCGCCTGGCGTGGCGCCTGTATGCCGGCACGCCGCCGGTGATCCCGACGATCCCGCGCTGGCAGCATGCCATCGCCAACCTGTCGCACATCGGCTTGTACGTGTTGTTGTTCGCGGTGCCGCTCAGCGGTTGGGTGATGAATTCCGCGTCCGGCTTCCCGCTGTGGTGGTTCGGTTTGTTCCGCGTACCGGCGCTGGTGGCGCGCGACCACGACCTGCACGAGCTCACCGAA
Source organism: Lysobacter sp. P5_B12 (assembly GCF_056400425.1). NCBI lineage: Bacteria > Pseudomonadati > Pseudomonadota > Gammaproteobacteria > Lysobacterales > Lysobacteraceae > Lysobacter > Lysobacter sp. P5_B12. The sequence continues at coordinate 510,731 of NZ_JBFULG010000002.1, forward strand.
ACCGTGCACGAAACCCTGTTCTGGATGCTGATCGCGCTGGTGCTCGTGCACGCCGGCGCGGCCCTGTTCCATCATCTGTTCCAACGGGACGCCACGCTCGCGCGCATGTTGCCGCGGGGATGGCTCCAGGCCCCGGACGCCAACGAGGAGCTCCGCCATGGTTGATCGTTCGTATCGCATCGCGCTCGCCGTCGTGCTGGCCACCGCGTCCTCCGGCGCCTTCGCCCAATACGTGCAGACCACCGGATCGTCGCTGCAATTCAGCGGCACCTACCAGGGCGATGCGTTCTCGGGGAGCTTTCCCGGATTCAGGACCAACCTCGACTTCGATCCCACGCAGCCCGCATCGGGCAGCCTGACCGTCGAGATTTCCATCGCGTCGGCGACGGTCGGCAATGAAGAGATGGATCCGGAAATGCGCGGCGCGGGGTTCTTCGACGCTGCGCAATTCCCGAAGGCGACCTATAAGGCGAACGGCTTCCGCGCGATCGGGGGCGGCCAGTTCGAGGCCAACGGCACCTTGACGCTGCGCGACAAGGCCAAGCCGGTCGTCCTCAGGTTCACATGGACGCCGGGGGCCCATCCCGTGCTGCAGGGCACCGCGAAGGTGAACCGCCTGGACTTCGACGTCGGCGGTGGCGAATGGGCGGATACGAAGCTGTTGCCCAACGAAATCACGGTCAACACCAAGGTGGTCTTCAACTCGAGGTGATCAGCCCACGAAGGCGCGAACGCGATCGGCGTCGAAGGGCCAGTCCAGTTCGGCGTCGTTGAGCTCGTCGCGCAACACCGGCACGCGCGCGCCGTAGCGCGCTTCCAGGGCGTCGTCGTCGTCGATCCACACCGCCTCGAAATCGGGTGTGCGGGCCGCGGCGAGCACGGCCAGGGCCTCGTCGCACAGGGGGCAATCGTCGCGCTGGAACAGACGCAGGCGCATGGGGCTGGCGTTCGGGTATCCAAGCGGACAGGGGAATAGAATACGGGCTTCCCGCAAGCAGTCCCGTGAATCCATGGCCGTCAGCACCTTTGACCTGTTCAAGATCGGCGTCGGGCCGAGTTCCTCGCATACGGTCGGCCCCATGCGCGCGGCGTGCCGCTTCGCGGAGAAGTGGCTCGATGCCTCCGGCAAGCTGCCGCAGGTCGCGCGCGTGCGCTCGGAGGTGTTCGGTTCGCTGGCGCTCACCGGCCGCGGCCACGGCACAGACAAGGCCGTGCTCATGGGCCTGGAAGGCCACATGCCGAACCTGATCGACCCGGACATCATCCCGCCTGCGCTGGAGCGCATCCGCGGCACCAAGCGCCTGAACATCCTCGGCAAGCACGAGGTGGCCTTCGACGAGAAGCAGGACCTCGTCATGAACAAGCGCCAGAAGCTGCCCTTCCACACCAACGGCATGCGCTTCACCGCGTTCGACGCCGACGGCAACGTGCTGGCCACGCGCGATTACTACTCGGTCGGCGGCGGCTTCGTCGTCAACCAGGACGAGGCGGCCGAAGACCGCATCGTCGCCGACACCACCGAACTCGCGCATCCCTTCCACAGCGGCGCCGAATTGCTCGCGCAGGCGGAGAAGACGGGCAAGACGTTCGCGCAACTGATGTTCGACAACGAACACGCGTGGCGCAGCGACGACGAGATCAAGGACAACCTGCGCGAAATCTGGCGCGCGATGCAATCGTGCGTGCAGCGCGGCATCCGCGAGGGCGGCACCTTGCCGGGCGGCCTGCACGTGCAGCGCCGTGCGCCCGCGTTGTTCGCGGAGTTGTCCGAGCGGCCGGAAGCGGCGATGCGCGATCCGCTCACCGTGCTCGACTGGGTCAACCTGTACGCGCTCGCGGTGAACGAAGAGAACGCCGCCGGTGGCCGCGTCGTCACCGCGCCCACCAATGGCGCGGCCGGCATCATTCCCTCGGTGCTGCATTACTACGACCGCTTCATTCCCGGCGCGAACGAACAGGGCATCTTCGATTTCCTGCTCACCGCAGCGGCCGTCGGCATCCTCTACAAGGAGAACGCGTCGATCAGCGGCGCGGAAGTCGGCTGCCAGGGCGAAGTCGGCGTGGCGTGTTCGATGGCGGCTGCCGGCCTGACCGCCGCGTTGGGTGGTTCGCCGGGCCAGATCGAGAACGCCGCCGAAATCGGCATGGAACACAACCTCGGCCTGACCTGCGACCCGATCGGCGGCCTGGTGCAGATCCCCTGCATCGAACGCAACGCGATGGGCGCGGTGAAGGCGATCAACGCCTCGCGCATGGCGCTGCGCGGCGACGGCAAGCACAAGGTCTCGCTCGACAAGGTCATCAAGACCATGCGCGATACGGGGCGGGATATGCAGGACAAGTACAAGGAGACGTCGCGCGGTGGGTTGGCGGTGAACGTCATCGAGTGTTGAGAGCAGGGAATGGGGAATAGGGAATAGGGAATAGGAGTTCAGTCCCGAACGCGTCGGCGATCCTCCATTCCCCATTCCCCATTCCCTATTCCCCATTCCCGCTTCTCCCGGCATACACTCGCCCCATGGCCGACGCCAAGGGGACGCTGCGCCGCTTCCTGCTGCTGACCGGGCTTTATTACGCCGGGGCGGTACTCGCGTCGCTGTACCTGCGCACGCCCGACGACGTCACCCTGTTCTGGCCCAGTTCCGGCATCGCGCTCGCGATGGTGGTCAGCTGGGGCAAGCGCTGGGCGGTGGTCGTGCCCTTCGCGATCATCGCGCTGCACCTGACGGTGTTGCCCGTCCCCGTCACGTTCGTTCCCTATTCGATCCTGAGCAACACGCTCGCGGCCCTGGCCGCGGGTTGGTATTGCGAACACGCCAAGCGCGCCGACGGCCTCCACCTGCGCACCGCGGACGGCCTGATGTTGTTGCGCAGCGGCCTGATCCTGGCGGCGACGAGCGCGACCATCGGCACCGCGGGCCTGCTGCATGCCGGCATCACCGCACCGATCGACGCGGGGCGCGCCTGGTTGTTGTGGGCGCTCGGCGACATTCTCGGCATCACCACGTTCGCGCCGGTGATGGCGCTGCTGCTCGGTCCGGGCGGATTGCGCGAAGGCTTGTGGCGCGATCCGGTCGGCCGCCGCGAGCAGATCGTCTGGGCGCTCGCCCTGCTCCTCTCGCTGGCCGGCATCGTCAGCGCCGGGCGCACGGGCAATCTGTACGCGCTGGGCCTGGTCAGCATGCCGCTGGCCCTGTTGCTGTGGGCCGCGGTGCGTTTCTCGCCGATGACCACGATGGTCGGCACCATCCTGGTGGTCACCTTCATCAGCCTGCTCACGGGGCTCGGGCTCGGCGGCTTCACGCGTCCGCTCACCCTGCTCGATGCCTCCGTGCTGATGTTGTTGCTGGTGCTGATCTCGGTGATCCCGGTGATGCTCGCGGTGGCGACCTACGAACAACGCCATACCGCGACCGCGCTTTATCTACGCGCGACCCGCGATCCGCTCACCGGCCTGCTCAATCGCAACACCTTCGAGGAACGCGCGCGCGAACGGCTCGCCGATGCGGCGCAGCCCGACCTGAGCCTGCTCTACCTGGACCTGGACCACTTCAAGCTGGTCAACGATTCGGCGAGCCACGTCGCGGGCGACGACATGATCCGCACCGTCGGGCGCATCGTCGGCGCGGAATTCGGCGACGACGCGCTGGTCGCGCGCACGGGCGGCGACGAGTTCGCCGTGCTCGTGCCGGTGAGCGAATCGCAGGCGATCACCTGCGGTCGCCGCCTGCTCGCCTCCATCGACGGCCTGCGCCTGTCCTGGGGCGACCAGATGCTCACCGCCGCGGCGAGCATCGGCATCGCCCACAGCCATGCACCGCACGGCGATTTCGACGTGCTGCTGTCGCACGCGGATGCAGCGTGTTTCGCGGCGAAGGAATACGGCGGCAATCGCCTGGTCGCCGCTTCGCGCGAAGGCGATGAACTCAAGCTGCGCACCGCGTCGATGCGCTCGGCGCTGCAGGTGCGCGAAGCGCTGGACCAACGCCGCTTCAGCCTGTTCTGCCAGCCGATCGTGCCGCTGGATCCGGCATCGTCCATGCAACACAGCATCGAGATCCTGTTGCGCTGGACCGACGCGCAGGGCCAGGTGCGTGCGCCGGCCGAACTCATCGCCGCCGCCGAACGCTATCGCCTCGGGCCGCGCCTGGACCGCTACGTCGTCGAAGCGGTGCTGCAATGGCTCGAAGCGCATCCCGAACACGCGGCGAGCATCCACCACTGCGGCATCAACCTGGGTGGCGGGACGCTCGTCGACGAGGAATTCCACGACTACTTCGCCGCGCGCCTGCGCCACAGCAGCGTGCCGCCCGAGCGCCTGTGCCTGGAGATCACCGAAACCAGCGTCGTGCGCGATCGCGCGCGGGCGCAGCGGTTCATCCAGCGCATGCGCGACCTCGGCTGCCGTTTCGCACTCGACGACTTCGGCACGGGCTTCTGTTCGTTCGGTTACCTGCAACACCTGGACGTCGATTACCTGAAGATCGACGGCAGCTTCGTGCGCGACCTCGGCAAGTCCGAACTCGCCGACGCCGTGGTGCGTTCGATCACCGACATCGCGCACGTGCTGGACAAGCGCACGGTCGCCGAACAGGCTGAAACCCTCGCGCAGCTCGACAGCCTCCGCGCGATGGGCGTGGATTTCGCGCAGGGTTACGCGATCGCGCGGCCGATGCCGATCGCGACGTTCTTCGAGGCCCTGGCGCCGGCGAAAGTCGGTTGATCGCGTAGCGCGAAGACGTCGTCGAGCATCGCCGCGGCGGTGATGTCCGCGCCCGCGCCCGGGCCCTGGATGACGAGCGGTTGTTTCGCATAGCGCGCGCAATGGATGGCGACGCGATTGTCGGTGCCGCCGCCGGCAGCGAGCGGATCATCGTTCGCGAGGGTTTCCAGTCCGACGCGCGCGACGCCGTCCTGCCAGCGCGCGACGAAATGCAATCGGCCGTTGCGCGCGGCATCGAGACGCGCCTGCATCGGCGCGTCGAGGGCCGTCAGTGCGGCGTCGATGTCCGTGGCTTGCGCAAGGGCGGGCGGAACGAGCGATTCCACTTCGACGGCATCGCCGTCGAGCGGCACGCCCGCTGCGCGCGCGAGGATCAACAGCTTGCGGCGCACGTCTTCGCCCGACAGATCGATGCGCGGATCGGGTTCGGTGTAGCCCGCCGCGCGCGCTTCGCGCACCAGCGTCGAGAACGGCACGCTGCCGTCGAAACGCGCGAGCAACCACGCGAGCGATCCCGACAACACGCCGGCGAAGCCGTGGATCGCATCGCCACCGGCTTGCAGCGCGCGCAGGCTGCGGAGCAGCGGCAACCCGGCACCGACGGTGGCGGCATCGCCGTAGCGCGCGCCGCTCGACAGGCAGGCTTGTTCGATCGCTTCGGCGCGCGCGAGCGGGCCGCCGCGTCCGAGTTTGTTCGCCGTGACGACATGCCAGCCGCGTGCGAGCCAGTCGGCATGGCGCTCCGCGACGGCCTCGCTGGCGGTCGCATCGAGCACGACGTGGGGTGCCGTTTCGCGCAGCGAAGGGCCGACGGTGACGCGCGTGTTCGCGATGTGGACCAGCGCCAGGCCGGGATCGCCCAGTTGTTCGAGCCGCGCGATCACGGCGCGGCCCACGTTGCCGGTTCCGAGGAGTGCGAGTCGGATTTTATCGGCACCGATCACGTCGCGACCTCGCGCCGCTGTTCGCGCACGACGGCATGCACGCGATCGAGCGCGTCGACGATGTCGGCAAGCAGATCGTCCGCATGTTCGATGCCGATCGACAGGCGCAACAGCCCATCGCCGATGCCGGCCGCGGCGCGCGCCTGCGGCGACATCGCTGCATGCGTCATCGTCGCCGGATGCGCGACCAGGCTTTCCACGCCGCCGAGCGATTCGGCCAGGGTAAAGCAGCGCAGGCCGTCGAGGAACGCACGCACCGCTTCGACGCCGCCCTCGAGTTCCAGCGACAACATCGCACCGAAACCCGACTGCTGCCGTTTGGCGAGCGCGTGCCCCGGGTGGTGCGGCAAGCCCGGATAGTGGACCGTGCGCACCACGGGATGGTCGTCGAGCAAGGCCGCGATCGCGTGCGCGTTTTCCTGGTGCACGCGCAGGCGCGCACCGAGCGTGCGCAGGCCGCGCAGGGTGAGGAAGCTGTCGAAGGGCGCGCCGGTGACGCCGAGCGCGTTCGCCCACCAGGTCAGCAGTTGATGGTCTTCCGGCGTGCGCGCGATGACCGCGCCGCCGACGACATCGCTGTGCCCGTTGATGTACTTCGTCGTCGAGTGCACGACGACATCCGCGCCGAACGCGATCGGCTGCTGCAACGCGGGCGAGAGGAAGGTGTTGTCGACGACGGCGCGCGCGCCGGCCGCATGCGCGGCGTCGATCGCGAATCGCAGGTCGGTGACGCGCAGCAGGGGATTGGACGGTGTCTCGATCCACACCAGCGCGGGCTTGCGATCCAGCGCCGCGGTGAGCGCGCGCGGATCGGACAGATCGGCGAGCACGAGTTCGAAATGCCCCTTGCGCGCGAGCGCGTCGAACAGGCGCCAACTGCCGCCGTACGCATCGTGCGTGGCGACCAGCACGTCGCCCGGCTTCAGGCAGGCGTTGAGTACGAGCGTGATCGCGGCCATGCCCGTTGCAGTGACGACGGCACCGGCGCCGCCTTCGAGTTCGGCCAGCGCCTCGCCGAGCAGGTCGCGCGTGGGATTTCCGCTGCGCGTGTAGTCGTAGCGACGCTTGTCGTCGAAGCCGGCGAAGCTGAAGTTCGAGGAGAGCACGATCGGCGGAACGACCGCGCCGAACGCTTCATCGCGGTCGATGCCGGCACGCACCGCCACGGTGCACGGATGCACGGCGCTCATGCGCAGGCCTCCGTGCAACAGTCCAGCGCGCGCGCCAGGACCTGCGCGATCGCGTCGGATTCCTTGAGGAAACCATCGTGCCCGTAGGGCGAATGCAGCACCTGCAGGCGCACGGGCGCGGCGATGCCGGCGGCGAGCGCGCGGATATCGTCGGGTGGAACCAGGCGGTCCTCGGCGAAGGCGACGAGCGTCGTCGGAACTTGCACGTGGGAGGGGAGAACGTCGTGCAGGTCGATCGATTCCGACAAGCGCACGAACGCCGTCGCCGAGGTTTTTTGCGCCCAGGCCGCGCCGCGCTCGGCGAGCCAGTCTTCGGAGGCGCAGCGCGCGCTGCCGCCGTCCACGATGGGGGCCGCGTCGAAACGCGCGCCGAATTCCTCCGGCGTGCGATAGCTCAGCATCGCGAGCTGGCGTGCGAGCGAAAGACCATGCGCTTCGTCGCACTGCAATTGCCCGAGCGCGACCACGTTGCGTTGCAGCGCGCGCCATGCACTTGCGAACGGATGCGGACGGTGTGCGCCGGCGATCGCGATCAGGTGTTGGACGCGTGTCGGATGCGATGCCGCGAAGGCGAGGCCGACCATCGCGCCGTAGGAGCAGCCGACGATCGCTTCGAGCGTTTCGATGCCGAGTGCGTCGAGGACGGCAAGCAGCGCAGTCGCCTGATCATCGGTATCGATCGGCGCGTCGAGCGTGCCATCGCTGCCGATCCAGTCGAAGGACACCACGCGATGCGCCGCCAGCCACCGGGCATCGGCCTGCGCTTCGAACCACCCGCGCTCGTCGAAGGTCCCGGACGCGGCGACATGGCGATGGGCGGAGATGCCCCCGAGCACGGCCACGACGGGCAGGTGCGCGGCACCGCGCGTTTCCCACCGCACGCGCACCTCATGGGTGCCGCCGTGCTTCAAGGAAAGGATCAACGGGAGTTCGCCGCGTTGCGCATCGGGTGCGCGCTGCGGAACGACACGCAGGACGGGCGGAGTGGCGAAGGTTCGAATCGCGGCGGCGGGCATTGCAACGCTCCTGGCAGTGGGAAGCCATCGAGCGTTGCGGGGGTGGCGATGCGAATCGAAGGCCGCGCCACGGGGCGCGAGCGTCGATCCATCTGCCGGTGGGCGCGGGCCCCCGCAGGATTTGGCACCAACGCCCATCGCTTGCGCGATGTCGCGGTTGCCCCGGCGTCTGCGGGCCTGTCCCTCAGCCGGTCTCGATGGATGGCCGCAGGATGCCGCGGGATTTCCATGTTGTCAATCGCTTCATGCCGATGAAGCGATGCCTTACTGCAGAGCGTGACGGGCGTGTTGCCAAGTCCCGTTCACGCTCGGCCATAATTCGCGCCATGCCTTCCTCATTCCGTTGCCTGCCCGTCGTCCTGGGCACCCTTCTCATCGCCGCTTGCGGCTCCGCCCCGGCCCCCAGGGCCACCGTTCCCGCCGATGCCACGCCCGTGGCCGTCGCGCCGGCGCCCGTGGAGATCCCCGAACGGTATGTCTCCAAGGAGACCCCCGCCGAGGAGCTCGATTCGGTCGCCACCTGGCAAACCGCCGACGGCCCGACGTGGCTGATCGCGACGGGCAAGTCGTCGCATCGCCTGTCGGTGTACGACGCCTCCAACGGCGCGCTGCTGCGCACCGTCGGCGCCGAAGGCAAGGGCGAAGGCCAGTTCGATCGTCCGAACGGGATCGCGGTGTACGGCGATTACGTCTTCGTCGTCGAACGCGACAACCATCGCGTGCAGGTGTTGAAGCTGCCGGACTTCACCTTCGTCGGCTATTTCGGCGAGAAGGAATTGCGCAGCCCCTATGGGCTGTGGGTCAACGAGACCGAACCGGGCGAGCTCGAGGTCTACATCACCGACAGCTTCATGTACGGCAAGAAGTTCGACGAAGTGCCGCCGTTCAAGGAACTCGACCAGCGCGTGCGCCGCTATCGCGTGCAGTTCGACCAGGCCGGCCGCCTGCGCGCCAACTACGGCGGGGCGTTCGGCGATACGAATGAAGCCAGCGCGCTGCGCATGGTCGAATCGATCGCCGGCGATCGCGCGAACGATCGCCTGCTCATCGCCGACGAAGACAGCCGCCACGAATCCACGCTGCGCGAATACAGCTTCTCCGGCCAGTACACCGGCCGCAGCCTGCCGCAGGACAGCTTCGCCGCCGAAGCCGAAGGCGTGGCGCTGTGGGCCTGCCCGGATGGCGGCGGTTACTGGATCGCGGTCGACCAGCTCGCACCGCTGACGCTGTTCCACCTGTTCGATCGCGTGACGCTGCAACCGCGCGGCACCTTCCGCGGCGATGTCACCGCGCACACCGACGGCGTGGCCCTGCATGCCGCGGCGATGCCGGAATTCCCGGGCGGCGCGCTGTTCGCGGTTCACGACGACAAGGCGGTGACGGCGTTCGACCTGCGCGAAGTCGCTCGGCAGATGCACCTGGCGCCGGATTGCGTCGACTGACGATGCGCGCCGTTTCGCAATGGCGGTTGTTGGCGTGCGCGATGCTCGCGTGCGTCGCGATGACCGCGCATGCGGGCAAGGTGTATCGCTGGGTCGACAAGAACGGCATCGTGCACTACGGCGATCATCCTCCCGCCGAAGCAGCCAAAGCCGGCGCACGGGTGAAGGTCATTCCCGTGCGCGCCGAACCGGGCGCGATGGCGCGCCTGCGGCTGGAACGCGAGGATGGCGCGTCGCTGGCCTATGCCGACAACGCGATCGCAGGCCCGGTGGAAGTGCTGCTGAAATTCACGCGCGAGGTGAACACGCGCGGCGAACCCGATCTTCCCGCACGCGCCACCGTGCCGGCGAACACCACCGTCCTGCTCTCGCGGCTGATGCCGGCCGCACCGGGCACGGCGGAGTTCGGCCTGAGCATGGAGGTGGTGCCCGGCGATCCGCGTGCGAAGCCGCAGGACGTCGATTACCTGCTGCCGATTCCGCGGGAGCGCCTGCGCATCGAACAGGGTTTCAACGGGCGATTCAGCCACCAGGACACGCAGAACCTCTACGCCATCGATTTCCGCGCGGCCCAGGGCACGCCGGTGTCTGCCGCGCGCGGCGGCACGGTGATGCAGGTCGAATCGGATTTCGACAAGGCCGGCCTGGACCTGGAGAAATACGGCGGCCGCGCGAACTATGTCCGCATCCTCCACGACGACGGCACGATGGGCCTGTACGCGCACCTGCGCACCGAAGGCGTGCTCGTACGCCCCGGGCAGCGCGTCCGCGCGGGCCAGAAGATCGGCCTGTCGGGCAATACCGGCTTCACCAGCGGGCCGCACCTGCACTTCGCGGTGCAGGTCAATCGCGGCATGCAGCTGGTGTCGATCCCCTTCCGCATGGCGGGCGTGACCGACCAGCCCTGAGGCACCCGTATAATCGCGGGCTTCCTTACGCCCCCAGTGCGCCCGTGCGCACCTTCGCCATGTCCGATGTCTCCCTCGAAGCCGCGCGCCGCCGCACGTTCGCGATCGTCTCGCACCCCGACGCCGGCAAGACCACGCTGACCGAAAAACTGCTGTTGTTCGGCGGCGCGATCCAGATGGCCGGTTCGGTGAAGGGCCGCAAGGCCGCGCGGCATGCGACGTCCGACTGGATGGCGCTGGAAAAGGAGCGCGGCATCTCCGTGACCTCCTCGGTGATGCAGTTCCCCTACGAGGGCCGCATCGTCAACCTGCTCGACACGCCGGGCCATGCCGACTTCGGCGAGGACACCTATCGCGTGCTCACCGCGGTGGACTCGGCGCTGATGGTCATCGACGTGGCCAAGGGCGTCGAGGAACGCACGATCAAGCTGATGGAGGTGTGCCGCCTGCGCGACACGCCGATCATGACCTTCATCAACAAGCTCGACCGCGAAGGCAAGCCGCCGATCGATTTGCTGGACGAAGTGGAATCCGTGCTCGGCATCCAGTGCGCGCCGGTGACCTGGCCGATCGGCATGGGCCAGCGCCTGAAGGGCGTCGTGCACCTGGTCACGGGCGAAGTGCATTTGTACGAACCGGGCCGCAACTTCACGCGCCAGGATTCGACGATCTTCCCCTCGCTCGACGATCCGGGCGTGGAAGCGCGCATCGGCGCGCCGATGCTCGCCGAACTGCGCGACGAACTCGAACTGGTGCAGGGCGCTTCTCATCCCTTCGATCCGGCCGCGTATCTCGCCGGCAAGCAGACGCCGGTGTTCTTCGGCTCGGCGGTCAACAACTTCGGCGTGCAGTTGCTGCTCGATTTCTTCGTCGAACACGCACCGCCGCCCAAGCCGCGCGCGACCACCACGCGCGAAGTCGGCCCCTACGAGCCGCACCTGTCGGGCTTCGTGTTCAAGATCCAGGCGAACATGGACCCGCAGCACCGCGACCGCGTGGCGTTCATGCGCATCTGCTCGGGCAAGTTCACCGCGGGCATGAAGGCGATGCAGGGCCGCACCGGCAAGGAAGTGAAACTCGCCAATGCGCTCACCTTCATGGCCAGCGACCGCGAGATCGTCGAGACCGCGTATCCGGGCGATGTCATCGGCATCCACAACCACGGCACGATCTCCATCGGCGACAGCTTCAGCGAAGGCGAAACGCTGTCCTTCACCGGCATCCCGAACTTCGCGCCGGAGTTGTTCCGCCGCGCGCGCCTGCGCGATCCGCTCAAGCTCAAGCAATTGCAGAAGGGCCTGGCGCAGTTGTCGGAAGAAGGCGCGACGCAGTTCTTCCGTCCGCTGATGTCCAACGACCTGATCCTCGGCGCAGTGGGCACGCTGCAGTTCGACGTGGTCGCCTATCGCCTGAAGGACGAATACGGCGTGGACGCCACCTTCGAACAGGTGCAGGTCGCCACCGCGCGCTGGATCCGCTGCGACGATGCGAAGAAGCTCGAAGAGTTCCGCGAGAAGAACGCGATGCACCTCTCGCTCGATGCCGCCGGCCAGCTCGTCTACCTCGCGCCCACGCGGGTCAACCTGCAGCTGGCGCAGGAGCGCGCACCCGCCGTGACCTTCATGGCCACGCGCGAACACGCGCACGCAATCGCCGTGGAATAACCCCCTCCCCTGCTTGCAGGGGAGGGTTGGGGAGGGGTCGCTCTCGGCGCGAGAGCAAAAACTCCATGCGCAGGGTTACATTCTGGCGAAATGGACGCCGCCCTCCAGCAAGCCCACGCCCGCGAAGAGCGCCTCAGCGCACTGACCCACGGCGTCGGCGCCCTCCTGGCACTCGCGGGCGGCACGATCCTGGTCGCCCTCGCCGCACTGCACGGCGATGGTTGGCGACTCGCCGCCGCGATCGTCTTCTCCATCAGCTTGCTCCTGCTCTACAGCGCCTCCACGCTCTATCACGCGATCCAGGACCCGCGCGCCAAGCCCGCGCTCAAGGTGTTCGACCATTGCGCGATCTACCTGCTGATCGCCGGCACCTATACCCCTTTCACGCTCATCGGCCTGCGCGGCGAGGTGGGCCGCAATCTGTTCATCGCGATCTGGTCGCTGGCCGCCGCGGGCATCGCGTTCAAGCTCTTCTTTACCGGACGCTTCAAGTTGCTTTCCACCCTCGTCTACGTGGCGATGGGTTGGCTCGTGCTGCTGGCGATCAAGCCCGTGTGGCAGGCGCTGGATGCGTGGACGCTGGGCTGGCTGCTCGCCGGCGGCGTCGCATACACGCTGGGCACCGTGTTCTATCACCGGCCGTCGATGCGGTATTCGCACGCGGTGTGGCACTTGTTCGTCATCGCCGGCAGCACATGCCACTACATCGCGGTGCTCGCGCAGGTGCATGCCACGGCGTGAGGCGCGCCTTCACTGAATCGCGCGCAACGCGTTCACCGTCGTTCGACGGCTGGGCCCGGATGGTGTGGCGATGGAAGCGCCAGGTCTTGCGACACTCAAGCGACATCCCTGGTGGACCGCCCTGGGGGTGTTCGCAGTCGCGATCGTCCTGCTGCTGATCTTCTGGGACTGGAACTGGTTCAAGCCGCTCGTCGAGCGGCAAGTGGAAGCGCGCACGGGGCGCACGTTCGAAATCACCGGCAAGCTCGATGTCGATCGCCTGGGCTGGACGCCGATCGTGAAAATCGGCGGCTTCCGGTTCGGCAACGCGACGTGGTCGAAGGAACCGATCATGGCGAAAGCCGACGATTTGCAACTCGCCATCGAGCTCAAGCCGCTGCTTTTCCATGGCGACGTGCGTATTCCCGAGATCCGCTTGCGCAACCCGGACCTGCGACTGGAATACGGCCCGAACCGCGTCGGCAATTGGACTTTCGGCGAGCCGTCGACAGGTACGACGCAATACGGTGCGCTGTGGATCGACGACGGCCGCGTGCGTTTCATCGACGCGTCGAAGAAGACCGACATCGCCGTTGCGGTGCGCAGCGACCTGCGCGATCCGGCATCCAAGTCCCCACCGATCTTCCTCGAAGGCGGCGGTACGTGGGAGGCGCGGAAGTTCACGATGCACGGACGCGCCGATGCGCCGCTGGCACTGCGCGAAACCGCGCGTCCGTATCGCATCGACGTGCACGCCACGGCGGGCAACACGAAGGCGCACGCGCGCGGAACTCTGCTCGATCCGATTCGCTTGCGCGGCTTCGATGTGAAGTTCGCGCTGGCCGGGCCCAACCTCGCCGAGCTGTATCCGTTGGTCGGCATGGCGATTCCCGATTCGCCGCCGTATGCCTTCGACGGCAGGCTCACGCGCGAGGTCACGCCTTCCAGCCACACTGGCACGAAAGATACGGGCAACATCTGGCACTACGACGATTTCACCGGAAAGCTCGGCGACAGCGACCTGAGCGGCGATGCGAGTTTCGAAACCGGCCGCAAGCGCCCGATCCTCGTCGCGAACCTGGTGTCGAAACGCCTGGACTTCGACGACCTGGCCGGCTTCATCGGCAAACCGCCGCAGGCCGGCGCCGGCGAAACCGCGACGCCCGACCAGCGCAAGCAAGCCGCCGTCGAAGCATCGAAGGCGCGCGTGCTGCCCGACCATCCGTACGAGCTCGACAAGCTGCGCGCGATGGACGCGAACGTGCGCTGGAAAGCGCATCGCATCAACGCACCGAAGTTGCCGATCGACGACATGGATGCGCACCTGTTCATCGATGCCGGGCTGTTGCGCCTGGATCCGTTGAACTTCGGCGTCGCCGGCGGCGACATCCGTTCGACGATCCGCATGGATGCCCGCGAATCGCCGATTCGCACCCGCGCCGACATGCAGGTGCGCAATCTCCATCTCTCGCAACTGTTGCCGACGGTGGAACTGACGAAGGACGCGATTGGCAACATCGGCGGCGACATCCACATCACCGGCACGGGCAACTCCATCGCGCGCATGTTGGGCACCGCCGATGGCGATGCGCAGCTGGGCATGGGCAAGGGACAGATCAGCAACCTGCTGATGGAATACGCGGGCATCGACATCGCCGAGGCGCTGAAATTCCTCGTCGAAGGCGACCGGAAGATCCCGATCCGCTGCGCATTCGGCGACTTCACGATCAAGGACGGCGTGATGCAGACCCGCAGCATGGCCTTCGACACGACGGACACGCTCATCCTCGGCGAGGGCTCGATCAGCATGAAGGACGAAACCTACGACCTGCGCCTGCGTCCGCGACCGAAGGATCGCAGCCTGTTCTCCTTCCGCGCGCCGCTGCTGGTCGACGGGACGTTCCGCGATCCTTCGTTCCGCCCGGACATGAAACGCGTGGGTTTGCGCGCGGCATTCGCACTGACGCTCGGCACCATCGCGCCGCCCGCGGCGCTGCTGGCCACGCTGGAACTCGGCCCGGGCAAGGATGCCCAGTGCGGCGGCCGCTACGCCAAGTGATTCAACTCGCGATGTAGCGTTGGAGTTGGTCGATCTCCACCTGCTGGTCTTCGATGACGGCCTTCACCAGGTCGCCGATCGACACCACGCCAAGGACCGCATCGCCGTCGACCACCGGCAAGTGGCGGATGCGCTTGTCGGTGACCAGTTGCATGCAATGGTCGGCGGTGTCGGCGAGGCCGACGCGCACGACGTCGCGCGTCATGATGTCCGACACGGGCGTGGTCGCCGACGAGCGGCCCTGCAGCACGACCTTGCGTGCGTAATCGCGCTCGGAAACGATGCCGATCAGGCGGCCGCCCTGGATCACCAGCAGCGCGCCGATGCGTTTTTCGGCCATCAGCTTGATCGCCTCCAGGACCGGTTGGTCGGGGCCGATCGCGAAGACTTCAGGCGCTTTCGATTCGAGCAGGTGGCGTACCGTGCGCATCGTCGTGTCCCTGAGCTGGCACCTGCCCCGAGGATACTCCCCTCGCCGGCCGCCAGGCGTCGACGAGGTAGAGGGGGCGCTGCTTGGCCTCTTCGTAAAGGCGGCCGAGATATTCGCCGATCGTCCCCAGCGCGATGAGCTGCACGCCACCGAGGAACAGGATCACGGCCATCATCGTCGGCCAACCGGCGACCGGATCGCCCCATGCCAGCGCCTTGACGATGACCCACACCGCATAGACGAAGGCGAGCAGCGCGGTCAGCAGGCCGATGTAGGTGGCCACGCGCAGGGGAGCGGTCGAAAAGCCCGTGATGCCTTCGATCGCGAAATTCCACAGGCGCCAGAAGTTGAACTTGGTCTGCCCGGCGGCGCGCGGCGCGCGGACGTAGGGCACCGCGATCTGCCGGAAGCCGACCCAGCCGAACAGGCCCTTCATGAAGCGATTGCGTTCGCGCAATTGCCGCAGCGCGGCGACCGCGCGCGGCGACAGGAGCCGGAAATCGCCGGTGTCGGCCGGCACGGGCGTGCGCGAGAGGCGGCCGATCACGCGATAGAACGCATGCGCCGTCGCGCGCTTGGCCCAGGTCTCGCCTTCGCGCGCCTGGCGTTGGCCGTGCACGTCGTCGAAGCCTTCGCGCCAATGCGCGACGAATTGCGGGATCAACTCCGGCGGATCCTGCCCGTCGGCATCGAGGATCAGCACCGCGTCGTCGCCGACATGGTCCAGGCCCGCGGTCAGCGCGGCTTCCTTGCCGAAGTTGCGCGACAGGCGCAGCAGCGCGACGCGCGCATCGTTGGCGGCGATCGATTGCAGCACCGACCAGGTCGCATCACGGCTGCCGTCGTCGACGTACAGCACGCGACCGGGCAGGCCGTCCTGCGCCAGGCCGTCGAGCACGGCCTGCAGGCGCGGATGCAGCAGCGGAAGCGCCTGCGCTTCGTCGAAGGCCGCGACGAGCACGGTCAGGCCGGGCTGGGCCTGGCCGGCGCGGCGGGTGAACTCGTCGGTGCGTTGCGCTTCCATGCGGCGATGTTAGTGCAAGGCCGCTCAGTCCAGCGCGCGCAGCCAGGCCGCGCCGCCCAGGTGGTTGGCCTGGCGCTGGATCGCCGCGCTCCGCCGCTGCACGTAGGGCCCGGGCTTGCCGGCGTCGTACTTGCGCGGATTGGGCAGCACCGCGGCCAGGCGCGCGGCCTGGTCGGGCGTCAGGCGGCTCGCGTCGCGGTTGAAGAAGCGCACCGCCGCGGCCTGCGCGCCATAGGTGCCGTCGCCGAATTCGGCGATGTTGGCGTACATCTCGAGGATGCGGCGCTTGGGCCACAAGGCTTCGATCAGCACCGTGTACCAGGCTTCCAGCCCCTTGCGCACCCAGCTGCGGCCGCTCCACAGGAACAGGTTCTTGGCCGTCTGCTGCGAAATGGTGCTCGCGCCGCGCAGGCGCTTGACCGGCGTGCCGCGTTTTTCCGCGCGTTCGACCATGCGCTGGTTGTGCGCGCGGGCTTTTTCGATCGCCGCGATGTCGAAGCCGTGGTGCGTCGCGAAGTTCTGGTCTTCCGCCGCGACCAACGCCACCGGCAGGGTCGGGGCGATCTGATCCAGGTCGCGCCAGTCGTAGCGCGTGCGGTAGGCGAAATCGCCTTCGCCGATGGCCTCGAAATGCCGCGCGACCATGAACGCGCTCAGGGGCGGATCGACGAAGCGCAGCACCAGCACCTGCAGCGTGGTCAGCAGCGCGAACACCAGCGGTGAGAGCAGCAGCCATCGCAACCATCGGCGGCGCCCGCGCGCTTGCGTCCGACGGGGGCCGGCCCCATCTGTCGTTCTTCCCGAAGCCACGTCCTTCCCCCGTCGTGCGTGCGGCGCGCATTATCGCCGCGCGAACTCACGATGGCGCGACACATCGCCCATGAAGATTTCCGACCAGATGACCGACGCCCTTTCCACGCACGAGACCGCCGGCCAGGACGACCGACTGTCGCGCTTCCTCCTCCCCGAAGCCGGCGTACGCGGCGTGCGCGTCCACCTCGACGCCACGTGGCGCCAGATCCGAGACCGGGTGGCGACCTCCGAGCAGGGCCCGTACCCGGCCGGCATCGCGCGGCTGCTCGGTGAAGCCACGGCCGCGGCGGCGCTGTTCACCGGCCACGCCAAGGTCGACGGGCGCCTGTCCGTGCAACTGCGGGGCCGCGGCGCGCTGCGCACGCTGTTCGCCGAATGCACGGCGGCGGGCACGTTGCGCGGCATCGCGCAGTACGACGACGACCAACCGGCGCCGCAGGGCCTGGCCGACCTCGGGCCGGACCCGATCCTCGCCATCACCATCGAGAACCCGACCCCGCACGGCCGCGATCCCCAGCGCTACCAGGGCCTGGTCCCGCTGGAAGGCGGCGACATGAAGACGGCCTTCGAGCACTACTTCCTCCAGTCCGAGCAATTGCCCACCCGGCTCCTGCTGGCCGCCGATGACAACAGTGCCGCGGGCCTGATGCTGCAGAAGCTCCCCGGCGACGCGGGCGATGCCGACGGCTGGACGCGGGCCTGCGCCCTGTTCGACACGCTGACGGCGAAGGAACTCCTCGAGCTGCCCCGCACCACCCTGCTCCACCGCCTCTTCCACGAGGAGGCGCCGGAACTGCTGGCCGACCGGCCCCTGCGCTTCGGGTGCTCCTGCTCCCGCGAGCGCGTGGAGGCCATGCTGCAGTCCCTGGGCCGGGAGGAGGCGGAGGCTTCGGTGGCCGACGGAACCGCGCGGGTGCGTTGCGAGTTTTGTGGGCAGGGCTACGCCTTCACGGCGGCCGAGATCGCGGGGCTGTTCGCCCCGGGCTCGGCGCCCATGCCGGCCCCCGAACGCATGCAGTAACGGGACGCAGATCCCGCTCCGGGTGCATTTTTTTGTCTCCGGATGATTGTTAAATAAACATAAACGGACTAGGATTCAGACAACCGCCTCTTCAGGAACTTCGACCGGCCCTCCGGGTCCCAGACCGCCATGCGACGCTCGTTCCGCCAGCGCCTGTGCATTGCCCTCATCGCCCTCGTGGCGGCGGCCGGGGCGCATGCGCAATCGCGGAACAAGGACGGCATGGTGGAGTTGCCCGTCTGGAACCAGGCGAGCGGCAAGGTCGAAGCGGTGTTGCTCCTGGAGCCCACGCAGAATGCCGTCGGCCTGCGCAAGCAGTTCAGCGAAGGCGCGCTCGACACGGCCTTCGGCCTGGATGCCGGCGATTCGCTCGGCCTGCTGTGCGATCGCAAGACCGGCGTGGCGAGTGCGATCTCGAATCTCGCCAACCACTGCCTGCTCGCCTCGCTCGACGAGCCCACCGACAGCCGCCACTTGAACGCGACCACCGCGTTCAGCCGCAATGGCGCGCGCGTGGGCGTGACCCTGGGCACCGGGCAGGAAACCCTGCCGGCGTGGTTGAGCCCGAACGCGCGGGCGCGCGTCGAGCAGCACGACGTCGCCGTGTTCGGGCAGAAGAATATCGGCCGAGAAGGCTTCATCACCATCGGCGGCACGATCGCCAAGGCGCGCCTGGTGTCGGTGGCGGACGTTCCGGAACTCGCCGATCGCTGGGATACCCGCAGCTTCAGCGTGGGCGGCGGCTACGGCAACTTCAGCGGCAACATCATCGGCCGCGTCATCGACGTGCCGGGCCAGCCGAACAACTTCCAGGGCTTCGGCATCGGCCTGACCTGGCGCACCCCGTGGCGCGGGCAGCTCACCGTTGGCGCGGAAAACGTGGTGACGCGCGGCAAGAATCCCTTCGCGCTGCCGGCCGACACCGAAGACCAGGGCACCGTGCCCTACGTGCAGTACCAGCAGGATCTCTGATCCTCTGACGCCCCGCGGCGCCTGTCAGGCCCCGCGCAACCCTTCGATCAATGTTTGCAGGCGGGCCTCGTACGGCGCCCACTTCGGCACCTCGCGCGCTTCCACCTTGCCCCGCACCTGCACCGCGCTTGCGGTCGACACCCCGCGCGTGCGGTTCTGCAGCGCGAGCATCTCCGGCTCATAGGGGAAGCCGCAGAACGACGAGACCTCGCGCAACACGCGCTCGGTGTCGCGCGTCAGCGCCGCGTAGTCGACATCGAGGATGCGACCGGGAAACGCGGCGTGCCAATGCGCCATCAGGCGCCGGTACTGGTGGTGGAAGTCGGCGAGCTCGCCCTGGTCGTACGAATACGCGTTGGCGGTGGAGAACAGCTCGCGCAAGTTGGAAAAACACGTCTCCATCGGATCGCGCACCATGTGCAGGATCTTCGCGTCCGGCAGCGCGCGGCAGATGAACCCGATATTGAGGAAGTTCGACGGCAGCTTGTCGGTGAACCAGCGCGCGTCGCCCACGCGCCACGCCATGCCCTCGCGATAACCCTGTCCGATCGCGGCGAAGTCGGCGTCGCGTGCGCGCGCGACGATCTTTTCGTCGATCACGCCCGGGCAGTGGTGGTCGGTCCCCCACCGCATCTGCGTGGTGAAGTCGTACAGCTCGCCGACGCCATGTACGTCGCGATGGCCGTCGAGCAATTGTTCGAGCAGCGTCGTCCCCGAACGGTGCATGCCGACGATGAAGATCGGCGTATTTGCCGACGGCGTCGCCGGCGCGACCGGACCCGGCGGAAAATCGATCAGTGCATCGAACAGGCGCCGCGTTTCCTCCCGCGAGTACGACAAGGTCGGACGCTTCGCGCGACACATCTGTTCCAGCGCGGCCCATGCGCCTTCGTAGTCGCCGATGTCGTCGAGCTCCTTGTGCAGTGCATCGGCGAGCATCGCGATTTCGTCGGGCTTGCGGCCGGGGCGTCGCAGCTGCGCACGGATCGCATCGACATGATTCGACGCCCTGGTCTGCTTGCGCACGCGCGCGAGCACGGTCCAGCCGTGCGGGATCTCCGGCGCGCGCCTGTGGCTGCGCAGGACTTCGGCCTCGGCCTCGTCGAACCGCCCGAGATACGTCAGGATCTGCGCGCGCGCGACCAGCGTGGGCGGGAAATCCGGATCTGCGCGACGCGCTTCGTCGAGCAGCGCGAGCGCGCGCGTCTGTTCGTTGAGGTAACTGAATTGCGCCGCCGCGGCCAGCAGAACCGGGATCGGGATGTTCGACAACGGGCGCAGATGGTCGATGGCCTCGTGCATCTCGGGCACGGCGTTGAACGTACGCAGGCGCGAGAACATCTCCCGCAACACCGCGGGATCGCGCGGGCGCGCGCGCTGTGTCTTCAAGGCGTATTCGCGCGCGGCGCGATAGTGGCCGGCGAGCGAATGCGCGTAGGACAGGTGCAGCAACACATTGGCATCGTTCGGGTGCGCGGCCTCGAGCCGTTCGTAGGCGGCGATCGCCTGCGCGAATTCCCGACGCGTGACGTGCAGGTCGGCCTGCTGGCGCAGGCGTTGTTCTTCCTGCGGCAGCATCAGTCGGACAGCCCGTGCGACGCCAGGCGCGCGCGCAGCGGTTCGAGCTGCGTGGCGTAGCGCTGCCACGCGCCGACGCTGCGCGCATGGATCGGCTGGCGCACCTGCGTGCTGCTGGCCGTGGAGACCGGCGCGGTGTTGCCCGTGATGTCCAGGCAGCGCGCATCGAACGGCAGGCCGCAGAAGTCGAGCAACGCGCGCACGGTGGGTTCGGTGTCGGTCACCAGGGTTTCGTACTGCACTTCGAGGAACCGGCCGGGCAAGGTCTCGCGCCAATGGCGGCACAGTGCGTCGAAGCGCGCGTAGTGGTCGGCGAGTTCCTCGAGATCGTAGCTGTAGCCGTACGCCGCGTTGCCGAACAACTCCTTGAGGTTGGAGAAGCACGCATCCATCGGATCGCGGCGCAGGCAGACGATGCGCGCATTCGGCAGTGCCCGTGCGATGAAGCCGGCGAACGCCGCGTTCATCGGATTCTTGTCGGTGAGGAAGGGCTTGCCGCCCGCGCGATGTTCGGTGCGTGCCATGTAGGCGCGCCCGACCGCGTCGAGATCGACCGCGGCGACGCGCGCGACGACGTCGGCGGTCACGGTCGTGCCGAGGAACGCATCGGTCGCCAGGCACAGCGCAGTGTGGAAATCGTTGAGCTCCCCGCCCTGCGCGACGCTGTCGTGCCTGCCGACGATGCGTTCGACGAGGGTCGTGCCCGTGCGCGGCATTCCGAGGATGAAGATCGGTGCGAACGATGCGTCGCTGGCCGATGCATCGCCCTTCGGCCCCGGCGTCCACCGCTGGAGGGCTTCGAAGCCCGCCTGCTCGTCGCATCCGCGATAAGGCACCGTCGCGCGCTTGATCGCCGCGCCCGCCTGCAGGTGGCGCCATGCGGCGTCGATGTCGCCCGCGTCGTCGTATTCCTTGAACAATGCGAAGTGCATGTAGTCGCGCGTGCTGTCATCGCCCGGGAGCGCGGCGAGCGCACGCTCGATGCGTTGCGTTCGCGCACCCGGCGGGCAGGCCTTGCGCAGCGACGCGAGCGACCAGTGCGCAAGCGTGTAGGACGGTTCGATCGCGATGCAGCGCTCGTATTCCGCGGCGGCCTCGTCCATCCGCCCGAGGTATTTGAAGACCTGCGCCTTCGCGTAGGCCAACGAGGCGTTCGGCAGTACGCGCGGCTCGACGTCGGCGATCAGGTCGAGCGCGCAATCGAGCTTGTCGATCAACCAAAGGTGCTGCACGAGCATGGCGCAGTTGCGGATCAGCTCCGGGGCCTGCCAATCCGCGCCCATGATCAACTCGAAGACCAGTTGCGGTTCGTCGAAGGCCAACAGGCGGCGCGTCACGTGCGCAAGGTCGCCCGGCCGCTGGCTGCGAACGGAATTCGCGCAACGCAATGCATGCTCGCGCGCCGCGCGATAGTGGCCCTGCCCTTCTTCGATCACCGACATGCGCAGCCGCACGTACAAGCGGTCGGGATCGGCCGCAAGCAGGGTTTCGTAGATCGGTTTGGCCTCGAGCGGACGGCCCTGGTTCTCGAGCGTCCTGGCCAATCGCCACTGGCGCTCGAACTCGCTGTCCATGGGATACGTATCGTCGAAAAGATTGCCGCATCCTACAAAAAAAAGCGGCCGCCCGAAGGCGGCCGCTCCTTTGTTGCTGACAACCGATGGATCAGAAGTCGTACTGCACCATGAAGCGCACCGAACGCGGTGCCTGGTACGAACGCGGCAGCAGGTAGGTGTTGAGCGGAATACCGGTATCCGCGTCTTCCGCCACTTCGCTGACCGACGTGACCTTCTGGCTGTTCATGACGTTGAACACGTCGACCTTGAACATCAGGCCCGGCGCCCACGACGGCGCGTAGCCGACGTTGAGGTCGATCGAGTTGGTCCACGGCAGGCGACCGGCCGTGCCGCGCGGACGCGGCGCGAACGGATAGTGCGGACCCTGCAGGTCGTTGAAGTCCACCGGCTGCTGGCCGGCCGGCGTCGTACCGCAACGCATGAACGACGAACCGTACGGGTGGAAGCCCGTGCTCGACGGCCACGGCTGGAGMACGCCCAGGCAGTTGATCGGACGACCGGACTGCACGAGCAAGTTCAAGCCCACCGACCATTCGTCGGTGATCTCGTAGTTGCCGAACAGCTTCAGCGCGTGGCGACGGTCGTTCGGCAGGTAGCCGTACGTGTCGACCGCGAGCTCGCGGTAGTCGAAGTCCTGCGTGGTGTTGGTGTCGCTCTGGCCGATGTCGGACTTCACGCCGCCTTCGGTGTTGCCCTTGTTGTAGGCCAGCGTGTACGAACCCTGGAAGAAGAACTTGTCCCAGTTGCCGTCGAGGAAGAACTCGAGGGCGGAGTACGAACGCTTGGCTTCCGGCGCGAGGCGCGCACCGGGGATCGTGTTGAGCACCGGCGCGAGCGGACCGTCGCCGTCCAGGTCGGTGTACAGCACCGCATCCTTGCCCGGGTTGATCAGGCGGCAGTACGGGAAGCTCGGGTTCGGGATCACTGCCTGGCCCGCGGTATCCGGGTTGGCGTCGAGCACCGCGGTGTAGTCGCAGTTGTCGTCGATGGCGGCCTTCAGCTCACGCATGATCGCGCGGGTACCGAAGGTCATGTGGTCCGTGACCTGCATCTGCATGCCCAGGATGTATTCGTCCTGGTACATCGGATCGAGGTTCTTCGACGCGATCGTCTGCGAGTCGTGCGCACGACCGTCTTCGCCGTTGATCAGGTTCAGCGGGTTCAGCGGGCCAGCGAGGACCGGCACGCCCGTCACCGGGTCGACGCCCGTGAACAGGTTGTTGTTCGAACGCTGGAAGATCGACGCGCTCGAACCGCGCACCGCGACGCTCGGCGTGAGCGGCAGGGCGTAGCGACCGGCGTTACCGTAGATCTTGAACGTGCTGTCGCCGTTGACGTCCCACGAGAAGCCCAGGCGCGGGCCGAACTGGTTCTTGATCTCGACGAACGTGTCGCCGGAGGCGGACTTGTTCTTGAACGTGTCCCAGCGGCCGCCGTAGTAGACGATGAAGTTGTCGGTGATGTTCCAGCTGTCTTCGATGTAGAAGGCCTGCTGTTCCAGCTTCACCGTCGTACCGCGGGCGGTGGTCTGGCGACGCACGACGTCGAACTCGTCGCCGTTGTTCGGCACGCCGTCCGGGTTGCGGGTCGAGTAACGCCACAGCCAGCCACCGACGTTCGCTTCACCGGCGACCGACTCGTAATCGTCGACGTCGATACCGAAGCGGACCTGGTGCGAACCGAGCGCCCACTCGGCGTCGATACGCCACTGGTCGCGGGTGTCTTCGTTGTTGTCGGCCTGCAGCAGCGCGCCGCCCATGAGGTGGCAGGAGCTGCCATACGTGCCGGTCACTGCCTTGCGGTAGCCGGGACGGATGTCGAGGATCGCCGGGCAACCACCGAGCGTGGTGGTGGCGAGCGGGTCGGTCGCGTAGGCGTCGGTGATGTTGCCCGAGTACACGACTTCCGAACCGTCCGGGTTCTCCAGGTGCTGCTGGCGCTTGAACACGCCGTGGCCGTACAGGGCGCTCAGCGTGAAGGTGTCGGTCATGTAACCGGTGTACTTCAGGACGTAGTTGTCGCCGCCCTGTTCGTCGACGAGCTTGCCGGCGAAGTTGCCGCGGTTGAGCGTGCGCGGCTGATTGGAATAGACGCTGGTCTTCGTCGTCTGGTCGTCCGAGAACGCCGTGAACTCCAACAGGTTGTTGTCGTTGATGTTCCAGTCCAACTTCACCAACCAACCCGGCGTCTTGACGGTCGAGTCGTTGTTGGTGAAGGCGTCGACGTTGCCGTAGTTGGTCGAGTCGTTCTTCGTGAGCGACACCAGGCCGTAGGCGAACAGCCTGTCCTTGATCAGCGCACCGCTGGCCCACAGGTTCGCGTTGACGCCCTCGAATTCGTCCTTCGAGTTGTCTTCCTGGATCAGGCCGAAGTCGGTCGCGACGAGCGGGTTGGCGTAATAGACGTTCTTGACGTCTTCGCGCAGCGAATCCGGCGCCCAGTAGATGTTGCCACCGGCGTGGAAGTCGTTGGTACCGCGCTTGGTGATCTGGTTGATCACGCCGCCGAGCGAACGACCGAATTCAGCGCCGTAACCACCGGTCTTGACCTGCTGCTCCTGGATGGCCTCGAACGGGACCTTCGAGAAGTTCAGGCTGCGGAACGAGTTGGTGACGTTGAAGCCGTTGATGTAGTACTGGTTTTCCGCAACCGACGAACCACCGAACGAAGCGAGGTTGCCGAACGCGCCATCGCCCTTCACGGTGCCCGGTGCGAGCAGCGCGACGCTGGTCGTGTCGCGCGCGACCGGAATCTTCGCGAGCTGTTCGGCGGTGAGGATCGTGGTGGATTCGACCGACGTGACGTCGATCGGGTTGACCGCCTGGCCCGTGACCGTGACGGCCTCGAGTTCCTGCGGGTTACCGGTGGGCGCGGCGTAGCTGACGTTCGCGGCGGTACCGACGTTCACCGTGACGGTGCGCGGGCTCGTGCCGTTGCGCGTCACCGTGTACTGGCCGATCGGCACCTGCGAGAAGCGATAAGCACCGTCGGCACCGACCGTGATCGTGCGCGAGAAACCGGTGTTGGCGTTGGCGATCGTGATCGTGTCGCCGGCCTGGGCCGAACCCGACACCGCACCCGCGGTGTTCGTCTGCGCCTGGACGCCGCCGATGAAACAGAAACCGAGCGCAAGACTCAACGCGCTTCGCTTTAAGCCTTTTTTAAGATGTTCAGAAGCCATTTCTAACCCCCTCAGGGCTGTTTGCGGATTGACCAATCAGACATCAGCAGCCGGTAAGTAGTCCGACCGGCCGACTATAGACCCTTGAACATTTCCTTAACAAGTACCTTGCGGCGGTTTGGCGCAATTGGATCCAAACAAATTTTTTGCGACTTTTTTACTTTTGAAATCAGTCGCTTGCGTCGATTCCGAGCGACTCCGGACCCTCCTGCAACGGTGTGAGCTGTCGCTGGTAACGTTTCCAGTGCCCCACCGGACCCGACAAAAAGGCCGCCTTTCGGCGGCCTCTTCGTCCCCGCGTGTCGGCAAGGTCAGAAGTCGTACTGGACCATGAAGCGGAGCGAGCGCGGCGTCTGGAAGCTGGCGGGCACCAGGTAGGTCTCGGACGCCAGGCCCGTCTCGGGCACTTCGGCGAGTTCGTTGACCGAAGTGACCTTCCGCGAATTGAACACATTGAACACGTCGATCTTGAACTGCAGGCCCGCTGCCCACGACGGCGCGTACGCAACGTTCATGTCGAGGTTCTGCGTCCACGGCAACCGGCCCGCCGTACCGCGCGGCACCGGCAGGTTGTTGCAGCGCATGAATGCCGCATCGTATGGATGCGGGTCGTAACCGGGGCCGGGAGGCGCACCCGGCGCGCGCGCAGGATCGCGATCGAGCACGCCGATGCAGTTCACCGGCCGGCCCGACTGGATCAGCAGGTTGGCGCCCACCGACCACTCATCGTTGATCGTGTAGTTGCCAAACAACTTGATGCTGTGGCGACGATCGTTCGGCAGGTAGCCGTACGTATCCGTCGTCAGCTCGATGTAGTCGAAATCCTGCGTGACGCTCGTGTCGTTCTGCCCGATGTCGGATTTCACGCCGCCTTCGGTGTTGCCGATCGACTTGGCGAAAGTGTACGAACCTTGCAGGAAGAAGTTGTCCCAGCTGCCATCGACGAAGAATTCCATCGCCGAATAATTGCGCTTGGCCTTCGGCGACAGGCGCGCACCCGGGATCACGTTCGTCGTCAGTTGCCCGTTCCCGAGCAGGTCCGTCACGAACACCGCATCCTTGCCCGGATTGAACATGCGGCAATACGGGAAGCCGGGGTTCGGCAGCATCGCGAAGTCGCCGGCCGCGTTGGAGAAGCCGATGAAGTCGCCCGCACCGTCGAACGTTGCGGAGAATCCGTTCGCATCGAGCACCGCGGTGTAATCGCAGTTGTCGTCGATCGCCTGCTTCAGTTCGCGGTAGATGCCGCGGATGCCGAGGGACAAGTGGTCCGTCAGCGCCTTCTGGAAGCCGAGGATGTATTCGTCCTGGTACATCGGGTCGAGGTTCTTCGACGCGATCGTCAGCGGGTTCTTCGGTCGGCCATCTTCGGAGTTGAGATACAGGAAGCTGTCGGGGACCGCGACCGGATTGATCGGCGCACCGGTGATCGGATCCACCGTCTGGTCGAAGTCGAAGCTCTCGCGGCTGAACAACGACGCCGACGCACCGCGCACCGCGACCGATGGCGTCAGCGGCAGCGCGTAGCGGCCTGCGTTGCCGAACACCTTGAACGTCGAATCACCGAAGACGTCCCACGAGAAGCCCAGGCGCGGGCCGAACTGGTTGCTGATCTTGACGTAGCTTTCGCCGTTGCCGTTGAGGTTCTCGAACGTATCCCAGCGCAGTCCGAAGTAGCCGATGAAGTTGTCGGTGATGTTCCAGCTGTCCTGGATGTAATACGCGTGCTGCTTGACCTTGACGGTGGCGCCCTGCTGGAAGAACTGTTGGCGCGCGCGGTCGAATTCGTCGCCGCTGTTTTCGATGCCGTCGGGGTCGACCGTGGTGTAACGCCACTGGAAGCCGCCTTCGATCGCCACGCCGGCGACGGATTCGAAGTCGTCGCGGTCGTAGCCGAAGCGCAGCAGGTGGTCGCCCAATTGCCATTCGGCGTCGAGTCGGAACTGGTCGCGCGTATCGCCCGAGTCCGTGCGATCGATCTGGCCGTTGTTCGCCAGGTTGGTGATGTTGCAGGTGCTCGAATACACACCGGTCAATTGCCGGCGGTACTCCGGGCGCGCATCGACGATCTGCGGGCAACCGGTCGCCACCGAATTGATGTCGCCGTTGTACTGGACGGGCAGGCCGGAAGCCGTGCGCAGGTGCTGCTCGCGGGTGAATTCGCCGTGGCCGGCCAGGGCCGACAAGGTGAAGGTGTCGGTGAGATAGCCGGTGTACTTCAGGATGTAGTTCTCGCCGCCCTGGTCCTGGAAGTTGGTGCCGATCAGGTTGAGGCGTTCGGTGACGCCCGGACGGTTGGCGAAGACTTCCTGTTCGTTCTTCTGCTTGTCGGAGAACGCGGTGAACTCGAGGGCATGTCTGTCGGTGATGTTCCAATCCATCTTCAACAGCCACGTCGGGAACTCGATGTCGTCGCTGAGGTTGCTCGAAGCGACGGCGTTGCCGTAGGTTTCGTTCTTCGTCTTGCCGTAGGAGATCAGGCCGTAGGCGAAGAGTTTGTCCTTGATCAGCGCGCCGCTGGCCCAGATGTTGGTGCGCCATTCGTCCACGCTTTCCTGCGAGTTGTCCGAACGCAGCACGCCATTGGTCTGGTAGGCATCGTGTTCGTCTTCGCGCAGGTCCTTCGGGCTCCAGAACACATTGCCGCCCACGTGGAAGTCGTTCGTACCGCGCTTGGTGATCTGGTTGACCACGCCGCCGAGCGAACGGCCGAATTCGGCGCCGTAACCACCGGTCTTGATCTGCTGTTCCTGGATCGCCTCGAACGGCACCTGCGCGAAGTTGAGGTTGCGGAACGCGTTGGTGATGTTGAAGCCGTTGATGAAGTACGCGTTCTCCGCCACCGACGCGCCGCCGAACGATGCGAGGTTGCCGAAGACCGCGTCGCCGCGCACGGTGCCGGGCGCGAGCAGTGCGACCGCTGTCGTGTTGAGCGGCACGGGGATCTTGGCGATCTGTTCGGACGTCAGGATCGTGGTGGATTCGACCGAGGTGACGTCGATCGGGTTGACCGCGCCGGTGCCGACGACTTCGACGCCTTCCAGTTCCTGCGGGCCTGCCGCCGCGACGGCCGCGTAGTCGACGTTGGCCGCGGTCCCGACGTTGACCGTGATCTGCCTGGGCGAACTGCCGTTGCGCGTGACCGTGTACTGGCCGATCGGAATCTGCGAGAAACGGAAATTGCCGTCGCCGCCGACGGTGATCGTGCGCGTGAACCCCGTTGCGGGATTGGACACGGTGATCGTGTCGCCCGACGCCGCGCGGCCCGACACCGCACCCGCGGTATTGGTCTGGGCGTGGACACCGCCGATGAAGCAGAGCGCGAATGCAGCGGCGAGCGCGGTGCGCTTCAGGCGCCCGATGTTGCGTGGGGTGGCCATGATCATTCCCTCCTGCCGAAGAACTCGAAGAAGAAGAAATGTGATGCGCGGGACCTTAGACCCCCGGACAATTCTTTAACCAGTCCCTTCCGGCGACCTAACGAAACAGGCCGCCGGATTCAGCTTTCCGCGCGTCGACAAACGCTTGAATCCAAGCGTTATTTTTATTGCCGAGTTGCCGGACTCATGCGTGCTGCAGCCGACGAAAGGTCACTGCGCGGCGACAGCTACAGCCGCTGTCGCCTCAAGCGTCCGTCGCGAGCGCCGATTGCAACGGACGCAATTGAAGTTCGTAGCGCTTCCACCACCCCACCCGACCGGCGTGGATCGGCTTGCGCACCTGCACGCTGCTGGCGGTGGTCACCGGTTGCAGGTTCGCGGTGATGTCCTGCACGCCGGCCTGCGGTGCGAGGCCGCATCCGGCGAGCAGCGCGCTTGCGCCCGCTTCGGGTTGCGCGACCAGGGCTTCGTATTGCACGTCGACGATGCGATCCGGCGCGAGATGCTGCAGGTGTCGCATCAAGCGCATGGCATTGCGGTGGTGGTTGGCGACGTCGTCGAACGCGTAGCTCCAGTCGTAGAACGCGTTGGTGAACAACTCGCGCAGGCAACCGAAGCATGCGTCGACCGGATCCTTGCGAACGTGGACGATCCGCGACTGCGGCAACGCGGCAAGTGCGACGCCCGCCAGTGCGACGTTGCCCGGGTGTTTGTCGGTATGCCAGCGACGACCGGCGCTGCGCGCCTGCGTCGCATGGAGGTACAAGGTTCCGACCGTGGCCGCGTCGGTGTGCGCCAGGCGCTGCGACGCTTCGGTGTCGAGGAACCCTTCGCACCAGTAATCGCTGGCCCATTTGTAGGCCATGCGCAGCGCGTTGGATTCGCCGCAGCTCGCAACGTCGGCATGGTTGCCGAGGATGCGTTCGACGACCGTCGTGCCCGAACGCGGCAGGCCGATGATGAAGAGCGGAATGCGCTGCGCATCGACGGCTTCGCTTGCGATGACGTCGGGACGCGCGGCATCGATGATGCGATCGAAGATCGCGTTCTCGCGCGCGGCGTCGTATCGGCTCGTCGCCTTGCGCAAGGCCATCGCGCGTTCGAGGTGCGGCCACGCGCGCTCGGTTGCGTCGGCATTGTCGAGTTCGCGGAAGAGCGCGTAGGACCAGGCGGAGACCAGGCTGCCATCGGCATTGCCGGCGACCAGGCGTTCCAGGCGCGCGATGCGCGCGTCGCGACCTTCGGCCAGATCGAGCGATGCCAGCGCGAAGTGCGCGCCGGGATGACCCGGTTCGAGCGCGATCGCGTTCTCGAAGGCCGCCGCGGCCGCCTCCAGGCGACCGGTGAATTTCAGTGCATTGCCGCGCAGGAACGCCAGCGCCGGGCTGTGCACGTTCGAATCGTTCGCGACATCCAACCAGCGCAGTGCGGTGGCGGGGTCGTCGAGCATCATCGCCTGTTCGGCGATGCCGGTCAGTTGCATCGCGTCCAGGCCCATGCGCGGGTCGAGCGATGCCAGCAGCTGCGCGCAGGTCGCGTATTCGCCGGTGGAAATCAGTCCGCTGGCGACGACCAGCATTTCATGCGGTGAAGCGTCCGGACGCAGGCCGCGCGCGGAAGCGCGCGCATGCGAGACGGCCGCGCGGAAGGCACCGCGTGCCTGGAACAGGCGCGAAAGCATCCAATGCGCGCCCCAGAAACCGGGCGCGCGCGCGAGCAGTTGTTCGCACAGGGCGGCGGCGCGCGCCGGGTCGGCGCGGAAGGCCAGTTGCGCTTCGCGCCAGAGAATCTCGGGGGACGGATCGTTCATTTGCATTCCGAATAAAAAACGGCCGCTGCGTGAGCAGCGGCCGTCGGTTTACCACAATCGACTCGATGGATCAGAAGTCGTAACGCGCCGAGAAGCGGAAGTAACGCGGCGTCTGGTAGTTGATCGGCAGGAGGTAATCCTGCGAAGCCACCGGGGAAGCGCGGTTCTTGTCGCCGGTTTCGACGAATTCGGTGACGCCTTCGTCGCCGAGCACGTTGAAGATGTCCATCTGCAGCGTCAGCTTGCCGTCGCCGAACGTCGGGGTCCAGGCAACGTTCGCATCGAACGTCTTGGACCACGGCGTACGACCATGGTCGCCACGGTTACCCAGGTGCGGGTTACCGGCGGCGTCGTGGCAGTAGAAGCTCGAGGCCGAGTACGCGCCGATCGAACCGCCGTCGACACCCTGGAACGACGGGTGGCTTTCCGGGATGTAGCCGTTGCAGTTCACCGGACGACCCGACTGGATGATCATGTTCGCGCCAACGCGCCACTGGTCGGTGATGTCGTAGGTACCGAACATCTTGACAGTGTGGCGACGGTCGTTCGGCAGGTAGCCGTACGCGCCTTCGCCGAACGCCGGGAAGTCGAAGTCCTGGGTGATGCCGGCGTCCGCCTGCTCCAGGGTCGAGTTCACGTAGCCTTCCGCGTTACCCGTGCTCTTCGCCCAGGTGTACGAACCCTGCAGCGCCCAGCGATCGGCCTTCATGCGCTCGAAGAAGAACTCGACCGCACTGTAGTTGCGACGGTACTGCGGCAGACCGAAGTAACGCGCCGGGATGGTCACCGTGGTGAACGTGCCGTCGTTGTTCAGGTCCAGCGCGAGGTCGGCGTCACGACCCGGGTTGATCAGGTAGCACGAAGCGGCCGTGTTGTAGTCGTAGTTCGTGTAGCCGTTGTCGGCCGCCCAGTCGGCAAGCGCCTGGTGCGTGCAGGTGTCGTCGAAGCCGTCCTTGATCTTGCGCTTGATGCCGCGGACGCCGATGTTCCAGTTCTCATTGAGCTGCTTCTGCATGCCCAGGATGTATTCGTCCTGGTACATGGGGCTCAGGTTCGCAGCGGCAACGGTGGCCGGGTTCGGGGCGGTG
This sequence comes from Lysobacter sp. P5_B12, assembly GCF_056400425.1. NCBI lineage: Bacteria > Pseudomonadati > Pseudomonadota > Gammaproteobacteria > Lysobacterales > Lysobacteraceae > Lysobacter > Lysobacter sp. P5_B12. The sequence continues at coordinate 542,271 of NZ_JBFULG010000002.1, forward strand.
AAGCTGCCGTTGAGCGCCAGGCCGCCGAGCTGCGTGCCCAGGGTCGGGGCGCCGGTGACCGGATCGACCGCCGTGTACAGGAAGTACTCGTTGGTCGTGGCTTCGGCGCCGGAGGCGCGGATCGAGGTGTTGTTGGCGACCGGGATGAAGTAGCGACCGGCGTTACCGAACACCTTGAACGTCGAGTCACCCATCACGTCCCACGAGAAACCGAGGCGCGGGGCCCACAGGTCGTCGGACTTCACGAACGAGACGCCATCGGCGTTCTTGTTGTCGAAGCGCTCGAGGCGGATGCCGCCGTACAGCATCAGCTTGTCGGTGACGTTCCAGCTGTCTTCCAGGTACGCCGCTTCGTTGGTGGTCTTGTAGCCGCCCGACGAACGCGTGATGAAACGACGACGCACGTACGGCTGGTCGTTCGGCACGCCGTTGGTCACGCCGCCGGCACCCGGGGACGCGAAGTAACGGTAGTACACGCCACCGGCGTAATCGGTCGCGGTGAATTCGGAAACGAATTCTTCGCTGTCCAGGCCCGCGCGGACGGCGTGGTCGCCGATGCGCCAGTCAAGGTCGATGCGCCATGCCTTGCGACGGTCGGTATCCGGCGGCGCGCTGACAGGGCGGACCGCGGCGAAGCTCGCCGCCGGCCAGCAACCCAGGTACACCAGGCCCACGCCGTAGACGGTCGGGCAGTCTTCGCCCGGCAGGCCGCCCGGGATGTACGGGTTGTCGTACTTCAGGTCGCCGTACTGCGCCGACAGGGTCAGCGAGTCGGTGAGGTAGCCGGTGTACTTGCCGATCAGCACGCTGCCGCCGGACTTCTGCTCGTAGTCGTACGCGAACAGATCGTTGTTGCGGCTGTACGGGGTGGCGCTGTCGTAATGCGTGCGGTCCAGGGTTTCCTTGTTGTAGATCCCCGTGAACTCGAGCAGGTGGTCGTCCGTGATGTTCCAGTCCAACTTCAACATGCCGCTCGGCGACGTGTTGGATTCGGTCTCGCTGCTGTTCTGGTCGAAGGTGTTCTTCGTGTTGTGGCGGCCGGTGACCAGGCCGAACATGAAGAGCTTGTCCTTGATCAGCGGACCACCGGCGTACGCGTTGTACTCGATGTTGTCGGCTTCATCGGCGGAACGGAAAACGAGCAGCGCGGCCGATTCCGGATCGCGCGAAGGCGCGTCCTTGCCGGTCGAACGCAGCTGGTTCGGTTCCCAATAGACGCTGCCGCCACCCTGCCACTCGTTCGTACCGCGCTTGGTCACGATGTTGATCACGCCGCCCAGCGAACGGCCGTACTCGGCGCCGTAGCCACCGGTCTTGACCTGCTGTTCGGAGATCGACTCGAACGGAAGCTGCGCGTACGACAGCAGCGAACGCAGGTTCGTGACGTCGAAGCCGTTGATGTAGTAGCCGTTTTCCGCGACCGACGCGCCGCCGAAGGAGGCGAGGTTGCCGAGGCCGGTGTCGCCGCGGACGGTGCCCGGGGCAAGCAGGGCGACGTTGGTGACGTCACGCGAAACCGGAAGGGCCTGGATCTGCTCGGCGGTGAACACCGTCGTCGACTCGACCGACGAGACGTCGATCGGGTTGATCGCACCGGCGCCGACGACCGTGACCGAACCCAGTTCCTGGGCAGCGAAGCTGACCGGCGTACCGGTACCGACGCTGACGCGCACTTCGCGCGTCTGGCCACCGGAGATCACGCGATAGCGACCCGGGGAGAGCTGCGGGAGCGCGAAGCGACCCGAAGAATCCGCCGTGACCTCACGCGCCGAACCGGTGTCGACGTTTTCGATGCGAACGGTCGCGCCGCTCTGCGCGTCGCCGAAGATCGAGCCCACGGCGCTCTGCGCCTGCACCGCACCAGCGAAGCAGAGGCCCAGTGCGACGGTGAGCGCGCTGCGCTTCAGCGTCAAAGATTTCATTGAAGCCATGAATTCCCCCCACGGGAAGGTTGAATTAAAGAGAAAAGTCACTGTCAGGTTTGAGACATGACCACCCGACTATAGGGGAAATAACGAATTGACAACAACAGGCAAACGGAATTAACACACACGCCGCTACAGGTCTGCCGCTGGAAACCGCTGGAACCCCCTGATCCGACAAAGAAAAACGGGCCCCCGAGGGGGCCCGTTTGGGCGTTGCATTCGCTGGCGTATCGAGGTCAGGAATCGCGTAATTCGGCTGCGATGCGCCCCTGCTCGCGCTTGAGTGCGTCGGGAACGCGCTCGCCGAACTCGTCCAGGAAGGTTTCGAGGCTGTCGATTTCCGCCTGCCAGCCCGGGCGATCGAAGTCGAACAGCACCCGGCGCGCCTCGTCCGACAGCGCCACGCCTTCCAGGTGGATGTCGTCGGCTTTCGGCAACGCGCCGATCGGCGTTTCCGTCGCCGACGCGCGGCCTTCGACGCGGCCGATCATCCATTCCAGCACGCGCAGGTTTTCGCCGAAGCCCGGCCACAGGAACTTGCCGTCCTCGCCCTTGCGGAACCAGTTGACGTGGAAGATCTTCGGCAGGTTCGCGCCGGGCTTGTCGAACGACAACCAGTGCGCGAAGTAGTCGGCGAAGTTGTAGCCGCAGAACGGCTTCATCGCCATCGGGTCGCGACGCATCACGCCGACCGCACCGGTGGCCGCCGCCGTGGTTTCCGAACCCATCGCCGCGCCGACCAGCACGCCGTGCGTCCAGTCGCGCGCTTCGAACACCAACGGCACGAGCGATGCGCGCCGACCACCGAAGACGATCGCCGAGATCGGCACGCCCTGCGCGTCCTCCGCCTTTGGCGACCAGCTCGGGCACTGGCGCGCAGAGACGGTGAAGCGCGCATTCGGATGCGCGGCCGGGGCACCATTGAAATCGTATGCATTGCCGCGCCAATCAAAGGCGGGCTTGCGGTCGTCGAGCCCTTCCCACCACGGCTGGCCGTCTTCGGTCAGGCCGACGTTGGTGAAGATGGTCTTGCGCTGGATGGTCGCGAGCGCATTCGGATTGGATTTCTCCGACGTGCCCGGCGCGACGCCGAAGAACCCGGCTTCCGGATTGATCGCGTACAGGCGCCCATCGGGGCCGGGGCGCATCCAGCAGATGTCGTCGCCGACGGTCCAGACCTTCCAGCCCGCGTCGCGATAACCCTCGGGCGGAATCAACATCGCAAGGTTGGTCTTGCCGCACGCCGACGGGAAGGCCGCGGCGATGTAATGCGTTTCGCCCTGCGGGTTTTCGACGCCGAGGATCAGCATGTGTTCGGCGAGCCAGCCTTCGTTGCGCGCCTGGTGCGAAGCGATGCGCAGCGCATGGCACTTCTTGCCGAGCAGCGCGTTGCCGCCGTAGCCCGAACCGTAGGACTGGATCGTCAGTTCTTCCGGGAAATGCATGATGAAGCGGCGCTCGGGATCGAGTTCGCCGATCGAGTGCAGCCCCTTCACGAAGCGCCCTTCGCGTTCGATGCGCGCCAATGCCGCCGCGCCCATGCGCGTCATGATGCGCATGTTGGCCACCACGTACGGCGAGTCGGTGATCTCCACGCCGCAACGCGCGAGCGGCGAATCGATCGGGCCCATGCAATACGGGATGACGTACATCGTGCGGCCGCGCATGCAGCCCGCGAACAACGCATCCATCTTCGCGTGCGCATCGGCCGGCGACATCCAGTGGTTGTTCGGGCCGGCGTCCTCGCGGTCGCTCGTGCACACGAAGGTGAGGTGCTCCACGCGCGCGACATCGTCCGGATGCGAGCGGTGCAGCCAGCTCTCGGGGTGCGTTTTCGAATTCAGCGGCAACAGCGTGCCGTCTTCCTCCATGCCGCGGACCAGCTCCGCGAATTCACTGTCGCTGCCGTCGCACCAATGGATGCGGTCGGGCTGCGTCGTGCGTGCCACGTCCATGACCCATTGGTTCAACGCGTCCAACTGGCTGCCCATCGTGGAATTCTCGACTTCAAGGGAAAGGGGTTGCGCGGACATGCGTGTCCTTTAAGCTTGGGGGATCAGCGTCGACATCATGTGTTCGACATACGCTTCGAACTCGTCGTGCTGCATGTTCATCTGATGCAGCTGCAGGTTGAGCTGCAGGAAACCGACGTAGGCCGAATACAGCAGGCGCGCGCGATGCTGCGCGTCCGTGCGGCTCAGCCCCGCCTGCCGGAAGGAGGCGGTGAGGTAATCCAGGCGCCGCTCGGACACGCGCACGATCACCGGCTGCACGGCCGGATGGTCGAGCGCCTTGAGCAACTCCGAATAGATGATGTGCGACTTGGCTTCGTGCGCGACGAGGTGGAACAGCTTGCGCAGGCGCTCGCGCGGATCGGGAATGGGTTCGAGGGAACCGAAGACCGTTTCCTGTTCGACCTTCTCCCAACGCTCGAGCGCGGCGACCAGCAGCGCTTCGCGCGACGGGAAGTGCCAATAGAAGCTGCCCTTGGTGACGCCGAGGCGCCGGGCGAGCGGTTCGACCGCGACCGAGGCCACGCCCTGTTCGGCGATCTGGTCCAGGGCCGCCTGCGCCCAATCTTCGGCGCTCAGGCGCGCGGTGCGTTCATTGCGAATGGCGGCTTCGGTCATGGCGCAAGTTTACCGTACGGTTCCCTACCTTAGAGTATGCGCGGAGTGAGGACACCGTGTTGCCCTCCCAGCGCGTTGACAGCCGATCCATTCTGCCCATACTTGGGCGTATGGTGCCTGCGGGCGCCGTCGTGATCAACCCTTGAAGTGTGGGCGCACCTGCGTTCACCGGAGATCGAGATGAGCGTCGTCGTTCCTTTCCTTTTGTTGCTCCTCGCCGCGGGCTTCGCTGCCTACCACCGGATGCGCCTGGCGTACTGGGCGGCGATGACCGTGACCGCGCTGGTCGTGGCGTGGGTGCTCGGCGCGAATGCCACCGCGACGATCGTCGCCGCAGTGCTCGTCGCCGCGATCGCGATCCCGCTGCTGGTGCCGGGTTTCCGCAAGGCGCGCATCACCACGCCGCTGCTGCACTTCTATACGAAGATCCTGCCGCCGCTGTCGGACACCGAACGCACCGCGCTCGAAGCGGGCACCGTCGGGTTCGAAGGCCAGCTGTTCTCCGGCAAGCCCGACTGGGACCAGTTGCTCTCGCTGCCCAAGCCGCAACTCACCGCGGAGGAACAGACCTTCCTCGACGGCCCGTGCGAAGAACTCTGCCGCATGACCGACGACTGGGACATCACCCACGTGCGCGCCGATCTTCCGCCGGAGTTGTGGGAGTACTGCAAGAAGCACAAGTTCTTCGGCCTGAACATCCCGAAGGAATACGGCGGGCTCGGTTTCTCGGCGCTGATGAACCACAAGGTCATCCAGAAGCTCGCCTCGATTTCCACCGTCCTGTCGTCCACCGTCGGCGTGCCGAACTCGCTCGGCCCCGCCGAACTGCTGATGCACTACGGCACCGACGAACAGAAGCGCGAATACCTCCCCCGCCTTGCCGACGGCCGTGAAGTGCCGTGCTTCGCGCTGACCGGCCCGTTCGCGGGTTCGGATGCGACCTCGATTCCCGACTACGGCATCGTGTCGATGGGCGAATGGAACGGCGCCAACGTGCTCGGCGTTCGCCTCACGCTGGACAAGCGTTACATCACGCTCGCACCGGTCGCCACGCTGATCGGCGTCGCATTCCGCATGTACGACCCCGAAGGCCTGCTCGGCGACAAGCGCGACATCGGCATCTCGCTCGCGCTGGTGCCGCGCGAAACGCCGGGGCTCGAAATCGGCCGCCGCCACTTCCCGCTCAATTCGCCGTTCCAGAACGGCCCGATCCACGGCAAGGATGTCTTCGTGCCGTTGTCGCAGTTGATCGGCGGCGAAGACTACGCCGGCCAGGGCTGGCGCATGCTGATGGAATGCCTGTCGATCGGCCGTTCGATCACCCTGCCCTCCACGGCGAGCGGCGGTTCGAAGAGTGTCGCGGTCGTCACCGGCGCGTATGCGCGCATCCGCAAGCAGTTCGGTTTGTCGGTCGGGCGTTTCGAAGGCGTCGAGGAAGCGCTCGCGCGCATCGGCGGCAAGGCCTATGCGATCAGCGCGCTGTCGCAAGCCACTGCGGCCGCCGTGGCGCGTGGCGAAAATCCCGCGGTGCCCTCGACGATCGCGAAGTACCACTGCACGCAGATGGGCCGCGAAGTCATCCTCGACGCGATGGACGTGCACGGCGGCAAGGGCATCATCCTCGGCCCGCGCAACTATCTCGGTCGCGGTTGGCAAGCCACGCCGATCAGCATCACCGTGGAAGGCGCGAACATCATGACGCGCTCGCTGATGATCTTCGGCCAGGGCGCGATCCTCTGCCACCCGTGGGTCATGAAGGAAATGAAGTCCGCGCAGTTGGCCGATCCGGTCGAGCGCATCGACAAGTTCGACGACGCCTTGTTCGGGCACATCGGCTTTGCGATTTCCAACGCCGTGCGCAGCCTGTGGTTCGGCCTGAGCGGCGCGAAACTCGGCAAGGCGCCGGGCGACGATTACACGCGTCGTTTCTACCGCAAGCTCGATCGCTATTCGGCCGCGCTCGCGCTGATGGCCGACACCTCGATGCTGTTGCTCGGCGGCAAGTTGAAGTTCAAGGAATCGCTGTCGGGCCGCCTGGGCGACGTGCTGAGCCAGCTCTACATCGCCAGCAGCATGCTCAAGCGTTACGAGGATGAAGGGCGTCCCTCGGGCGATCGTCCGTTGCTCGCGTGGGCGTTCCACGATGCGATCAACAAGATCGAAAACTCCCTGTCGGGCGCGCTGCGCAATTTCCCGATCCGCCCGATCGGCTGGCTGTTGTGGGCGCTGATCTTCCCGTGGGGCCGCCGCGCGCAGGCGCCGAGCGATCGCCTCGGCCACCAGGCGGCGTCCTTGCTGATGACGCCGTGCGATGCACGCGCGCGCCTGGCCGAGGGTGTGTTCCTCACGCCGACCGCGCACAACCCGGCGGGCCGCATCGACAGCTACCTGCCGAAGATCGTCCTGGCCGAACCGGTCGAACGCAAGTTCCTCAAGGCGCTGAAGAACAGCGACATCCAGGCGATCGACTTCGCCTCGCAACTCGACGAAGGCGTGCGCGAAGGCTGGATCACCGCCGAGGAACGCAAGCAACTCGAAGAGCTGCGCGCGATGACGCTCGATGCGATCAGCGTCGACGACTTCGAAGCCTGGGAACTGCGCTCGGCCGGCTACGAAACCGCACACGGCGTGGACCACTCCCGCTTCGCCGCCTGAGGTGTCGGTGCTCGCGCTCTATCGCCGGTTCACGCGCTGGCCCGGCGGCCGTTGGTTGTTCGCGCGCGCCGTCTGTTGGCGCGCGCCGTATTTCGCGAGCATCGCGCCGCGGATCACCGTGCTCGAACCGGGACGTTGCGAAGCGTCGATCGCGCATCGTCGTAAGGTCACCAACCACATCGGCACGGTGCATGCGATCGCCTTGTGCAACCTCGCCGAATTCGCCGGCGGCCTGATGACCGATGTGTCGATCCCCGCATCGATGCGCTGGATCCCGAAAGGCATGACGGTCGAATATCTCGGCAAGGCGAAGGGCACGATGCATGCGGTGGCCACGCCGGACGTCGCGCCCGTTGAAGCCGCGCAGGGTTACGAACTGCCCGTCACCGTCGTGGTGACCGATCCGAACGACGCGCCGGTGTTCCGCGCGAAGATCGCGATGTGGGTCAGCGCCAGGACACCAGCATCGCGGCGATGATCGCCGGGAAGGCCTGGATGAAGAGGATGCGCCGGTTCACCGTCGCTGCGCCGTACACGCCTGCGATCACGACGAAGGCCAGGAACAAGCACACGATCTCGCGCGATTGCGTGCAGAGTCCATAGACCAGCCCCGCCGCGAGGAACCCGTTGTACAAGCCCTGGTTCGCCGCGAGCGTGCGCGAACGCTCGGCGAATTCCGGCGTCAGCTTGAACGTGCGCAGGCCGATCGGCCTGGTCCACAGGAACATCTCGAGCACCAGGAACCACGCGTGCAGCAGCGCGACCAGTGCGACGACGAGCATGGCGGGAAGCGACATGTCAGTGCTTCTTTTTCTTCGAGGAGGACTTCCTCTTCGACGAAGACTTCTTCGACGACGATTTCTTCGCCGGCGCCTTGGGCCTCGGCGGTTCCTGCGACTTGTGCCAGGCCTGCAACACTTCGGCCTCGCGCGCCATCGACAGACCGGCCTTCGGATTCGCGCGACGCTCGCCCGGCAGCGCGCGCCAGTACGCGAGCGTGTCGGCGGTCGTCGCATCCAGCGGGCGATAGGTCAGGCCCGCGGCCTGCGCCTTCGCGCTGCTGACGCGGCCGAAGCCTGCGTATTCGCCGACCGGCGGAATCCACACGGGCATGTCCTGCCACGCGGAGACGTCGTGTTTCTCGAGGAATTCGGCGGGCACCCACGTCACCGTGGAGGTCTTGCCCGCCGCACGCTGGCTGGCGTCGAGCAACTCGCCCATCGTCAGCTTGCCCGCGGGCGCATCGGCGTTGAACGTGCCGAAGGTTTTCTGGTCCAGCACGTGCAGCAGGAAGGCCGCCAGGTCGCGCACGTCGATGAACTGCGTGGGATCCATCGCCGTGCCCGGCGCAAGGATCTCGCCGCCGCGATCGGCGCGCGCGGGCCAGTAGGTGAAGCGATCGGTGTTGTCGCCCGGGCCGACGATCAGGCCCGGCCGCACGACGGTGACCTTGCCCGGCATCTGTTGCAACGCGGCCGTTTCGCACAGGGCCTTGAGGCCACCGTAGGTTTCGCCGGTGACTTCGGTGACGTTCGGATTGGCCAGTTGCGCGAGCGGCGCGCTCTCGTCCTGGTTCGGCGTGTCCATCTTCGCGTAAACCGAAATCGTCGAGACCAGCAGGTACTGGCCGACGCGATCGCCGAGCAGCTTGGTCGATCGCGCGACATCGGCGGGAATGTAGGCCGACGTGTCGAGCACCGCGTCCCACTTGCGCTTGTTTTCCAGCGCCTTCATGTCGGTCTTGCGGTCGCCCTGCAATTGCTCGATGTCGTCGTACTGCGCGCCCGAGAAACGCTCCGGGTTGGTCTTGCCGCGATTGAACAGCGTGAGCTTGTGCCCCTTGGCGCGCGCGGCTTCGACGAAATGCGGCCCGAGGAAACCGGTGCCGCCGAGCACGAGGATCGACAGCGGTTCGCCGGGCTTGCGCTGGGCCGGTTGCGCCGGCTTGCGACGCGCCGCGAAGGCGGGCACGGCGGACAGGCTCGCGGCGGCGAGCGAGGCTTTGATGAAATCGCGTCGCGTTGTCATCGACGTGGGTCTCCTTGCGGGGGCGCTCCGGGGAGTGTGCGCTGCAACTTCACGACCCGCCAAGCGCTGAAAATGAACACCAGCGTGGCGCCGATTCCCGCCGTGAAGACGATCTGCGAACCGAAGCCCACCAGCCATTTGTGCAGCCAGGCGGTGGTGACGTCGCTGGTGCGGTAGACGAAGGTATCGATGAAGGCCTTGGCCTTGTAGCGCCACTCGCGCTGCACACGCGTGTAGATCGTCTCGCGGCCCGGCTTGCCGAGTGCGAATTCGCTGCCGCGCGTGGCCACCTGCACGACGGCCACGAGCATCGGGAACGGCGAAGCCGCCAGTGCGCAGAAGCCCAGCAGCACGGCGAAGCCCGGGATCAACAGCGCCGGCGCCACGCCGAAGCGCCGCAACAACCAGCGCGTGAACAGCAATTGCACGGTGATCGCGAACAGGTTGATGGCCAGGTCGATGTTCGCGAAGTAACGCGTGGCGCCCGCCGCATCGGCACCGAAGGCCTTGCGCACGATCGCCGCCTGCTCGTTGTAGAGCAGCGTGCCGACCATCACGCCGAAGAACATCAGCATCGCCAGCGCGCGCAGCAAGGGCTCCTGCCACACCAGGCGCAGGCCGGCCCACACCGAGCCGCCCATCGCGCGTTCGCCCGTGGCTTCGCCGCGTTCGCGTTCGCGCCGCAGCGCCCATGGCCGCAATTTGTAGATGCAGACAAGGCACACGCACAAGAAAAAGATCGACACGAGCATCAGGTCCGCCACGCCAAGGCGTTCGGCCAGCGTGCGGGTGATCGCAGGACCCAGCAACGCGCCCACCGTCCCGCCTGCGCCGATGTAACCGTAAAAGCGCTTGGCGTGCGCGTCGTCGAACACGTCGGCCATGAAGCTCCAGAACACCGTGACCGCGAACAGGTTGAACACCGCCGTCCACACGAAGAAGGTCACGCCGCGCCCGGGCAGTTCGCGATGGAAGGCGATGTAGAACGCCACCAGGCACGCGATGAAAACGACATACACCGCAGGCAGGAACACGCGACGCGGCCAGCGCGCGACGAGCGCCCCGTACAGCGGTTGCAGCGCGAGCATCACCAGGAACGTGCCGGTGAACAGCACCTGCAGCGTGAAGTCGCCGATGTCCTGCCCGCGCGATTGCGCCCAGGCCACCCACGCCTGCGGGAAGACGGCAAGCGCGTCGCTGGACGCGCCCATCGCGTCGCGCACCGGGCGGAGCACGTAGTACCCCGTCAGCAGGCTGAAGAAGTAGAGGATCGACCACCACAACGGCGGGGACTCGTCCAGTGCGCCGCGGAAGCGATTCATGCGACCCAAGTTAGCCCAAAGCCCGCGGGGCTGGCTACCATGCCGGAGTACATGCTCCAGCGCCGCGGCCTATCGTCGGCGAACCATCTGACGGGACGGCTCGTGCACGCATTCGACTACATCATCATCGGCGCCGGATCGGCCGGCTGCGTGCTCGCCAATCGCCTGTCCGCCGATCCGAAGGTGCGCGTGCTCCTGCTCGAAGCCGGTCCGCGCGACTGGCATCCCTTCATCCACATGCCCGCGGGCCTGGCCAAGCTGGTCGGCAAGAAAGGCGTCAACTGGGATTACGACACGGCCCCCGAACCGCACCTGGACAACCGCGTGCTGTGGTGGCCGCGCGGCAAGGTGCTCGGCGGTTCGAGCTCGATCAACGCGATGTGTTACATCCGCGGCCACGCGCGCGATTACGACGACTGGGCCGCGCAGGGCGCAACCGGTTGGGACTGGAAATCGGTGCTGCCCTACTTCAAGCGCAGCGAAGGCAATCGCCGCGGCCGCGACGATCTGCACGGCGAACTCGGCCCGCTCGCGGTCTCGGACCTGCGTTACACCAATCCCTTGTCGCAGGTGTTCATCGACGCCGCGGCGCAAGCTGGTTATCCACGCAACGACGACTTCAACGGCCGCGTGCAGGAAGGTGTCGGCTTCTACCAGGTGACACAGAAGGATGGCGCGCGGTGTTCGGCGGCGGTCGCGTACCTGCATCCGGTGCAACACCGCAAGAACCTGGTCGTGCGCACGGGCGCGATGGTCTCGCGCATCACCTTCGACAAAGGCCGCGCCAACGGCGTCACCTGCGCCGCCAATGGCACGGCGTTCCATTACGAATGCACGCGTGAGGTGCTGTTGTCCGGCGGCGCCATCAATTCACCGCAATTGCTGATGCTCTCGGGCGTCGGCCCCGCCGCACAGCTGCAACGCCACGGCATCAAGGTCGTGCACGATGCGCCCAACGTGGGCGAAAACCTGCAGGACCACCTCGACGTCTGCACGTTGCAGCACTCCACGCAGCCCATCACCTACGACCGCGCGAGCGACGCGAAGATCGCCTTCGATTATTTCCTGCGCGGCCACCGCGGCGCGGGCAGCAGCAACATCGCCGAAGCCGGCGGCTTCCTGCGTTCCCCGCTCGCCCCCGACGGCCGCCCCGACATCCAGTTGCATTTCGTGCCGGCGATGCTCGACGACCACGGCCGCCACCGCCTGCGCGGCGACGGCTACACCCTGCACGCCTGCTTCCTGCGCCCGCGCAGCCGCGGCCGCATTTCGATCGTCAGCCCGCGCGCACAGGACAAGGCGCGCATCGAAGCCAATTATCTCAGCGACCCCGAAGGCTTCGACTTGCGCATGATGGTGGAGTGCGCGAAGGCGGCGCGCGCGATCTTCCGGCAGCCAGCATTCGATGCCTTCCGCGGCGCGCCGATTTTCCCCGCGCGCGACGACCTGGACGACAAGGGCCTGGAAGCCTTCGTACGTGCGAAGGCCGAGACGGTGTATCACCCGGTCGGTACGTGCCGGATGGGCAGCGACGAGGCGTCAGTGGTCGATCCGCAGTTGCGCGTGCGCGGTGTCGAAGGCTTGCGCGTGGTGGATGCATCGGTGATGCCGACGTTGATCGGCGGGAATACGAATGCGCCGACGATGATGATTGCCGAGCGCGTTGCCGAGTTGATGCGCTGACGGTGCGAAGCGAGCTTCGCACTCGCCGATCATTGAGAGCACAGCGCGCCCGCTTTTTAACGATCGCCGCGAAGGCGCCGATGCGCGAGAGAGGGCATCGAGGAGAACGCGCGACTGGAGCTCGGCTCCGAGATGCCCTCGACGGGCAAGGCGCCGCCCGTCGGGTGTGCTGGCTGTAGGCGCGCACCCATCACCTGGCGACGAACCCACTCAAGCACAGGTGTCGCGCGACGCACAGCGTGGTGCGCAGTGGACGTCGCGTTGAAGGCCACATTGCGGAGCGTGAGCTCTTGCGGAGCAATGTGGCCTTCAATGCGGCGCGCCGCTGCGCCGTTCTGGTGGCCACGCCAATACCGCAATGACGACGGATCAGCGAACCCGCTCTCTCAGCCCCGATCCAACATCGGCGGCAACGGACAATGCAAACACGCACAAATCGTGCGCAACAACTCCGCTTCGCCCACAGTCACCTGGCTGTCGTGCCCGATCGTCGCGACCAGCCCCTCGATCAACGCCTGCTTCGCCAACGGATCCAGCGCATCGAGCGACGCCCACACCGAATCCAGCGCCAACGCCCCTTCCCTGCGCGGGATGTAAGGCAGCGCATCGTTCGGCAACACCTGCTGGATCCCCTGCAAATACGCCGCGCGCGCATCGGACTCGCTTTCGTGCCCGCCTTGCGCGACCACGCAGAGCATCGTCGCGATCTCACTGCGCACCCCATTCAACTTCGTGCGACCGAAGCGTGCGTGCCGCGACGGATCGAGCGACTCCCGCACCTGCACCTGCAACAACCGCCCCAGGCAATACTCGAACAACGACACACGCCCGTCCGCATGGACGACCGCGTCGGTCGTGTCGAGGAAGACATCCAACTCCGGCCGAGGCCGCAGCCGCAGCGCAGGAAACGCGATCGACGCGACCGGCAACCGCAACGCCGCATGCAGCGACTGCAAATGCTGATCGCGCAACTGCTCCGCCTCTCCCGCCATCGCCAGGCCCAAACGCGCCGCGATCTCTTCGCGCTGCAACATGCGCACGCGCTTGTCGTCGTCCAGCAACAACCCCAGCAACAACGGCATCACCGCATCGCGCTGGCCGGCCAGCGTGCGCACCGCGGCGGGGATCGTGTCGACGATCGCATCGGCGCGCTTGTAATCGTCCGGCGAAGGCTGCGCGACCTGCGCAACGACCATCGGCGGCGTCACCGACAATTGCGCTTGCTCCGAAGGCAGCTTGGCGGTGCCCGTCGCCACCAGGCCCAGGTGCGCGTCTTCCTCCAGCCCGTTCGGCGGCACGTCCATCCAGCGCTTCGACAGCACGCGCATCTGCGCCTGCGTGAACTGCGGCTCGAGTTCCTGGATGCGTTCGATCAAGGGCGGATGCGTGGCGAACAGCCCGTGGAAACCCACGCCGTCGCCGAACAACATGTGGCTGACTTCCTCGGCGTTGTTCCGCTCGTTGAGGCGCGAACCTTCATCGAGCCCGCCGATCTTCTTCAACGCGCCCGCAAGGCCCGTGGCCTGGCGCGTGAACTGCACGGCCGATGCATCGGCGAGGCGCTCGCGCTGGCGGCTCACGCCGGCCTTGATCATGCGACCGAAGAACAGACCGATGTAGCCGATGACCATTGCGACCAGCGCGGCGACGAGGATCGCGCCCGCGCCCTTGTTGCGACCGCCGAAGCGCCCGTGCTCGAGGATCTTGCGGCCGATCAGCCCGATCATCAGGATGCCGAACAACACGCCCATCAAGCGGATGTTCAAGCGCATGTCGCCGTTGAGGACATGGCTGAACTCGTGCGCGATCACGCCCTGCAACTCGTCGCGATTCAAACGGTCCAGCGCGCCGCGCGTCACCGCGATCACCGCATCGGACGGCGAGTAACCCGCGGCGAAGGCATTGATCGCCGCCTCGTGTTCGAGCACGTAGATCTTCGGCACCGGAACGCCGGAGGCGATCGCGATTTCCTCGACGACGTTGCGAAGACGGCGCAGGTTGAAGTCGGTGGTGTCCGATGCGATCGGCACGCCGCCCATCTGCAAGGCGACCGTCTCGCCGCCGCCGCGCAAGGAGGCGATGCGATACAGCGAGCCCAGGCCGATCACGCCGAGCGTGAGCACGCTGCACACGAACAGCAGCGGCGCGGCGCTTTCGCTTTCCCCGCGCGTGCCGATGCCGAAGGCCAGCCACGCGGCGAAGTCGACCGCGCACACGATGCCGATCACCGCGAGTGCGAAGAGCAGCACGAGGCGCGACGAGTTCCGGCGCGCCGCCGCCTGGCGTTCGAAGAAATTCATGGACGCCCCGCGTCAGGTCAGAACTGCACCTTCGGTGCGGCGCGCACCTGCGCCTGCTCCGCCGCCGGGATCTCGAGCAACGCCGCCGGCTGGAAATTGAACATGCCGGCGAAGATCGAGGACGGGAACACTTCGCGCCTGTTGTTGTAGCCCATCACCGAATCGTTGAAGGCCTGCCGCGCGAAGGCGACCTTGTTTTCGGTGGAGGTGAGTTCCTCGGTGAGCTGCATCATGTTCTGGTTGGCCTTGAGGTCCGGATAGGCCTCGACCACCGCCATCAACCGGCCCAGCGCACCATTGAGGATGCCCTGCGAATTGGCCAGTTCGGCCATCGCCGCCGGGTCCCCGGGGCTGGCTTTCGCAGCCTGCAGGCCGTTCATCGCCGCGCCGCGGGCGGCCACCACCGCCTCCAGCGTCCCGCGCTCGTGGGCCAGGTAGCCCTTCACGGTTTCCACCAGGTTGGGGATCAGGTCGAAGCGGCGCTGGAGCTGCACGTCGATCTGCGCAAAGGCGTTCTTGAATGCGTTGCGGGCCATCACAAGCCCGTTGTAAATCCCGACTCCCCACATCACCAGCACGACCAGAAATGCGAGCAGGATCAGCAAAATCCACATCACTCTTCCCCTTGTTCATGCAAAGCGCGGAACTGGCGCTATGATCGGCCAGCAAATCGCAGCATACGCAGGGGGCAAGCCCGATGAAAGGCGCTGTCAATCGGGTTTCTGAGTCGCACGGGGCCAAGCCCGGGCATCCTCGCGCCGGCCTGAAGGCCTGGCGTGCGGCACTGGTCGGCCTGTTGCTTCCCATCGCGGTCGGCTCGGCGCAGACACCCGGCGCCGCACCCGCGACACCGGTCGTCAAGCCCGCACCCCTCGCCGCTCCCGTGCAGGTCGCCGCCGTCGGCGTGCAGCGTGCTTCGGTCCTCAATCCCAATCCGCTGCCCATCGCACAAGGCTTCGACGTGCGCCGGTTCGAGGACATGGCGCAGCAACTGGTCGCCGACCAGCGCATCCCCGGCATGGCGATGGCGATCGTGCAGGGCGGCCGCATCGTGTCGATGCGCGGCTACGGCATCACCGACACCAAGGCCGCCGAGCCGGTCGACTCGCACACCGTCTTCCGCCTGGCCTCGCTGTCGAAGTCCTTCGCCGGCACGATGACCGGGCTGCTCGTCAACGATGGCGTGATCCGCTGGGACAGCCGCGTCAACGAATACCTGCCCGAGTTCCACCTGCAGAACGAATACGCGACGCAGCGCCTCACCGTCGCCGACGTCCTCAGCCATCGCGTGGGCCTGGTGCACAACACCTACGACCGCGACCTGGAAGGCAACCTCGATTACCGCTCGCTCACGCAGAAGCTCGCGTACGCGCCGTCGGCCTGCCTGCCGGGCGATTGCTACGGCTACCAGAACGTCGCCTTCAGCCTGATCGGCGATGTCGTGTTCGCAGCGACCGGCACGTTCTACCAACAGGAAGTCGAGCGCCGCATCCTCAAGCCGCTCGGCATGAACGATGCAAGCCTCGGCCTGGAAGGCATCGAAGCGAGCCCGCGCTGGGCGAAGCCGCACGTGCGTGGCCGCGGCGGCTGGGTGTCGATCGAACCCAAGCCGAACTACTACCGCGTCGCGCCGGCCGCCGGCGTCAACGCCAGCATCTCCGACATGGCGCAGTGGATCCTCGCGCATGGCGGCCATCGCCCCGACGTGCTGCCCGCGCCGCTGCTCGCGACGCTGCATGCGCCGCTGGTGGCGACACCGGGCGAGTTGCGCGGTACGTGGCGCCGCCAGCGCCTGTCGTCGGCGAGCTACGCGATCGGCTGGCGCGTGTACGACTACGCCGGGCACCAGGTGGTCTTCCACGCCGGTGCGGTGCAGGGCTATCGCGGCATGATGGCGATGATGCCCGAGCGCGACCTGGGCGTCGTCATCCTCTGGAACAGCGAGAGCTCCCTGCCCTCCGGCCTGCTGCCGACGATCCTGGACAGCGCACTGGGTTTGCCGGCGCAGCGTTGGCTCGACGTCGCACCGTTCGACGAAGGCCTGTACGCGAAGAACCAGGGGCCGACGGACGAAGCGGGTGCCGATGCGTCGACGGCGACTGCCGCGCCGCGTTGATGCGTTTCCCACTGCACTAAAAACGAAGCCCCGCATTGCGGGGCTTCTGATTTAAACGTGGTTGATTTTCCTGGGCCTGCCCCCGAGGCGTCCATTCGCTTGGGCAGCTGCCTTCTTCGCCGAACTCGTCGAACGGCCACCCTTTCTCGCGCGCTCCGCCATCCAGCGCCCGGTGCCCAGGAAGCCTTCCAGCAGCGCCGGCAGGTAGAAGTCCTGGTCGATGGTCGGAAAATGAATTCCATATCCGTCCCCGATGACTTCGACCTTCAGGTCGCGCGCATCGACGCCCGCAAGACCTTGCAGGTCGCGATCGCGAAAGCAAACGAATGCGCGGCTCGAAAGCTCGATCACCAAAAGCCGTTGCTTCGGATCGAACTGCACTGCGATCGCCCGCGGCACGTGCGCCTCTTGCTCGCGCGCGCGACGCTTCGCGTTCTGGAATTGGTTATCTGTAATCGACATGTATTTTTCTCCACGCCGCGCACAACTCTGCGAGGTGCTCGGCAAGGTGTTTCTGGATCCTCAGCGCTACGACCTTCGGGATCCCTTTGGAAATCAGCTTCGGGTGCGGAGGCCCGCCGGGGCAGTCCAACCAGAATTCGGCAACGCCTCCCGCCTTCGGGTACACGTGGACATGGCACGGTCGGTGGTCATTCGTATGGATGACGACGCGGTAGCTGAGGAACTTCAGGACGGTGGGCATCGTACCAGAAACCGAAGTAGTTGGGTTTACGCCGCCTACACGCGGGCGCATCTCCCTTATGTCTCACGACCTTCGGTTTCTGACCGACCGCAGCGAATGCGCAGATCGTTCGCCGCGCGGCGAAGAACGCATCCCCGCTTGATCGTGTTCGGTTCCATCGCCCAATAAAAAACCCCACCCCGCCTGGGCACGCGGGATGGGGCTGGATTACGGCTATCGGGTCAATTACATCATCGGCATGACGGGCGCCGGCATGTTCACCGGGGCCGACTTGCGCGAGGACTTGCGCGCCTTCTTCGCAGCAGGCTTCTTGGCGGCCTTCTTGGCAGCGCGCTTCTTGGTGGCCTTCTTCGCGGCCTTCTTGACGCCCTTCTTGGCGGCGGCCTTGCGGACCGTCTTCTTGGCGGCCTTGCGGACGCCCTTCTTCGCGGCGGACTTGCGGGCCGTCTTCTTCGCGGCCTTGCGCACGCCCTTCTTCGCGGCCGACTTGCGGGCCGTCTTCTTGGCAGCCTTGCGGACAGTCTTCTTGGCAGCCTTGCGGACCGTCTTCTTCGCGGCCTTCTTGGCAACCTTCTTCTTCGCAACCTTCTTGGCGCCGGCCTTGCGGGCCGTCTTCTTGGCCGCCGATTTACGGGCGGTCTTCTTCGTCGCCTTCTTGGCGGACTTCTTCGCAGCTTTCTTCATGGCCATGGGATGGCTCCTCGTCAGTGGACTTGCTTGGCTTTAGAACTGCCCAGTTCGAAGCGACGTCGCGGGAGTCGGACCCGCGACCAACCGCCGACGCGCCACGCGCGCCGGGACGGATTCGGCATGCCGCGGCACCAGGTGCGCGGCAATAAAAAACCCGCGACGCAGGGCGTCGCGGGTTCCTTTGAAAGATGTCGACTGCGATTTCGCGAAGGAAACGAAACCCGCGTCCACCGGCTTGTCGATCCGGGCGGAGGTTCGTGTTGTCTTGCGCGATGTCGTTTTGTCGTGACTCACTCGTTACCGCAGGGTGGCTGCTTGCGGCGAAACCTAATCACGGTTTTTTCCTGTGTCAACAACCCCCTACGATTTTTTTACTGGCTCTCAGGGGCAAGCGCGGGTGGCGGGGTCGGCGATGGGGGGTGCGCGCGGCGTTCCGTGCGACGTGTCGATGCGCGCCGCACGCATATCACTGTTGCAAAAAACACCTTGTTTTGCGCAGTCGAAGAAAAACGCGCGACGCGCGAACGATGCTTGCGCACTTGCCGGCGCAAGACCGCGCGGCGCTTGCCCGAAGGGGCATCGATGGTGTTCGACGGGTCGAAAAAAAGTTTTCGCGATGACGCATCGCAGCACCCGATTTACGCCCAACTGCGCAAACTTCGACCGCTCGTCGGAAACGAATCCGGCCGCGCGAGGCGGCCGGATCGGAGTACCGCAACGTGTGCGGAGATCGGACGCGCGTGGCGTCAGTGATCTTCTTCCTCGAGCAGTTCGGCGTAGTCGTCGGGCGCCAGGAGTTCGTTGAGCTGCTCGGGTTCCTCGGCTTCGATCACGAAGATCCAGCCATCGCCGTACGCGTCTTCGTTGATCGTTTCGGGCTTGTCGGCCAGCGCGGCGTTGACCTCGACGACCTTGCCGGTCACCGGGGAATACACGTCCGACGCTGCCTTGACCGACTCGACGACGGCAACGGCGGTCCCCGCTTCGACGCGGTCGCCGACGTTCGGAAGTTCGACGTACACCAGGTCGCCGAGCAGGCCCTGCGCATGGTCGGAGATGCCGATCGTGACCTTGCCGTCGCCTTCGACGCGTGCCCATTCGTGGGACTTCATGAACTTCAGGTCGCCGGGGATCTCGTTCATCGTGCTGCTCCGTGCTGCGTCGTCGTGGGGAGGGTGGGCCGTAGTGTAGCGAAGGGGGGGCGGCGCCGGATCAAGCCATGCGCCGCACCTTTCGTCGCATCGTCAGATGCCGGGTTGCGCCTTGCCTTCGCGCACGAAGGGGAACTTCACCACGCGCACCGGGACTTCGCGGCCGCGGATGTCCACGCGCACCGGCGCGTCGGCATCCAGCGAACCGGCCGGCACGCGCGCGAAGGCGATCGCCTTGCCGAGCGTGGGCGAGAACGTGCCAGAGAGAATCTCGCCCTCGCCGTTGGGCGTGAGCACTTTCTGCCCGTGGCGCAGCACGCCCTTCTCGTCCATCACCAGCCCGATCATCTGGCGCGGCACGCCGGCGGCCTTCTGCGCTTCGAGCGCGGCGCGGCCGGTGAAGTCGCGGCCTTCGTCGAGCGAGACGGTCCACGCCAGGCCGGCTTCGAACGGCGAGACGGTGTCGTCCATGTCCTGACCGTAGAGATTCATGCCGGCTTCCAGGCGCAGCGTGTCGCGCGCACCCAGGCCCGCCGGTTTGACACCCGCGGCCAGCAACGCATTCCAGAACGCGATCGCCTGCGCTTCGGGCACCAGGATTTCGTAACCGTCTTCTCCGGTGTAACCGGTGCGGGCGACGAACAGCGGCACGCCGTCCTTCGACATGGCCTCCGCGGCGGCGAAGCGCGTGAGCTTGGCGACTTTCTCCACCGACGCGGCATCGAGCAGCGAGGCGACGCGTTCGCGCGCGGTCGGGCCCTGCACGGCGAAGATGCCCAACTCGGGGCGTTCGACGACGTCGACGCCGAACTCGGTCGCCGCGGCGTTGATCCACTGCAGGTCCTTCTCGCGCGTGGCCGCGTTGACGACCAGGCGATAGAAGCCATCGCCCATCGAATAGACGATCAGGTCGTCGACCACTCCGCCCTGCGGGTTGAGCATCGCGGTGTACAGCGCCTTGCCCGGCGCCTTGAGCTTGTCGACCGAGTTGGCGACCAGCTTGCGCAGGAAGTCGCGCACGCGCGCGCCGCGCAGGTCGACCACCGTCATGTGCGAGACGTCGAACATGCCCGCGTCGTTGCGCACCAGGTGGTGCTCGTCGACCTGCGAACCGTAATGCAAGGGCATGTCCCACCCGCCGAAGTCGACCATCTTGGCGCCGAGCGAACGGTGGGTGTCGTTGAGGATCGTCTTCTGCGTCATGCGGGCTGCCGTGGGGTCGGTCGGGAGCCCGCGATTATCGCATCGCTCGCAGGCTCAGCCGGCCACGTCGACCCGCAACGTCATGCCTTCGGCCGACAGCACGCGCACCGGCGTGCCCGCCGGGAGATCCGGGCCGACCACGTCCCAGAACGCATCGGCGATCTGCACGCGCCCCTGGCCGTTGACGATCGCGCGCTCCAGCGGCACCACGCGGCCGATCAGCGCGGCCGTGCGGCGGTTGAGGATGGGATCGCCGCCGGCGAGCACGCGCTTGCCGCGGGAGAACCGGCGCCACGCAAGGATCGACACGATGCCCAGCACGGCGAACAGGCAGGCCTGCGCAAGCACCGACACGCCGGGCACCAGCAGCACGACGAGGAACACCGCCGTCGCCGCGAAGCCGAGCCACAACAGGAAGGCGCCCGGCGCGAGCACCTCCGCCACGAACAGCAGCAGCGCGATCGCCGCCCAGACGAAGACGTCGGTTCGCATGCTTAGCCCCCGGCGCGCGGCGCGGGCGTGGCCGGCGCGACGACGCGCGCGGTGCCCTGGCGCTCGAGCGCCTGCTTCGCCAACTCGGCGATGCCACCGAGCGAGCCCAGCACGCCCGAGGATTCCATCGGCATCAGCACGAACTTCTGGTTCGGCGCCTCGGCGAGCGACTTGAACGCCTCGATGTACTTCTGCGCGACGAAGTAATTGATCGCGTTGACGTTGCCGCCCGCGATCGCGTCCGACACCATCTGCGTGGCCTTGGCCTCGGCTTCGGCCAGGCGTTCGCGCGCTTCGGCCTGGCGGAAGGCGGCTTCGCGCTGGCCTTCGGCTTCCAGGATCGCGGCCTGCTTCTCGCCTTCGGCGCGCAGGATGGCGGACGCGCGATGCCCCTCGGCTTCCAGGATGTTGGCGCGCTTCTCGCGCTCGGCCTTCATCTGGCGCGCCATCGAATCGATCAGGTCGCGCGGCGGCTGGATGTCCTTCAACTCGATGCGATTGACCTTCAGCCCCCACGGATGGGTGGCCGCGTCCACCGCGACGAGCACCTTGGCGTTGATCTCGTCGCGCTTGGACAGCGACTCGTCCAGGTCCATCGAACCGATCGACGTACGGATGTTGGTCATCACCAGGTTGAGGATGGCGATCTCCAGTTGCGCGACTTCGTAGGCGGCCTTGGCCGCGTCGAGCACCTGGAAGAAGACGATGCCGTCGACCTTCACCACGGCGTTGTCCTTGGTGATCACGTCCTGGCTCGGCACGTCCATCACCTGTTCCATCATGTTGATCTTGCGGCCGATGCCCTGGTAGATCGGCACGAGGAAGTGCAGGCCCGGCGACAGGGTGTGGGTGTAGCGGCCGAAGGCCTCGACCGTCCACTCGTAGCCCTGCGGCACCATCCGCACGGCCTTCATCACGATCACCAGGCCGAAGAAGACTACGACCGCGCTCAACATCCAGTTCAACGACATCGCCGCACCCCCGCTTCTTGTCTGAACGGAGTATAGGGTCGGGGAGAACACAAGCGGCTGCGACGCTTTCGCCTTCCCCGGCATCCACTGTTTTCGAATGACCCTCGCCCCTCCGACCGCCGCCCCACGTTCGAGTTTCGCCATCGACGTGCCCGACGCCCTGCTCGCCCGCGCGCGCGCCGGCGACCGGGCGGCGTTCGAACAGCTCTACCGTTGGTTCGAGCGGCCGGTGTTCACCCTGGCGCTGCGGATCGGCGGCGACCGGGAGGAGGCACGCGACGTGCTGCAGGACACGATGCTCAAGGTGCTCGGCCGGATCGGCGAGTTCCGTGGTGGCGGCAGCCCCTTCTGGGGGTGGCTGCGGCAGATCGCGGTCAACGAAGCATTGATGCGCCTGCGCCGCGACAAGCGCCTGGCGCAGGAGATCGGCGTCGACGACACGGGCGTGTTCGCCGAGGACGATGCGCCGCTCCCGCCCGCGGCGGCCGATGCCGCGCTGGTGCAGCGTGCGCTCGCCGGCCTGCCGGCCTCGACGCGCAGCGTGTTGTGGCTCTACCACGCCGAGGGTTACACGCACGAGGAAATCGCCGCGTTGATGCAACGCACCGCCAGCTTTTCCAAATCGCAACTCGCGCGCGGGACCCGGAAGCTCCGCGCCGCACTGTCCATCAAGGAGGACGTCCATGCGTGACGCCACCCGACATCCCGCCGGCCCCGCGCCGGACTCGTGGGCGCAGGCCTTCAACGCCTTGCCGCTCGAACGCCCGCAGACCGATGCATGGGCCGACATCGCCGCGCGCCTTCCCGAGCGCAAGCGCGCGCATTGGCCCGCGCGCCTGGCCATCGCCGCGACGCTCGCGCTCGCGGTGATCGTGCCGCTGCGCATGTTGCCGACGTCGAAACAAACCGAATCGCCGCCGGCGCCGGTCGCCGCCGCGACGACGCAACCGGAGACGGCCGACGCACTGGAAACGCTGTACGCAGAGTCCGCCCAGCTCGAAGGCTTGCTCGCGCTGGCGCGCGACGATTCGGTGGGCAGCGGCGCAGCGGTGGAAGTCGGCGCGAACCTCGATGCCGAACTTGCGCGCATCGACGCCGCGCTGCGCCAACCCAACCTCGGCCGCGACGGGCAACTCGCCCTCTGGCGCGCCCGCGTCGACACGCTGCGCTCGGCCGTGAGCTTCGAGTCCACGCGGCGCTGGATGGCCGTGCACGGCGAGGGCTACGACGGCGCGCTCGTCCGCGTCGATTGAAGCGCGCTTGCGACGCTCGGCCCCTGCCCCGCATCCCTGTCATCGGAACCACACCATCACCGCCATCGAGGACCGCATGAAACTTTTCAGTCCCACGCCCTTGCTCGGCGCCTGCATCGCACTCGCGCTCGCCGCGAGTGCCGCCGCGCAAGCACCGAAGACCAAGGTCCGCACCGCCGATGCCCCGACGCAGGCGCAGCTCGACGCCGCGCAGGCCGACCTCGAACGCGCCGCCCGGCGCCTGGCCGAACTGCAGGGCAAGCTCGGCGCGCAAGCCGCGCCCGACGTGCACATCTTCGAACGCCGCATGATGAAGAAGCCGGTGATCGGCGTCGTCCTCGCGCCCGATGCGCAGGCCGGCGTGCGCGTGGCCGGCGTCACGCCCGACAGCGGCGCGGCGAAGGCCGGGCTGAAGGCCGGCGACCGCATCACCGCCGTCGGCGGCACGCAGGTGCTCGGCAGCAACGGCGACCTGCGCCTGGACAATGCCCGCAAGTTGTTCGTCGGCATGGACGAGGGCAAGCCGATCCGCATCGATTACGTGCGCGCGGGCAAAGCCGCGAGCGCGAACGTCACCGCATCGCTGGACCAGGATGTGTTCTGGGTGGGCGGGCCCGACGTGAATCCGCAACTCCGCCGCATCGACATCGACGTGCCGGGCGTGGGCGAAGACGTGCGCCAGGAAGTGATCCGCATCGGCCCGCGCGGCGACTGCAAGGGCAAGAACTGCAAGGTGCCGATGCTCGCCGAAGCCTTCCGCTGGAACGGCTTGAACCTGGCATCGGTCGAGGGCGGTCTCGGCCGTTACTTCGGAACCGACAAGGGCGTACTCGTGCTGAGCGCGGGTCCCGACCTCGAAGGCCTGCAGCCGGGCGACGTCATCCAGAAGATCGACGGCCGCGCGGTGAACTCGCCGCGCGAGGCGATGGAAGCGCTGCGCGCGAAGGAAGACAACGCCACGGCCCTGGTCGAATACCTGCGCGATCGCCGCGTCGCGAGCACGCGCGTGAAGGTGCCGGAGATCTCCCTCAAGTTCATGACCCCGCCGCCTCCGCCGTCGCTGCCGCGCGCACCGAAGGCGCCGCCCGTTCCGCCGCCGCCCCCGCCTCCGCCGCCGGCCGCCTTCATCGACGACGACGGTGCGGTGACGTTGTTGCAGACGCAGCAACTGGCCTTCATCGGCGACGACGGCAATGTCGAACTCGAATTCGACACGCCGCCGGACAACGCGACGATCCTCCGCGACGTGCAGATCAAGACGAACTGACGCTCACGCGGTCGCGGCTTCGATCCGCGACCAGGTCGCATCATCGAAGCGCTCGGTCAGCTCGAGCGCTTCGAGGTTCTGCACCAGCTGTTCCTTCTTCGTGGCGCCGAGCATCACCGTGGAGACGTGCGGGTTGCGCAGGCACCAGGCCACCGCGAGCGGCGCGGGCGGCACACCCAGTTCTTCGGCGATCGCGGTGAACTTGCGCGCACGTTCGATGCGCCGCGCCTGCGGATCGTCCAGCAAGGCATCGCGCAACCACGCGAAGCGCTCGTGCCCGAGCCGCGAATCCTGCGGCACCCCCGCGTTGTATTTGCCGGTGAGCAGGCCCGAGGCGAGCGGCGACCAGATCGTCAGGCCCAGCCCGTATTCCGAATACAGCGGCGCGTATTCCAGTTCCACGCGCTCCCGATGGAACAGGTTGTACTGCGGCTGTTCCATCGTCGGCGCGACCAGGTTGTGCGCGCGCGCGACCTTGTGCGCTTCGCGGATCGCATGGGCCGGCCATTCCGACGTGCCCCAATAGAGCACCTTGCCCTGGCGCACCAGCGTGTCCATCGCCCACACCGTTTCGGCGACCGGCACGTCCGGATCGGGGCGATGGCAGAAATACAGGTCGAGGTAATCCACGCGCAGGCGCTTGAGCGCGGCGTCGCAAGCATCGTGCACATGCTTGCGCGAGAGGCCGCGCTGCGTCGGCCGCGGATGGTCCACCGCGCCGAAGAACACCTTGCTCGACACGCACCAACTGTCGCGCGGCAGGCGCAGGTCGGCGAGCACGTCGCCCATCACGCGCTCGGCTTCGCCGTTGGCGTAGGTCTCGGCGTTGTCGAAGAAGTTGATGCCGTGGTCCCACGCCGCGGCGATGAGTTCGCGCGCTTCGCCGCGGCCCACCTGATTGCCGAAGGTCACCCAGGCGCCGAAGGACAAGGCTGAGATCGGAAGGCCGGAAGCACCGAGGCGGCGGTAACGCATGCGAGGTTCCTTGTCGCGCGGGCGGGCCGCCGAGCATACGCCCGGCGCGCACCGGCCGTGGTCGCGTTATCCTCCGGGCGGGGAACATCAGGGGTGCGGGATGCGTTCGACAACCGCCGGTCGGCATTACACCGAAATCCTGCAGGCACTGATCACGCGTCCGGACGAGGTGATGCTCGAGGTCGGCGCGAGCGGTGAATTGCTGGTCGCGCGCCTGCGCGTCGTGGTCGCCGCGATGCTCCTGCTGTTGCCGCTGGCCAACGCGGCCACCGGCGGGCAGTTCAGCGAAACGCTCATCGGTTTGGCCGGCGCGGTGTTCGTGAACGTGTTCGCGCAGGTGTGGCTCGCGCTGGCGCGGCATGGCCGGCGCTTCCGCTGGTTGCCCTTCGCCTCGGGCGCCTTCGACGTATCGGCGACCACGCTGGTCCTGGTCATCCTCGCCTGGAACCACCTGCCGTCCGGCGTCAACAGCATGATCGTGTGGTGCGGTTACCTGCTCGCGATCACGCTCACGGCCCTGCGCAACGACGGGCGCGTGACGATGTTCGTCGGCGGGCTCGCGATCGTGGAATACGCGGTGCTGACGATGGCGGTGTTCGCGATCGCCACGCCCGACCAGTTGATCTCCAGCGATTACGGCACGGTCACCGTCGGCGGGCAGTTGCAGCGTCTGGTGTTGCTGGCGGCATTCACGCTGATTACGGCGGTCGTGGTCTATCGCATGCAGCGCCTGGTGGAGATGTCGGGCACCGATGGTTTGACCGAGCTGCCCAATCGCACGTGGCTGGTGCATCGCTTCCCGCGCCTGCTCGATGCCGCGCGCCGCGACGGCGTGAGCCTGTGCGTCGCGCTGATCGACCTGGACCACTTCAAGCGCATCAACGACGAGATCGGGCATCACGCGGGGGATCGCGCGCTGATGCACGTCGTCGACCTCGTGCGCGATTCGCTGGAAGACGGCGAATGGCTCGCGCGCCTGGGCGGCGAGGAATTCGTGCTGGTCCTGCGCAAGCCGCTGGGCACGGCGTGGGAGCGCGTGGACGGGCTGCGGCGCACGCTGTTCTCGCGCCGCTTCGTGCCCGACCCCGGCGCAGACCCCCTGCTGCTCACCTTCAGCGCCGGCGTCGCGAGCTTTCCGCATGAAGCCACGGACCTCTCCGGGCTGCTCAAGCGCGCGGACCTGCGCCTGAATTCGGCGAAGGCCGCCGGCCGCAATCGCGTGCTCGCGCGCGATGCCTGATACATGAACAGGGCGGCCGGCAACGTCGGTTGCCGCTGGGGGCACCCTCGACTAATGTGCGCGGTCGGCCGCTGAGGCCTGGGGGATTTCTCGATGGATGCATTGGCCCGGATCGGCTTCGGCCTGTTCGGCCTGGCGGTGCTGATCGGCATCGCGTGGCTGTTCTCGAACAACAAGAAGGCGGTCGACTGGCGCCTGGTGGCGACCGGCGTGACGCTGCAGATCGGCTTCGCGGCGCTGGTGCTGCTGGTGCCGGGCGCGCGCAATGTCTTCCAGTCGCTCGGCGATGGGTTCGTCGCGATCCTGGCCTTCGTCGGCGAGGGCTCGAAGTTCATCTTCGGCTCGCTGATGGACGTGAACAAGTTCGGTTTCATCTTCGCCTTCCAGGTGTTGCCGACGATCATCTTCTTCGCCTCGCTGATGGGCGTGCTGTACCACCTGGGCGTGATGCAGGCGGTCGTGCGCGCGATGGCCTGGGGCATCACCAAGGTGATGCGCGTGTCGGGCGCGGAAACCACGTCGGTGTGCGCGAGCGTCTTCATCGGACAGACCGAGGCGCCGCTCACCGTGCGCCCGTACATCCCGCGCATGACCGAATCGGAACTGATCACGATGATGATCGGCGGCATGGCGCACATCGCCGGCGGCGTGCTCGCCGCGTACGTGGGCATGCTCGGCGGCGGCGATCCGGTGCAGGGCGCGTTCTACGCCAAGCATCTGCTGGCTGCGTCGATCATGGCCGCGCCGGCCACGCTCGTCGTGGCCAAGATCCTCATTCCCGAAACCGGCACGCCGCTCACGCGCGGCACGGTGAAGATGGAAGTGGAGAAGACCGCGAGCAACGTCATCGACGCCGCGGCCGCGGGCGCCGGCGACGGCCTGCGCCTTGCGCTGAACATCGGCGCGATGCTGCTGGCCTTCATCGCGCTGATCGCGTTGATCAACTGGCCGCTGACGTGGGTCGGCCATGCGACGGGCCTGGACGTTGCGCTCGGCCGTCCGACCGACGTCGCTTCGATCCTCGGCTATGTGATGGCCCCGATCGCGTGGGTGATCGGCGTGCCGTGGCAGGACGCAACGACGGTGGGCTCGCTCATCGGCCAGAAGATCGTCATCAATGAATTCGTCGCCTACCTGCAGCTGGCCGACATCGTGAACGGCAAGGTCGCGGGCGTGGCGCTGAGCGAACAGGGCAAGTTGATCGCGACCTACGCGCTGTGCGGCTTCGCCAACTTCTCCTCGATCGCCATCCAGATCGGCGGCATCGGCGGGCTCGCGCCGGAACGTCGCGGTGATCTCGCGCGCTTCGGCTTGCGCGCGGTGCTCGGCGGTTCGATCGCGACCTTCATGACCGCGACCATCGCGGGCGTGCTGACTTACCTCGGAAGCTGATCGTGCGCGTCGTCGTCGTTGGCTCGTTCAACGTCGACCATATCTGGCGTTGCGACGTGCTGCCCCACGCCGGTGAAACGCGCGTCGGCAGCTACGCGACCGGGCCCGGCGGCAAGGGGTTCAACCAGGCCGTCGCCTGCGCGCGCGCGGGCGCGACGACGACCTTCGTCTGCGCACTCGGCGACGATGCCGGCGCGCAATCGGCGCACGCGTTGGCGGCGGCGGACGACATCGCGCTCGTCGTGCAGCACAGCGCGCAACCGACAGGCACCGCGGGCATTTACGTCGATGCGCACGGCCGCAATTGCATCGTGATCGGTGCCGGCGCGAACGCGGACCTGGGCACGGATTTCGTGCAGGCGCAGCGCGCGGCGTTCGCGCAGGCGGATGTCGTGCTGGCGCAGCGGGAATCGCCCGAGGATGCAGTGGCGGCCGCGTTGCGCATCGCGCGCGAGATCGGGGCAAGCACCGTGCTCAATCCGGCGCCGGCGAACGCACCGGTCGGTGAGGCGCTGCTCGCGCTGGCGGACATCCTCACGCCGAACGAAAGCGAGTTCGCGGCCTTGCTCGCGGCGCATTGTGGCGTGATGGTGGATCCCGACGGGATCGCGTCGACCGACGATGCGACCCTGCATGCGTATTGCCGGCAACTCGCGCGCGACGCCACGGTGGTGGTGACGCTCGGCGCGGCCGGTGCCTTCGTCTCGCACGTGGGCGATGTGCTGCGGGGCGATGCGTTCGCGGCCTATCGCGTGCCTGCGTTTCCCGCCACACCGGTCGATACCACGGGCGCGGGCGATGCGTTCAGTGGTGCGCTTGCTGCGTCGCTCGCACAGCGCGACGCACCGTTTGCGGAGCATGTTCGGTTCGCCGCGCGATATGCGGCGAAGTCGACGGAACGCGAAGGGGCTGCGGTCGCGATGCCGCGGCTTGTTCCGGCTCCGTAGGCTGTCAATCCCCCTCGATCGCGCTTTGCGCGATCGATCCCCCTTGGAAAGGGGGATGCCGGCCGTCAGCCGGCCATGAAGGCTTCGATTTCGTCGGCGTCGCGCACCAGGGCGTCGGTCAGGATGCGGTGACCGTCGTTGGTGATCACGATGTCGTCTTCGGTGCGGATGCCGATGCCGCGCCACTTCGCATGCACCGTCTTGTCGTCGGGCGCGACGTACAGGCCCGGCTCGATCGTGAACACCATGCCGGGCTCGAGCAGGCGCGATTCGCCGTCGATCCGGTATTCGCCGACGTCGTGCACGTCCAGGCCGAGCCAATGCCCTGTCTTGTGGCGATAGAACCGGCGGTACGCGCCATCGGCGATCGCCTTTTCCAGGCGTCCCTTCAACAGACCCAGGCGCAGCAAACCTTCCGTGAGCGTTTCGACCGCGGCCTGGTGCCCCGCGTCGTATGAAACACCGGGCCGCGCTTTCGCCAGGGCCGCGCGCTGCGCTGCGCCGACGAGATCGTGCAGCGCGCGCTGTTCCTTCGAGAAGCGCCCGTCGATCGGGAACGTACGGGTGATGTCGGCCGCGTAGTTGCGGTATTCGGCGCCCGCGTCGATCAACACCAGGTCGCCCGCGCGCGCGGTGGCGTTGTTGGCGCGGTAATGCAGGACGCAGGCGTTCGCACCGGCACCGACAATGCTGCCGTAGGCGGTTTCGGCGTCGTTGGCGCGGAAGACGCGTTCGAGTTCGGCCTGCAATTCGAATTCGCGCACGCCCGCGCGCGCCATGCGCATCGCCGCCTCGTGCGCGGCGACGCTGATGTCGGCGGCGCGTTGCATCAACTTGATTTCGTCGTTCGACTTGAACAGCCGCATCTCGTCGAGCAGATGGCCGAGCGCGAGGAATTCATGCGGTGGCTGCGCGCCCGTGCGCGCCTGCGCACGCACGCGGTTGAGCCAGCCGATCAGCTTGAGGTCGAATTCCGCGTCGCGCCCGAAGTGGTAGTACACGCGCGAGCGGCCTTCGAGCAGGCCGGGCAGGATTTCGTCGAGGTCGGCGATCGGATACGCATCGTCCATGCCGAAGGCGTCGACCGCGCCTTCCTGGCCGGCGCGCGGGCCGTCCCAGGCTTCGCGGTCGGGATCGCGCTCGCGGCAGAACAGGATGGTCTCGCCGTGCGCGCGGCCGGGGACGAGGACGAGCACCGCTTCGGGTTCGGGAAAACCGGTGAGGTACCAGAAGTCCGAATCCTGCCGATACGGGTAGTGCGTGTCGCGGCTGCGCACGCGCTCGGGCGCGGCGGGCAGGACGAGGATCGCGTCGTCGCCGGCCATGCGCATGAGTTGCTTGCGTCGCCGCGCGTAGGCGGTGCCCGGAAGGTTGAGCGGGCGTTGCGGTCCGGCGGCGCGCATCAGTTGAATTGCTTGCGATGGCGCGGCGCGAGGACGCAGTCGCCATGCAACAACAACGAGGCGACGCGGACGAACTCCTCGATCTCGGTCAGCGCTTCCTCGTCGTCTTCGTCGCCGTCGTCCTGCGGCGTGGCGGCGGCGAGCCGGGCCAGGTCGGCCAGCGCTTCGCCGCCCTCTTCCGACAGCGGCGGGTTTTCGCCGGCGGCCAGGCCGAAGCCGCCGAGGAAGCCGCGGCACCAATCGAACAAGGCACCGCTGCGTTCGCCCAGGGTGGCGTCGGCTTCGGGAAGCAGCAGTTCGAAGGAGAAGCCGCGATCTTCGAGCTGGCCGGCGCTCGCGGCGCGCAATGCATCCAGCGCGTTGCCGGGCGGGTTTTGCGGCAGTGCGTCATCGGCCATCACGCGGGCCAGCCAGTCCGGCGTGTCGTCCCCTCCGGCGGCGAACCAGCCGATCAGGGACCCGTGCAATTCCGCGGGCGTGACACCCAGGCGCTGGGCGGCGATGGCATCGTGGACGGCGGACCAACTCGGCAAGGCGACATCGGACACTGCGGGGCTCCTTCGCGCAGGGCGCCAGTGTACCGCTTGGTTTGCGCCGCGGCGGCCGTTGGCCCCACACTGCGATTGAAGCCACCGGGATGCGGAGCCCGTGCGCCTGCAGATCCTTCGTTCGTCCGCCCGCGCCGGGGAGCGCGTCGCGGTTGTGTTGTTCACCCTCGCGCTGGCGCTGATCCTGCCGGCGAGCATGTCGTGGGCGGCCACGCGCGATTTCCACTTCCGCAACCTGGGCAGCGAACACGGCCTGGCGCAGAACACCGTCACCGCGTTCGCGCAGGATGCCGAAGGCTTCGTCTGGGTCGGCACGCAGGGCGGCCTGCATCGTTACGACGGCCAGCGCTACCACCTCTTCCGCCACGACCCGCGCGATCCGGCGTCCCTGCCCGACAGCTATGTCACCGCGCTCGCGGTCGAAGGGCGCGATGCGATGTGGGTGGGCACGTATTCGGAATTCATCGCGCGGCTGGACCTGCACGACGGTCGGATCAAGCGGTTCGCGATCGACGGCGGCACCGCGCTGCCGGGCTCGCCGCGCAAGCAGGTGCTCGCGATCCTGCCGGTCGACGGAACGTTGTGGGTCGGTACGCAGGGCGGGCTGCTGCGCTTCGATCCCAAGACCGGGCGCAGCACCGACCTGCTGACGCTGGATCCGCGCATCGTCGCGCCTTCGCCCTGGCAAACGCTGCTGCGCGATCGCGACGGGGCGGTGTGGTTCGGCAGCGCCGGCGGCCTGTATCGCTTCGGCCCCGGCGGCGGCGCCGAACGCATCGACGAAGCCACGGTGCGTGCGATCGCTTTCGATCGCGATGGACGCCTGTGGGTCGGCCGCCCCGATGGCCTGTTCCGCCTGCGCGACGACGGCCGCGCGCTGATGCGCGTGTGGCCCGGCGCGGAGGGTGAAACGAACACCGACGTGCACGCGATCGTGCAGGCGCCCGATCGCCGCTTGTGGATCGCGGTGTTCGGCGATGGCGTGCGTCGCCTCGACACCGACGGCAACCACGTCGAAGCGCTGCGCGAAAACTGGATGCAGGGCGCGCTGCCCGAAAGTTCGATCGGCAAGCTGATGATCGATCGCGGCGGCGCGCTGTGGGTCGGCGGGCAATTCCGCGGGCCGTCGGTGACYGATCCGCTCGGCACGCGCTTCCGTTATCTCGCCGGTGGCGAGCCGCGCAACTTCGCCTCGGGCGTGGCGGGCAACAGCGTGCGGGCGATCGTCGAGGACGATGCGCGCCAATGGTGGTTCGGCACCGACAACGGCGAGTTGTATCGCGCCGATGCGCAGGGCGATGCGCTGGCGCCGGTGGAAGGTTTCGCCGAGGCGTTCCCGGAGCCGGGCCTGCTGCTGCGCGCGATGGGTTTCGCGCGCGGCGATGCGGGCAAGCTCTGGATGGCGACGACGCGCGGCCTGGGCCTGGTCGACACGCAGGCGGGAACGATCTCCGCCGTTCCGCTGGCGGGCTTTCCCGGCGTGCAACTGCGCAGCGTCGCGCGCGACGACGACGGCACCTTGTGGCTGGGTTCGCAATTGCGCGGCGTGTTGCACTTCGATCCGGGTTCCGGGCGGGTGCGTGCGTACATGGCGGCCGGCAATTCGCCCGAGCCGTCCACCGTGCATGCGGTGACGATCGACCGGAACCACCGCGTGTGGGCCGGTTCGAGCGATGGCCTGGAATTGCTCGAACCCGCCGCCGGCCGCATGCGCGTGTTCCGCCATGCACCCGATGCACCGCACAGCCTCGCCGGCAACCTCGTGCGCGCGGTGCTCGAAGCCTCCGACGGCACGATCTGGGTCGGCACGCATTCGGGCCTGAGCCGCGTCGTCGAAAAGGGCAACGACATTCTGTTCGACCATCCGCTCGACGCCGCCCTTGGGTCGCGCCCGGTGCCGGTGGTGTTCTCGATCGCCGAGTCGCCGCAGGGCCTGCTGTGGCTCGGCACCGACGCGGGCCTGATGCGCTTCGATCCCGCGCACGGCACGGTGCGCGCCTTCGGCATGGCCGATGGCCTGCAGGACCTGGAATTCAACGGCGGCGCGGCCCTGAAGTTGCGCGACGGGCGCCTGCTGTTCGGCGGCGTGCGCGGGCTCAACGTGTTCGATCCGCGCATGGTGCACGACACCCCCTACATGCCGCCGGTGCGTTTGCTGACGGCGCGCTTCGGTACGGCCGGCGTGACCGACGAGGACCTGACGTGGCAGGCCACGCGCATCGACGTGCCGCCGAATGCAGGCATGCTGCGCTTGCGCGTCGGTGCGCTGGACTTCGCCGACGGCGGCAACATCCGCTATCGCTACAAGCTGGAAGGCTTCGATAGCGACTGGATCGACAACGGCGCGATCCCCGAAGTCACCTACACGCGCGTGCCGCCGGGCGATTACGCATTCCTCGCGCAGGCGACCAATCGCGACGGCGTGTGGAACACGCAGATGCTGCGACTGCCCGTGCACGTGGCGCCGCCGGCGTGGCGCCATCCGCTCGCGCTGCTTGCTTACCTGATCGCGGGTTTGTTGCTGATCGGTTCGATCGCGTGGCTCATCGTGCAGCGCCGTCGGCGCGAGAAGGAGTATTTCGCGCAGATCCGCGATCGCGAGGAACGCCTGCAACTCGCGCTGTGGGCCTCGGGCGAGATGTTCTGGGACTACGACCTGGCGCGCCGCGAGATGCGCAGCATGCGCACCGCCGAAGGCGAAGATGCGCGCCGCGGCATCGCGGTGCAGACCGATGTCGACCAGCGCCACGAAATCCACGCCGACGACCTGCCGCGCGTGCTCGAACGCCTGAAGGACCACATCCGCGGGAAGACCTCGTTGTTCCTCTCCGAACATCGCGTGCGCGGGCCGAACGGTGCGTGGACCTGGGTGCGCGCGCGTGGCCGCGTAGTCGAAAAAGGTACCGACGGCCGCGCCCTGCGCGTGGCCGGCACCGCGCGCGACATCACCGCCGGCCGCACCGCCGAACGCGAACGCCGCATCGCGAGCGAAGTGCTGCGCAGCATGTCCGAAGCGGTGGCCGTGCTCGATCGGGATTTCCAGTTCGTGTCGGTCAACCCCGCCTTCAGCCGCATCAGCGGTTACAGCGATTCGGAAGTCATCGGGCGCTCGGCGAGCCTGCTCGACAGCGCGCAACACGATCCGGACTTCTATCGCCAGACGCGCGCGGAAGTGGAACGCAACGGCCGCTGGAGCGGCGAGATGTGGCAGCAGCGCAAGGACGGCGAGGAATTCCTGTGCTGGATCGAAAGCAGCGCGGTGCTCGATGCCGGCGGCCAGCGCAGCCATTACGTCGCGGTGTTCACCGACATCACCGACAAGAAGCGCGCCGAACAGGAACTGCGCTACCTGGCCAACTACGACACGCTGACCAGCCTGCCCAACCGCGCGTTGCTGTCCGAACGCCTGTCGCGCGCGATCGTGCGTGCGCGTCGCCAGGAAAGCCGCATCGCGGTGTTGTTCCTCGACCTGGATCGCTTCAAGGACATCAACGATTCGCTGGGCCACGCCGCCGGCGACCGCATCCTGCGCGCCACCGCCGCGCGTTTGCAGCAGACGGTGGGGCCGCAGCACACGGTCGCGCGCCTGGGCGGCGACGAGTTCACCGTCGTGCTGGAGAACATCGACACGCCGGAGGAAGCGGAGAAGATCGCGCGCGAGATCATCACCGCGTTCGAAGCGCCGCTGGACATCGACGAAACGCAGGATGTCGCGATCACCCCGTCGATCGGCATCAGCCTGTATCCCGACAACGCGGCGGTGCCCACCGACCTGCTCAAGCACGCCGACACCGCGATGTACCAGGCCAAGGCCGCGGGGCGCCGCATCTACATGCGTTACACCGAGTCGATGGAGATCGCGATCCGCCGCCGCGCGACCATTTCCGCGGCGCTGCGCAAGGTGCTCGATCGCAACGAGTTGCGCCTGGTGTTCCAGCCCAAGTTGTCGCTGCCGCAGGCGCGCATCACCGGCGTGGAAGCGCTGCTGCGCTGGACGAGCCCGGAGTACGGCGAGATCCCGCCGGCGCAGTTCATCCCACTGGCCGAGGAAAGCGGGCTGATCCTCGAGATCGGCGAATGGGCCCTGCGCGAAGCCTGCCACACGCTCAAGCGCTGGCGCGCCCACGGCCTGGACCGCCTGACGATGGCGGTGAACGTTTCGGCGCTGCAGCTGTTGCGCGGCGATCTGCCGGCGGTGGTTTCGCGCGTACTGGAAGACACCGGCGTGCCCGCCGAGTACCTGGAACTGGAACTCACCGAAAGCGTCGTGATGTCCAACGCCGCGCAGACCGCGGTGACCCTGCAGGCGATCCGCGAACTGGGCGTGCAGCTGGCGGTCGACGATTTCGGCACCGGCTACTCGTCGCTGGCCTACCTCAAGCGCCTGCCCATCACCACGCTGAAGATCGACAAGGAATTCATCGGCGACCTCACCCGCGACGCCGACGACGAGGCGATCACCAGCACGGTCATCTCGATGGCGCACTCGCTGGGCCTGAACGTGGTGGCCGAGGGCGTGGAAGAGGAAGCGCAGGTCGCGTTCCTCCGCGCGCACCGGTGCGACGAGATCCAGGGCTACTGGCTCTCCCCGCCGCTGGACGCACACCGCTGCCTCGGGCTGATCCGGACCTGGGCGCCCGACTTCGATGCCGCCGTCCTGCCGTGAAGGGCGCGTTCCCGCACGTGCGCCTTGACCACCCCCCGCACGCTGCCTAACCTCAGGCAATGGACACGGCCGACACCCTCGCTCAGCTTCAGGCCCTGGCCGCGCGCATCGAGCAGCTCGCCGCCCTCGCGCAGCGGCTGACCGAAGAAAACCGCAGCTTGCGCGCGCAGCAGGAACAACTGTCGGGCGAGCGCGCACAGTTGCTCGCGAAGAACGAACAGGCGCGCTCGCGCGTGGAAGCGATGATCACGCGCTTGAAGTCGCTGGAGCAGCACACGTGAGCAAGGTCAGCGAGCCGGTCACCATCCGCGTCCTGGATCGCGAATACACCGTGGGCGTGGAGCCCGACGAACGCGACAGCCTGGTGGCGGCCGCGAAGTTGCTCGACGCGAAGATGCGCGAGATCCGCGGCAGCAACCGCATGGCCGGTGTCGATCGCATCGCGGTGCTCGCCGCGCTCAACCTCGCGCACGAATTGCAGCAAGTGCGCGGCGACAGCGAACGACTCGACCGCGAAGTGTCGAAAACGGTCGGCGCGTTGCAACGCCGCCTCGACGATCTGTTCGATACGCCGCCGGCCTGACCTGCACGACGCGCAGGCCCGATGTCGAGACGGCGTGCACGGAATTCCAAACGCATCGCGTCCACACCTGAATCCCCGCCATGTTTCGACCGACGAACGGACTTTCGCGTTTCGACCGCGGCGCTATACTTCGCCTCGCGTCCTCTGCTGTGTCGACGGCGCGCGCAAACATTCACCTTGTCCCTTTAAGACGACACCGGGGATGTAGCGGAGACCGGGTGTGCAAGTCCGCCATGAGCGGGAAGCCCGAAGGTCGCCAAACGTTCCCACTTGAACCTCGGGTTCAAGGTCGTTTCGCGCGCATCTTCACGGCGGAGGATGTTCTTTTTCCATGACGTTCTCGCGCGACACGCTCCGCAGGGAACTCCGCGCGAAGCGTCGCGCGATTCCCGCGCCTGCGCGGATCGCCGCAGCCGATGCGCTCGCCCATCGCCTGCTTTCGCTTCCCTTCGCACCCGTCTCCGGCCATGTCGCCGGCTACTGGGCCATGGACGGCGAAATCGCATTGTCGTCCTGGCAACTGCGCCTGCCGCGCGGTTGCACGTATTGCCTGCCGGTGCTGCACGAAGACGGCCTGCTGCGCTTCGCGCCATGGCGCGGCGGTGCGGCGCTGGTGTCGAACAAGCACGGCATTCCCGAACCCGACGTCCCGCATTCGGCCTTGTTGCCGGCGCATGCCATGGCCTTCGTCGTCGTGCCGCTCGTCGCGTTCGACGCGCACGGGCATCGCCTGGGCATGGGAGGCGGCTGGTACGATCGCACCTTCGCATTCCGCCGCGACCATGCCGCGCTGCCGCACCTGGTGGGCGCTGCATTCGCCGCGCAGCAAGTCGAAACCGTGTCGCCGCAACCCTGGGACATGCCGCTCGATGCGCTGTGCAGCGAAACCGACACGCATCTCTTCGATCCGGTGCCTGCCCCATGAGCCCCCCGCGCCGCTATTGGTTGATGAAGACCGAGCCCGACACGTTCTCGATCGACGATCTGGAACGCGTGGGCGTCGAACCCTGGAACGGCGTGCGCAATTACCAGGCGCGCAACCACATGCGCGCGATGCAGCCGGGCGATGGCGTGTTCCTCTACCACTCCAGTTGCGCGGTGCCGGGCATCGCGGGCCTGGCGAAGGTGGCGAGCGCGGCGTATCCGGATCCGACGCAGTTCGACAAGAAGTCCGAGTACTACGACCCCAAGAGCACGCGCGAAGAACCGCGCTGGTCGCTCGTGGACGTGGCGTTCGAGCGCAAGTTGGCGCAGGTGATCACGCTCGAGGACATCAAGGCGCATGCCGATGACCTCGGCGAGGATTTCGCGCTCGTGCGCCGCGGCAACCGTTTGTCCGTGCTGCCGGTGACCGCCGCGCAGTGGAAGCAACTTCTGAAACTGGAACGCAAATGAGCGAAGCCAAGCGACTCGCGGGCGAGAAGGCGATCGAGTACGTGCAGGACGGCATGATCGTCGGCGTGGGCACGGGGTCGACCGTCGCCTTCTTCATCGACGCGCTCGCGCGCATCAAGGACCGGATCGCGGGCACGGTGTCGAGCTCGGAACAGAGCACGCAACGCTTGCGCGCGCACGGGATCGAAGTGCTCGACCTCAATGCGACCGGGCCCTTGTCGCTGTACGTGGACGGCGCCGACGAGTGCGACACGCACAAGCGCCTGATCAAGGGCGGCGGCGCGGCGCTCACGCGCGAGAAGATCATCGCCGAGGCGAGCGAGAAGTTCGTCTGCATCATCGATCCGGCCAAGCGCGTCGATGTGCTCGGCAAGTTTCCCTTGCCGGTCGAGGTGATCCCGATGGCGCGCAGCCTGGTCGCGCGCGAGATCCTCAAGCGCACTGGCGGCCAGCCGGTGTGGCGCGATGGCGTCACCACCGACAACGGCAACGTCGTGCTCGACGTGCACGGGCTGTCGATCGTCGACCCGGTTGGCCTGGAGCGCGAGTTGAACCAGATCCCGGGCGTGGTGGCGGTGGGTCTGTTCGCGCGGCGCCCAGCGGACGTGGTGATCGTGGGGGGAGAGCCGCCGATCCTGCTGTGAGGTTTTGTTAAGTTGTTGATTTCATAGCGGAACGTCCGTTGCCACGGCCGCTTCAACTTCCCGTCGCCGGTGTTAGTATTGCTACTAACCATGCGACGTTTCTCTCTCTTCCACAGTCTTTCGCCTTCGCCTGATCGGGGCTTTCGCGCATGAGCGCGGTCGTCGCCCTCGATGGCCTGCTGGCCGCGCGGCGTGTCTGGCGCGGGCAACCCGCGACGCAGGCACCGGTCGATGCGATCGCCACCGGATGGGCTGCGCTCGATGCGATGCTGCCCGGCGGCGGCTGGCCGTCGGCGGCGCTCAGCGAAATCCTCCTGCCCGCCGACGGCGTCGGCGAATTGCGCCTGGTGTGGCCCGCGCTCGCACGGTTGGCACAAGGCAACGGCAGCATCATTGCGCTCGTCGCGCCGCCGTATCGCGCGCATGCACCAGCGTGGCAGGCCGCAGGTTTGCGTCACGAAGCCTTGCAGGTGATCGACGCCAATCCGCGCGATGCGTTGTGGGCCGCCGAACAATGCCTGCGCTCGGGTGCGTGCGCGGCGGTGTTGTGCTGGCCGCAGAAGGCCGACGACCGCGCATTGCGACGCTTGCAGGTGGCGGCCGAAACCGGACGCACGCCGGGCTTCGCGTTTCGCGACGCGCATGCCGCGCTGAATCCTTCGCCCGCGCCGCTGCGCATCGCGATCGAAACCGCGCCGCATCGCCTGCGCGTGCTGAAGTGCCGCGGTGCGTTGG